>JBBSFI010000015.1:0-80488 GCA_038238905.1 Chthoniobacterales bacterium | reverse complement strand
TCCTTTTTCGGCCCTCCCGCAAGGCGATAGCGGTCACGGAATCCGCCGATGACATCAAAATTTTCCAGTGCCATTCCGGGCGGGTCCATCTTTGCGTGGCACGAGGCGCACGAGGCGTCGGCGCGATGTTTCTCAATCATCTGGCGGATGGTCACCGCGCCGGTGGCGTCCGGCTCGACGGCGGGGATATTCGGCGGCGGCGGCTGGCGCGGGATGCCGAGCAGCCGCTCCGTGACCCACACGCCGCGCAGCACCGGCGAGGTCGCGGTGCCGTTGGCCGTGACTTTCAGCACCGCCGCCTGCGTGAGAAATCCGCCGCGCGGACAGCCCGCAGGCACTTTCATTTCGCGCAAGTCCGCACCGTTCACTCCGTGGATGCCATACAGTTCAGCGAGCCGCTGATTGATGCAAATCGTGTCCGACGCGATGACCTCGCGCACGCCGAGATTTTGCGTGAGCAGTCGGCGGAAGGACGCGCGCGTTTCGGTCAGCATCGAATCGTGCAGCCACGGGTCGTATTCGGGATAAAGCGCCGGGTCGGGCGTGGTGAAATCAATCTTCTTCAGCTCCAGCCATTCATCGAGGAAGTGCTCGACGAACCGCTCGGAGCGTGTGTCCGCCAGCATCCGCTCGACTTGCGCTTGCAAAATCGCGGGCTGCGCGAGTGTGCGATTCGCGGCGAGTTCGAGCAGCGTCGCGTCCGGCATGGAGTTCCACAAAAAGTACGACAGCCGCGAAGCGAGCGCGTAGTCGCCGAGCCGCGCCGTCCCAGTTTTCGCTGGCTGCGGCACGCCGGATTCCAAGCCGATGATGAGAAAATCCGGCGCGCACAAAATGCCCCTGTAACCCGCCAGCATCGCCTGCTCGAAGCTCGCCCCGCGCTGCAACTGCGCCTCCACAATCGCCGCGTAAGGCGTCACTTCATCGTCCGTCACAGGCCGTCGAAACGCCCGCGCCGCAAACGACAGCAGCAGCGCGCGATGATCCGTATTGCCCGCCGTATCGCCAAACAACCGCCGCTGACTCTCCGGCGGCCATTGGTCCACGAGCGGCCCTTCCACCTCGAACCAATCGTAGGCCACGCCCGGCCCCTCGTAGGAAAAAATGCCGTTGGTTGAACCCCAGTTGCACGCGCCGGACGACGGAAGCGTCATCGCATGAAACGAAACGCGCTCGCCAGGATTGAGCCAGACCTTGAATTCGTGCGTGGCCGGTTTCAGGGGCGGGGCGTCGTAGAAGCCGATCACTTCGCCTTTCACCGATGCGCGAACAATTTGCGTTGCCTCCGTCTTGCCGTAAAATTCCACGTTTTCCATCCAGCCCTGCGTTGACTTTTCTTTGGGCAGCCGAGTCCATTGCCACTGGCCTTTTTCATCTTGGAAAGGCGGAGCGCCAAAGACCTCAAAACTCTGCACCATTCCGCGCACCGGCGGCACGACTTTGGTGCGTTCCCAACGCAAGCTCCATATGGAAAATTTCACGCGATACCAGCCGCTCACTGGAGGATTGAAGCGGTCAATTTGCAAGCCTTCCGGCTGATGCGCGCCGATGACACCGGTCAGCACGGCCACCGAATCGGCCTCGCCCTGAAAGTGGGCCGCGCGATAGGAGTTGCCAACATCGTCGCGCGGATTGCCGACGATACTCGTGGTCAGGCCGGGCGCAAGCTCCTGCCCTTTGAGCGGCACGGCGCAGTGAACCGCAATCGAACTCTGCGCCGTGCCTTGTTTCGCGGCAGCTTCGCGCCACGTTTTGGTTTCGGGGGCCTTCGCTTCGGTCACGACGGCCGCGCGCAACGCCACGTCCGCCGCCGCTAAATACTTCGTCATCTGGATTTGCGAGATGTCCAGCGCACCCGCGACCTTGTCGAAGCCAAACTTCTGCCCGTCCTCCGGCAGCATTTCCTTCACTCGCAGCAGCGGCAGCGCGAGCAAATCGCGCAGCGCATTCTCATACTCGACGCGGTTCACTCGCCGCACCGTCGAGCGCCCGCCACCCGCGGCTTTGCTGGCTTCCGCGAGTGTCAGATCCTTGGTCAGCGTGCCGAGAAAAGCCGCGCTCTCCGCAGCAGGCGGGCGCGCTTTTTTCTTCGGCGGCATCTCGCCGGATTCGATGCGGTCGTGCACCTTTACCCAGCGCGCGAAATTATCCGCATCCGCGAAGTTCGTTTTCAGTGCATCGAGGTCGAGTCCGCCCTTCTTCTCCGTCCCGTCGTGGCAGTCAAAGCACTGCTCCTCGAGAAACTGCCGAGTGGCGGACGTGAGCCCTGCTGCCCCGAGCGGCGCGGCGCTCGTGAGGGCGAGCCCTGAAATGCAGAGGCGCAAGGCGATGGAAGATAGTGGCATATTTAAAAATCAGTTTTGGTCAGCGAGAGCTTTCCCGCTTCGAGGCTCGCGAGATAGACCGCGCCATCTATGCGAGCTTGGAGCTTTATTTCGCCGAGATCGGGAATGGTGACCGTGACCTCCCGCCCATCCCCATCCGCGACCCACGCGGTGATGAGCCACTCCGCGCGCTGGCGGTGTTTCCGCGCCAGCACGCGCGCGTTCTTATCTCCAGTCGGGAATTCAAAAGCGGGCGAGTCCTTCGAGATGCGATGCTTCACCGGGCCAGGCAGCAGGTCGCCGTTGCGCAGGAAGTCTTCGAGGTGCGAAAAGCTGGCGTGGACTTGCGCGACGGCGGTGAGTTGCTGGAGCCAGTGCGGCGGTTGGCCGGGGGCGAAGGGCTTACTAAATCCATCCCGCCCGAGATACTGATAGTAGCCCACATTTCCGCCGATCATCCCCGCCGTGTAGTAGCATTTCAAAAATCCCGTCCATCGCGCGATGTCGGCGTGCGAGTGCCCCTTCTCGCCTTCCCAGCCGCCGCTGAGCCAGTTGTAGGAGAGCGGCCGGCCCCCGGCTATTTCCAGCGAGGCGGCGTTCAGGATCATCGTCAGCATGTCCTGCGGGCCGGTCCAGCCGCTGTTGATGTGCGAGAAATACGACTCGTTGCTCGGCAGGTCGGAGACATCCTTGAAAGCCGCCCACGAGTAGCTCCACACGTCATCTATATTTATGTTGCGATGGGTGCCGCCGCCGCAGGTGTAGTAGATGTAAAGTGCGCCGTCCGGGGCCGCATCGCGCTCCGCCTTTGTGATGATCAACTGCCCGTGCGCCTTCCGCTCGGACGTAAATTCCAGCCAGCTCTTATCCCCTTTCGCCTTCATAATTGCTGGGTCCTTCTCCCAGACCGGCTTCCAAAACCCCGCCACGCCCAGCCCGTATTCGCCCGTGTTGAGCACATACGCGATAGGGCACTTCGCGCGCAGTTTGCGGATCGGCGCGGCACTCAGTTCACCCGCTTCCTGCCAGAAAGAATCCGGCGCCATCGGGCTCAGCACCGTCTTCATCTCCGGGCTCCACTTCGTCTCTTCGATCGACACTTCATTCTCCGCGACGAACTTTCCCTGCGCATCCCGCGTCCACACTTCCGGCGCCCTAGCCTTTGGCAACTCCCGCGAAGTGGAGATGTATAGCGGGTATCGCTTCGGGTCCGAAATGGCCAGCGCCAGCAGCTTCCCCTCGCGGCTCGTGGGATCGCCGATCGCCCGTTCCACGCGCTCCCCCTCCGCGACGCCAAACTCCAGCGCGTAACCCCAATCCTCCGCCAGCGCGACCCGCACCGCATCATCCATATCCCACCCAAACCGCGTGAGCCTCGGCAACGTGTGCCCGGCGCGAAACTTCGGCTTGGGCTCCGCCCGCAGCCACTCCACCGGCGTGACGGCAGTGGCTGGCGCGGGGACATCTCCCGCCGCGGCGCACAGCGGAGACAGACAGGCGATGAGGACGGGGATAAAGTGGAGTTTCATCGGGATGCGTTTCAAGTGGCTGGGAGCGGTAGATGCAAGATAGCTGCCACTCAAGGAGCGCTCATCCGCTGCCGCCGGCATACGCGTGGTCGCATCCACTCTTTGCGGTGCAAGCAGGCGGGCGCAGCCATACCGCGCGCAAGCGAACAAAAAAGCGGACTTAGTGCTAAGCCCGGCTTCATGTTCTTCAGTTGCGTGAGTTGCAATGGTCACGGCGCGGAGCCGATACGCCGGGCGCGGATGCCAGCGCCGCCGTTGCGGTTGAACTGATCGACCGCGCCGACGGCCCCGACGACCACCCAGTAGGTGATGTCTCCGGCGCCGAGGTTGTCCGGGTCGTTGAGGTCGTGGACGGTCGCCTGCCAGGCGTTGTTCGCCTCGGTCTGCCCAGGGCCCGCGTTCTCGGTGTTCAACTCCTTGATGACAAACCCGTGTCGGCCGGTGACCGTGACGTGGTAGGTGTTGCGGTAGGCGCCGATCCTGCCGAAGCGGGAGGGGTGGCTGGCGGAGGCGCTGCTCAAGAACCGAGTGCTGGAGGCCGATCATCACGGCGGCAGTGGCTGCGTACCCGGTGGTGATGAGCCGCGCGGTGTTTGCGAAATTGTCCTTAGCGCGTTCATCGGTGAGATTGGCCGGCACGAAATGGATCGGTCACTTCGGCGTCACGGCGATCATCATCGGCGCGACATTGCCGGATTTCCGCACGGCAAATTCCGCGTAGCCACGGGCCTGTTTGAGAAGATCGGAGAGAGAGAGGACACGACGCCGATTCTCCACGCGCGCAGCGGCTCTGCTAAATGATTCGCGCGCTCCTTTGTGAACGACTGGATGCGCGTCATACAACCTCGAAGGCTCTGAGGTCAGAAGCTGAGAGCCAAATCCTACCTCGCCCCCTTCACCCGCATCTTCAGCCCGTAAACACTCTTGCTCGCGGTGATGAATAGCAGGTCGCGGTCTTTCCCTCCAAAGGTGATGTTTGCCGTCCACGGCTCGGCCACGTCGATATGCTCGATCTGCTTCCCGGTGTTGTCGAAGACAGTCACGCCCTTGCCGGTGAGATAGACGTTGCCATCGGCGTCGATGGTCATGCCGTCGGAGCCGAGGTTGCAAAAGAGCCGTTTGTTCGCGAGTGCGCCGTCAGGCTGGATGTCGTAGGCGTAGCTCTTGCCCGCGCCAAGGTCGGCGACGTAGAGCGTCTTGCCGTCCGGGGTGCCAATGATTCCGTTGGGCTGTTTCAAGTCCGTCGCAACCGGCGTGACGGTCTTGCGGTCGGGTGCCAGGTAGTAAACATGCTCGCCGTCCTGCTGGCTTGCGGAATCGCGCCTCCAATATGGCCGCTTGTAGAGCGGGTCGGTGAAGTAGAGGCCGCCGTCGGGGCGAATCCACAAATCGTTCGGGCCGTTGAGCAGCTTGCCGACGAAGTCCTTCACGAGCACCGTCACCTTCTTGTCGGGCGCGATGGACCACAACTCGTTCTTCTCGTCGGCGCAGGTGATGAGGTTGCCGCCCTTGTCAAAATAAGTCCCGTTCGAGCGGCCGGCAGGCTTGAGCCAGTCGGAGAACGTCCCCTCAGCCGCGCTCCACTTGATGATGCGGTCATTTGGCTGGTCGGTGAAATAGACATTGCCATCCCGATCCGTCGCCGGCCCCTCGGTGAAGTCGTAGCCGCTGGCGAGCTTCTCCAGCGTGGCGCCGGGCGCGATGATGGTTGAGTCGGCGGCGTAACAGGAACTGGCGACCAATAAGAAAATCGCAGCTACAGAGCGAGTGTAACGGGATACTTTCATGGGGTTTTTTTAATGGGCGGAAGCGCCGGTGTCGAATCGGAACTTCGCCACCGGCCACGATGCGATCTGGCGCAAAATGAATCGGAATGCGGACGCTTCAACACATCCGGACATTCAAATCATCGACTGCCACATCGTGTTCCCGGCTCAGTGAAACGCAGCGCGGCTGCGGTCGGCGAGGGCAGTATTGCGGTCGAGGGCGTTCACGAAGTCCTCAGAACCTACCGCTAACTTAACCTTTCACTTTCATCGCGAAACATATGGGTGCGCGATCCCCCACTCAATTCCTCGCGAGGAAATGCCGGCATGCGCCGCCACGTTCTACTGATGCCAGCCGCGACCGTTGAAAAAGTTGTCGAATTGGCGCCCGCGCTTCTCGAATCGGTTTTTCAACCGTTCGAGAAATCCCGGCCCGTCGTAGTCGTCGTCAGACGGAGCCGGCGGAAGCGGGCGGTCGAAATCATCCGGATCGTCGCGTTGCGGGCGATAGGCGGGAGGTGGCGGCTGCGGCTGCGCAAAAATATGCGAATCGGAGGCGGCCGAGCTGTCACTGCCCAGGTCGCGATGCAGAACGGCGCCGGTATCGGCCGCGATATCGAGCGAAGCGACGCGGCCGTGCTGCGCGGCGAAGAGATCGATCCGCCATACCGGAGCTCCAGAGCGCCCGCCGCTGTGAAGCGTGTAATCGACATGATCGAAAAGCACGCCCGCCTTCTTTGCCTCGTCGTTGGCGATCGTAAAAACCCCATCGGTGTCCAGATTGAGCTGATTAAAATTCATCGCAGCACCCAGCGTGCGCGCTGTCGGCGTCCGTTCGCTCACCATCTTCCCATGCTGAATTTCCATCTCCCGGATCCCTCCGCGAGCGGTGGAATCCTCCAGGATGATATGCCACGCGGCCGGATCGGGCGCGCCTCCCGTGCCGCGGACCTCGACGACGTGATTGAGCACCTCCTTCCCATTGAGCTTTCCGACGGTCCGCAAAGCGGCATACGCGGTGTCCACCGCGTAGGAACCCACGGCGGGAAGGAGTGCGGCAAGCAAAAGGAATGCTTTCATTTAATGCGTAAAATGGAGCGGCTCGTTCGACGATGCAATCCCCGACCGATCCATCGCGGTTTTGCGAGAAAGTGGAATCGTCGTTCGTCATGCCGCGTTTTTTCTGCTCCGATGCATCTCTGATGGATTCGCATTCCCGCTCATCGCAACTTTTCGCCGAAGCCAAGCGCCTGCTGCCCGGCGGTGTCAACTCCCCCGTGCGCGCCTTTCGCGGCGTTGGCGGCGAGCCGTTTTTCGTCGATCGCGCCGAGGGCGCTCACATCTGGGACGTGGATGGGAAGCGGTATATCGATTATGTGGGCACGTGGGGACCGGCCATCCTCGGCCATGCGCCTCAGCCCGTGATCGATGCGATCTCCGCGACGGCGAAACAGGGCGTGAGCTTCGGCATTCCCAATCCGCTCGAAGTCGAAATGGCGCGCACCATCTGCGCGTGGGTGCCGTCCATTCAAAAGGTCCGGATGGTCAATAGCGGCACCGAGGCGACCATGTCTTGCATCCGGTTGGCGCGTGGAGTTACCGGCCGCGATAAGCTCATAAAATTCGAGGGCTGCTACCATGGCCACGTCGATTCCCTGCTCGTGAAGGCCGGAAGCGGCGCTCTCACCCACGGGACGCCGGACAGCGCGGGAGTGCCCGCGGCTCTGGCCGAACTGACGATCACGATTCCCTTCAACGACATCGAAGCGGTGCGCGCCGTATTCGCGCGCGAAGGAAACGGGATCGCCGCCGTAATCACCGAGCCTGTTCCCGCTAATGCCGGACTCTATCTTCCGGAGCCGGGCTTTCTCGAAGAGTTGCGCGAACTCTGCACGACGCACGGCGCCTTGCTCATTTTCGACGAGGTGATGACGGGATTCCGCCTCGCCCGCGGCGGATATCAGGAATTGTGCGGCATCGCGCCTGACTTGACGGCGCTGGGCAAAGTGATCGGGGGTGGCCTGCCGGTCGGCGCATTTGGAGGCCGGGCGGAAGTGATGGATCAGCTTTCTCCCGATGGGCCGGTGTACCAGGCCGGAACGCTCTCTGGCAATCCGCTCGCCATGGCGGCTGGCCTGGCGCAACTCCACGAACTGGAACGCCGCGACGCGTGGAAACGGCTCGATGAGCTCGGCGCGAACTTCGAGGAGCAGGTCCGCGCCGGTCTTCGCCGCGCACGCAAAGATTATCGGTTTATGCGAATCGGCTCCATGTTCTGCCTCTACTTCACCAGCGGAGCAGTGCGCGATCTCGCGACGGCGCAGGCCAGCGATCGCAAAGCTTTTGCCGCATACTTTCATAAATGCCTCGACGCGGGTGTGTACTTCGCGCCGTCTCAATTTGAGGCGGGATTCATCTCTCTTGCGCATACATCCGACGACTTGGAAACAACGGGGCAAATCGCCGCTGCATCGCTCAGTTAGCCCACTTCTTGCCCAGTGACTTAATCTGCCGGACGGAGAAAACCGCGTCGAGCCGCCTCGACCAGCGCGTTCTGTCCATCGATCAGATCTTGCGAAATTTCCCAGAAGAAGACGCCGCGCAAGCCAGCGGTTCTTGCCCATGCGCCTTTCGCAGTCGCTGACGCCGGTTCGTCGTACGAGATCAACTCCCCTTGCGAGGAATTACGGATATACGGGACGCCGGCTTCTTTATCGAACGTCTTCTCCCAGCCGGGCTGCCGCGCGAGCTTTTCCACCTCGGAATAGATGATTTCAGGATACCGGCTTTTGCGCGCAGGGGTATCTCCGAGCTTTGCGACCGCAAATCCGTGACCGTAGCACGGAATACCCACAATCAATTTGGCGCGCGGTATCCCCTGCTCTTCCCAGTAACCGACGAATCTGGCATAGGACATCTCCTTGCCATCGATCGGATCGCTGCTGGTTTCGTTGAGCGGCGAATTATGCCCGCAGTGAGAGAAATGACCCTCTTCCCGCCAGGGACCGTGCAGATCGTAAGTCATGATCTGAACGAAGTTAAGATCGGCTTCGATCGGTCGCAGCGGGAAATATTGGCCAAACCAAGAAGTCGCCGGGAGCGCCATTGTGACGAGCGCCGCCGGGTGCTTCGCGCGAAGCTGGGCTGCGAGTGCATGCAGGAAATCGAGCATGCCCGCCACATCTTTCTTCCCTGGAAATTCCCAATCCACATCGCATCCGTCGTACCCCTGCTGAACGAGCCCGGCAACAAGAGCAGCTATAAAACGCGCGCGCCCCTTCGAATCTTGCGCCAGGCGATTCAATTGCGCTCCACTATCGGAGCCACCTAAAGACAGAAGCACTTTCGCGCTGGCCGCGTGGGCGCGGGCGATAATCTCCGGGACCGCAGGATCGTCTGGAAACTGTGGAAGGTTATCTTTTCCAACACCTGCAAATGCAATCGCAATATGCGTGTAGAGAGTGGAATGAATGGTCTCCGCGCCGTGATCCTGTCCGGTAAGAAAATAGCCAAGAACGACCGGCGCTTCCGCGGCGTCGCAATGACGGGTCATACTGTTTAACAGCAGCGCGACCAGCACCAGATCGCGCCAGATCATGCGACGCTTTTGCGCAAACGATGCTCAAAACTGTCCACCAAGGCCAGCCAACTCGCTTCGATAATGTTATCGCTTACACCGACGGTTCCCCAGTCTGCAATACCATCGGTAGATAGGATGAGCACGCGTGTGCGGGCCGCGGTTCCGTTCTGCGAGTCGATGATTCGCACCTTATAATCGGCAAGCTGGATCTGGCGGATGAGCGGATGACACGGCTCAAGCGCTTTGCGCAGCGCGGCGTCGAGTGCATTCACCGGGCCGTCACCCTCCGCGACGGTATATTCTTTTTTTCCGGCAACGAGCACCTTGACCGTTGCTTCGCACGTTCCGAGCGCCCCTTTCCCTGGGCGCCTCCACGAACAGTGGTACTCCTCCAACTCGAAAAGCGGGTCGTGCCTGCCAAGACACTTCTGCACCAGCAGATCGAACGACGCTTCCGCCGCTTCAAACTCGTATCCGAGGCTTTCGAGGCGCTTTACCTCCGTCAGAATCGTTGCGACTTCGGGCGAGCCTTTCTGCAGCTTGTACCCGAGCGGCTCCGCTTTCATGATGATGTTCGACTGCCCCGACATGTCGGAGATCGATATGATCCGCTGATTGCCGACGCATTCCGGATCTACGTGCTCGTAGCTGCTGGCAAGCTTCTGGACCGCATGCACGTGCAGCCCCCCTTTGTGGGTGAATGCCGCACCGCCGACGTAGGGCGCCCGGATGTGATGCGGCACATTCGCGAGTTCGTCGATAAAATGAGACAATTCACGGAGCTTGGTGAGATCGATTCCGAGATCGATCCCCATCTTGAGCTCCAAATTCGGCATCACCGTCGTGAGGTTGCAGTTTCCGACCCGCTCGCCATATCCGTTGATTGTGCCCTGCACCTGGCAGGCTCCCGCCCGGACCGCAGCAAGGGCATTGGCCACGCCGAGACCCGAGTCGTCGTGCGTGTGGATACCGGCCGCCTGGCCAAGCGCAGCCATCGCCTCGCCGGAGGCCTTCTCGATCCACTCCGGCAGCGAACCGCCGTTTGTGTCGCACAGCACCACAAGATCCGCCCCCGCTTCGCGCGCCCGTCGGATGGTCGCCAGCGCATAGTCGCGATCCTCACGATAGGCGTCGAAGAAGTGCTCGGCGTCGTACAACACCTCGCGACCGTGCGCTTTCAGGAAGGCGATCGTATCGCCGATCATCGCCAGATTTTCGTCAAGGCTCACCTGGAAGACTTCCGTCACGTGCAGAGGCCAAGTCTTGCCGACGATCGTCACAGCCGGTGTCTCCGCAAGCAGAAGCTTTCGCACCTGGTCGTCTTGCTCCACCTTGATCTTCCCGCGCCGGGTCATCCCAAACGCGGTCAACCTGGCGTGCTTCCAGTTCCGCTTAGCCGCCTCGGCGAAGAACGTCTCGTCTTTTGGATTCGATCCCGGCCAGCCGCCCTCGATGTAGTGGACACCGAATTCGTCAAGCTTTTCGGCCACGCGAATCTTATCGAGCACGCTGAACGAGATTCCGGTCCCCTGCGTCCCGTCGCGGAGGGTGGTGTCGTAAACGCTGACTCGTGGAGCATTCATGGGCTTGTCAAAAAGGGACGCAACCTAGCTGCGGCCAGGCAATTTGCCAGTGCGAATGCGTGCGCGCGGAGAGCGATGCGAGGGCGTTCTCGCGCGAAGAACCATCCACGGGAGGTTAACGCGGTGGCGCGGAGGGCGCGGTGACGGCGGGTGGGACCGGCGTCCGGTAAGTCATCCTTCCCTACTCGCCAACAGAGCGCAACTCTACCCTGGCACGCCCATTCGCGACGATTCCAAGGTTGCAGCAGAGAGAAAACTGGAGAACGGTGTGGGCGACGAGTCGGCCCAATTCCGCAGGCTTATTAGTCCCCGTAGTTCAACGGATAGAACGAAGGTTTCCTAAACCTTAGATGTGGGTTCGATTCCCGCCGGGGACATGCGGGCCCGGTGGCTCGTGCCTACGCCGAGCCCGCTTAACGATCTTTCTACACCTTGCTTCCGCGAAGGAAGTGGAGGACGGCGACGATGATCGCAACGACGAGGAGAAGGTGAATCAAACCAGCGCCGACGTGAAAGGCGAAGCCGCCAGCCCAGAGAAGTGCGAGGATGATTGCGATGATGAGGAGCATAATGTGTAGTATTGGTTTCTGTGTTAAGCGTCGGAGCGTTAAAACCCTGACACTTTGCACATCGTATCGGCGCGAGGCGGCGGTTGTGCCGCGGGCATTCTCGCTGGCGACAGACCCGGCGTGTGGGTACTTTGGAGTCCTTATTTCTTGAAACTTTCGTTTGCAGCCACCAATCCGTGCCACCTCTATCCGCTGGCGCTTGAGATCGGGCGGCTCGGAGCGCTGGGTGAATACTATTCGGGCTACCCTGCCTGGAAGCTTCCGCACTCCGGAGACGTCCGCTCCCATCTCCAAACGCACAGTCTCCGCACGCTCGTGGTTTACGGTTTGCTGAAATACGCGCCGGAAGGATTTCGCCCGGCGTCACGCTCCCTCTTTGTTTGGCAAGATCGCGGCTTTGACCGCTGGGTCGGGCAAAGTCTGAAGCCGTGCGACGATCTGCACGGCATCCCTGGGCAATGTCTCCACGCATTTCGAGCGGCGCGCGCAGCAGGCATTCGCACCGTATTGAATCACGCAACCGGCCCGGCTCGCGAGTGGGTGCGGATCATGGCCCCGGAATACGATCGGGCCGGGCTGCGGCTCGCGGATGTCTGCCCGTACGATGAAACGTACTTCGAGCGTGAGGATGAGGAGTATGCACTCGCCGATTTGCATTGCGCGGCGTCCACGGTTGTACGGGATCAGCTTGCCGCACAGGGCGTACCAGAATCGCGGATCTGGGTGGTTCCCTACGGAGCGGATCGCGGGATTTTCCGGCCGGCGCCGGGAAGAGAGGTGAGCGAATTCCGGATCGTGTTTGCGGGCCAGCTCACGATGCGCAAAGGGATAAAAACCGTGCTCGACGCTTTGCAAATTGCCGACCACCCCGAGTGGGAAGCGCACTTCCACGGGACGCAGCTGCCGGAATCAGCGGGAGACTTTCGTGCTTATATCGGGGCGACTCCCGTACGTCTGCACGGAGCGGTGTCTCAGGCGGCGCTTGCGACGGCGTTTCAGGAGGGATCGGTGCTCGTGCTGCCGTCGCTCGAGGAAGGATTCGGGCTGGTCGTTCCGCAGGCGTTGAGCTGCGGCATGCCTGTGATCGTGAGCGACCGAACAGGGGCGAAAGATCTGATTCGGCATCGCGAAAATGGCTCCATGGTGCCGGTGGGCGACCCGGCAGCCCTCGGCGCGGAGCTTCAGTGGTGGTCCGAAAATCGGCGGCGGGTGGAAGGGAGCTTCGATTGGACAGGCCCGGCTCGCACACTTATTGCGTTGAGTGCTCGCGCGCAGAGATGAACGCCTTTCCACGTCCACGCCATTCGTTGCCTCCCGGCCAGCCCGCCGGTCCGCCCGCCCGCGCGGCATTTGGGCCTCCACCCCGGGCCGAGCGGCCGGCGCCGGCGCCGGATCAGTCGGACGAAACCCCTCCGGCGCCCGATGGCTGGGGGACGCTGCTCGGCCTTGCTGGCCTGGCGCTTACGACCATCACACTTGCTGGTAGCACGCCCTCGGCTGTGGCTCACTATGGGGCTGTGGGAGTAGGTCTCAGCCTGCTTGGAAGCGTGCTGGTCGATTTCCGGCGCGGGCCCTGGAATATGATCCGGGCCGATTTGATGTGCCTCGCGTCGCTGTATTTCCTCACGCTCTTTGAGTTTGTATTTCCGCAGCCGTTCTTCGACACGCTGGTTGACCTCCCGCCGCTGCGGACGTCGGTGATCGGCTGCATTCTTTGTTTCGCAGGACTGCTCATCGGTCGGCACGTCAAATGGAATAAGCATCGGCAGATTCCGCCTTTGCTGACGTACCCGATGCCGCAGAGGTGGCTTTTCGGCATCTTTTGGTCGTGCCTCTTTGTCGGCTTCCTCTACATGTTGATCGCGGTTCACTTCAACGTAGTCGCGATGGTGCGCGCCTTCGTGGCGCCGCGGTTTGCGCAGCCTTGGGGGCGCGACCGGCTGGGCAACTGGAAAGCGCTGCTGAACGAGCTTGGGATGATCATCAATCTCGTGCCGCCGCTCGCGGGGATCATGATGGCGCGGCGCGCGCAGTATCCAAAAGGGCCGCTCCTGCTCGCGATGCTCGGCTTCCTTTTCGTGCTCTTCTACGGATTTACCTGCGGAACACGGAACGTATTCGCGACATTCCTCGTCACTTTTCTCATTGGCTTTGGATTCGCGCTGCCGCCCGCGCAGCGGAAGCAGATTTTTGTGCTCGCCGGAGTCTGCGCGGCCCTGCTCGTCGCATCGACGGTGGTGATGCTCCGCTTCCGCGACGTCGGATTTGCAAACTGGATCCAAGGCGGCGGCGCCGACATGCCCGCCGCCACCGAGGAGACGATGCACGTGGATTACAACTTGAGCGTGATGTCGGCTCTCGTGGATTACTTCCCAGCCAAACATAAATTCCTCGGTCTAGAGGTCGCATACATCGCGATTATCCATCCGATTCCGCGCGCTCTTTGGCCAAACAAACCGCTCGGCCTAAGTGTCTCAATGGAATCGGTGGCAGGAGCCGACAGCGGCTGGACCGTGGCGTCGAGCCTCGCCGGCGAGAGTTATATGATGGGCGGGCTGACAGGCATTTTCCTAACGGGCATTTTCTTTGGGTGGCTGGCAGGCTGGTGGAATGGCCTCGCGTCGAAGCGGATATCGGAGTTTGGCATGATGATCTATGCTTCGGGATTCTTCGCGGCTGTGATCTCGATGCGGAGCCTTTGGGCGACGAGCACGGCGATACTTCCCACGGTGGGGGGGATGTTTATCGGGTCGGCGCTCGTTTCGAAGTTGAAGGCCGCGAGGGCGTCACACGACCGGATGATTGCGAGGGGGCGAGGTCGGGCGCCGGGAGTGTCGGCGGCGCGCCGACTATGAGCGCACAGGCAGCGGGACCGATGAAGGTCGCCTTCGTTTCGGTGGTCCCATCTCCTTATCAGCGGGATTTCTTCCGAGCGCTCGCGGCCCGGGAAGAACTCGATCTGAACGTCTTCTATCTGGAAAAGGCAGCTCCGGATTCGCCCTGGCCGGAGAAGGGGCTCGCACGATACGAAAAGGTGCTCCCGGGCGGATGGCTCTCCGCGGGAACGGCGCGGATTCACTTCAATCTGCCGCCGGCGCTTGGCGAGTGCGACTTCGTGGTGCTCAACACCCTGATGTCCGCCACCGCGCAGTGGCTGATGCGCGTGACTCTCCGCCGCCAGCGGTGGATCTTTTGGGGAGAGCGCTTGAACCGCGGAAATTCGCTCCATCGCTTTGCGGCTTCGCCGCTGCATCGAGCCGCTGGGATAGTTGGCATCGGTTCGTGGGCGGCAGACGACTACGCCCGCCGCTTTCCGGAGCCAGGCCATTTTAACGAGCCGTATAGCTGCGATTTAGGCGCCTACTTTGCGATTAGCCGCCCCCGGAGCAGGAGCGACGAGTTCGTCTTTCTGTTTTGCGGTCAGATGATCGAGCGCAAAGGGGTGGATATTCTCCTGCGCGCGTTCGATCGCGTCGTGCGCGACTTCCCGTCGGCGCGGCTCGACCTCGTTGGGAGAGAGGCGGAGGTCGAAGGATTGCTGCAGACCGTTCCTGCATCGACTCGGGAGCGCATCTGTTATCGGGGATTCCAGCCGCCGGAGGCATTGCCCGATTTCTTTGCAATGGCCGATGCGTTCGTCCTGCCGAGTCGGTACGACGGCTGGGGTGTGGTCGTGAATCAAGCGCTCGCAGCAGGATTGCCAGTGATCTGCTCGGATAGCGTGGGCGCAGGTGTGGATTTCGTGAAAGAAGGCATCAATGGCCTGAAGGTCGAGTCGTCGAACGAATCCGCACTGGCCGACGCTATGAGGGCGCTTGCCGGAGATCCCATTCGCGCGGCGGCGTGGGGCGATCGGTCCCGCGAGCTCGCCGATTGGCTTAAACCCGAGCGGAGCGCCTTGCGTTGGATTGAGATTTTCAGGAGTCTTGAGCGCGCAGGCAGAGCGAGATGAAGATCCTCTT
The DNA here is from genome assembly GCA_038238905.1 of Chthoniobacterales bacterium. Lineage (GTDB taxonomy): Bacteria > Verrucomicrobiota > Verrucomicrobiia > Chthoniobacterales > Chthoniobacteraceae > JBBSFI01. Next base: position 65,175 of record JBBSFI010000015.1, on the reverse strand, counting down.
TGCCAGCAGCAGTTCCGGATCGCGCGGCGGCGGTGAAATGTATCTTGTCTATCTCGGCCGCGCGCTTTCGGAGCGCGGGCATGAGGTCTCGCTCTGGACTTCGCGCCATGAGCGGATGGACGAAGTGGCGCACTCTTTCTCGCAATTCGGCGCGGTGAGTCGATCGCCATATCGCAATACATACGATCGGCGCGGAAGAAGCTTGGCGGCCTTTTTCGATCGCAAGGCGGCGCGCTCAGCGGCTGCGGAGTGGAAGGCGCTCTCACCGGAAATCGTCCACATCAATAAGCAGAATCTCGAAGACGGCTTGGATTTACTCGGCGCGGCAGAGATCTGCAAACTACCGAGTGTCTGCACGATCCACCTAACCCAAACGGCGCGGTTCCTCGGCGCGCAGCTTGCGTGGCTCCGCGATGTGATCGCGCGAACGGCGCTCCTTCGCTACGCGGGCGCCTTCGTGACCGTGCTCGACGCCCGGGCATACGATCTCGAACGCATACTGGGCGGCAAACCTGCCGTGCGGACGGTCGTGACCGGCATTCCGCTCTTCAATCTTTCGACGCGTGCGGAAATGCGGGCTCGCAAACGCGCTGAACTCGGGATCGAAGACGACAAACCGCTCGTAATCGGCCTCGGAAGGATGACGGCTCAGAAGCGTCCGCTGCTGTTTCTGGAAGCGGCGCGCGACGCAAAAGCCAGCGGCGCCCAAACGCGCTTTTTATGGATCGGCGACGGACCCCTTGCGCCGGAGTGGAATCGCTTCGTCACGGATCACGATCTCGGCTCGACCGTGGGGTGCGCCGGATGGCAGGCGGAAATCGCGCCGCACCTTGCCGCGGCCGATCTCCTCCTGCACGTCGCGCAGTATGAAGGGCTGCCGCTCGCGCTGCTGGAGGCAATGTCGGCGGCGCTGCCGTGCGCCGTCACACAGAATATTTCCGAGGAGATGCCGTTTCTCGCAGAAGCCAGGCCGATCGTTCTGGATGAAGCGGCGCCGAAGCTGCCAGCCCTCGATTTGTGCGATCTACGAGCGCGGGGCGCAGCGTCGCGGACATTGGTCGAGGCAACTTTTTCTTTCGAGCGCATGGCGTGCGAATACGAAGCCATCTACAGGGAATCGATGAACTCAAGGCGGCCCGCGTGAAGGTTTCCATACTCACCGGATCTCTTTCGCGCCTGAATGGCGGAGTATCGGAAGCGGCCCGGCGGCTCGCGCAGGAACTCGAACGGCTCGTACCCGGCATGGTGGAGGTGCTCGGCGTGCGCGACGCGTCATACGCTGCCGACGAGCAAGGCTGGGATCCCTTGCGACCGTCGGCCTTCGTCCCGTGGCTCCCAAAAAGTTACGGGTACGCGCCCGGCTTCCGCGCGGCTCTCGATGCCAGTGATCCCGATCTTTGCCATGTCCATGGTCTCTGGACCTTTGCCAGCCTGGCAGCTCGGCGATGGTCGCTGCGCAAGGCCGGACGCCCTTTCGTAATAACGCCGCATGGAATGCTCGACGCCTGGGCCCTCCGAAATTCGGCATGGAAGAAGAAGCTCCTCGGCTGCGCGATCGAACGGCGCAGCCTGGAAGAGGCAGCCTGTCTGCACGCGATCACGCCTGCGGAGGTGGAATCGATACGGGCGTACGGCCTTTCCAATCCCGTATGCCTCATCCCTAATGGCGTGGATCTCCCGAGCGCCCAAGCCTTTCCCGCCCCGTGGAGCAATGGTGTCCCGGCGGGCAGGAAGGTTCTGCTCTATCTCGGTCGAATCCATCCGAAAAAAGGCCTGGTTCCGCTGATCGAAGGTTGGAAACTGCTAGGCGAAACCGAGTCCCATGTCCTCGATGAATGGTCGCTGGCTATTGCAGGGTGGTCACAGGGGGGGCATGAAACTCAACTGAAACGGATGGTCGCCGACGCCGGCTTGGAGGCGAGCGTTTATTTTGCCGGGCCGCTCTTCGGCGAGGGTAAGGCGGCTGCCTACTCCAACGCTTCGGCGTTCATCCTTCCGTCGCGCAGCGAAGGCTTGCCCTTGGTTGTTTTGGAGGCGTGGGCGCACTCGCTGCCCGTCCTGATGACCGACGCGTGCAACCTGCCGCAGGGCTTTTCATCCGATGCCGCGATCTGCATCGCGCCCGAACCGGCGAGTATCGCGGAGGGCATCGCCGCTCTCGCGCGACTGGAACCGAGTGCCATGCGATCGATTGGCAGCAAAGGGCGGTTGCTGGTGGAAAGCGACTTCACTTGGGAAAAAGGGGCCGCCGAGCTCCGGCGCGTTTACGAATGGCTTGCGGGAGGTGAAAATTTGCCGACAAGTGTCCTGCGTTGAAGGACGACCGCCCCCGTCATTATAGCAGTGTTTTAAACAGCCAGCGGTACGCCACTGGCCGATACACATCGTAAGTGGTGGAGTTGGCCGGATCAGCACTTTCGAGAATGCAAATGCTGCAAGGCCTCTCCTCCGGCCAAAGTCTGCCCAATGAGTAAATATACCGCGTTTCGGTGCCCCGAAGACCTGCTAGAACTGGCCAAAATAAAAGCGCGCGCAGATCGTCGCTCGCTAAGCAACTACATCATCACCCTGATCGAACGGGACGTGAGCGGAATCCGTAGGGCCGACGGGGAAATGGAAGGCGCTACGAATGGTCGCAAGTCGGGACGGCAAGCCCCCGTCTAAAAACAGCGGCTTTTTTCAAAGCTCGCACATCTGGCGGACCTCTTCGAAGGTCACGCTGCGCTTTAGAAGGCTCGCCAGAAACGTGTCGGTTTTGGGTATGGAACGAACCCGCGCGAGGTTTGCCGGATTCTCCATCCTTGAGAAAATGGCGCGCGCTATTTTCGTTCTCGGGACAAGTTTGACTCCATAACCGGAAAGGTCGCCTGCGGAAGATGGGATGTTGCTTGACCAAAAGCGGACGAAGTCGGCGCCGCCGACCGAATTGGTTCCGAGATATACTACGGAATGCCCGTGCTCCCGCTGGCCGATCTCAGCCGTCCAAAAGATCTTCATGAAATCGCCGGGGCGCGCATCGGCAAACTCGGTGAAGTTCCGTCCAAGGTGCAGCTCGGTGAACAGGCGAGCGGTGCCAGGGCCATTTGCATTCCATCTCCCCCAGACCCCCTGCCCGTCTCCCTGATGGGGCGCGATCAACAGCGAGGAGAGAGTCGCTTGATCGAGCGCGAGCGTGCCATCGCGGAGCATGCGATCGACCGCTTTCGCAAATACCAGATAGGTGGCTTCAGAACAGAAGCTCGGCTGCGCGACGGCCGAATCGACACGCAGACCGCCCAAGTCGAGCGAAATGGCGTGGTTTAAGCCCGCGAATGCCGCCGAAGAGACCGCGTAGTGACCGCCGACCGGCATCGAGCGGATGCACTCGATGATCGTCGCATTGGCATCGCCCGAACGGGCGGCGGGAAGAGCGAGCCGGTCAGGCGCGAGGGGAGCCTGCGCGATCGCGACGCCGCCACAAAAGAGGAGCGTCAAAGAGGCGGCAAAAAATCGCAACATACTCGGAACGATTAACCCCGAATCCAGCCACGTTCAAGGCAGCGTCCAGACGAAAAAACGCCCTTCCCGCTTGCATGGGAAGGGCGTGTTGAAGGTTCGGGTTGAGAATTAAGCCGTCCGGCGATTGCGGCGGAAACCGAGGAGTCCAGCCGAAGATGCGGCGAGGAGCGCGCTGGTCGGTTCGGGAACGTTCGAAGTCGCGCTCAGTTCGCGGTAAATGTCGGCGCCAGCGCTCTGATCAACGAATTCGATGTAGTTCACATTCGTCGCAAGCGAGTTCCCGCTGATGGGCGAAACGGTGCTCTGCGCCGCTCCTCCATTTCCAGTCGATGGGCTGTAATTGAATCCGCTCCCAGCACCCCCAAGCGTCGTGGTTGTGCTGCCGTCACTCAAAGAGGTGAATGTTGTTCCGTCCGTGCTGACGAGAATATCGTACACTTGGTTCACACGGAAATCCTGATGGCCGGATGTGACGATCACGGATGCCAAGTCCACGGGCGAGGAAAGCTGGTACTCGACGTACCACGGCTGCGGACCGGCGCCCAGATCGAAGAGGGCATTGGACGCGCTGGTTCCTTCGCTGGGATTGATGGAAGCGTTGCCGAGGTTGGATGGGCTGCTCGCGGTCTGCCCGTCCGTTAGAGGCGCCGTCGTGCCGCCATTGGCTTCGTTGTTTCCAACGTAGTTCGTAGCCAAAGCGGACGCGCCGAACAGAATATCGGTCGCGAGTGTGCTCGGGACGGTGATTGACGACGCGTTCGTGTAGTTGCCGCCAGCGCCGGAGTCGTTATAGATCTGATTGGTGAGCGTGCCTGAGCCAGCCGCAGAAGCGTGCTGGGGGACGACTGTTGCGCAGACCGCGATGGCGGCTGCGAGGATGAAGAGTGGTTTCGTATTCATTATAATCGTGAGATATTAGGAGGGCTTCGTGATTAGAGCCGTTTTGCCAGCGGACTGGCAAGGTCTTTTTTTGCGGTTTTTCCGAAAATCTCCGGTGTTTCAAGTTTTACGACCGTTCGTGCGGACGCTGACTGCTCGAAACGCGAACCATTTGCGACGCTCCGTGGCAGAGTCGGGGCGTTCCGACCCGCCTTTTACTTACCATTATGGAACAGAACCTCACCATCGCCACTTTCAATGAAAAGGCTCCCGCCGATGCGCTCGCAAGCCGCCTCCGCGAGGCGGGTTTCAGCGCAGATGTCTTCGACGAGTCCGCTGCTCAAAAGTGGCTTTTACTCAATCTCACGCCACGCGCCCACATGCGCGTCCGCGTCCAGAAAGAGGAGGCGGAGCGCGCTCTCACGACGCTCAAGGAGTGGGATGCCGCCGACGGCGCGATGCGGGATGCGGTCCGCTGCCCGCAATGCAAGTCCTCCCGCATCGAGTACCCGCAGTTTTCTCGACGCACACTGATGAGCGCCCTACCCGCCGCTGCAGCCGCCGCCGGGATCATAGACCGGCAGTTCTACTGCGAGGCGTGCGGATATACTTGGGATGCTGAACCTAAAACCCAGCCAGACTTGGACGTGCTGAACTGGTCAAAAGACGCGATCGTTCCGTAGCGCGATCTGCCGGGAGATCCATGGGGCGGCGCTCATTGGTCGTTTCCACGCCGTAAAGGGTGAATCCCAAGGCGCTCTCGATCCGAAGATCGACCAAGCAGCCGGTATGCCGAGCGGGATCTCCGGCAAAAACCGCCGTTTTATTGTGCCGCGTACGGCCCACAAGCCGCTCCCGATTGTTTTTGCTCACCCCTTCGCAAAGCACCTCTTGGATTGTGCCTGCAGCCGCCTGGCATTTCGCGCGCGCCAGATCATCCACAACAGAGAGGAGATCTTGGTTGCGCCACTCTTTTACGGGTTCAGGCGTCTGCTCTCCCATCTGTGCTGCGGGGGTGTCGCGCCGCTGCGAATACCGAAATACGTACGCATTGTCGAAATCCGCCTCAGTCATGAGCTCCCGCGTAGCAAGATAGTCTGCGTCGGTCTCCCCAGGGAACCCGACAATCACGTCGGTCGTAATCGCGAGATCGGAGCGGGCCGCGCGCAGTTGCGCAATGAGATCGAGATACTTTTCCCGCGTGTACCCGCGGTGCATTCCTTTTAGGATGCGATTCGACCCGGATTGCACCGGAAGATGCACATGGGGCATCAGCTTGGGCATCTCGGCAAAACAGCGCACCAGATCGGAGCGAAACCCGATTGGATGCGGTGACGTAAATCGTATGCGCTCAACTCCATCGACGGCCTGAACCGCCGCCAAAAGCTGCACGAAGGGCGATTTGCCACCGATCGACTCGAAATCGTGCCGTCCGTAGAGATTCACGATCTGGCCAAGAAGCGTGACCTCTTTGACGCCCTGCTCCGCAAGGCCACGGACCTCCTCGACGATCTCGTCAATGCGGCGCGAGCGCTCCGCGCCTCTCGTAAACGGGACGATGCAGTAGGTGCACATCATGTTGCACCCCTGCATGATGGAGACAAAGGCGCCTGCCTGGCGCTCCTTGAGAACATGGTCGCGAATGGTCTCCTGCGAACCGGCTTCCTCGTCCACATCCACGATCGAGAAACGCAAGTCGTCGAGCAGCTTCTCGCGGAGGTCCAGCTTTCGCCGGTAGAGAAGCTCTACGTGCTCGGCCACTTTGTGAAATTTTTGAGTGCCGACGACCAGATCGACGTGCTCCATGTCGCGAACCAATTCCGGGCCGCGGCTCTGCGCCATGCAGCCTAGAAAGCCGAATACCGTCTCGGGCTTGTTGCGGCGCAGCCGCGCAAGCAAGCCCATTTTTCCGATCGCCTTTTGCTCCGCCATATCGCGCACGGAGCATGTATTGAGCAGGATGACATCCGCCTCGACCTCGGACGCCGCGCGCTCGAAGCCGCGCGCGCTCAAGTCGCGCAAAACCTGCTCGGAATCGCGCTCGTTCATCTGGCAGCCGTACGTCTTGAGGAATACCTTGGGCATTGTCGGAAAGGCGGGAGGCATATAGCGCGATACTCGGTCCGCGTCACACGGAAGAGCACGAGCGCCGACTGCGGTGCTCTACAACAAATCCTTCACAATTTCCCGCTCTTCCCTCAATTCGTTGACGGTGGCATTAATTTTCGCGCGGGAAAAGTCGCTGATCGGCACCCACTTCGCGATTTCCCATCCTGCATCGGCGGTGCGGACCGGAAAAGAGGAGATCAAGCCGGCATCGACATCGTATTCGCCCTTCGAGCAGACGGCTACGCTGTACCAATCGCCTTCGCGCGTCGGCGTTGTGATCGAGCGGACTGAATCGACGATCGCATTTGCCGCCGAGGCAGCCGACGAGGAGCCGCGCGCCTTGATGATTGCGGCGCCCCGCTGCTGCACGGTGGAAATGAACTCGCCCTCGAGCCACTTCTCATCGGCGATTGCCTCCACCGCAGCGCGCCCGTCGATGCGGGCATTGTGAAAATCGGGGTATTGGGTTGCGGAATGATTCCCCCATATTGCCATATTCGTGACGCTCGTGACCACAGTTCCCGCCCGCTGTGCGAGCTGTGATTTCGCGCGATTCTCGTCCAGGCGCGTCATTGCAAACCAGCGGTCTGCCGGAATCGCTTTGGCGTTATTCATCGCGATGAGGCAATTGGTATTGCACGGATTGCCCACCACGAAGACGCGGACGTCTCCCGCCGCGTTCCGTTCGATCGCCTGCCCCTGCCCAATGAAAATCTTGCCATTGATGCCCAGCAGATCGCTTCTTTCCATCCCCTGCTTACGCGGCACGGACCCCACCAGGAGCGCCCAATTGACGCCGCGAAAACCTTCGTCCAAGTCCGAGGTGGCAACGGTCTTGGTGAGCAACGGGAAAGCGCAATCGTCGAGTTCCATTACCACGCCCTGCAAGGCCTCGAGAGCGGGCGCTATCTCAATGAGGTGCAACTCGACGGGCTGATACGGCCCAAACATCGCGCCCGAGGCGATTCGGAACAGCAGCGAATATCCAATCTGCCCGGCGGCTCCCGTGACAGCGACTTTGATCGGTGATTTCATCGCGGTGAACTAACCGGAGAGCGGCTCTGGCATCAAAGGAAAAATGTCGCTGCCAAAGCCTTGCGGCCACGTTCCCAGTGGCGCTTGCCCTCAAAGCAAGCCAAGTTCCGCCCTTATGCATCCTTTGATTCAGGCCAAGTCGCACGCTGCGGCTCCGCAGGCTGTGCAATTTCCTCCGGCAAACGCCCGCGTGGCCACCTTGAACAATGGCCTCACTCTCATTGTGCAGGAAGATCATAGCTCGCCAGTCGCCAGTGTTCAGGCATGGGTGGAGACAGGTTCAATTCATGAAGGAAAGCACTGCGGGGCGGGCGTCTCGCACATGCTGGAGCATATGCTCTTCAAGGGGACTGAGAAGCTCTCTTGCAACGACTTCGCGCGCCAGGTGCAAGACGCTGGCGGGTACATCAATGCCTACACATCCTTCGATCGCACGGTCTATTGGATCGACATCCCTTCCAAAGGCGCTGCGACGGCGATTGCGTTGCTCTCCGACGCGGTCATGAACTCGACACTTCCGCCGCACGAATTCGAGAAGGAACAGGAGGTGATTCGCCGCGAATTCGCGATGGGATTCGACGATCCGGATCGCGTATGCAGCACCGCTCTTTTCGCGACGGCGTACCGGGAGCATCCGTACAAGCACCCGATCATTGGCCATCTCGATGTGTTCAACGCGATCGCCCGCGACGACGTAATGGCATATTACAAGGCGCGCTACGTTCCGAATAATATCTTCTTTTCGATTGCCGGGGACGTGGATGCAGACGCGGTTATCGCCCAATTGAAGCAGCTATTTTCGGCGCACCCGCGCGCCGCGCTGCCTCCGATCTATATCCCCGCCGAACCGCCCCAACTCGGGTCGCGCACGCTCGATCGCGAGTTTGCGACGGAACTTACGAGACTCCACATCGCCTGGCACACACCCGACGCGGCGCACCCTGACGTGCCGGCACTCGACGTCGTTGCTTCGGTGCTCGGTCATGGACGCTCGTGCCGTCTGTACAGAAACCTGCGGGAAGAGGCGGGCGTCGTCCACAATGTAGATGCGTGGTGCTACGCTCCCGGGCAGGCTGGCCTGTGGGGAATTGATGCGCTCCTCGACCCGGAGCATCGCGAGCGGGTCGAAGCGGAGGCTCTGCGTGCGATCGAAAAACTGCAATCGGAAGGGACGACAATCAAGGAACTCGACAAGGCCAAGCGCCAGACGCTCTGCCACCAGATCGGCGCCGTGACCACCATGCGGGGAAAAGCGAGCGATCTCGCGTCGAACTGGCTCCTTGCGCGCAATCTGGATTTCTCACGGGACTATCTTGCCGCAATCCAGAAAGTCTCGGAGGATGATCTGCGCCGGGTCGCCGCGCGCTGGCTGACCGACGCGAACCGCACCTCCGTATCGCTCAATCCGCACGGCTCGATGAAAAAGAAGAGTGCGAGGAACACCACGGCTGGCGGTGGGGAGATCAAGAAATTTGAGCTCTCCAACGGTCTCCGTCTGCTCGTGCGGGAGGACGCCAGGCTGCCGCTGGTTTCAATTGCCGCCACCTTCAAGGCGGGTCTGCTCGCCGAGACACCGGCAAGCAACGGCATAACGCGCCTCCTGGCGAAGGTAATGGTGAAAGGCGCGGGCAAGCGCTCATCCGAAGCGCTTGCGGACGAAATCGAAGCCGTAGGTGGGGCCATCGCCACCGATGCCGGGAATAATAGCCTCACTGCATACGTACGGGTGATGCAGCCCGACGTTTCGCTTGGTCTCGAACTCCTTTCCGACATCCTTTGCGCGCCTGCACTGCCCGATGGAGCCATCGCGCGCGAGAAAGAGGCGCAGATCGCGGCCATCAAAGCTGAGGAAGAAGAGGTCACCTCAATTGCCCGCAATCTACTTCGCCAAACGATGTTCGGCGCCCATCCGTACGGTCTGCGGGGTCTTGGAACTCCCGAATCGGTCGCCGCGATCGATCGCGCCGCCCTTGTGGCGTTTCATCGGCGCCACATCGTTGGCCGCAACGGCGTCATCGCCGTGTTCGGGAACGTGAATGCAACGGAAATCCATGCGCTTGTTGAGAAATATCTATCCGATCTTCCTCCGGGAGAAGCCGCGTTTTCATCCCTTCCGCAACCCGCCGTCATCGACAAGCAAAGCCAGTCCGAAGAATACCGTGACAAGGCGCAGGCGGTGCTGATCATCGGTTATCCAGGGAGTGACCTGTTCAGCGCCGATCGTGCCGCTCTCGATCTCATCGATGAGGCGTCAAGCGATATCGGTTCGCGGTTCTTCGTCCGCATCCGCGAGGAGATGGGCCTGGCTTACTTTGTCGGCTCCAGCAACATGGCTGGCCTGGCCCCCGGCTCGTTCGCCTTCTATCTCGGCACCGATCCGATCAAGCTCATCGCCGTCCAGGCAGAGCTGTCGGCCGAAATTCACGACTTGGCGAAAAATGGCCTTTCCGCCGCCGAATTGAGCCGGGCAAAGGAGAAACTCATTGGCCAGCAGGACATTCGCAACCAGAGCAACGACGCATTCGCGATGACCTCGGCGCTCGACGAACTGTACGGACTTGGCTTTGACCACTACAAACGACAGCGCGCACAGGTCGAGGCCGTCACCTTGGAAGAGATCAAGCGGGTCGCGAACAGTTATTTCCTAAACCAACCCGCCACAATTGCCATCGTCCGTCCCCGGACCGAAGCTCATTCCTAACGGCCCGATCCACGGTCTTGGAAATGCCGCTATAGAGAGCGGCCGACCGCCTCAGCCACTTTGCGAATGCGCTGGACGAGATCCACGAATTCGCTCGGCAGCAATGCCTGCTCTCCGTCGCTCTTCGCAAGTTCCGGGGAATTGTGCACTTCCACCATGATCGCATCCGCTCCAGCAGCCACCGCGGCGAGCGCCATCGGCCCCACATGCTCCCGGAGTCCGATGCCGTGCGTCGGATCGACAACGACCGGGAGGTGGGTTTCCGCTTTAAGCACAGGCACGGCGTTCAAGTCGAGCGTGTTGCGTGTGTACGTTTCAAATGTCCGAATGCCGCGCTCGCAAAGCAGCACATTAAAATTGCCTTCCGCCAGGATGTATTCGGCGCTCATCAAGAGATCCTTGATCGTCGCGCTCATTCCTCGCTTCAGCATGACAGGCAGCTTTGAGCGGCCGACCTCCTTAAGCAGGGAAAAATTCTGCATGTTCCGGGCGCCCACTTGGAGGCAGTCCGCATATTTCTCCATCACATCGAGATCTTTGGTATCCATGATCTCGGTGATGATCGGCAGCCCGGTCTCGTCGCGCGCTTCCGCGAGAAGCTTCAGCCCATCCACTCCAAGACCTTGAAAACTGTATGGCGACGTGCGCGGCTTGAACGCCCCTCCACGCAGAACCTTGGCGCCGGCCTTCTTGATATCCCTGGCGATGGACGTGATCTGCTCACGATTCTCGACGGAGCACGGCCCGCTCATTACGACTATTTCGCCGTTCCCGATCACCACATCGCGCAGTTTAATCTTCGCGGCGTTTCCGCCACGAAACTCGCGCGCCACAAGCTTGTACGGCTTAAGCACAGGCGTGACCGACTCGACCCCGGGTATAGCGGCAATCGGCTTCTCGCGGATGGACGTCTCGTCTCCAATAACACCGATGACCGTTCGCATCTCCCCCCGGCTTACTTCCGCCTTCAGGCCCCATTCGACGATGCGATCGACGATGTGCCCGATCTGCTCTTCGGTGGCTTCGCGTTTGGTTACGATGATCATATTCGGGAGCGCGGAAAGTAGCGCCTGATGAAAGGGGGGCAATTCTTTTTGCCGAAGAAATCTTCCAGCCGTCCAGTGCGTCCGGCTATCGTCACGAACCGTCCGTCCTGTCCAACACTCAACTTCCCATGCCTCCCATTGTAGGAATCGATCTCGGAACCACCAACTCGCTCATCGGCATCATGGACGCGGGGTTCCCCATCCTTCTTCCGTCCGAGGACGGCTCACGCCTGACTCCATCGGTGGTCTATTTTCCCGAGACAGGCCCGCCGCTTGCGGGCGCGGCCGCCGCGCGGATGCGCGCCATCGACCCACACTCGACAGTCTATTCTGCCAAGCGGTTCATGGGACGCCGCACGGGCGAAGAGACTGCGGAGGTAAGTTATCTTCTGGGTGGAGAACGAGGCGGGCCCGTTAAAATCCTCGCGGGAGGAGCCGAACACTCTCCCGAAGCTGTCGCCGCCTGCATCCTTCGGAAGCTGAAGGACGATGCGCACCGCGCCCTCGGGCACTCAATCGAGCGGGCGGTTATCACGGTCCCAGCCTACTTCAATGACGCCCAGCGCAACGCCACCAAAACAGCCGGGGAACTCGCCGGACTTACCGTTGAGCGCCTCGTAAATGAGCCCACCGCTGCCGCACTCGCGTACGGACTCGATAAGCTTGGCGACCACTCCAAAGTCGCGGTGTACGATCTCGGCGGAGGAACCTTCGATATCTCGATCCTCGAACTGAATGGTGGTGTATTCCAGGTTCTCGCAACCAACGGAAATACCAAGCTCGGCGGGGACGACGTCGATGCGCAAATTATATCCTGGCTCGCAAATAAGATCGCCGCTGGCGAAACGCTGGGAGCGCTTCAGCAGGCTCGGTTGCGAGAACAAGCCATCCGCGCAAAGCACACCCTTTCCGAGGTGCTTTCGGTCGATCTGGAATTTCCCTTCATCGAGGGCGAGCGCTCAACCCGCGTGACGCTTTCGCGTGACGAGATCGAGCGGCTTGCAAAGCCCATCGTCGAAAAGACTCGCACCCACTGCCTGCGCGCTCTCGCTGATGCACGCCTCCATCCCGAAGATCTCAATGAGATCATACTCGTGGGCGGACAAACCAGAATGCCGCTGGTGCGGCGATTCGTCGCGGAGATTTTTCGCAAAGAGCCCAACATATCGCAGAACCCCGACGAGGCCGTGGCAATCGGCGCCACGATCCAAGCGGGCATCCTCTCCGGTGCTGTGCAAAGCGTTGTCCTTCTCGATGTGACACCACTGTCGCTTGGAATCGAAACGTTCGGCGGGCTGATGAATGTGATCGTGCCTCGCAACTCCAGCATCCCGTGCAAGTCTGGCGAGATGTTCACAAACGCGGTGGCGGGTCAGGAGACGATGCGCATCAAAGTCCTGCAAGGAGAGCGCGAAATGGCGAGGGACAATTGGACACTCGGCCAATTCGACATCGATTTCGTGCCAAGCCCAAAAGGAAAGGCGCGCGTCGGTGTGCAGTTCGAAATCGACGTCAACGGCCTGCTCCACGTGCTTGCGCGCGACACCGCCACTGGAGCGGAAAAGACGGTGCAGATCGAAAGCGCTATCGATGTCTCGGACGAAGCGGTCGAAAAAATGCTCGAGGAATCGCTCGAATACGCATTCGACGACGTCGGCGAAAGGGCGTTTACTGAAGCGAAATTGAAGGCGTCCGAGATGCTCTCCTCCGTCCGCCGGGCGCTGGAAAAAGTTGGGTCGAGGCTTGCCTCCGAAGAACGCGATAACGTGCTGCGGTGCATGGCTGGCGTCGAGACATCCCTCGAAACAAATGCCGCCCAGCCAGTGAAGAATGCGTGCCGCACGCTGGATGAGGCCTCCGAGCATCTGGCTGTGCTCCTGATCGAGCAAGCGCGCTCCGAGATGTTCGACAAGCGAGCTGAAAATTCAACCACTTAAATATCTGCTCCAATTCACGCAAAACCGCTTGTGCAGCCGCGAAGGGCGGCTACGATGCGTGCCCCGCCTCAAAACGGCGGTCCTTCCGGGCGACTAGCTCAACTGGTTAGAGCGTGCGACTCTTAATCGCCAGGTTCTGGGTTCGAGTCCCAGGTCGCCCATACTTCGCATCCCGCTCATTTTTCCCTCTGGGAAGCGGACCGATGTCGCAGCGCATTGCGGATCTGCACGGCATCCAAGAGCATTTGGATACTGTCCCGCACGATACGGACGCGACTCTCAGGCGAGTTGATCCAGACAACGGGCATATCCTCGACGCGGAAGCCCATCATGGCAGCGAGCGAGAGCACTTCCACGTCGAAGGCAAATCCATCGATCCGCTGCGCCCCGAAGACGGGCTGAAGAACCCTTCGACGGAAGGCTTTGAATCCGCACTGGGTGTCGCGCACGTTTGCGAGCGTCAGTGCGCAGAGAAGCCGGTTAAACGACTGCCCCATGGTCCGCCGCAGCCACGACTGCGACCGCACGATTTGCGACTGCGGGTGTTGTCGGTTGCCGACCAGAACATCGATGCCAGGATTCGCTTCAAAATGATCGAGAAACGCCGAAACTTCCCGCAGAGGGACACTCAGATCGGCATCCATATAAAACGCGAACTCGCCGGAGGTGCGTTGCATTCCAGAGCGAACCGCGAACCCTTTGCCCCTTTGCGGCCCATTATCGATTACCACAATCGACGGCGCGGAATCGCCTTGCCCGGCCGCTGCCTCCCGCGCTAACTCAAGCGTGCCATCGGTGCTTCGCTCAACCATAATCAGAATTTCGACGGGACGCTGGAAATCCCGGACAAACTCCCCAAGCTTCGCAATCGCTGCGGGCAGGCGGCGCGCCTCGTTGTAGGCGGGGATCACGAGCGAAAGATATGACGGCATCGAATAGCGTTACCGTTAACAGAGGCGGCTCGAGCGGGTCAAAGGCCTTAAACCAGGGAAATCGCTGGATCGGTCTCGCGATCGTTGTATGCGCCTTCGCTCTTCGGATCACGGCGCTCGGCCTCCGACCGGCACATTTCGACGAAGGCGTGAATGGATGGTGGGTGGATCAGATTACGAAGACGGGATCTTATCACTACAATCCGGGCTTTTATCATGGCCCGCTTCACTTTTACATCCTGTTTGTTGCACAAATACTTTTCGGCAGGCATGCGTGGGCGATCCGGCTGCCAGTCGCCCTCTTTTCGACAGGCTGCGTCGCGTTGACCCTGGCCTTCCGGCGCTATCTGCCAGATCGGACCTGCCAGGTCGCCGCCGCAGCGATGGCTTTCTCTCCAGGCATGATCTACTACGGCAGGGACGGGATCCACGAGACCGAGCAGGTATTCTTCCTTCTGCTCGCACTTTGGGGCGGCGCCGGACTTTTTCACAAGAAGCGGCCACCGGCCGCCATTCATGCATGGAGTTTGGTCATCGCGCTCGCAGGCCTTGTATTGACAAAAGAGACGTACGCCATCCATTGGATCGCATTCCTGCTTGCGTTCCCCGCCCTGCTCCTTCTTGAACGGTTTTCTCCGTCGGACGGTCCCGCTTGGGGCGCTCCCTCGTGGCCGAAAGAGGCCAACAGAGCCGGCCTCGCTGCGTGCTTCGTCGGTTTAATTGTCTTTTTCTACTCGGGCGGCTTGCTCGACTGGCCGTCGCTCGGCGGGGTCTTCCAGGCGCTCACTCGATGGGGATCCGTGGGGTTTGCAACGGAGGATCACCAGAAACACTATGGCTATTGGCTTGAACTCATCTGGGCGTATGAGTGGCCGGCGCTTGCCGGCATGGTGGCCGCCGCATGGCTCGCTGCGCGCAACAGCGATCGCTTTATTCGTTACATCGCTATCATGGGTGCAGGCGTACTCGCGGGTTATACGCTCATTCCATATAAGACGCCATGGTGCGCGATCTCCATTATCTGGCCTTTTTACTTCGTTGCGAGTCATTTTTTAACGGGAAACAAATCGCCGCGTTCGGCGTGGATCGCCGCGGGAATTCTAACTGCGGCATTTGCGCAGTCCACAATAACCGCCATGCAGTTGAACTTTCGTGATTACGCGGATGAGAATGAGCCCGACAAGAGAATGTTTCCCAGCGCCGCCGTTGCGCGCTTCATTCGTGAAAAGCTTTCAAAATCCAGCGAAGAGATGGACCCGACCTATGTATATGTGCAGACGACCAATCACGTCGAGGCGCTTCTGAGACCGCTCCGCTGGCTCACAACGCGAGACGCCGCGAACTATCATATCCCTGGCCACATCCTTATCCATAGCGGAGAAAGTGAGCCGCTGCCGTGGGTGCTCGGTGACTTCACCGCGATCGATTTTCTGGATGACGAACATCCACCCCAGCAAATGGATGCGGACTTCCTGCTGGTGGACGATTCCATCGTGAGCGATACGGAGGAGCGCCTCAAAGAGAGCTATTTCAAGGAATCGTTTTTGCTCCGCGGGCAGTCCGGCCTGTTTGTGACTCTTTACCTTCGCTCGACTGTTTTCACCGACTTTTTCCCAGGACGTGAGCCGGAGTTTGTGCCGCCAAAAGAGAACGCAGACCCGAGCGCGGGAATCGGCTCCCAGAGTGCGCCAGGCAGCACAACTCCCGGGGCGCCGGACAAGGCCGCATCGAGCGACCCTTTCTAATACACCACATGCTAGTCGAGGCGCTTCTCTATCTTGTAAGCACATCTGTCACAGTCGCAATTGCGCTGGCGTATATGTTTGGCGGGCTTTCACCTGGGACATCGGCCACGGCGTTGGTCTCTGGACTTATGGTTGCCGCTACGACACTTTGGAGAAGGCGCCACCTGCCAGCATTCCGCCGAATGAATAGCTGGGAATGGAGCGTTCTCATAATTTTCGTCCTGTTCTCGCTGCGCGCCTTTCTGTGGGTCGTCTTTACCTCAGGTGACGAGATCCGCGTCTTGTCCCCCAACAATCTCGGCGATCTTTCGCTTCACATCACCTACATCCGCGAGCTGGCTAGTGGCGTCCCGTTTTGGCCCAACAACCCCCTGCTCACGGGTGAAAAGCTGACGTATCCCCTCGGGGTCGATCTCTTCCACAGTCTGCTCACACTCGCCGGGTGCGATATTTATCATACGTTCGCATGGGTTGGAATTGCGGGATGCTTCTGCACCGGAGTCGCGCTCTGGCGCTGGGGCGGCGCGTTCGCAATGGCAGGCTTCTTGTGCAACGGAGGCCTCGCGGGGTTCGCCTTCTTTAAAAGAGGGGCGTTCTCTGATTTCCAATCGGAGCTGGCATGGAAAAGCATCCCTTTGGCGCTCTTCGTAACCCAACGCGGACTCCTCTACGCACTGCCAGCTGGGCTGGCGTTGCTTTGCAGTTGGCGCACCCGTTTTTTCACGACGTCGAAAATTGGATTTGTTTCGGGCGAGCCGCGCCAGGCCGCGCTCCCTCCATGGGGAGAGCTTCTGCTGTACGGCACCATGCCGGTTTTCCATTTTCATACGTTTCTCTTCCTCTCGATCCTTCTCCTCGCGTGGTTTATCTCTCGACCCTCCGCGCGTCTTCCAATCGCACGGCTTGTCCTTCTTGCCGTCCTCCCTGCTTCGATTCTCTTTCTGCTTGTCACAAACTATCCGCATGGACCTCATGCCATTGGATTCCTGCCTGGATGGATGGAAGGCGATGTGGGCTGGATCGCAATGTGCGAGCGGACTATCCATTCGCGATCTCCCTTCGTTACCGCGCCCCTTTTCTGGGTGGTAAATTTCGGCGTCCTTCCACTCCTGGTGACGGTTCTCCTGTGGAAGGTTGCAACCCGGCCGCATCTCGTGTGGGCGCGCGCGGCCGTGCTTCCAGCCGCAGCCGTCTTTTTGCTCTGCTGCTTCGTTAAATTTGCTCCTTGGGAGTGGGATAATACGAAACTGATTCTCTGGTCCTATCTCATGATCCTCCCATTCCTCTGGCGGCGGGTGATTTCTCCGATGCCTGTCTGGATGGCAGCCGCGGCATGTTTTCTCCTGTTTTGGTCTGGTTTCGCCTCGCTCATCGGCGGTTTGGACGGGAGCCATACAGGATATCCGATCGCAACCCGTAGCGAACTCGATGGCGTGAACGACGGTCTCCGTGGCATCCCTGCGCGCTCCCGATTTATAGCGAATCCAGATTACAATCACCCGCTCGTCTTGCTTGGGCGCGAGCTCGCGGTCGGCTACACTGGCCACATCTGGAGTCACGGCTATGATAAATGGCAGGCGCCTCTCGAAAGCGAGATGGCGATCCTAAATGGCGCGCCCGGCTGGCGCGATCTTGCCCGCTCCTTGGGGTCTCGCTACCTTTTCTGGGGGATGCGGGAACACGAGGCGTTTCCCGATTCCACCCAACCATGGCGCGCCGAGGCCGTCTTGATTGCAGCGGGTGAATGGGGCGAAATATACGATCTGGATGCTCGGCCGCCATCGGAATCAAAATAGCTTCGCGCAAGACTGCCACCGTCGGGCGAGCCACGGTTAGCCATTCCAGGAAAACCCTTCGCCCGGCACTGGATGATCCGCCGCGAAAGGGCTATCGTGTTTGCTCCGATGCCCCGCATTTCATCGATAGTTTACGCTTCGATTGCCCTTTTTTGGGTAACGATGTGGACATTGCTTATACGCGCCGAACTCAATCCGAAAGAAGCCGCATTGCGGGCCGTGCCGATCGCCAAGGTGGCAGGCGTCTTTTTTCGGCACGAACAGAGTTCCGAACTTTTCATCCATGGCGACGGATCGCATTTGGGAAAATTTCGCGTTACTCCGCACGAACGTTCTGCGGACGATAGCCGCATAGTCGATTTTTCCGGGAATTTCCAATTCAGACACTCGGATGAGCACCGGCGCGTCATCTGGGACGGATCGCTCGAATTCGACCGGGCATTTGCACTAAAAGTCGTCCGGCTCGCATTCTCAGTGTTCGATCGGAGTGGACCACACGCAGAAAACGCGCGCACCGAGATCGAAATCGACCCGGCTCAACGCATAGCGATATGCACTGAAAAGTTCGGCCTTGCAGTTACGGATCGCCGAACCATTCCCCTCGACGAAGCTGGAATCCGAACATTGATGGAAGAACGCGGCATCGATCCGGCTCTCCTGGCCACGATGGCCTCATCCCAAAGCGCGGCGCCAGAGATCACGGCGCGCCAATCCACTGTGCTCGTGCATGATCAGCGTGTGGATGCGTACCTTGTCACTGTGCAGGTAAATCAGCAGACCCTGCTCGAAGTACAATTGAATAGTCTGGGTCAAATCCTTTACGCAAAATCCGTGTTGGGCTGGACACTGGAGAGCGAATGAATCGCGCCGTGGCAATGGAACGCTGTTGAACAGTGCGGACTCACCGTCGAACTTGAGCACCTGCGCCCGCCCCAATGATCTCCACCCGCACGCTGAGTAAACAATTTGGCGCTCTCTCCGCCGTGGAGAATTTATCCCTTGAGATCGCTCAAGGGGAATTTTTCGCCTTTCTTGGCCCCAACGCCGCCGGCAAGACCACGACGATAAAAATGCTGACCGGCCTGCTCCGTCCGTCGTCCGGCGAAGTTCGCATCGGCGGGTTCGATATGCATCGCGAACCGGAGAAGGCGAAGGCGCTGCTCGCCTACGTGCCGGACTTTCCGTTTCTCTACGATAAACTTACGGCCCGGGAGTTCATGCAATTCGTCGGCGATATTTTCCAAGTCGAACGGACGCTTCTTGCCCGCCGCACCGGGGAGCTATTCGAGAAATTCCATCTGGCGGATTATAGCCACGAATTGACCGAGAATCTGAGCCATGGCACCCGCCAGCGTCTCGTCATCGCCTCGGCCCTGTTGCACGATCCCAAAGTCCTCGTCATTGACGAGCCGATGATCGGCCTCGACCCGACGCACGCGCGAATCGTGAAACAGGAGTTCCGGGATCGATCCAAAGCCGGGATGACTATTTTTCTCTCGACGCATCAACTTAGCGTCGCTGAAGAGGTGGCGGACCGGGTCGGAATCATTCACAGGGGAAAGTTGATCGCTCTTGGCACGGTCGAGGAACTGCGCGCAAAGGCCTCGCAATCCGGCGCATTGGAAAAGGTGTTCCTTACCGTAATCGACGCGGAGGAATCGATTCTAACGCAAGCGCGGGTGGAATTGGCGACATGACATTTCCAGTTAACCGCCTTCTGGCACGCGCCAGCCAAAGTGTCAATGCGCGGGCGGGGGTTTTGTCAATATTCTAAGCCAAATGTTTCGACTGCTTCAGACCGATCCACACTCCAAAGCCCGCCGGGGAAGCCTCACCACATCGCACGGCGTGATCGAAACTCCAACTTTCATGCCAGTCGGCACGCAAGGGACAGTAAAAGGAGTGTCGCCGCGTGAACTGAAAGAATTGCGCGCGCAGATTATTCTTGGGAATACTTACCACCTATTCGTCCGGCCTGGACTGGACGTGATGCGCCACTTTGGCGGTCTGCATGCTTTCAGCCAATGGCATGGACCGATCCTTACCGATTCCGGCGGTTATCAAGTTTTCTCCCTGGCGCGGCTGCGCAAGATCACGGAGGAAGGGGTTCATTTTCAAAGTCACCTCGACGGCGCCGCGATGTTCCTCGGTCCGACCGAAGCGATGGCAATTCAGGCCATCCTCGGATCCGACATCGCAATGGTATTCGATGAATGCCCCCCCTACCCGTGTGAGTACGACTATGCGGCGCGCAGTCTCGAACGCACACTGCGATGGGCTCGGGCGTGCAAAGAGGCGCCGGCGACGGGCTTAGTCTTTGGAATCGTGCAAGGAGCCACGTTTCCTCAGCTTCGCCGCGAAAGCGCTGAGGCGCTCGCTGGCATCGGATTCGATGGATACGCCGTAGGCGGAGTAAGCGTCGGCGAGCCGGAACGCGAAATGATGGCGGCGGTTGAGTATAGCGAGCCGTGGCTGCCGGCCCATAAGCCGCGCTACGCGATGGGTTTGGGCACTCCTCCGCAAATGCTGGAAATGATCGCGCGCGGCATCGATATGTTCGATTGCGTTCTGCCGACGCGCATGGCCCGCAACGGCACGGCCTTCACCGCTCGCGGCACGATGAACCTTAAGAACGCGCCGTACACCTTCGATAAATCACCGATCGAGGAAGGGTGCAAGTGCCCGTGCTGCGCCGCATTTTCACGCGGGTATCTCCGCCACTTGCTAAAGGCTGAAGAGATACTCGGACTGCGCCTCGTGACGCTTCACAACTTACATTTCTACCTCGATCTCATGCGCCAGGCGCGGTGCGAGATCGAGTCTGGAACATTCGATCGATTTCGGCGAAGTTTCGTCGAGGCATACACGACTCAAGATCCCGCCGCAGGGCCCGATCCGCGGGCTGCGTCCCTCGGCTGTGTGATATAAGCTTCCCGAAGGTAAATTGGCTCGATTAAACCGCTGGCGACAATTCCGCGACTGCTGAAGGCAAGAGCACCTAGAGTTTCCGCCGAAGGGGCTGCAAGTTTCACATCGGGGAAGGCTGGCAAAGATTCACACGCAAATACGCGAACACGCGCCGACCCAAGCCGGCGCTCCATTTCTGCGGCGTCCAGCAGAGCGGGCCCCTCGACACACTCGCCGTTTCGAACATGGGTCCAGTAAAACGTTTCACGGCGCGCATCGCCGATTGCAATATACTCGGCGCATCCCGTTTTCCAGCTGGCCGCGGAAGGGATGCCTACGATCGATGAAATGGCTGCACTTTCGCCGCGCTTTCGCTGTGCCAGATCGAGTCCAACGGCGGCTGAGATTGCGATCCGCACGCCTGCATACGAACCGGGACCAAGGCCCACAACGATGCGATCTGGACAACCCAAAGTCGACATGGCTCTCGCGAGCACCGGGAATAAGGAGCCGCCGTTCGCGCGGTCGGCGGAGAACGCCTGGGAAAAGAGTAAGGCTTTGGACGAGAGAGCCGCCACGGTTCCCTGGCACGAAGAGGTTTCAATTGCGAGAACGGTCATAAAAAGCGGATAGCTCCATCTACGCCGACCTCCGATATCTCGCGCTCATTCTCGGATTTTAGTGAAAAGCAAAAGCGCCGCGCCGTGGCGGGAAGCAGTCGGGGGAACTTATCCGCCCATTCGATCGCTAGAACGCAGTCGGCGCGCAGATAATCGTCAAACCCGGCCTGTAGGAGCTCGTCCATGCTGCCGGCTCGGTAGAAATCGAAATGACAAAGCGGGAATTTGCCGCCCGCATACTCATGAATGAGTGTAAATGTCGGACTGGAAACAATATTGGGATCGATGCCCAACCCCGCTGCCAGGCCTCGCACGAAACGCGTCTTTCCAGCGCCCAGATCTCCGCACAGTGCGAAGATTGCGCCTCCTGTGAGCGACGCCGCGAGTGCCAATGCAAATGCCTCTGTCTCCTCGGGACTATGCGAAATGATCGAATCCATGAACTTCCAAAGGATTTTTTGAAACCGTTCCTCGCGCCTTAAGCGTGCCAATGTTCGACAAGCGAAGTTTTGGAAACGCCTGCGTCCATTGACAGGCGATCCGGCGCGCATCGGACGCTGGTGCAGTGAAAAGCAACTCAAAGTCTTCTCCGTCGCATAAAGCCTGTTTAACAGTGCATCGCGGGGCCACCGGAACTTTCTCAACGCAAAGATCAAACTCACAATTGCTTGCTCTCGCGAGCCTCGGCAGATCCGAAGCGATTCCATCGCTAAGGTCCATCATCGAGTGAACTTTGAAATGGCTCGTAAGCCAGCGGGCCTCGTACAGGCGCGGCTTGAAATCGAGATGCCTGCCGCTCGCGAGCGAACCCCCGAGCCGTCCCGTTACAAAGATCGCGTCCATCGGCTGGCCGCCGGACCGAAAGACACAGCGCTTCCGCTCGACTGACCCAGTGAGTGCTATCGAGCAAAAGAGGGCGCCCGGCGAGCGCGATGTCTCCCCTCCCACAATCGTGACTCCGTAAGCTGACGCTGCGCGCTTAATGCCGGCATACAGCCTCCGCAATAACTCCAGGTCCATCTTCGGCGGAATGACGATCGTGACGAGACCGAATTCAGGAACGCCCCCCATCGAAGCGATGTCGC
The DNA here is from genome assembly GCA_038238905.1 of Chthoniobacterales bacterium. GTDB lineage: Bacteria > Verrucomicrobiota > Verrucomicrobiia > Chthoniobacterales > Chthoniobacteraceae > JBBSFI01. The sequence goes on along the minus strand of JBBSFI010000015.1, from coordinate 42,885 downwards.
TGATAGCCCGGCAAACCGCTTTCCAACCGACCCGGCGAAGATCTTCATCCGGGCTGAAGTGAACTCCCTCCACAACCACGTCGGTCTTGAGAAGCGTCCATCGCGCTTCGGTCGGCTTGCCAATCACAGCGCAATCTTCGCCAATTGCGGCTCGCACTCGGGGGCCTCTCCCCATTCCGCGAGTAAGAATGGCAATCACCTCGTCCTCGCACTGGAGCCGCTTTGGCGTGTTGCGACTTTCTGACCGGGTTGCAATAGGCTCACGCGCCATTCAGATGCGGAGCTGTGGTGCTGCTCAAATACACAAACAGCAAGCTGATCGAGTTGAATAGCGCGTGCATGCCAATGTTCACTAGGATGCAACCTGTCCGTTCATAAACCGCCGTAAGCGTGATCGAAAGGACAAACAAACCAGCGAGCGAGGCCAGGTTGCCGTGGAACAGTGCGAAGAGCGCAGAACTTAACAGCGCGCCGCCGATGGCGCCGATATACCGCTTAAAAACTCCGTAAAAGAATCCCCGGAAAAGTGTCTCCTCGATCAGTGGCGCCAGAATCACAGCCGCTGCCGCGATTTTCACGATTGCCGAGTAGTGCCCTGAGTGAACCTCGTTTCGAAAAAGCGTCACGAGCTCCTGCTCGTCGCCGACACGCTTGAACGCATTCGCGACGATCAGCTTTGTAGCCAGGGCAAGCGGCATCGCGGCGGTGACATATAGTATAGACAAGCCTGCGACTCGCGAAATGCGCAGTCGGAGTACGCCGAAGAGATCGTCGAGGCGTGCGCCCCGCATGAGCAGAAGGCCGACGACGATCTCGGCAATCACGAGAAGAAAAACCTCTCCAAATAACATTCCGTTCACATCGATATGGTGCGAATGGCCCGGTTTTCCAAAAGCTTCGGTCGTTACAATCGCTCCGAACAGAACGACGAGAGCGATGGCAACCCACAGATCGCGCCGTTTGTACGCGTCGGTCTTCACAAGACCTCCGCACCGAATCAGCGCGATCGCAATCCGCACGTACGCCACCAAGCCACACAATGCCGCCGCCCCGAGCACTGCAAATGCGATGGCGCTCGTCATATCGTCCACGTCGGAGGTTTGTCGAAACGGAGAACGGACGTTTACTCGGCGTAAAAGCCGGGCAGGAAGTACGCGCGCCCGGGCTGCAGCTTGGGCTTAACCGCGTCCGAAATGCTCACTTCGATCTTCGATCGATGCTCCGATTGACCCAGCAGCTTAAATAAGCGGCCAAGCTTGAAGGGCGCCTCATATCGGACAACCACGGATCCGCCAGCGTTGCCGAGTTCCATCGCTTTGCCATAAGCATCTTCAACCGACCCTAGCGCATCGATCAACTTCGCCCCGAGCGCGGCTTTTCCTGAAATGACCCGACCGTCAGCGATCGTCTCTTTCAGCTTTTGAGCATCGAGTTTCCGCTCTTCAGCCACGATGCCCAGAAACTTTCCGTAGGTCTCGTCGATAAGGCTCTGCACGTAGGCCGCCTCCTCATCCGTAATCGCACGTGAGCCGCTAAGCATATCCTTGAATTTACCGCTTTTAAAAGTCGTCATGGAAAGCCCCACTTTTCCGAAGAGCCCTTCATAATGCAGCGACTGCATGATTACACCGATCGAGCCGGTGAACGTCGTATCGTTTGCGATAAGATACGAGCCGCCGCACGAGACGTAGTAGCCGCCGGACGCCGCCAGCGAACCCATGTAAATCACAACCGGTTTCTTCTCGCGCGCCTGTTTCACTGCGTTGTAGATCGTATCCGACGCGGTCACCTCGCCCCCTGGTGAATCGATGGAAAGTACGATTCCCTTCACGTCGTCGTCCGCAAGGGCTTGGTGCAACTGAAGCTTGAGGTCTTCCACCATGCTTTCCGTCAACGAACCGCCTTCAGAGCCGAGAATTATCCCGCGTAGATAGATCAGCGCAATTTTCGTGCGCACGCCCGTTTTCCCTTCCTGCACCACAGCCTCTTCAAATTTAGGGAGCGGGCGCGCGAAGCCTGCGGCAGCGCGCGCTCCCTTGCCGCCAAAGAGCGCGAGGTTCACCGTCAAGCTCAAGAATAAAAGCAAAAGCAGGACAGCGGTGAGACAGCCGTATCGAGTCGGTTTGGTCATGGAAAGGCCGAGACAATGCTGGAATGCATCCTTTTGGGCAAGCGGTTAAAGACGGTGCCTGGCGCAAGCGGCGGCCTTGGCGCGCTACCGCTTGGCGAGCGCCTGGCCTTTCATCGCATAGCGCGTGGCGCGCAAACAATCGTCGCTCGAGAGCTCATAATTACCCCGGCCCTGCACCTGCCGGATGAAGTCATCCAGGTAGCCCCGGCGCCGTGGCGCTTCGACAGGCCTTTCGCTCGGGGCTTCGCTGCTGTCGGTGATCACTGTGACGGTCTCCGACGCCAGATGGGTCTCGAGGAGGCCGCGCGTTCCGTGGATGGTAAGCCGCCAGTAATTTGGAAGCCGGTATCCTAATTTGTCCGGCGCGACATATGAAAAGTCGGCAAGCACCCCGGCTCCATTCTCGAGGACCGCCATCATTTGGGCGCAATCCTCAAAGTGCGGATACAAGCGCGCCTTGGCATTCCAGCTTCGCGCCGCCGAGATGCGGTCCCACGACAGCCCGGTCATCCATGGAACAAAATCGAAGGCGTGGATGCCGATGTCATTGATCGTTCCGCCGTGTTGATCCGGCTCGAAATACCAATCCGGGCGGGTTCCCAGGAGCAGCGGATGCTGTCCATCGATTCTCATTGTGCAAACCTCTCCAATCTCTCCCGATTTCACGATAGTTCGCGCCGTTCGAAAGGACGCGGCGTCCCGGCTATCGAGCTGCAGACCCACTTTGAGATCGTATATCAAAACCAATCTTGCGATTTCGATCTCTTCGGCATACCGCGTGCAAAGCGGCTTGTCGCTGATGACATGCCGCCTCATCTTCAAGGCCGCGATGGCAATCGGTCCGCGCCTCCCATAGCAGTCACCTATGGCGATCGCATCGCAATCCACCTCCCGGAGCATCTCCTCATAGTTCGCATGCGTCACGGTAATCCCCCGCGCTTTCAGCGCATCGCGCACCGATTCGTCTTCCTCCGCTATGGCGGCCACTTCAGCATCTTCCCGCTCCTCTACTCCGGCGAGCAAATCGAAAATGTGCGCATGGCGAAAGCCAGCAAATGCAATGCGCGTCTTCACAATGGAATAATCTGGTGGTTCCGACCGGCTTTAAAGCTCTGGCATCTCGGTTCGAAGCGACAGCCCCGGTATATCGGTAAAATGCGCGTCGGGCGAGATTAAGGTTGCCCCAATCCGCATCGCGCACGCAGCGATTGCCAAATCCGTGGCCGGAGGCCATTTCCCTTTTCTCCCCAGATCCCACCCGATCGCGCTAATATGCCGCCACATCCTGGCGTCCGTCGGCACCTCTGGAGTAATATCGAAAAACGCCTCCATATCCGCCTTCAGACGCGGATGCTTCATACCTCGCATCACCTCGACGCGCACGATTCCACAATTGTAGAGGTCTCCCGCACGCAACCACGGGAGCAAGAGTTGCCGCACATCCACGCCAGCTCGAAGCCGGTCAATGTAAATCGCCGAATCGAGAATAATCGCCACAACCTTAGACTTTGGAAGGCTTCGCGCTGTACTGGACGGTCTGCCGTCGGACGGCCATCACATCGTAACTGGGATCGACGGCGTCTTTCATCATTTCCGCAGTCCAGGGGGATTCGGCAATTTTGTTGATTGTGACAAGTCTCTCTGCCTCGGAGAGAGCCCAGTCCACGGCTTCTTTCCTCGTCTTGAACCCGCCGAGAAGCATAATTCTTTCGAGTTTGACGTCATCGATCTCGATGGTGGTTTTATTCATATGGCCACATTTACGGCCAGCATCCCCCTGGCGCAACTCTTTTTTTCAGCCTTGTTGTTGCTCCTTTATCTCGCTCAGCGGCGCCAACCTGACTTTGCCAATTCGCCGGGGGTGAGGCATCGTGCGTTGCCCGATATTCAACGGTAAGATTTAAAAAGTCTGCACTACAGCCGCTTTTGGCCCTTTTCCAGAACTCGACTCCTGAAATTCGACGATCTACGGGAAAAAAAACTTTCCCATCGTCCGAATCCGCCTAGTCGGGCTAATTCCTAGTTCGTTCTTCACATGCCCTCCGACCCATTCAGTGCGCTCCGTGTTGCCGTCCGCGACGTGCCCGATTTTCCAAAACCGGGCATCGTCTTCAAAGACATCACCCCGATCCTGTCCGATGGGGCGACTTTCCGGATGGCCATCGATGCGTTCCTCGCACCCTGCCGGGAACTGAAGCCGGACAAAATCGTCGGCATCGATGCGCGCGGCTTCCTGTTCGGGGCGGCCGTCGCCTACGCGATGGGCATCGGCTTTGTGCCCATCCGTAAAAAAGGAAAACTTCCGGGACGCTGCGAATCTGCCGAATACCAACTCGAATACGGAACCGCGACGGCCGAAATGCATTCAGACGCCCTCGCCGCAGGCGAACGTATCGTCCTGATTGACGACCTTCTCGCGACCGGAGGCACAGCCGGCGCCGCCGTGAAGCTGATCGAGCAAGCAGGCGCAAAGCTTCTCGAAGCGCAATTCCTCATCGAGCTCAGCTTCCTCCACGGGCGCCGCAATCTCGGCGGAACTCCCGTCCGAACATTCATTGCTTTCGATTAACGCGCCACTGTATGCCACCGCACACCGTTGCACGATGACGCCATCTGCCTCAAGAGATTGCCGGGAGAAGGAGGCCTCAAACCCGTCGAGGAGGTCTTGATCGAGCACGGCATTGCGGCGAACGTCGGCGGAGGCAAGTGCCTCGAGATCGGCTAACGCCCGCTGGAGCATCAACTCCCGGCCTGGTGAATCCCCGGCTTGGACGCTGGCTTCCGCAGCGGCGACCTCCCACCAGCCCGCTTGCGCATCGCATCAAACGCCGAGTCGGAGCCATCGACCTTCATCTGATACACCATGCGGAGCAGTTCACCCAGTCGGCCGCGCGGCCATCCCTTTTGTCCAAACCAAGCGAGATACTCAGCCGACAGATCGTACAGCGGAATGCCAGACGGCGGGAAATGGTCCGGGCCAAATTTGCCGAAGGGCATGCAACTCCTTTCGATCTCCGCGAGATCGTTCGCAATCCAATCGGCAAGGTTTTCTTCAAGCATGGCGCTAAGCGCGAGAATTCATGACTGATCGCATATCGTTTCATGCTTGTCGCGGCCTTGTGAGCGTATTGGAATGTGCTTTTCTATAATGGTGCGCCCCCTCCTGCTCCTCGCCGCCGCCGCCGCCCTTTTCGCCCTGGACAGTGGAATCGCGGCGGAATTCTGCATCCTTCCCAAGGGACAGATTCCCGACGACTGGCGGCTCGGGCCTTTGAAAGACTTCGATGGATATTTTCCATTTACGCCCATCGCCGACGCAAAGGCGTGGCAACTCAGGTCGGATGACGTGCGGACCCAAATAAAGGTGGCGCTCGGCCTCTGGCCGATGCCATCTCGGACGCCACTGAAAGCGGTGATCCATGGTTTCGTGCGTCGCGACGATTATACCGTTGAGAAAGTGTTCTTCGAGAGCATGCCAGGCTTCTTCGTAACCGGATCGCTCTACCGGCCGATCCTTCCGGCGGCGGGACCGGACGGCGCGGCAGCAAAGTATCCCGCGGTGCTTTACGAGCATGGGCACTGGCCCGGAGGGCGATTCATGTACGCGGAGGACGCTGAGATGCGCCGCGCTCTCTCGACTGGCGCGGAACGGTTTGAAAGCGCCGCGCGGAATCACCTCGAAGCGGCTTGTGTGCAGCTAGCCAGAATGGGGTGCGTGGTCTTTCAATGCGATATGATCGGGTATGCGGACAGCACGCAAATTTCGCTCGAGATCGCGCATAAATTCGCAAAGCAGCGTCCGGAGATGAACACACGGGATAATTGGGGCCTCTACTCCCCACAAGCGGAGTCGAATGCGCAAAGTGTCATCGGTCTGCAGATTTGGAATGCCATCCGATCCCTCGATTTTCTTCAATCGCTGCCCGATGTCGATGCAACCCGCATCGGCGTGACGGGCGCAAGCGGCGGCGGCACGCAGACGATGTTGCTTTCGGCCATCGATCCACGCGTGACAACCGCCTTCCCGGCCGTAATGGTCTCGACAGCGATGCAAGGCGGATGCACGTGCGAGAATGCCTCCTTGCTTCGCGTCGGCACGGGCAACATCGAGTTCGCCGCGCTCTTCGCCCCCAAGCCAATGGCGATGACGGCTGCGAACGACTGGACGAAAGAGATGCCGGAGAAAGGTTTTCCGGAACTCAAACAACAGTGGGCAATGCTCGGCGCGCCCGACAATGTCAAGCTCACCGCGCTTCTTCAGTTTCCGCACAACTATAATGCGCCGAGCCGGGCAGCAATGTCCGCGTGGTTCAATGAACATCTGAATCTTCGGCAGACGGAGGAGGCTCTGAAGGAGCGGGACTTCAAGCTGCTTTCGCATGATGAATCTTCTGTCTGGGATGCCAGCCATTCGCAGCCGCTCGGAGGGCCGGATTTTGAGCGCAAGCTCCTGCGCGAATGGCACGACGACTCCCAGGCGCAGCTTTATAAATCATCCGAGGAATTTGAGCGCATCGCACGGCCCGCCTTCGCCCGCATCATCGGACGCACGATTCCCGATTCGGGCACACAGCGCTGGCAAGTCGGCAAACAAAAGACGGTCCGCGGAGGGTCCGCGCTTGCTGGGCTGATAGAAACTCCGGAGTTTCATGAACAACTGCCTGCTATCTACGTTTACCCGGAGAAGTGGAAGTCAGATAAGGCAGTGCTCTGGCTTGATCCGCGGGGCAAAGCGGCGCTCTTTGAGACCACCGACGGATTGGATGAACTGATTCCCTCCCCGGAGATTGCGTCCTTATTGAAGGCTGGTGTTGCGGTACTCGGCGTCGATCTCTTCGGAACGGGCGAATTCCTAAAGAACGGCGACCCGCTCGCGCCGCGTCACGTTGCGAATCCGCGGGAGGCGGCCGCATTCACATTCGGGTATAATCCGACTCTGTTTGCTGAAAGAACACGGGATGCGCTCATCGTCATTAGTTTGATCCGAAAGACGAAAGCTGCGCCGAAGCTTGCGCTTGCCGGGTGGGGAGAGATGGGCCCGGTGGCGGCAGCCGCGAACGCAATCGCTGGAGCAGAGATCACCGCAGCGGTGGTCGAATCCAGCGGTTTTCGATTTGCGGATGTCGATGACATCTGGGGGCCGCACTTCCTGCCCGGAGCGGCAAAGTACGGCGATTTACCCGGTCTGCTCGCGCTCTCAGCGCCGCGGCCCACATATATATTGGGAGAGAAGGAGATCCCCGAGCTGGCGCGCCGAGCATACGGAGATGCAGGCGGGCGCGTAATAACTTTGGGCGCGGATCGATCAACTGCCATCGATTGGTTAAAACAGCGCCTGGACTAATTTCACTCACAATTCTCGCGGCGCTCGCGGCTTCCCCATCCGGCCGCGGCGAAGGAGACGCGCAACCACCGCCGATTCCACCAGCCGGAATCGCCGTTCCGGATGAAACGCGCACCGACCTTACCATCCGCGCCGCGGCGCTCCTGAAGGAAATCGACATCCTGCAAAAGCAGCTTGCCGGAAAACCGGAATTACTGGCGCGAATCCCCGATGTCCAAATCTTCCATAAGGCGGTGGATTGGGCATTGCGGCACAATGAATTCTTCGAGCCAAAGCAGTTTGAAACTGCAAAGGGTCTTCTCACAGAGGGCGCCGCGCGGGCTGCCGCATTGCTAGTAGGACGCACGCCGTGGGACGAGCAGACTGGCCTCGTGGTCCGCGGTTACCAGTCGCAAATCGACGGTTCCATTCAACCATACGGAATGATCGTGCCCGAGCAGTGGAAGCCGGCAGATCGGACCCCTAGAAGGCTCGACTTTTGGTTTCATGGACGCGGCGAAAAGTTGACCGAACTCACTTTTATCGCAGACCGGATGAAGAACAAAGGCGAGTTCGCTCCCGAGGGCGCCTTTGTCCTTCATCTCTACGGGCGCTTTTGCAACGCCAACAAATTCGCCGGAGAAATGGATCTGTTCGAGGCTTGGAATAACGCGCGGAGCGTCTATCCAATCGATCCCGAGCGCGTCCTCGTCCGCGGTTTCTCGATGGGCGGCGCATCGACCTGGCAATTCGCCACGCATCGCACCGGATTCTGGGCGGCGGCGGCTCCGGGCGCCGGCTTCGCGGAGAGCGAAAACTTTTTGCGCATCTTCGCGGCTGGCAAGACCCCGCCGCCTTGGTGGGAGCAAGTGCTTTATCGGTGGTACGACTCGACAATCTATGCCGCCAACCTCGCAAACCTTCCCGTGGTCGCGTACTCCGGCGAAATCGACGGACAACGCCAGGCAGCTAACGAGATGGCAGCCGCCATGGAGAAAGCGGGGTTCACCCTCACGCAGGTGATTGGGCCGGGGATGGGCCACCAGTACCACCCGGAGTCGAAGCCAAAGATCGAGGAATTTCTTGAGCAGGCGATCTCAAAGCCGGCGGCGCACGACAATCTGCACCTGACAACCTATACGCTGATCTACAGCAAGAATCGCTGGCTGGAGATTGCGGGAATGGAGAAGCCTTGGGAGCGCGCGGACGCAGATGCCGAGGCCGCGGAGGGAGAAATTAAGATAAAAACAAGCAACGTTTCCGCTATCCACATCACACGTTCGGCGGGCCGAGTGGTGATCGACGGGGCGATACTGCCTCAAGGCGCAACATTCGTTGGCAAGTATCAGAAGCAGAATGGATCCTGGCAGGTGGCCTCCCCGCCCAAAGGCGATGCACTCGAGAAATCGAGCACTCTCTGCGGACCGATCGATCATGCATTTATGGGGCCTTTTCTCATGGTGCGCCCCACGGGAAAGCCGCTGAATGAGAAAGCCGGCGTCTGGGCGGCGTCGGAGATGGCACATGCGGTCGAGTTTTGGAGGAGGGTCTTTCGAGGCGATTCCCCGATCAAGGACGACACCGCCGTCACGGCGAATGACATCGCGACGCGCCACCTCATTTTATGGGGCGACCCCTCCTCAAACGCAATCTGGAAGCGGCTGGCGGCGAAGCTGCCAATGAAGTGGAGCGCGGATCGGCTTGAAGTCGCCGGGCATGCGTACGAAGGGTCGGACTACGCGCCGATCTTCATCTATCCAAATCCCCTCAGCGCAGGGCACTATGTCGTGCTCAATAGCGGCGTGACCTTCCGCGAGCAGGCGCTTCTTAATAACGCGGATCAGACTCCCAAGCTGCCCGATTGGGCGGTAATCGATCTGCGAACACCTCCAGGCCCGCGCTGGCCCGGACTCGTCGTGGATGCAGGATTTTTCGATTCCGAATGGAAATTTCAACAGGCCGCCTCGAAGTAACGCGATTCACGGACACGAGTGTCTCGAAAGCAGTCACATCGCGCGGCCAAGGGGGCTAAACCTCGTGTGCGCCGCCCGCGGCACGAGCGATGCTACCAAGTCAGCCAACACCGCCCGCCCATGAACAAAATCCATCGATGCTTGCTCCACTTGGCCTGCATGACCGTGAAAGCGGCGCGAGGCCAAGGCGTGCAATGGCATTGGCAGCATTTGCTCCGAGAATTCGGCTTTGGTGAATTGCAGAGAGCGTATGTCCGTCCAACTCGCATCCACTGAAATGCTTTACATCGGAAGCCGAACCAATTCGCACAGTCTGGAAACGCAGCGGGCGCTGCATGCGGCGGACGGTTATCTTTACCTGAAGATGCCGGCGCAGGCGCTCGAGGAGTTGGCGTGCGTGCCGCTGCCTGAGCATCAGGATCCTTCCGTCATGCTTGCGCGGGTGCGCGTGATGCTCCACCTACAGCTTTGGCGCGAGGCCGAAGCGCTTTCGGGCGAGGGCACGGTGCTGCACCCTGAGGAGGAGGAGTTTACCGTCCAGCGCGCTTTCGCCCTGCACCAACTCAAGAATGGAGAACGCGCAGTGGAGGTGCTGCTCGCAGCACCGGAATGGCTCCGGCGGACGGGAATCCTCCACTATAATCTGGCGTGTTACGAAGCGCGGCTTGGCGATCTCGGCACCGCGCGGCAATGCATCCGGGCCGCAATCCAGATCAACTCCGCGATGAAAAAGAACGCGCGAACGGATCCGGATCTCGAAGAACTCTGGAACTGATCCACCTAGACGAACGCGCGCGTCAATTTCGCCTGCAGCGGCGCCCAGATATCGCTGATGTAACTTTGCACGGCGGCCTGCCACGTCCGAGGCGTCACACCTGCGAAACGCGTGTATTTCTCGGTGGACATGACCGTGTACCGCGGGCGGCGGGCGATGAATGCCTTGATGTCCGACATGACCATTGGGGCCACCGTCTCGGTCTTTAGCGTCACTCCCGCAGCCTTGGCGCAATCGAGGGCGTACTGCCCATATTCCTGCCATGTGCACTCACCTCCGTTGCATAGGTGAAGGAGTCCGCCGCATTTTATATCGCTCAACAAGGGCATAAGATGAGCCGCCAAATCGAGCGTGTAGGATGGCACGGCCCACTTGTCGGAAACGGCAGCCGCTTGGTCGTCATGGACGGCACGCTGAAGGATTTGATCTATGAAGCTCGGGCGGTCTGGACCGAAGACCCAGGAGACTCGCACCGCGAGATGGTCCCCCGAAACTGCCAGGAGCGCCTTTTCCCCTGCCCGCTTCGATCCGCCATAAACACTGATCGGCTGAGCGACGTCGTCTTCCGTGTACGGCTCGCGCTTCTCGCCGTCGAACACGTAGTCGGTGCTGATGTGGATGCAGCGGGCGCGCTTTTCCGAACAAACACGAGCAATGACCCCCACGGCCTCGGAGTTGATCAACCGAGCCTCGTCCGGATGCGTCTCACAGCGATCGACATTCGTCTGTGCTGCGCAGTTTACGAGAACATCGAATTCCAGACTGGACAGTGTAGTAGCAAGAGCGCCCAAGTCGAGCAGGTCGAGCGACTGCCGGCTTAACCCAACAACCTGTTCACCTGCCGCGAGCCATTCACGTTGCAAGGCCGCTCCCAAGCGCCCTCCGCTCCCCACGACAACGATTCGGCGGCTCATTTCCGCAAGAGCGGTTCCCACCACTCGCGGTTGCTCACATACCAGTCGATGGTCGCGGCGATGCCCTCCTCGGGGCGATGGAGCGGCTTCCATTTCAATTCGGTCTGCGCCTTCGTCGAATCGATCGCATACCGGCGATCATGGCCGAGTCGGTCTTTGACGTAGTTGATGAGCGTGTGCGGCTTCCCAAGGTGATCGAGAATCTTCTTAACGACGTCGATATTGCGCATCTCGCCATCGCCGCCGACATTGTACACCGATCCGGGAGAGCCTTCCATGAGCGCGGCCATGATTGCCGAGCAATGGTCCTCGACATGTATCCAGTCCCGAACATTCAATCCATCCCCGTACACTGGCAGCGGCTTGTCGCTCATCGCATTGACGATCATGAGCGGAATCAGCTTCTCGGGGAATTGATACGGTCCGTAGTTGTTGGAACAGCGGGTGACTACAACCTCCTGACCGTAAGTATGGAAACACGCAAGCGCGAGCAGATCGGCTGACGCCTTGCTCGCGCTGTAGGGAGAACTCGGCTGGAGCGGCGAGGTCTCGGTGAAACTCCCGGTCGGTCCAAGGGAGCCGTACACTTCATCCGTAGAGATTTGCACAAAGCGGCGGACCCCATGCTTACGCGCGGAGTCGAGAAGCACCGATGTGCCAACAATGTTCGTATGAATGAAGTTCTCCGGGGTGTCGCTCGATCGATCGACATGCGATTCGGCGGCGAAGTTGATTACCGCGAAGAACTGGCGTTTTGACAGCAGTCCTTCCATCAGCGCGCGATCGCCGATGTCGGCGCGGCAGAACTCATAACGATCGCCGTGGATCCCCGCAAGGTCCGCCAGGTTCTGGGGATTGCCTGCGTAGGTGAGGACATCAACATTAACAACCGTTGCAGACGGATAGTGGACGAGAAGATGACGTATGAAGTTGCTGCCGATGAAGCCGCAGCCGCCTGTGACAAGGAGTCGCATGGGATGAGTCGCCAAGGTTAGCGCATTTCACACATAGGCAAAGCGGAAACGCCGACAGAAGCACACGCGACCATATGCGGCGCTACCGAGAGCCTTGACCCGATTCGCCGAGAGTAATCAGGCTTTCGAGTCAGAGTTCAGTATATCGTCCACAGAGGGAGCGATCGAAGGCGCGGACGGAGCGACATACACTGGCGGCGCGGGGGCGAATTTCACGCCGCTAAGCAGTGCGACTTGGTTCACGCTGAGCGGCGTCGCAGATGGCATGACACTGCTGGCCACTTGGGGAAGAGGGCCCGGCGCCGGGATCGGAACCGTTATCGGAGCAATCGTCGGCGCAGTCGAGAACGGATCGGAATTCTTGAAGAAACCAAAGTCGCTGCCCCCCGCGAAATGCTTGAAATTCGTGAGGTGATTTCCGAACTCATAATTGATTCCGGTTAGGCCGAACATGACATCGGAATCTGTTGCACCATTCGGATTTCCACCCGTATGGGGCTCACTTCCGCCGATGATGGTGTCGTTATTGAACGTTCCGATCAAGTAGTCATTCCTTGGGGTGCCACGCAGCGCGTTGAACGGATTGTCTTTATAGGAATATGGGAATCCGTGAATCGTAGTCTGCGTTCCACCGAAGAGGGTCAGCGTGCTTGCAGGATTATGGAGAGTTCCACCGGCATTCACAGTCTGGGCAGTCATCGGAGAACTCGGATTGTATTCGGCCAGCGGATAGGCTTGATAGAGTTCCGCATCCACTCCCGACAGAACCGATCCTGTCGCAAAACCCGTGGTCGGAGACCAGATCGTCGAATAGGTCGCTTTGGAGTAATCAATAAAATTGCCTCCGTTCGCAGCCTTGCCGTAGTCAACCACCGTATTGTGCGTCGCGAAGCCGTTCTGGCCGCTTAGAACGTACCAATCGGAATGCGCCCCACCAACAAGGATGTTGCTGCCCAGCCCGCTAATGAAGGTATCCTCTCCCCAATTTCCAACATTTGGCGCACCAACGACTGAAAGCACTGCAGCGTTGAACGAGGTGTTAACTGGGTCGTACAAGCCTCCGAACATCGTAAGCGTACCATGATAGGAATGGGCATCCAGCGTGTTACCGCTCAGTCCACCCGTAAGCGTTACAACGTCAACAGTGTTGGAGAAACCGAGCGTTCCCAATGGTGCAGGAATTTGTGTCGCCGTAACATTCGTCGCGTAAGTAAGCGAGGTGTCGCCGAGCGCCATCGAGATATCCGCACTGGCATTCAGTACGCTGTGAAGGCCGCCTGCTTTCCAGAAGAATTCGCCACCAGCGGTGGGAAGTTTGAGACTTGGAATCGTTGAATTGAGACTTTTAACCGTCGGCAATAGATTTAGCGTATCGATGCCGGAACCGGTGGTTAGAACAAGGGTCTGGAGTGCCGATTCTCCGCTCAAGGAACGCACCGTAAGGCTGCTGTGTTGCGAGGCCAATTCGCTCAGCCCGAGATTCACGTACACCGAAGGAACTGCGGCGAAGTCCACTGCTTGGGCGGAAACCGCGCCGGGTCCCGATGAGAGCGATGCAACCCCTGTCGAGCCGACCTGATCCAGCAGATACGGCTCGGCTTCCGCCGTCGTGAGCGTTAGCGTAGCGGCGCTTGCGATCGAGAGAGGCGCTGCGGCGTTCAGATAGTTTACCGTCGTTGCAAACGCTCCGAAACCGATGGCGACCGACCCCTTGTGAGACGTGGCTGGATCGGTGTTAATGTGAACGTTCTCGTTCGAGGCGCCTCTAAATGCGAACTGATCCGCCGCTCCCCCACCGCCATCGAAGCTCACAGCGGCGGTGTTCGAAGCCGGGTTTCCACCGGAGTAATCCAACGTCAAGGTATCGTTGCCGGGACCTCCCTTGAAGGCAAGCGCGGTCAGGGCAGCATCGCCCATATAACCTTGAGTGACAGTGAGGCTGCTTGCGGCCGATGAAGCTTCGGACTGTCCCAGATTGACATTCACCAGCGGAATCCCGTTGAACAACATGGATTGCTTAGCCGTTGCAAGCGTATCACCCATTCCCGCGACTCCCGAGAGATTATACGCCTCGGCCTCGCTCGTTGAGAGCGTCAGGCTTGCGGCATTGTTTACAGCAAGTCCGGCCGTTGAATTCAAGTAGTTGACCTGAGTTGAATGGCCGCCAAAACCGATCGTCTCAGCGCCACCGAATAAAGCTGTGCTGTCTGGATTCCACTGAACGACCTCGCTGCCTACGCCGTTGAACCTGAACAGATCGCCTCCGCCGCCATTCCCGTCGAATGTAATTGGCGCGGTAGTGACCGCCGGAGCGCCACCCGAATAGTCGAGCAACAGTGTATCGTTGCCAGGGCCGCCTTGGAATCCGATCGTGAGCAGCGTTGGGTCGCCGATCATGAACGTTTTATCGAGCGTCAAGCTGCTTGATTGCCCAATGGATTCCCCTTGGCCGAGATTGGCTTGGACGGCCTTCACACCGCTGAAGAGCATGGATTGCGTCGAGGCTGCGCCCGCGCCGCTCGCAAGCCTGTCGCCCGTGCCGGTTCCCGTTAACGCATACGGTTCGGCCTCGGATGTCGTGAGAGTCAAACTTGACGCATTCGCGACCGACAAACCACCCTTCGAATTGACATAATTAACTACGGTTGCCTGTCCGCCAAATGCGATGGTTTCGGATCCTTTGAACGAAACGACGCCGTCGGGATTCCACTGAACCGCTTCACCGCCGGCGCCTTTGAACGCAAACAGGTCGGCTGCGCCGCCGTTCCCGTCGAAGCTGATCGGCGCCGGGCTCAACACAGGGTCGCCTCCTGAGTAATCCACCGTCAATGTGTCGCTTCCGAGTCCGCCCATGAAGGCAACTGACACGAGCGCAACGTCTCCCGTATATCCCTGGGTCACAGTGAGTCCACTCGACTGCCCCGATGATTCAGCTTGACCGATATTTACGGTCAGAGTTGGCACATTATTAAAGAGCATCGCCTGGTGGGACACCGCCCCAGAAGCCGTATTGAGTGTATCACCCGCGCCTGCGACAAAGCCAAGGAACCCGGTAACACCAGAGAGGGTGTAAGGCTCAGCCTCAGTAGTCGAAAGAGTCAGGATAGCGGCGTGGTTTACAGACAGACCGCCGGTTGAATTCACATAATCCACCTGGGTGAAATGTCCGCCGACATTAATGACTTCTGTTCCGCGGAACGACTGAGACATATCCGGGTTCCATTGTAGTGCTTCCCCCCCGGAGCCGCTGAAAGCGAATAGGTCCCCTTGTCCTCCATTTCCGAAGAAGGTAATAAGAGCGGTATTGGCAACGGGATCACCGGCGGAGTAATCGACCGTGAGTGTGTCACTCCCCGACCCGCCGGTGAAAATAAGGGCTGTAAGCGATGGATCGCCCGTCATGAACGAACCCTTGACGGTGAGACTGCTGCTTTGCCCCGCCGACTCAGTCTGGCCCAGGAAAATCCTTACACTCGGCACACCCGTAAACGAGATTGAATGGCTAGCGGATGCAAGTGTGTCAACGAACGCGTTACCGCTCAGGGTGTAAGCGTCGGGGCCGTTAATCTCGGCATTCAGATCAGCGACGTTTGATACGGAAACGCTGTTTCCGTAAGTGATAAATGTGGAGCCGCCTCCAAAGTTGACGTCGAGGAGGCTCTGCTCAGGCGTCCAGACGGCGGCATCACTCCCAGTTCCTATGAAAGCGAATGCACCGGTAACGATATTGATTGGGAAGGTGTTCGTGGAAGGGTCTCCTGCGGAATAGTCGAGCGTAAGAAGATCGGTGGCTTGATGGCCGTTAAATACGATTTCAGTCAGAGCCGGGTCGCCGGTTTGATAGGTGCCATCGATTGTGACGCTGCTCGTCTGTGCTCCGCTCTCCGACGAGCCGAGGAAGAAATTCAGAAGTGGAACGCCGTTGAAGAGCATCTTTTGAACCGATACCGCGCCCGGCCCCGATGTGAGGGTGTCTCCCGTTCCAGCGACGCCGGTCAGCTTATAAGGCTCGGCTTCCGAGGTTCCGAGGCTAAGGCTAGCGACGTTTGTGACAGAGAGGCCGCCGGTTGAATTGACATAATCGACCTGGGTTGCGTTCCCGCTGAAGCCGAATGTCTCAACTCCCTTGAATGACGCAGCGCTGTCTGGCGACCACTGCACCGTCTCGACGCCCGATCCCTTGAATGCGAATAGATCGGCGGCGCCCCCGTTGCCATCGAACGTAATGAGCGCGGTTCCGATAGTCGGATCGGCGGCTGAATAATCGAGCGTCAGGACATCGGAACCCGGTCCTCCTTTGAAAGCGACTGAGGCTAGAGCGGTGTCGCCACTCATGAAGGAACCAGTCACTGTTAAAGAACTCGACTGCGCCGAGGTTTCCGATTGCCCGAGATTTGCTTGCAAAACGGGGACCGCATTGACGAGCATCGATTGTTTCGAAGCCGCGCCGGCGCCTGAAGCGAGCGTGTCGCCAATTCCGGCAGATCCGGAAAGGGTGTACGGCTCAGCCTCCGATGTCGTGAGTGTCACGCTGGCCGCGTTTGCGGTCGATAGCCCGCCGACCAGGTTGGCATAATTCACGTGCGTCGAGTGCCCGGCGAATCCCACCGATATCACACCCTTGAACGACGTTGCACTGTCGGGATTCCATTGCACGGTCTCCGCACCCGTGCCTTTGAAAGAAAACAAATCCCCGAGGCCGCCGTTTCCATTGAAACTCACAGGCGCAGTCGTCGCACCGGGCGCTCCGGCGGAGTAGTCGAGCGTGAGAGTATCATTGCCAGGTCCACCCTTCACCAACAAGCCGGTCAAGGCGGGATTCGCCGTGAGGTCTTTTACCGTCAGACTACTCGATTGCGCGGTCGTCTCAGTCTGTCCCAAGTTGACACTAACTGTCGGTATCGCCGTGAGTTCGAAGAGGTGGTTTGCCACTGATCCAGCGTTTGTGGAAAACCTGGCATTGCCTGTGGCGATATCCTTGTCGAGCGTGTAGTTCGCAAATGCATTCGTCTGAATCGTCGCCGATTTTGCAGATGCCGCCGATGCGTAGCCCCCGATCCCAAAACTATTGTAGTTCAACGTGTCTGTGCCGTTTACCGGCGTGACCAGTCCACCCGCAATCGTCAGCGCGCCTTTACCGGAAGTCGCGGCATCCGGAAGCCACGTTACATTCTCGCCAGCGGACCCACTGCCCGTGAATGCGAGATGTTCTCCACCGTGATTGCCGCCAGCCCATTGAAACGCATCGCCATTGATCGGATCGCCATTAACGAAATCGACCGTGAGCCTATCTGACACCCCTTCGTTTTGCACAGCGTACGAGGAAATCGGCATCGAGCCGATTAGAAAAGTCTGATCCGGGCCGGTATTCGAGCTGACGATCACTGCGGTTTTTGCTGCGTTCAGGTGAAGATCCGCCTGATCGTTCGCCGCATTCATGTCGATGGTAAGAGCATGCGTCCCGACAGTATAGGAGAGGAAAGTGGCTGGAGCGATCCGATTCTCAAGCGGCTCAATCGCACGCGCTGCCAAAAGTTTCCGTGCCTGTTTCGGATGTTTATCAGAGTTCTTGCGCATATTAAATCGGGCGGGCTTGTGTGGTGTCGGCTGCTTGCTGTGATACTAAGGTTTTGGAAGATGAAGTAAAGCTCAAAGGGAAATGGCGGACGCGTTCAAAACTCTTTATTCGAGGCGCGTGAAAAGTGCGGAACGCCCTTTGCGTCGCAGGCTGCCCAACGAAGCTCAATCAACGAATCGGTGTACACTGCGGCCAGATTGGCGGGTGTCGCCGACCACGCTTGCGCAAGGCTTTGATCTGCCTTGGCATAGTCTCGTTTGGCGAAATGAATGGCGGCCTCGGAAAAGCGCTCTGACAGATCGCCAGCCACACTCCCCTTATGCCGCGCGAGTTTCTCTGCTCCGGAAATTGAACCGAGGGCGAGAAGGCAAAGCTCTTCCTTATAGCGGCAGAACGCGAGGGTGGAAGGCTCAACGCCTTTCTGAGCCGCCTCAATTGCCGCAAAGGCCGCCTGTGCTTCGCCGTACCGACCTTGAAGGAACAGCGTCTCGGCAATGTTAAAGCGCGCGACGACCGATTCCGGTGTCTTTTCCAGCATCAAGCGGAATGAAGCCTCCGCTTCGGGAAATCTGCGCTCAGCCGTAAAAACGGCGCCTCTGAGTTCATCGACAAAAGGATCTCCTTCCCCAAGGCGCTTTGCAACTTCGGCAATGATTCCATCGGCTCCGGCCGCGTCTCCCCGCTGGGCAAGCTCAGAGGCGCGGATCGAAGCGCTTTTGCAGTACTCCGTTAGAGCCGGAGTAGCGCCGCCAGACTCCGGCGCTTCGGCGGGCGCAGCATGCGCCAGCATCGGGAGCAAAGCCAGACCGGCCGCGGCAAGCGATAGTGCAAGAGATCGCGCCATGCGTTTCGCAGACGATTAAAAGCGGACGCCGAGGCCGACTCCCGCCTCAAAGCTCTTCAAATCGGCGGTGTTCCCGCCGATGGAGGCGTGATCTGCCCAATGATAGGTGCCCCACGCATCGGCAAACCATGTGCCATGATCGTCGAGATCGTAGAGCAGCGTTACGGTGCCATCCACGCCGAAGCGAACATCGGTCAGGCTCCGATCTGTGATCCTATGTCCGACGCTCGTGCCTGGAAGGAGAGGTTGAGGTGGGTTTTGCCCGCCCTTGCCACCGCTGCTGGATGGAGATGCCGGCGTGCGTGTAGGGGGAGGAGGAGGAGGAGGAGGGATGACTTCGCCCGGATTCGTAAAGCCGCTTGTTGGGAGCGTAGATCCTGGGTTGAACGGGCCTTGAGGAAGTTGAGGCAGACTGTTCGTAGAAAACTTGACTCCAGCTCCATTTGCGGGGGCGGACGCCAATCTCGGAGCAGGCTGGCGCGTCGGCAACTCCCGCTGCTCAATATCACTGGTGAGGTCTCCATTGACGAATGTGACCGTCGGCGCGATGCTCGCTTCGACGTGCAGCTTTCCGAAGTCGCGTCGCAAGCTGATGGGGATAGCGATTTCGTGCGCATTGATGCTCATGGTCGTGCGCGTGAACGTAGCGACTCTCGTGATATCGACCTGGCTCGACGGCTCGAACACGGGATTCAAGGCCTTCAATTTCTTGAACGTCGTATGTGAAACCTGATCCTGATAGTCGTTCGCAAACTTGGAAGCGTCCAGGATCACTGTTCCGTTTCGATTGATCGGATCGAGATTGTACACGTACCGGCCGGTGGTGAGCGTAAGCGTGTCAAGCCGGCTGAGGTTCAGTCCCGAGTCGCTTGAGGAATCCGAGAAAGAATAGAGCAGACCGGCCCGAACGCTCCAGTCGCCCGAACGCCACACCTGCTTGTCAAGCTTGACCTCAGGAGATGCCACGGTGTCGCCACTTCCTGCAGATGTGTCGTGCCGCACTTCCTTTTGCGAAGCTGTCTTATACCCAAGGAAAGCAACCTGCCGGGTTGTGGTTTTAAACGATCCGCGAAATTGCGAGGGACTTGTGGTCGTAACCGGCGCCGTCTCGTGGGTGAATGCGGCGCCGCTTGTCAAAGGAATATTCGGCAGCGGCGGCGTTTGATTGCCGAGAACTACTCCGTCCACGTACGCAACGTTGATGCCAGGGGAAGCGAGGCCGATCGGGGAGATTCTGAATGGCGGCTTATTGAGCGCAAAAGTATCCGAAGCCGTCGGGGTGCGCGACACGAAGTCGTAATCGAACCGGCGGACGCCGGAGCCAAGGCTGAATTCCCAATCGCCGCCAGAGGCTGCTTCGGAAATTACCTTCTGATCCTTGCCCATTGGGGAAGCAGCCTCCGCGTGATCGAATTTACCGCCCCATGCGATGTTCGCCGTTACGCCGCCCCAGAATCCGGAGTTGGACCGGAATTGGCCATATCCACCGCTTTCAAAAGGATGAACGTAATTGCCGGTAAGCGCCACCGTCAGGAAACTCGTGACAGGGATGGGCACGCGCATGCCAAATTCGACATCGTTCCACGAATCGCCGGGAAAATCCGCGCGAGAAGCGCCTTTGATTGACCCGTTCGAGTTGTACTTGAAGTCGTACGAAACCGCGGCGTACGGCTCGAAACGAACCTTGATCTGTCTGTCTTTGTTGAGGACGAGATCATAACCGCCATCAAGGCGGAACTGGAGAAAATCTCCGACGAAACCATCGAAATCCCGATCCCATGAAACTGACGGGACAAGCGAAACGCCGGGCGGAAGGTCCGGAAGACGCAAATCTTTAAGCAGGTCGGACACGCCTATAAATTTCAATCGAAGTTCGAGTTCGTCCGCGTAATCTATGTTACGAGGATTCTTTGCGTCCTTGGTGTAGAACGCCCCGTCCGAGAAATTGTACCGATTGTATCCGATCGTACCGAGGAAATGATATGGAAGATCGTGCGTGTAGTTGAGGTTGAAATCGTATTCCTCGTAGCGCGAATTGGGAGTCAGCCGGAACCGCTCATTGCGGACGCTCACAGGAGTTCCGTTCCGCAATTTGCCAGTGGAATTTTCCGCGGCCGTTTCGTCAGTCATCTGGCGACCCAGCGCCTGGACGTAACCAAAGTTAAAAGAAAGAGCGTCGTGGATCCCGCTATATTGGAGGTTGACCTTCGTGTCGATGATCCCATTCTGCTGCGTATTCGGTGAGATCTGCTTCAGGATGTTGACCCCGCGGAAGTAATATTTGTTGTACCAGCCCTCCTCCAGGCTCGCAGTCCATACCGGAGTCGGAATGGCCTCGACAGGCGCTCCACCCTTGTTGTCCACTGCCGACGCGGCCGCGGCCGTTTTCGGGACGGCGTGCGCGCCGGGAGTGGCTACTACAGAGCCTGACGGCTCACGGCTGGACGCCGCGTGGACGCCGCCATGATTTTCCGGACGATTATGAACAGACGGAGAGGAAGGGGTACTCCCCTGCTGCGGACCTTCACCGCTCTGTACGTGCGCGGCGGTGTGGCCTCCACCCTGATTCTGGACCGGCGCTTCCGCATGACTGCTTTGTGGCTGCACAGCCGCCGATCCCCCGGCGCTTTGAGGAACACCCACTGCGCCTTCGCGTGCGGACGCTCCAGCGCTCGGGGTGAAAGCGACTTGGGGAACGCCGGGAATAACGCTTGAGAGGAGCGTAGCGGCATGCGAATTCCACGAGAGAATGCCGGACGTCAATATCACTACGGAAATGCGGACCGCGCGGCTGTTTGCCGAGACTGGATTGCGGGGGGCAAGTCGCCGGGAAGCGTTCTTCTTTGATGAGACCATATGAAAGTTATTCACGCGGCTCGTGGGTATCAGGAGGCATTTTCGGGTCAAGAGAAAAACTGCATTAAACGATTTTTTTCCAGATACCGCCCGGTGCCGCGGGCATGCGAACCATCGAAGCGCATCCCGCTATTGGGCTGGCGCCGAGTGCTTCGTTCCGTGTTTGCGACCGCGCTGCTTTTCCCGGGAGCGGCCAGCGGCGGACCGTGGGTTTGGGAGGTAAGCGGCAGGAACGGCGTTCTCTGGCTGGCGGGCTCCATACATTTCGTCGCAGCTTCCGATGCAGTCGCGGCATCGAAATACGACGGCTATTATCGCGGTGCCCGCGTAGTGTACTTTGAGTCGCTTCCCGGCGCTTGGGAGACGTTTGAGGCCCGGAGGGCCGTCACAACTGCCGGGATGCTGCCGGTCGGAGCTACGCTTCTCGGCGAAGTCTCAACCCACACGCGAGCCCAACTTGAAGCCGTGCTCGCTTTTCGGCCTGGCGAACTCAGAGTGATCTCACATATGCGTCCGTGGCTTGCCGCGTACAGATTGACGCAGGACTCGCTTGCCCACGCTGGCTTTAGCCGGGACGCCAGTCTTGAAGTCAGCTTGCAGCGGGAAGCGTTGAAGGATGGGAAACCGATCGGCGGGCTTGAATCGGGCGCAGACGAGATCGCAGCGCTTGCGGAGACACCCGTTTCTGCTCAAGACGAGTTTCTCAGGCTGACAGCTTTTCAGTTGAATCGAATGCCGGTGTCGGTCCGAAATATCAGCGCCGCGTGGAGCAGCGGCGATGCAGACCGATTGCTAGCGCTACTTAATGCGGGCCCCATCCCACCCGAGTCGGCGGTCTATCATAGCTTGATAACGGCACGGAATCGAAGGTGGCAAACGAAGATCGAGCGGCTGCTCGATGAAGGAGGCGGCGCTCTGGTAGTCGTCGGAGTAGAACATTTGATCTGTCCGCGCGAGTCTCTGCCTAGCTTGCTCGAAAAAGCGGGATGCAAAGTCCGGCGGGTTCCCTGAACCTGGATTACCCGGAACGCAGTGGTCCGGGCGCCGCGGTTACCTGCTTTCAAAGATCCCGCCGGAATTCACCGCAGAAAGAACGCCTTCACACGATCCCACGTCCACCGCACCGCTCAGAGTGAAGCCAGCCGCGCCAGCCGGTTTAAGATTCAGTTTCACGTCCAGAGAGCTCGGGCTCGAAAATTCGGCGAGGTTTGCAAAATAAAGATTTGCCGCCAAGTGAAGGGTACCCGTCTCGTCCAGTTTCGTGACTTTGAACGGCTGCTCGACAAAGGCGCCGGTCAGATTCTTGCCACGTACGAAAATCTTCTTTTCGACAGCCATCAAGTCGGCCTTATCGAGGGGCGCCGTTCCATTTCCAGAAATGCATCCGACTAATCGCGCCCAAGACGGAGAATCGATTTCCTCATGAAGACCCCCGAACCATTGTTGGGCAGCGACGAGAAACTCTGGCGGATTATGCACCGCCTTTGCGGAAGGGCTTGCCCAAAGTTTGTCGGTTAGGTCAAGAAACTCATCCCTGCGCGCTTTTAAGGCAGCAACGTCCAGATGCGGCGCGTTAAGCGGCTTTAGCAGTTCCTCGGCAGCTTCGAGCGCCTTCCGATTGTTGGCGTAATTTGGCGAGTCCCGCAGCCATGCTTGATTCTTTTGCCGCTCGTTGACCGCGTACATCCTGACGGCTTGATCCAATAACGCAAGCCCGCTGATTCCGAGAACAGAGTTTTCGTCGATGAGCTGTCCGCCCCGGTAGCTTGGATCGAAAGCTATCAGGCACACTTTGGAATAGGAGAAAGCTTTCGGCTTCGGGACCTGCACATCGTCCTTGGTTCTGTCGCCATAGACATCGCAGTTCACCTCGACGCCGCGATACCGCACGAGGCCAGCGACTACGCGAGGCACCGCCGGCGGCAAAACGAGGCTTGCAGCGGCTCCCGCTGCAATTCGAAGTTTTGGATTCACAACGGAGTCTTCGACGTCGAGATTTTGCCCGATCAGCGTCACCTTGTAATCGCCAGGCGCGAGTGAGATTTTGCCTGCGCTGATTTCGGCATTTGAACGCATTTTTCTCCCGATGGACTCGAACTCCACGGTCTTATAAAACGTGTCGTAGAATGCCGAGTCTTTCGGGTCGTACTTCCAAGAAACCGCCACCACTTCGGTGGGAAGCTCGATGTATCCTGCAACCTTCGCTTCACCACCAACTGGAGCCTCCACCGACTGAATCTGCGATTTGAAGCCAGGAGCGCTAAAGATCGCGCTTACTTTCTTTCCGCTGGCGTTTTGCTTCCACCACGCGCGCACGCCGCTATTTTCGTTCGATTGGAGGTTAATGGCGGAGCGGCTGGAATTTAAGTGCGCCTCGATCTTCTTTCCGTCATCGGTAACAAGGGTGACCTGTGTATCGGCTGGGAGATCGCCTTTCACCGCGATGCTTTCAGGGAAATCGGGTTCCGAAGTTTTGACGGGAGCGTTCACCGGATCTGGCGTCACGGGGGTAACGTGCGGCGGCGGAGGTTTGGGTCCGAATGCATACCAGGCGCCGCCTCCTGCCAGGCAGAGCAGCACGATCGGCACGACTACCAACATCCAGTTAAACGGCTTCTCCGGCCAAACCGGGAAGGCTTCCGGCATCACGAAGGGCCGCCCCGTTCCCGGGCATGTTATCTGTGCGCCGCGGCGCCATTGTGACTTGGCCACTTGCACTTCGCTGCCTGTGTATGGCGAGACCATTTTTCCGGCGACACCGGGGATCGGAGTCGCAGGCATCGGCGGCAGCTCCTTTGGAAGAGCAAAGGGAAAGCCGGATTGGCTGCATTTGAGAGTGGCGCCAGGCACCCATTCCTTGCCTGCGACTGGCATCGGGACGCGGCTGCCAAATGGGCTAAACACCTGGCCAGGCTGTTTCACGATCCCTATCGGCTGCCAATCCGGAAGCGAAGCGGGCATCCGGAGCGGCTGGCCGCTGGAAGGGCAGCGGATTACCTTCGACGCGCGCCAATCGTTGGGATTGAGCTGAAACGGTTCGTTGGGCGCGAAGGGGCTTGTGACTATTCCCGGCTGGCCGGGAAGGAGACCGGCGTCCAGGTGCGGGAGGCCGGGAGGGAGCCGGAAGGGGCGCCCCGTCTCCGGGCACCGCACCAGCGCGTCCGCTGTAACCCACTCCTGCGCCGAGACTTCGACGCGCCGGCGTGAACCGTACGGGCTGACTACAGTTCCCGGGGCCTCGGGCACAATTTTCGCGACTTCGATTTGCGCCGACCGCTTCTCGGAAGTCTCAATTTCGTGACGCATCCACACACCCCGCACCATGGCGGCGGTGGCTCCGCGATGCCGCTGGGCGAGTGCGCGGGCGGCCGTTTCTTCGGTCGCGTCGGGATTATTGAGGCCGTACTCATAAGTCTCCCGCTCCAGCTCGATCGTCGGAAAATTGTCAGCGGCTGGGATTCGAAAATGGCGCTTCGTCTCCGGGCAGGTCGCCAGGCCGCCTGCCTTCCATTGAGCGGGCGGCACGTCCATAACGACTCTGGATTGAAAAGGGCTGCGGATCTTTCCCGGCGAACCGGGAATCCATTCGCCATCGACGATCCATTCCTCCAGCTTCGCCGGAAGGGCGAACGGCTGGCTTGATTCGGTGCATTCCAACCGGCGGCCTGGTGTCCACTCATCGAGCGGCACGCTTTGCCATTGCGTTCCGAATGGGGAGAAGACCCATCCCGGCTTGCCTTGTTCGACTGCGCCTGCGAGCAGCGGAAGCGTTGCGGGAAGGGCGAACTTCCGCTGGGTTGCCGGGCACGTCAGCACCTGATTTGCGCGCCACTCCGCCGGGGCGACTTCAATTTCCGGGTGTGGCTCGAAGGGACTCTTCACCCGTCCTGGCGCAAGGCCGCCGATCTCGCCGACAGGAACCCAATCCAGGAGAGTCGGCGGAAGCCGGAACGCACGGCCCGTTTTCGAGCAGACCACCTCGGCATTCGGCGCCCAGTCCTTCAGCTTAATGCGCATCTCCTCCCCGCTATACGGGGAACGAATCACACCTGTCCGTTCGTCGATTTGTTCACCCACCAGAGCTGGCAATTCAGCCGGGAGGATCAAAGCCCGCGGCGCCCCCGCGGGGCCGGCGCAAGTGATTCGTCCACCCGCAACCCATTCCGCGCCAGAGACGACCACGGACGCCCCGGGTTGATACGGATTGGAGACGGTTTTGCGGGCGGCATCAAGGAGTGAGGCTTGCGCCGTCCATTGCTCGACGGTCTTCGGTATGAGCAGCAGCTTGCGCGTGTCTGGGCAATTCGTCGTTTGTCCAGCGACCCACCCCGTCGGCTCCAAGTGAATGGGAGACGGTCCATACGGCGAGACAAGTATACCGGGGCGCGATACGTCGACCTGCGCCTGCAGTGGAGGCAAGACGCCCGGCAGATGAAAAAGAAGCTGGGTGATCGGGCAGATCAACTCGAAGCCGGGCTCCCAATGCGCGGGGTCAACGGGGATGCGAGCGCGCGATTCCTGCGGACTGTATGGACTGACAACGACGCCCGGTTCCGCCTCGAAGATGATGGCCTCCGGAGCCGGTAAATCCATCGGCAAAGTGAGCGGCTTGGAAGTCTCGTCGCAGATAATGCGAGCACCGGGGTTCCAGTCGGTCCATTTGACGCGCTGCGGGGCCGATGCGTAAGGGCTTTGGATTACACCCGGCGAGACGATTTTCGCGACAAGGGGGTCGAGCCGGCGGGGCAGCCGGAAGAGTTTGCCCGTGACCGGACACTTGACACGTCCATCCGCCACCCACTGCTGCGCTGGCACTTCCATCTCTTTCTCATCAGGATCGTACGGGCTGCGAACCACGCCTGGACTCACCACCTCGCACAGCTTCTCGGCCCCGCTTGCCCTCATAGTCATGCCGGCGCCATTATCGACTGTTCCAGCGGGTTCGGCCCGGAGACTGTTGGCGGGGACCGTCTGCCCGATCGAGTCGAATGAAGCAGGTATCGAACTCTTGGCGGATGGCGCCGCCGGGGAGGATCCCGACGCGGCAATGCTTGAAATAGGGGAGCGCCCGGATGGAACCGAACTGGCGGAAGAAGTGCGGCCTCGGCGTGAGTCTGAAAGCGATGGAGCGGTGGCGGTCGGCGCCGCTGTCCGTGTAATGTCGCGAGTGCGGCTGGCGCTAATGGAGGCAGTGGATGCGTCGCTCCATTTGATGCCCTCGTTTCCGCAGAATTCCTTCAACAGGCCGAGCACCGATGCGTACTGCCTCTGGCCGCAGAGCACGTCGCGGATGATTATATTCGAGCTCGCGGAGAGGTTCACCGTGTTGCCGTAAGCGGCGGGCGAAATTTCCGCCGCTTGCGCGACTTCCGAGCCGCTTACCACTCGGTAGAGCAATCGGGAGAACGACGGAACGGGATGTAAATTGCGATCGATGCCGAGCACTGAAGGGGGCATGGTGGCATCAAGATTGAAGGCGCCTCCCGCCGCGTCATCGCTCGGCAGCGGCAGACACATCATGCTAAATTGCACCTGCAAATTCTCCCACTCCGTAAGCGGTTTCGTGAGCGCCTGGGGGTCGGATCCCATGCCCGTGATGTGGATGTCGTCTCCCTCCAGGTAGACGGAATCCTGGCCGTGATTCAGCATGAAGTCGAGACCCTCTGCGATCGGGCGGAGCACGGCCACCGCTTCGTTGAACTTGATCGGCTGCCGCCGGCGCTTCAGAATATCCGCAAGTGTCTGAGCGGACGCCGCTTCTTCGGTACAGGCGAGAAAATCCGATGGCTTGAGCACGTCGTACACGGGCAAAAGCGCGGAAGGAAACGCCGGCTGCCGCGAGATTTCGGCGAGATGGCAGAGTTGCTTTGTGCGGGCATCGACTTCGCCGGGATCGCTCTTTTGGAGATCCGCGACCAGGTTGAGCTTCACCTTCCGAAAGCTCGCCTTTTCCCGCGCTACGTAGGAACTGTGCCCGGGATGCGCGCGAAGATTCGTCTCGATCTCGAAGACGGAATCGAGCGGCCCCGGCAATTGCATCGGCACGAATTGGGCGGGGATCTGCACCGAGAGCGGCGACGAGAGATAATCGCGCAGCGCAGCTTGCAGATCGAAGGCGGTCTTGTAGCGCCGCTCGGGGCTTTTCAGCACCATCCGGGCGAGGACGGCGCGAAACTCCGGGCTCAGGTGCTTGGGCAGATTTTTCTCGTGCTCCTCGCCGTCGGTATGCCGGCGCATGGCCGCACGCGGGTCGCGCAATTCTTCTCCCGAGGGATCAAGAAGCGGGCCGCGCCCCTGCAGGAGATACCAGCAGGTCATGCCGAGCGAGTAGATATCGCTTCGCCCGTCCATGGGGCGTTCGAGTATCTGCTCGGGGCTGGCATACATCGGCGACCCGGCAAATTTGAGAGGCCCCTCGTCGTCGGGGCGCACGCAGTTCACCAATCCGAAATCGACAATGCGCAGCAGGCTTTCCTCGTGCTGAAGGAGCATTTCCAAGTTCCGCGCGTCCAAGTCACTATCCAGCGCATCGGCGATCATGATGTTGGCTGGCTTGATATCCCGGTGGATCAACCGGTAGCGCTGGTGGACGACGTGGAGGCCTGCGGCCACCTGCAAGGCCAGCCGCGCCACGATGCGCTCCGGAAGTGGGCCGAGCTTGCGGACCAGCCCCACCAAATCGCCTCCGCGGCAAAGCTCCATCGCGTAATAGACTTCGCCATTCTGCTCGCCACACGCGACGTACTGGATAAGGTTCGGGTGCTTGAGCTGGGCCAGGGTTTTAAGTTCCTGGATAAGCTGGAAGCGATTCGATTCGCTCGCGAGCGAATCGGGCTTGAGCACCTTGACCGCCACTTGTTGGACGATCGTTTCGCCGACTACGATTTCCGTGCGAGTCGCTTCGAAGGTCTTGCCGAAGCCACCTTTGCCCAGCAGCCGCGGCTTGTTCTCATTCGCTCCGACGATCTCGAAGTCTCCGTATTTTGGCTGATTTCCCCAACTTGCCATTTAAATCGCCTTAGAAAAGATTTACGCCGGCAGGGAGCGGGGTCGCCGCGCCGCCAGAGGCTATATGCGATCCCGCCGGGCTGAATTCGAGCGCTTTCGGCGGGGAGGGTGGACCATGCATAAGTGCGAAACTCTCATCTTCATCATAGGGCAAAAAAATCAAGTTTTTTCCCTGTTGAACATCGATCAGCCACCGGGAGCGCAACTCCTTTCCAGCCTTCCAGCCGATCAATCCGACGCCAGCGAAGCGCAAACGATCTCCCGATCGTTCCGCGCATACACGCTGCGATTCGCGAAGGCGGGATGCGACCAGACGACATTCCGGAAAGGATCCGAATTCGTCGGCTCCAGGAGGTGGGCGCGGGATATCTCTTCGTAACCCGCTGGACTGAGCTTCGCGATGATGAGGTCGCCTTTTTCATTGAAGAGGAAAAAACGGCCTCCGTTTTTCACGAGGAAAGCGTTCCCCCAGCGCACCGGCTCGCCGCCGGTCGTCGCGGCGAAGGTCTCCCAGATGCGGTCGCCGGTCTCCGCCTTTAGGCAGCGCAACTGGCCGTAGCTGCCTACGCCATAGATGAAGCCAGCTTCGAGAAACGGCGTGGACATCACCGTGTGAAGCCCATCCGTGTTTTTCTCGCTGACCTTCTGGCTTTCCCAGATTTTCGAGGCGCCTGGCTTCGTGGCATCAAGACGCAGCATGAGCGAGCCGTTGTAGAAGGATGTGACGAAAAGCAGGTCGCCGAGCTTGCGCGGGGTGGCGATGCTCATTCCGGCGTTGGCCTTGCACGGCTGCGACCAGTAGAGCGCGCCCGACTCGGGGTCGAGCGAGTTCACCGCTTCCGGATCCCATACGATGAGCTGGCGCTTGCCGCCCGCTTCGTAAATGACCGGCGGGGCGTAACCTGGCTCCTGCGCGCTCAAGGCGCGCCAAAGCTCCTTTCCGGTCTGTTTATCGAAGGCAACCGCCACCGAGCCATTCCCGCCGGCGAGGCAAATGAGCTTTGCTCCATCGATGAGCGGATGACCAGCAAAACCCCACATCGGCGTTGCAATGCCGAAATCCTTTTTGAAATCCCGTGACCAGATCTCGGCGCCCGTGCTGGCATCGAGGCACAGCAGATTCCCCTCTGCCCCGAGAGTATAAACCTTTCCATCGCTCACAGACGGTGTGGTGCGAGGCCCGGAAGCGTAGCTGACCGTGTAGGGACAATCGTACTCGTGACGCCAGACTATTTTGCCATCAGCCTCATTCAGGCAGACCACAGCTTCCACGCCAGGAATTCTGCCACGATCGAACGGATTTGCCGGATTTTTCACCTGCTCGCCAAGTCGGCGCTCCAGCACATAGACGCGCCCACCCGCCACAGCGGGGCCGCTGTAGCCAGCTCCGATCGGCACGCGCCATCGGATCTTTGGCCCGCCTTTCGGAAAGTGCTCGACGATCCCTGTTTCGCGCCAGACCGCATCGCGCTCGGGTCCGAGCCATTGCGGCCAATCGTCCGCCCATGCGCCCCCGGCGAGAGTGAGCGCGGTGAACAGTGCAAGAGCGGGCGCGTGCATGCTTTCCTTTGTAACGGGAGAAAGTGCGCGGCGCAATGACAACGCCTCGGGCCGCAGGGGGATGAAACCTCCAAAGATTTCACTAGCCTGCGCACTTGTATCGACTACTTAAAAAGCCCTGCCGCTCCGACGCGACGCGGCCCTCACTCCTCTATGAATCATTCCCGAAAGTTTTACCTGGCTGCCCTCGGCCTTTTTGCCGCCGCATCCTCCACGTTTGCTGCGCCAAAATGGGAGGAAATGGATTACGGACGCTTCCTTTCCGCCACCTACAATAACGCTGAGGGGAAGCCGACCTTCGACAAAAAGGGATGCGCCGCCAACAAGGGGATCGCGATCAAGCTGGGGAAAGACGTCGATGGAACCATGCTCTTTGATACCGACCTGCTCCGGATGGCGGGCGGCTGGACTGGCGGCTTCGTGAAGACGATGGGTGTCGCGTACGATGGCGCACACGGTCCGAACCCAAAGCCGGCGGACAACGCGCAGATTGTATTCCAGACGAATCCGCAGAGCCCCGGCTGGAGCAAGGGCGACGACTTCAAGGATCCGCGGAAGCTTCCGAGCGGCCCAGGCGCGGCGCATGTGCCATTCGGTCCCCTGCCCCGCGAATGGGCAAAGTACAAGGGCCTCTACCTTTCCGGCGACAATGTCGTCGTCGCGTACACAGTCGGCACGGCTGCGATTTTGGAAATGCCCGGCGCCGAGAAGAGCGGCGATACAGTGTCACTTACACGCAGCTTCAATGTCCTCAGCAAAGGCGACGCCTCCAGCTTGCTGGTCGCGGAAGGGGGCGAAGGATCGACAGCAACCAAAGAGGGCAATATCGTCGTATTGAGCGACGCGAAGAATCCCGATGCGCGGACCTACATCGCCGTGAGTGGCGCTCCCGTCGGCGCCAGTTGGAATATCGCCGATACGAACCGCGTCGAGTTGAAGCTTCCGGCGCTGGCGGAGAATCAGGCATTTAAGGTGATCTACTGGCGTGGGACTGCGGCCGATTTGGCGAAAGGACAGCTTGCCTCAAAGACAGTCCCCAATCTGCGCGAATTCACAAAGGGCGGCGCGGCGCATTGGCCGGAGACTGTTACCGCCAAGAGCACGATGAGCCAGGACGAGAACGGGCCGTATGTGGTCGATACAATTGGGATACCCGACACGAATCCCTACAAATCGTGGATCCGGATTGGCGGCCTCGATTTCTTTAGCGATGGGCGAATCGCCTTCTCCACATGGAATGGCGACGTCTGGATCGGCACGCCAGCCGACGAGAAGTACGCGAGCGTCACATGGCGCCGATTTGCCACCGGACTCTTCCAAGCGCTTGGGCTTAAAATCGTGGACGACAAAGTGTACGTGCTCGGGCGGGATCAGATCACCCGGCTGCACGATCTGAACAACGACGGCGAGGCGGACTTGTACGAATGCTTTAACAACGATGTGCAGGTTACGCCGGGATTCCACGAGTTTGCATTCGACCTGCAAACCGATCCGGAAGGAAACTTCTTCTTTGTGAAGGGCGGCCCGGTCAATCCAGGCGGACGCGGTTGGGGTCCGCTATCGGATCACAATGGCTGCATGTTCAAGATTTCCAAGGACGGCCTGAAATTCGAGGTGTACGCAACCGGGCTGCGCGCGCCGAATGGGATGGGGATCAGTCCAAGCGGTGAAATCACGAACGGGGATAACCAAGGGACGTGGGTTCCCGTCGATTACATCCATTTCGTCAAGCAGGGCGAGTTTATCGAAGTGCCCGATCTTTCGCACAAGGAGACGCCACCGACAGAACATCCGCAGCATCTCTGCTGGATTCCGTACGATTGGGACAACTCAAACGGCGCACAGGTCTGGGTGCCGAACGATAAATGGGGTCTCGCCAAAAACACGATGCTCTATTTGTCGTACGGCAAGTGCTCGCTCTTCCGCGTGTTGATCGATAAATTCGGCAACACGATGCAGGGCGGCGTGGTGAAATTTCCGCTGAAATTCGACACGGGCATCATGCGGGCGCGGTTCAATCCCAAAGATGGCCAGCTTTATGTCACCGGCCTTCATGGCTGGCAGACGGATGCAACGAAGGATGCAGCGATCCAGAGGGTCCGCTACGTCAATAAAACTGTCACGATGCCGGAGACGCTGCATGTCACCGATCAGGGCATCCACATCGGCTTCACCGCGCCGCTGGACACAAACAGCGCGAGCGACGTGCAAAACTATTCCATCGAGCAGTATAACTACCATTGGACCAGCGACTACGGCTCCCCCGAGTTCAGCGTGATCGATCCGAAGAAAAAGGCGCACGACCCTGTCGAGATCAAGAGTGTGAAAGTGCTGCCCGGCGGCAAGGAGGTATTCCTCGAAGTGCCCGGCCTGCAACCGGTCGATCAGATGAAGATCAAAATGAATCTAAAGGACGCCAATGGCGCGCCGGTTCCAGGAAATATCGGAAATACAATCAACGCCGTGCCGAAAGAGGGCGCCAACGCTCAACGCTAGTACTGGAACGAGCCGGACACCGCCAAATATCTCCGCGGGATGCCAATTTTCACGGCAGGACCCGTTAAAAATGGGGCTTGCGCGTTTGAGGCGGAATCGTTGCCCGATGGTCTCAATTTGAGCTACAATGGCGCTGAGAACCTTGGCTGTAGAACGCGGCTCGTGCCGCGTAGTTTCGCATCCACCACATGCCGCCGGATCCAGCCGAACTCGACCGACGCCACCTTTGGCATCCCTTCACGCAGATGCGGGAATGGCAATCCGGCCATCCAGTGGTTATTGTCGAGGGCGATGGCGCGCTTTTGCGGGACTCAAATGGACGGGAGTACATCGACGGCAATTCCTCCATTTGGACCAATTTGCATGGACACCGCTGCGCGGCGATCGACGACGCCATTCGCGATCAGCTCGGGAAGATTGCTCATAGCTCTTTCCTGGGCCTGACCAACGAGATCGCCCCCCGCCTGGCCGAGCGGCTCCTCCGGTGGATTAACGGCGGGCCGCGTGCGGAGCCGGGTGGATGGAAAGTATTCTTTTCAGATGACGGATCCACGGCGGTGGAAGCAGGCTTGAAGATGATCCATCAAGCAAGGCAACAGCGCGGAGAGCCGGAGCGGCGCGTCTATCTCTCGCTGGCCGCTGGATACCACGGCGACACCGTCGGCGCGATGAGCCTCGGCCACAGCCGTTTGTTTCACAGCGCCTATCGCTCGCTCCTTTTCGAGACTCGGGAAACGATGACCCCATTCTGTTATCGCTGTCCGCACAACCGCGCGAAGCCGGTTAGAGGAAGCGACGCGAGAGATTCGCGCCAGTGCAATTGGGAATGCGTGGGCGAAGTCGAGACGGCTTTGGACGATCTCGGAACTGCGGCGTCGGCTTTTGTCATCGAGCCGCTGGTGCAAGGCGCGGGATCGATGGCCATGCATCCGAGCGGTTACCTGCGTCGAGTCGCGGACTTGTTCAAGGGATCGGGCGTGTGGCTGTTTCTCGACGAGGTCTTCACGGGGTTCGGACGCACCGGGCCGATGTTTGCGTTTCAAAAGGAAGAAGTGCGCCCTGATCTCGTTGCGTTGGCCAAGGGGTTTACCGGAGGATATTTGCCGCTCGCCGCGACAGTCGCCACGCAGGAAATTTTCGAGGCGTTCCTAGGCGATTACGCGGAGTACAAGACATTCTTTCACGGCCATAGCTACTCAGGGAATCCACTCGGCTGCGCGGCCGCCAACGCGAGCCTGGCGATCTTTGAAGGAGAGGATACGCTCGCATCTGCCGCCGCGAATGGATCCTGCCTCGGCGAACTGATTCAGCGCTTTTGGGGGCATCCCAATGTGGGCGACGTTCGCCGCGAAGGGACCATTTGCGCGATCGAACTCGTCGCGGATTTCGCGACGCGAGCGCGGTTTGATGCAGCGGCCCGGATCGGATTTCGCGTCTGCGAAGCGTCGAGGGATTTTGGCCTTATCACCCGCCCCATTGGCGACGTCCTGCTCCTCATGCCGCCCTATTGCACTACGAGGAAACAATTGGAGCAGGCCGTGGACGCCCTGTGGCGGGCGCTCAATGTCGTGCTGCCATTTGCATAGGGCTTTGCCTCCCACGAGCACGAACACGCCCGGGAAGAAATGCGCTGGTCGTGCAGAGTGCGACTTCTAGCCGCTTGGCGGCCCATTTGGCCCACTTTTTACGGGATGCTTGGCAGATTTTTTTTGCACCAGTTCACGCAGAACGGGATTCGGAAAACGTCGACTGGGTGTAATGGCGTAAAAACTCTCGCGAAGGTCGGTGATACGGTGCCGCTCGACCAACAGACCCGTGTCGAGTTCACCGCGCACGACGACGGCTGGCACGAGCGCTAGCCCGGCGCCTTCGCATGCCAGCAATCGCAGCATTGCCATATCATCGACTTCGGCGGCGATGATCGGTCGAATCCCGGAGCGTTCAAGGATGAGGTCGAAGCCCGCGCGGATGTTACTGTCGAGACTTGGCAGCAGGACCGGCGTGGTGCGGAGATCTTCGGGAAAGCGAAACTTCTTACGCTGGCGCGTGCATTTCCCCACGAGACTCACAGGCTGCTCGTCGAGCAGGTGACTGTGCCAGTCGGTGTCGGCGTCCCGCCTCACGGGCAGATTGGAGAGCACAACATCGAGCGTGTGGGCGCGCAGTTGCGCGAGCAGATCGCGGAGGTTGCCGGATTGAAGCACCAGTTCGATATCGGCACGCCCGATGAGCGGTCTCAGGAGCGCAATTTGAAAATTGCGGGACAGCGTTGCAACAGCACCGATTCGCAGCACGCAACGTCGCCCCGACACCTCATTTTTCAAGACTGCAGCCATCTCCTCGCCAGCGCGAAAAATCGACTCCGCGTAATCCAGCGCGATGCGGCCAGCTTCGGTCAAGACAAGTGATTTGTGCTGCCGGTGAAAGAGCGGCTGGCCCAGGCTTTCTTCAAGACTGCGGAGTTGGATGCTGATGGCTGACTGGGAAAGGTTCAGCCGCGCCGCCGCCCGCGTGAGGCTTCCCTCATTAGCGATTGCGCGGAAATATCGGAGGTGATGGTAGTTCAGAAAGGACACGGCTTCCTTTTACCAAACAGAACGAACGCACACAAAATGTATATTGGAACGAAGCTGTGTATGGCTGCTGGTTGTTGGCATGATGAATTCACCGACCTTCGAATCCGCAGCCACTCAAGCCGTCCCGGCGCTTGCCGCTCTCATCCCGCTGCTGCTGATCGCCCCGGCGCTAATCCCGGCGCGGGCGGCGAACCGGATCGGGAAGCGCTTCGCGCGCGGAATCGCGACACTCTCGCTGGCGGCAGTTGCGCTCGCGATTGTGGTCGCGCTCGGCACGTTCCTGTCGCGGCCCGCGACGGCGTACGCGCTAAAACTCGGAGTGCTCCGGCTCGACCTCTTCCTCGATCCGCTGTCCGCGGTCATGCTGGTGCTCGTTTCCTTCCTTGGTGCGGTTGTCACGCGCTATTCGTGCAACTACCTCGATGGCGACGCGCGTCAGGGCCAGTTTGCAAAATGGCTCTCGGTAACCATCGGCTCGGTGCTCACGGCTATCCTTTCTGGAAACCTGCTGCTCTTCACGCTCGCGTGGTTTGCGGCGAGCATGAGCCTGCATCAACTGTTGACGTTCTACAGCGACCGGCCCGCGGCGATTCTCGCGGCGCGGAAGAAGTTCCTCATCAGCCGGCTCGGCGACGCGTGCATGGTGGGTACGCTCGTGCTCACATGGAAATGTTTCGGCGCCTGGCAATTCTCGGAAATGTTCGCTGCGGCGGACGCGCTCCGCGCGCATGGCGGCACGCACACCGGTTGCCTTGGCTGGGTGAGCGTGCTGCTCGTCGCCGGCGCGCTGCTGAAATCGGCGCAATTCCCTTTCCATAGCTGGCTGCCTGATACGATGGAAACGCCGACGCCCGTCTCGGCGCTCATGCATGCGGGCATCATCAATGCCGGCGGCTTTCTTATCGTGCGGCTCAGCCCGATCATCGCGTGTTCACCCGCCGCGCTCAACGCCCTCGCACTCGTTGGCGCATTCACGGCCCTCTTCGCCTCGGTGGTGATGCTCACGCAGACCAGCGTGAAGCGCTCGCTCGCCTATTCGACCATCGCGCAGATGGGATTCATGATGCTGCAATGCGGCCTCGGCGCCTTCGCGCTGGCAGTCCTGCACATCGTGGCTCACTCGCTGTACAAGGCGCACGCCTTCCTCTCTTCGGGCAGCATCGTGAGCATGAGCCAATCGGCGTGGACGCCCTCGGAACGGCCGGGGGCGCATCCGCTCATCCTCGTCGGCGCGCTCGGCGCGGCGGTCGCGCTCACATGGATGATTGGCGGACTCTTCGGCGTGAGCGCCGCAAGCGGCCCTGGCGTGCTGCTGCTCGGCGCTGTCTTCATGATGGCGCTGACGTATTTGCTCTGGAACCTATGGGCGTCCTCGCATCGCGCATCGCTCGTCGGCTGGGGATTGCTCGTCGGCACGGGCGCGGCCACAGCTTACTTCGGCCTGCACGCAGCCTTTGAGATCATGCTCGCGCCTTCGCTGCCACAGTACGCGCCGCTGCGGTCGCCGTTGGAATACGCGGTCATGGCGCTCGTGGTCCTGCTCTTTATGGCGGTGCTCGTCTTCCAATCGCAGCTTCCGAGTTGGTCGGCCACGCGGCTCGGTCGCGCGCTCTACGTCCACGCCTCGCACGGCTTCTACCTCGGAACCATCGCCAACCGCGTCACGCTCGCTGTGACAGGCAAAGTGGCCGCCTGATCGCTTCGCCCATTGCCAAATATGAACACCATCGAAGAACCGCAATCGAACAACACCGCCACGACCAACGCTCCAGAGACGCTGGCCGCCGCGCGTGTAGCGTGCCAGCGCCTCGCGCCACTCTGGCCGCTCCAGCACTTCGTCGCCGTCAATCCATTCCTCGGCCTCACGAGCCGGCCATTTGCGGAAGGGTGCGAATTGCTTCAGCGAATGGCGCCCGGAGGCATGCAGATGCCGCTAAATTACTATCGTGGGAAATTTACCTCCGGCGTGATCACGGACGCCGACCTCGAATCCGCTCTCACGCATGCGCGCCAGATCCTTGGCGTTTCACACGCGGAGGAGCTTGCGGATTGGAATGTCGGGCGACTCAAAGCGGTGCTGCATGAGGATTCGCGCGGCGCCGGCGAGGAGCAGATGCTTTCCATCGCGGAGGCGGTGGATCGCGCGCGCGGGACAAGCTGGTCGGTCGCTATTGTCGAATCGATCGCACGCTTTTGCGCCGCTTATTTCGACGAGGGACAGTCCGCGTGGCGCCTGCCGTGGAAGGCGCAGCCGCTCTTCGCCGCATGGCGCGAGGCCGCATCGCTCGACGCAAGCTTCGAGCTGTTGGGTCTTCCGGATTTTCGCAAGTGGGTCTCCAAGCTGCCGTCCGATGCGGAATCGGCGATCACAACTTCGCTCGCGCAACTCGGAATCGCCGCGAATGCGGCCGAGGATTTCCTCCACAAGCAGTTGTTCACGATCCGGGGCTGGGCTGGCTACGTGCAGTATCGCGTCCGCGCAAATAGGATGCACGGGCGCGGCGACGATTCGCTGCTCCACCTGCTCGCGATCCGCCTCGCCTTTGACGCAGCGCTGCTCGCGCACTTCGACGGTCCGGCCCTCCGCGAATTCTGGCCGGTGAACCCGGACGCAAGCACGAGTGACACTCTCGCGAAGTTGCTCTTGCAGTTCACCGACGAATACGCGTGGCAACGCCAGCTCACCCAGAAATTGCGCGTGGCAAGCCCCACCCAGCCGCACGCGCTCCCCGCGCGGCCAAGCGTTCAGGCGGTGTTTTGCATTGATGTTCGGTCCGAGATTTTGCGGCGCGCGCTGGAGGCTGCATCGCCGAAATTCGAGACTCTTGGCTTCGCCGGGTTCTTCGGGCTGCCGATCGAATACATACCATTTGGCCAGCATCACGGCGCGTCGCAGTGCCCTGTCCTGCTCACTCCGAAATTCCGCGTGCGCGAAACGCTGCGCGCCGCGAGCGAGGCTGACGAGAAGCTCGCCTGGAAACGGAAGCGCCTCGGCAAGCGCCTCTCGTATTCGTGGAACTCGTTCAAGACCTCGGCCATCTCGTGCTTCTCGTTCGTGGAGACCGCGGGCCTCGCCTTCGGCGTGAAACTCGTCCGTGATGCATTCGCTCCAAAAACACCGCACCACGGACACTCTCAAACGCACCGCCCGGAGTTGGACCTTGGCGACGATCACGGCGTCACCGGCATTGCTCCTGAGGACCGCGTGCAGCTTGCCCTCGGCGCATTGCGCAACATGGGCCTCACCAATAACTTCGCGCGGCTCGTGGTTCTTTGCGGGCACGGCAGCGCTACCACGAATAACCCGCATGGCTCGGGTCTCGACTGCGGCGCCTGCGGCGGCCACGCGGGCGATGTGAACGCGCGAGTGGGCGTGGCGATCCTCAACAATCCCACCGTCCGCACCGCGCTCGCGACCCATGGCATCGCGATTCCCGACGACACGTGGTTTCTCGCGGGTCTGCACAACACGACTACCGACGAAGTTACCCTCTACGACCTCGACCTCGTTCCCGCATCGCATCGTGGCGGCCTCGCGGAGTTGCAAAGCGCGCTTCTCACAGCGGGAAAACGAGCGCGCCGCGAACGCGCCGCCTTGCTCGGACTCGACTGCACTGACCCAGCGCTCGATGATCTAGTCACCGCGAGGAGTCGTGACTGGGCGCAAGTCCGGCCCGAGTGGGGACTCGCCGGCAATGCCGCGTTCATTGCCGCACCGCGCTCACGCACTTCCGCGGCGAACCTTGAAGGCCGCGTCTTCCTTCACAACTACGACCACCGCGCGGACACCGACAACAGCACGCTCGATCTCATCATGACAGCGCCGATGGTCGTCGCGAACTGGATCAACCTTCAATACTTCGCCTCGACGGTGAATAATGCAGTCTTTGGCAGTGGCAACAAAGTCATCCACAACGTCGTTGGCACAATCGGCGTCTGCCAGGGCAACGGAGGCGACTTGCAGACCGGCCTCCCGCTGCAATCGGTGCATGACGGCACAAAGTGGATTCACGAACCGCTGCGCCTCCACGTCTTCCTCGAAGCCCCGCGCGAACGGATCGCTGCGATCTTGGCCAAACACGAAGGCGTTCGACATCTCGTCGAAAACGGCTGGCTGCTGCTCTTTGCCATCGAGGAAGAAGGCGCCGCACTCTACCGCCACACGGCCGGACAGTGGGAACAGATTTCATCGTGACGCAGGAACTTTCAACGGCCGACCGGCGCGCCCTGATTGTGGAGGCATTGCCCTACCGAGACCGCGAGGCTGCCCTTGCTACCAAGCACCGGAAGGAGCGCGCCCTCGCGTGGCCTCTTAACCGCGGGGTCGGGTTGTCCTTGCGTGTCCCAACCGCGGAAGACTGCGGCTGGCTGAATCGCTCATTCCGTTGCGGGTTTCGCTTCCCGTTCCAACGGGTTTTTGCCACGGTGCGCGCGTGCTTGCCAAAGTCTTTTCCGGAGCCGTGTACGGCGTCGATGCGTACGAAGTTGAAATCGAAGTCAACGTCGGCGCGGGAAATGCCGTAATCGTGGTAGTCGGCCTTCCCGATGCGGCGGTGAAGGAGAGCAAGGATCGCGTAACGACAGCGATCCAAAACAGCGGCTTCCGGTGGCCGCGCGGGCGCACGACGATCAATCTGGCGCCCGCCGACGTGAAAAAGGAGGGGCCAAGCTTCGATCTGCCGATCGCGCTTGCGATGATCGCCTGCGCGCAGGATGTGCGGCTCGACGACACAGACGCTTTTTACTTCCTGGGCGAACTGGCGCTCACGGGGGCCGTCCGGCCGGTGCGCGGCGTGCTGCCTGTCGCGCTGGAGATGCGCAAGCGCGGACGCCGCAAGCTCGTGGTGCCAGCCGGGAATGCGCGCGAGGCGTCGATGGTGAGCGGGATCGAGGTCTATCCGGTCGAGAATCTGCGGGAAGCGTACGAATTCCTCATCGGCGCGAAGACACTCGATCCGGTGTACGAAGATCTGGAGCAATTCTTCGGACGCCACCAGCAGTACGAGATCGACATGGGCGACGTGCGCGGGCAGCACAACGCCAAACGCGCCATCGAGGTGGCGGTCGCTGGCGGGCACAATCTGCTGATGCTCGGCCCTCCTGGCTCCGGTAAATCGATGCTCGCCAAGCGCATCCCGACGATCATGCCGCAGATGAATCTCGAAGAGGCGATCGAGACGACGAAGATCCATTCCATTTGCGGGATGCTCGACTCGGAGAAGTCTTTCGTGGCGGTGCGCCCGTTCCGTTCGCCGCACCATACGATCTCCGATGTCGGGCTCATCGGCGGCGGGGCAACGCCAAGCCCTGGTGAGATCAGCCTGGCGCACAATGGGGTGCTTTTCCTTGACGAACTGCCGGAGTTCAGGCGCTCGACGCTCGAGGTGATGCGGCAGCCGCTGGAGGATGGGCGGGTGACCATATCGCGCGCGGCCGGGACCATGACTTTTCCCGCCGAGTTCATCCTTGTAGCCGCATTGAACCCGTGCCCTTGCGGCTTCTTTGGCGATCCAAAGCGCGAGTGCCGATGCAGCATGGTGCAGGTGCAGCGCTATCGAGACAAGGTCTCGGGTCCGCTGCTGGACCGGATCGATATTCATCTCGAAGTGCCCGCGGTCGAGTACCGCGAGATCGCGAGCCGGGAGCAAGGCGAGGCCTCTGCGAGCATCCGGGACAGGATTGATGCCGTGCGCAAACGCCAGGCGGACCGGTTTAAGAGCAGCGGCAAGACTCGCTGCAACGCGCGGATGAGCGCAAAGGCGATTCGCGCACATTGCCATCTCGACGAGGCAGGCGAAGGGATGCTGCGGATGGCGATGACCGAGCTCAATCTGAGCGCGCGGGCCTACGACCGCATCCTCAAAGTGGCGCGCACCATCGCGGACCTCGCGGAATCCGATGGGATCGCCGCTGAGCATGTGGGTGAAGCCATCCAGTACAGGACGCTGGACCGGAATTTATGGGGGTGATCGCAACCTGCTTGCGCGATCGACGCACATCAAGTCCAAGGCGGGCAGCACAACGCCAAACGCGCCATCGAAGTGGCGGTCCATTTCAACGGGCTTTGCGGAACCCAGTTTCAGTGAGCACGTCCCATGCAATATAAAGGGCCTCTTCGGATATTGAAAAAGGAAACGCTCTCCGCCGACGAGAGCGAAGTGGAGGAACGCTTTGCAGCGGCCGTTCGAGAGAACCTGAAAGAAATCATCGCGGAGTACTACGCGCGATTCGGCAACGTGATCGATACGGATCGAGCGAGAGAGTTTTCGAAGGATTACTGTGCTTCAAAAGAGTCGAGGACGCGGTTTTCGCGTGTTTCTTACACTCCGGCAAAAGTAGTCGCGGATGAGATCTACAGAAGGCAAATCGAAGGCGGGTTCGAGGGAGGATCAGGGCGCATTTTGTTCACGAGCGGTGGCACTGGTGTCGGGAAAAGCACCGCGCTGGAAATGTTAAGGAACGAAGCGGACTCTGACCAAAAATACGACATCCTCGTGGACGGAACCCTCTCGGACTACCAGGCTGCACGATCAAAAATCTACAAAGCTCTCTCGCTCGGGCACGAAGTGGCGATTGTCCATGTTCATCGCGAGTTTGCCGAGACCGCGAAAATGGTCATAAAACGCGCCATCGACATGGGGCGGGCGGTATCGTTGGCCCTCCGTGCCAACGATGATGAGACAACGCGCCGCCGGTAATTTACCCTTGAGGGCGCGGATGAGATATCACCATGGTTATGCCGCGCATTACAGACGAACAGATCCCCGCAGCCGCTGGCGCTGCCGCCGAAGAAGGCCGCGGGCCGACGCTGGTGGCAGCGCCAGCGGCTGCATCGCCTGAGTTATTCGACCGGCCGCATCGCCGGAACTTCAGCGCTAAATACAAGCTGCTGATCCTCGATGAGCTGGATCGTGCGGTCGGCACCCCGGGAGCAATCGGCGCAATCCTGCGTCGTGAGGGGGTTTACTCCTCGTCGATCAACGAGTGGCGGCGGCTTCGCGCTGCCGGGGCGTCTGAAGGACTGAATAACGCAAAGCGTGGTCCCAAGGCAGTGGCACCCAACCCGCTATCGGCAGACCACGCTCGGCTGCAGCGCGACTACAAGCGCCTCCAGCAGCGGCTCGAGCGCGCTGAAGCGGTAATAGAGATTCAAAAAAAAGTCGCGTTTTTGATAGGCTTCCCGATCACGGACGACGAGAAGCCGTGATGGACGCCCTGGCGACCCTCGGACCCAGGCCCGGCATAATTGCGGCGGCTTGCGACGCGCTGGGCGTGTCGCGCGCGACCTTTCACCGGCGTCACGTGGCCGCAGCGAAACCTCGGGCGGATCGTCGCCAAAGGCCTGCGCCGCCTCGTACGATCCTGGGACCAGACCGTCGACATATCATCGACCTGCTCCGCGAGCCGCACTTTGCCGATCTCGCACCGGCTGAGATTTACGCGACACTGCTCGATCAAGGCCTCTACCATTGCTCGATCCGAACCATGTACCGCATCCTCCACGAGCATCACGAAGTGCGGGAGCGCCGGCAGCAACTGCGCCATCCGGTTTACCAGAAACCCGAGCTTCTGGCCGAAGGCCCTAATCAAGTGTGGTCGTGGGATATCACCAAGCTGATGGGGCCAAGCAAATGGACCTACTTCTACCTCTATGTAATTATTGATATATTCAGCCGACGCGTGGTTGGATGGCACATCGCCGACACCGAAAGCGCCGCCCTGTTCAAGCCATTGTTCGAGGACAGCGTCGCCAGGCATGGGGTCGCCCCTGGCCAACTCACCCTCCACGCCGATCGTGGCCCATCGATGAAAGCCAAGGCTACCGCGCTCATGCTCGCCGATCTCGGCGTCACCAAATCGCACAGCCGGCCCTATAC
>JBBSFI010000014.1:0-82524 GCA_038238905.1 Chthoniobacterales bacterium | reverse complement strand
GTAGGGGAACGAATTCTCGATGGGAATCAACACGAGCTTTCCGCAAATCACTCCCGATCCCTTTTGGTCCCATACGGTCAATTGCTCCGAGATCGTCGTGCTCTGGTCAATCATTGCAGAGATCCGGTTCGGCCGGAAGATCAGTTTATCCTTGGGCAGTTCGTAAAAGAGCCGAAACTTGCTTTTGGCGTTGAAAGTGAGCTTGCCCCGATTAGTGAGAAAACAATATGAAATACGTGACAATGCCCAGCCAAAGCGCCATCCAACTGATCCTCA
Source organism: Chthoniobacterales bacterium (assembly GCA_038238905.1). Taxonomy (GTDB): domain Bacteria; phylum Verrucomicrobiota; class Verrucomicrobiia; order Chthoniobacterales; family Chthoniobacteraceae; genus JBBSFI01. Next base: position 82,248 of record JBBSFI010000014.1, on the reverse strand, counting down.
GAAACAGTTTCGCATCAAACGCAACGGGATGGGGCGCATCGGGGGGAGAAGTCGCGCAATGCCGACATTCGTTGCCGGCAACCGAAACAGCATAGCCGCATTTTGGGCAGGATTCCAAAGGCATTGTATTCTCTCTTTCTATTGTACTGGTGATTGAAGGTTATTATCCACCAACTGTCGGCGTCCGCGTCGAGATAAGCTGCGGCGCCTGTTTTTCAGGATACGGGAGACCTTTGGGTCCGCCCTCCCTCACGTCGCTGGGTGCATCGCTGGCGTTCTCTTTAAAGTTGCTGGCAAACATTGCCGCCAACTCACGCGCCTTGCGGTCATAAGCAGCGGCATCTTTCCATGTGCGCCGCGGCGCGAGGATCTCCGCCGAAACGCCGGGGCAGGACTGAGGCACGCTGATCCCAAATATGGGATCGGTTTCCATCGGAACGTCTGTAAGCGATCCGGATAACACGGCTTTCACCATCGCGCGTGTGGACGAGAGTTTGATCCGCTGGCCCTCTCCGTAAGGGCCGCCGCTCCAGCCAGTGTTGACCAACCAGACGGCCACTTTGTGCTTTGTGATTCTCTCTCCGAGCAATCGCGCATAAGTCAGTGGTGGCAAAGCCATAAACGGTGCGCCGAAACAAGCGCTGAATGTCGCCTCGGGTTCCGTCACGCCCGCCTCGGCGCCGGCTACTTTCGCTGTATATCCGGAGAGAAAATAGTACATCGCCTGTTGAGGGGTGAGGCGCGAGAGTGGCGGCAGGACACCAAAAGCATCGCAGGTCAGCATGATGATATTTCTTGGATGCCCACCCTTTCCAGAGAGTGTCATATTGGGGATTTGCGTGATGGGGTAGGCGGCTCGCGTGTTTTCCGTGAGCGAGGCATCGTCCAGGTTCACATGGCGAGTGGTGGTGTCGATAGCCACGTTTTCCAGCACGGTGCCGAATCGGCGGGTGGTCTCATAGATCTCCGGTTCGTCTTCGCGCGAGAGGCGGATGACCTTTGCGTAGCAGCCCCCCTCAAAGTTGAAAACGCCATCGTCGCTCCAGCCGTGTTCGTCGTCACCGATCAATGTGCGTTCCGGATCGGTGGAGAGGGTTGTTTTGCCGGTGCCTGACAGGCCGAAGAAGGCAGCCACGTCATTCTCGTCCTTGCCGTAGTTGGCCGAGGAGTGCATGGCCATGACCCGACGTTGAGGCAGGAGATAATTCATCACTGTAAAGATGGACTTCTTGATTTCCCCGGCGTAGGCCGTCCCTGCGATGAGGATAAGCTTCTGTCCGAAATGCAGCAGCACAAAGGCTTCTGAGTGCGTGCCATCCACCTCTGGGTCGGCTTGAAAGCCCGGCGCATGAATTACCGTGAACTCAGGTTTGTGGCGCGCGAGTTTCGCCAGGTCGAGTTCGCGGATGAACATATTGCGCGCAAACAAGGCGGGCCACGCGCGCTCCGAGATGATGCGGATTGGCAAGCGGTACCGCTCGTCCGCGCCAGCATAACAATTCTGAATGAAGAGATCCTTTCCTTGAAGGTAAGCGAAGAGGCGGTGTTTGATGCTCTCGAACTTTGCCGGCTCGATGGGCCGATTCACCTTGCCCCAATGGATGAGGGCTTCGCTGGACGGTTCCCGGACGAAGAACTTGTCCTTTGGCAAGCGCCCCGTGAATTGCCCGGTGCGCACGACGAGCGGCCCGAGATGACTCAGCGTACCCTCGTAGCGGCGGATTGCTTCCTCATAGAGCGCCGGCGCCGGTGAGTCCCAATGAATGTTGCCAAGGTTTTCGAGACCGAGATGCTTCAGGCTCTCGATTCTGTCAAGCGGTACGGTATCCATGGTGTTGTTTTTTTAGGCAAACAATCATTTAAGGCGGAAACTCGGAGGAACAGTGGAGCGCAAGTCTGCGAAATGTTCAAAAGCATAACGTACTGAGGCTCGCCCAGACCAATACCTCCTCTGCGCCCCCTTCATAGCCTCCAGCTATACGGCAACCTGCGCTGCTGCATCCTCCCTTGAAACCCGCCTCCCCGACTGGACTGTGCGTTATCTACGGAGTCTCGCGAGATTTACGGACGCTCAGGTGGGTGGACTTGCATCATTGTTAACGGCGCGTTTAACCAACCGTTTTCATCCATGCCTTTTGGGTATGACCCGGTGATTCGGGAAGTATTGGTCGATCTCGCGAAAGACCAGGGTGAACCAAAGCGGACACTTCATGAGATCATGAAGAGATTAGCGATGCCGAGATACTCATGCGTTCTACGAGATCGAACTGAGCGCTGGAGAGCGGTTGCGCGTGCCAGGCGGGTATGAGCGCGAGAAGGTCCGCGGCGGGCTTTCTCTCCTATTGCAAAACAGGCCGTGGGCGAAGGTCCGTCACTTTCGCCGCTTATGCGGCGGCGGGAGAAGAGGCGTATTTGAAATCACGCTCGGCGCATCGAGCTTCGTCTCCTTGAAGAACTTTTCGAGATCCTTCTCGGAAAATGCTTTGTGGACGAGCTCGCTGCGGTGCGCCTCCTCGGAGGTGGCGTTTTCGAGTTCCTCTACATCGCGAACGATATAAGGCGTCAGAAAAATCAGGAGTTCCGTCTTCGTTTCGCCCTTCACTGTCCGCTTAAACGGCAGGCCGAGAAGGGGGATGTCGCCCAGATACGGAATCTTTTGCACGGATGACGTCTTCTGCGTCTGAAGCAATCCGCCGATAACGGATGTCTTTCCGTCGGGCGTTACCACTACCGTCTCGGCGGAGCGCTTGGCGATCACGGGCGAACTCGCCGTGTTGGATATTGCAACCGTCTGATCGGTCAGCGACGAGATCTCGGGGGCGACAATCATCTCCACTTGATTGTGCGTGGTGATGAAAGGTGTCACGCGGAGGATGATGCCCACGTTGTCATACTGCACGGTGTTGATCGTCTGTCCCGTGTCTGTCACCCGGCTGTTGGTTACAAATGGAACCTCCTGCCCGACAACGATGACTGCTTGCTGATTGTTTCGCGCCATAATGGTCGGGCGCGACAGGACTTCCGTCTTCCCACGCGATGCGAGCGCGTGGAGAGTGGCGCTCCAGTTGTCGCTGGCGACCCGCACAAAGCTGCCCGACGTAAGTTGGGAAAGACCATACAGATTCGATAGATTCACCGTCTCGCCGACGGATGCGGGACTCCCGAGCGGAGTCGTGAGGGTGCTGTTGGTGGCGGTCGTCGTTCCTCCGCTTGTCACGGAGCCTGTCTTTGTAACTGCCGAGGAGCCGGTCGTCGCCTGGACCGGGTTTTTTACATTGAAGGTATAGCTTCCTTCCACGCCGACATCGGAGTTCTTGTCCCAGGTAACTTCCAGGAAGACCACCTTGATGAGCACTTGCGGCTTGGGTCGGTCGAGATCGAGAATGACCTTCTCCAATTCGGCATGCGTGTCTTCGTCCGTCACGATGATGAGCGAGCGCGTCTCCGGGTCGATCTGTATGATGGCGTCTCCGAGCAGGGTGTTGCTGCGGTACTGGCGGGGGCCGGTGGATGCGGAGCTTCCGCTTCCGCCCCCTCCCGCGGCGCCGCCGAAGCCGGTTGATGTGCCGACAGGTCGCGAAGCCGAGCCGGGGCGTGCGCTGGTCTGGCCGAACCCTTGCGAAGCGGCGGCAGCGCACAACCATGCGGCGGCGACCCATTGAAGCGCTTGAGTGCAGAATGCCCGCGAGTGCGTCGGTAGGGAGGATGTTTTCATTTGGCTTATGGCGGGATTAGCTTCCGGCAGGGCCGGAGCTGTTCGTGTTCAAGACATCTTGAGCGTTTAAAGCCGCGCCATTTGACGTGCGTTGCATCAGAGCGCTCGTGGAATTTTGGCTGGCGGCGCCGGTGGTTTGCTGTCCAAGCATCCCGCGCAGCACCGAGGCGACATTTTCCGCATCGGCGTGCTGCAGCGAATGCACATAAACCCGCTGCTTCTTGGACTCGGTTGCATCGAGCCGGACGATCAGATCCACGAGCTTGGCCATGGTATCCTGCGATGCGGTGACAAGAAGCGAATTGGTCCGCGGATCGCCGACCGCCACGACCTTTGCCTGAAGAAGCGAGCGATCCGTCCTGGCGCCTGCGCCAGCCTGCGGCTGCCCGTTGTTTTGTCCGCGTTGATTGTTTCCGGTCTGCGCCCGGTTTTGCGTCGAACTGCCAGTCGTATCCGAATAGAGTGCATTGATGATATTTGCCGTCTCGACGGCGTCGGCGTGGCGGAGTTTGAAAATCCGGGTGCCTGACACATCGTTGACGCTTGTGTCAATCTGGGTGATGATTTCCTGTATCTCCTCCATCGTTCCCTCCGGAGCGCTCACCACGACGGAGTTGCTCGGCACGTCGGCGACGGCGGTTACAATCCCTTTGATCTCCCGTTCGCTTTGCGGCGTTGCCGGTGTGTTGCCCTGTCCGCGCCCGCCGCCAGGGCCGCCAAACGGAAAGCCGCCCCTCTGATTTTGCAGATTATTGTTCTGCGTCTTCGATTTGGTAAACAGATCCGTCATCAGCTCGGCCACTTGCTTCGCGTCGGCAAATTTGAGGGGAAATACGCGGATGGTCGAGATGCTTGCCACCGAGGTGTCCAGAGCGCTCACGATCTGGGCGATGCGGCGGATGTTTGTCTGCGTATCCGTCATAATGATCGCATTGCTCGCTTCGTTTGCGGAAATCGTAGCATTCTCGGCCAGGAGTGGGCGGAGGTTCTCGACAAGCTTGGTAGCTTCTCCGAACCGCAACGGAAGGATCTGTGTCACGACTTCGTCCTTCCGCGGGATCTTCGATGGGTCTGATCCCAGCACGACCGGTAGGTCGCGCTTCTCGGCATCCTTTCGGCTTATGATCTTCAATATCCGGCCATTGCGAATCGCTGTGTATCCTTTTGTCAGCAATACCGTGTTCAGCAAATCGACCGCCTCTTCAGGACTTACAGGCTGCCGGCTGATGATGTTCACATTGCCGGTTACCGGAACTTCCTGCACGATGACAAAGCCGGCCGATTCGCTGAGATAATTCAAGACGTCCGCCAGCGATGCTCCTTGAAAGTTAAGCACAAGATTGTTTCCGGTCGGCGCCGGGTTTTGCTCGACTGCGGCGGGGGCGAGCTGGGCGGGCTCTGCTATATGGGTTGGGGGCGGGAGCGGAGGCGCAGGGACCAGAACCGGAGCTGAGAGACAGATCACGGATGGAAGCAGCGAAAACCAGCAGGCGAGGTTAAACGGATTGCGTATCATAGGTAGGTGGGAGGCTTCATTTGGAGAGTTCTTTCTCACGCCGTTCCATCATCCGGCGCCGGATCTCGTCGGCGCTGCCGGGAGCAGAAGGCGCGGCGGCCTCTTCCGCGCCCGGCGGCTTGCCGGGGTCGGCGTCAGGTGTTGCGGACGGAGCATCGGGGGCAGCCGTTATGGCGCCGTCGGCCGACAGTTTCTTGCCCACCGCAAGCGTGATGGACTTTCCGCCCCGGTCGAGATCCACATGGGTGGATGAGATCGACGCGATCGTAAAGTCCCCGATCGTGTCCTTAGCGTGCAGGACTTTGTTATCGGCGGGATCGGACCCGGTGAAGAAGGCGAGTGCCTTGGAGCCGGAGATCATCGTTCCGGTAAGAACGATGGATGACTCACCTGCCTTCACCGCGGCTCCTTTCGCTGGCGCCGCGGCGGTTGCCGTCCCCGGGAGAGGCCGCCGGTCCGGATCGAAGATATTGAGGGTTTGGACGAGCTTGAAAGCGGAATATCCTCTCGCACGCTGAACCGGCGGTGGGGGCGGCGGGGCTGCGACGAGCGCATAGTGGAGTAAAAGGAACGCAGCCGTTGTCATGCACCTTTTTGGAGTGAAGTTAGTCATTTCAACACTCCCTTTCCCTCGTTGAACCGAATAAAGCTAAACTTCATCGTGAGGTTCAATTGCTGCCCTTTTGCATCGCGCTCCGCCAGGTCGCACTGCTCGAGACGCGCGGGCAGGGGATCGACTTCCAACTCATAAATGAGCCGTCCGATGGCGGCTTGTGATCCGGCCGCCGTCGCGCGGCATTCGAACGTCTCATAACCCTCCTTGTGACTCCGCCACTCGGGCGTGAGGCTGGTGAAATTGAGATGGCTCTCTTGCGCCCAGCGCCCGATGGCCTTGTACACACCGTTCTCAGCAGCGGAATCGTCGGACGGCAGAGCCGCCTTCCGCATCTCTTGCCATCGTGAGCGGAGAGATGCTTCGCTCTTGAGGAGTTGCCGGCCGCGCGTAACTTTTGCGCGAAGAGCCGCCGTGCGCTCGGAGCTGGATTTCCAGTTATCCAAAATGGGCGTGAGGACGAGACGGTCGAGCAGGAAGAGGCCCACTACCGCGCCCGCTGCTATCTTAAGGATGGTCTGGCGCTTGCTAGATTCCATGGCTGGCGGCCCATTTGAATGTCATGGTGAACTGGATCGGGTTGTCCCCGCGCTCCTGCTGGACCTGAATGGTGCTGATTTCGGGTCTGGCTTTTAGCCGATCGAGAAACCCAAGCAACGCGGCGTGGCTCCTGGCGAAGCCGGTGCACGTCACCTTCGCGGCATCGGCAATCTCGATGTTCTTAGCCCAGACATCTCCCTTCTCGGGAAAGGCAGCGATGACCCCTTCGAGGACAAGCAGATTTTCCGGCTGCGGACTGAACCATGGACGATACAGACGCACGTTTTGTTGTATCCCCTCCAGATCCGTGACGGTGTACTTCATGCCGTCCCATTCCTTCTCCAAGCTATCCTCGATATGGAAGTGAATGAAAAGCGCAACAAGCGGCAGGCAGAGGAGGGCCACCGCCGCCCCTATCATCCGGCGCTGCCGCCCCGAGTCGAACCGACTTACGAATTTCTTCCATCGCTGCTTCTGCGCAGGGAGAAACTCGAACGGCACGACCTCGCGCTGAATCCAGGCCGAAGCGGCGGAGAATGCGACGTCGCGCTCACCGGGGACAGCGTCGTGCAGGGCGGCGTCCAGACCCATTCTTTGAAGCTGCTCTCCCGTGCGCTGGCGAAGCAGGTTCGCCGCAAGCACCGGTCCTTCAAAATAGACCTCCCGTACTTGCTGGCGCACTCCTTCTGGAAGCGAACCGAGGGTGATTCGCACCTCCCGGCAAAATCCAGGCACATCGAAGCGATCCTCGTCCAGTGTGATCGATCCTGCGAGTGAGCGGAGGGCGGCTATTCCGCCGCCCGCTGCAATCACGAGATCGATGTGCGTTCCATTGGCGAGGAAATGAAGGGAGCCGCCCGTGGGGGCGCCGGTCGAGTAGCGGCTCAAGCCCAGCGATAGGGAGACGACGCGCAGTCCTGCGAAGGTGAGCATTTGCTCGACAGCAGCGATCCGCTTTGCCGCAACCGCGGCGATGGTCGCGCGGTGCGTCCCGTCAGCCGTGGTGTAACAGCAGTGGGCAAGCCGCGATTCCGCGACGGGCATGGGAAATTCCTGCTCAGCGCGCAGCTCCAGGTAGGATTGCAGATCTTCCTCGCCGAGTGCGGGCAAATCGGTAGTGGCGCTGAGCGCCCAACCCGGCGGCGCGCATACGACGCACCGTTTCTCGCGGATTCCCTCCTCGTTCAGGCGCGCTGCCAGTTTCTCTCCGGCCTCTCGCGGCGATGAGGCCGCCGAGTCGGCGGAAATGGCCACAAAAACTGATTGAGCAGCTCGCGGCACGCCGTCTTCGCTTTGCACGAGGGTGACAGTCGTGTCGTGCGATCTGAGTTGAATCGCGAGCGCGGAGCGGCTCTGGACACGCGATTTGAGTTTTTGGAAATCCATTGTCATGTGCCAGTGCCTCTCAGGGCGAGCGATTGCCTGCCGTAGCGTCCCAAAGCCCATCCGAGGTGGCTTAGTTCCCGCCGATATACCACGACGGGCGCCCCACTGCTCGTATCGATAACAAAGCGGGTGCGCCGAAAGCCGCTGCCATTCTGCCCTACGGCGGCAATGTCAGCCATTGTCTGATAGCTTCTGCCTGTCAGGAACGGACCCGCGACGAATCCGGCCGGCGCCCCGAGGATATCTGCCACCCATGTGATTCCCGTATCCGCGGCAGCGCGCCCCTGACGCGCTGTGAGGATCGCGCTGACGTTATCGGATGTGATTCCAGGGATCGACGATAGAACGGCCTGGCTTGCGGTGTTCACATTGATGCGGCCCGTAACGTATTGCCCGTCCGTGAACGTGACGGCGTCCGCCACCTTGGCAAATTCATCCGCGGTAAATTTGCCACGCAGATACAATTCCATCGGGCTTTTCAGGGTGGCGTTGGGCACACCCGGCGGGAAGCTGCGCACGACATTCTCCTGTATTTCGCCGGCCCGCTGGGCTGTCAAAAAAGGCGTGAGCGCTGCGGTAATCGCTGGCGGCTTTGAAACATTGGTCTTCGGTGTTCCATCCGTGCTCGTGTTCGGTTCGCGTGTGAATACCGTGACGTATTCCAGCAGACCGGGATCGAGAAGGCCGTTGGAATTGTCTGGAGGATCTGATTTTGCGCCATCGTCCTCGTTGGGGTCCAGGCAGCCGTTCAGGTTTGCGTCCTCTCCGAAGAGGATCGCCTGCGTCATCCCATATACCATTCCCAGTTCTTCCGTCGTCTCAAACGGCGCCTGTTTGGCCTGATAAGGCGGCGTCTGGGTCATGTAATAACTTGAGTATGCTGAGCCTGCCGCATTTGAAGTCCGCCAGTCCACGATTGCATCTGCCAATCCGGCATCCGAAATCGATCCGAGCAAGCTCGCAAGCAAGTCCGGGCTGGCCGAGTTCAAATTGACCTTCGAAGCCTCATCAATCAGCCCGAAGACGGGAGTCGTGGTGGGCGCGGTGTTATTATCGCGGCCAATAAACCAAAAGGCCGCGTCGCCCACTGGCACTGCTTCGCTTTGGTACGTTCTGACATCCGGCAGCGCGCCAGGCGATGCGGAGTTTGCCAGGAGCTGCTCCGCATAACGCAGTCCCGCGTCGATCGCAGAATCCGCCTGGCGTCCGGCAACATCGTTTTGCGAAGCGCGATACGCCATCTGCATTGAATGCCCAAATGTGATGGCCAATGCCACGAGTCCCAGGGATACCCAGAGCACGATGATGAGCACGGCTCCGGACTGCCCGCGCCGCAAGCATTTAGAAGAATCAATCTTGCTCTTCATGATCCCGTTCTCGTTGGCGCCGGTGTGGCTGCGGCTGGCGCCGCAGCCGAGAACGGCTGTGCTCCCCAAGGGATCGTTATATCGATCGGCGCTTCGGAAGCAGTACCGGCCCCGGGCGCCAGCTCGATCCTAACTCGTATTCCGACCGGTATCGGGTCGCCTTGCTGCGCATACTGCCAGCTATTCGACCATTGGCTTCCATCAAAAAACGAAACGTCCAGTGCTGTCACGCCGTTCAAAATCGTTTGTTCGATGGGTGACGCTGTCGTAGTGGAAAGCACGTTGCGCGTCACAGTCCGCACAAGCGACCCCGATTGAGCGGCTGCCGGGTCCGCGCCTTTCGTCACATAGTATTCGATCTCCTGCACATCTCCGCCGGGGGAGTCGTCGGATAGTTCCGCATTTGTCGTCGTGAATTGCAGGTAGCCGGGAAACTGTGAGTTATGAGGCGATTGTTGGGCAGCCGTGAGGACCATGGCTGCGCCCGTTGTCGAACCCGAGAGATAGGCCGCGCGTAGATCCTTGCGTATAGCATTTTCAGCGCGCGCGCGCGCTTGCGCATGGTGAATTCGATCTGTCGCGCCATTCCTCAGATGGACGGCGCTTGAGAAAACCGTGTAAATAGAAGCAAGAATGACCGCGCTCGCGACAGATGCGAGGAGCACTTCCATGAGCGTGAAAGCTCCCGTCACGGTTCGCGCGGCCCCGGAGGCTTCTGCACGCCGCCATCCCTTAAAGCGAAATGAAGCAGGCGATGTCATTGCGCAAGCGAGCTGCTTGCCAGAGTCGTGACGTGGACTTCACGCTCCTGGCCCTGCACTGGGAATCGGACGGAAAGCGTTATTTCCGTCATCGGATTGTTGATATCGCCGCGCCAGATTTGTTGGGAAAGCTCCCAGCGATAACCGGGATGATCGTCGCCGAAATCACCGTTGCTGCCAGCGGCTTGCCAGGTGTTGGCAACTAGGAGTTCATTGAGCTGGTTTTCCGCGAGCTGGATCGCAACCCTGGAACGCTCAGCAGTCACTGCCGCGCGGTTTGAGAGGGTTATTGCCGTCATCACGGCCGGAATGAGGATCGCCAGGAACGTCATCGCAGCAAGAATCTCGACGAATGTGAACGCGCTCCGTGAACCGCTTTCTTCAGGAGGTTTCATTGTGGATTTGCCGTAAGCTCGTACCCTGAAGTATCGCTTCTGAGCGCGATCACCGCAGCCGCTCCGCGGAAATCGACCAATCGCACAGACTGGACGCTGGACGGTGAAGGATTCCCATCTGGCTCGAATTCGATCGCAGGCGATCCGGTCGTCCCCGATCCAGCGGCGACCGCGTCGAACTTCACTTCAGGCGGCAAAGTGTACTCCTTGTGAGTAGTCGAGCCGTAGTAATCTGTCTTGGGATCCAGACCGAATCGCTGAGTGGCTTGATCGATCCAAACGACCATCGGAATCCCTTCGGAGATGGCCTGCTCGCGTCCGAAATCGGCCAGCGCGAGGAAACGGGATGTTTCCTGCTCCAGTTTATGCCCATGGATGGAGTTGGACAGCACCGGGGCGACGACCGCCATGAGGATCGTCAGAATCACCATCACGAGCAGCAGTTCGATGAGTGTGAATGCGGATGGCCGGTTCAAAAGCATCACCGTTTTAAATCCCAGTTGGATATATCGTCATCGCCACCGACTCGCCCGTCCGGCCCCATCGACATGAGGTCGAACCGGGATGGATTATTCTTGCCCGGGCAGGAGTAGATATACGGATTGCCCCACGGATCGGATGGAATGCCCTTGGTGAGGTATGGGCCTTTCCACGATGGCGCGTTGCTGGGCTGTTCGACGAGCGCGCTGAGACCGCTGGCGCCTGTTGGGTAGAAGCCGTTATCGGTTTCGAAGAGGTCGAGCGCGGTCTCGAAGCTCGAGATGTCGGCTTTTGCGGCAGTCACCTTGGCCTGCTGCGTGCGTCCCGCGAACTTCGGGATGACAATGGCCGCCAGGACGGCCAGAATCACGAGGACGAGAAGCATTTCAACCAGGGTGAAAGCGTTTCGGCGGCTGTTGTTGCGCTGAATAGCGGATGGATATTTCATGTTAGTTAAAAGAAGGCCGGGGTTACTTGATGTAATCTTGAATGGTGAAGATGGGGATAACCATTCCGATAAATATGGTTCCAATGAATCCAGCGATAGCGAAAAGCATGATCGGTTCCGCCAGGGAGACGGCGGTTTTGAGATTCCGGTCGAGCACCACTTCGGTAACACCAGATATGCGGAGCAGTTCCTGGTCGAGTCTTCCGCTCTCCTCGGCGACGGCGATCATTTCGAGTGTCGAGCCGCCGAAAAGCAGCCGGCAATTGGCGAGGCTGGCGCTCAGCGCCTCGCCTTTCTTGACCCGCTCCGCAGCGTCTTCCACGAGGTCGATCAATGTTTGATAGCCGAGCGAGCGCCGTGCGACGGAGAGTGCGCTGATCAGTGAAACCCCGGCGCCAAGCAGCGTTCCGAGCATGCGGCAGAAGCGCGCCATTGCGAGCTTCGATGCGATTGGCCCCACGATGGGGGACCGCAGGAGCACATACTCCATCCGCCTGCGATTGGTGTCGTGCGTGAGCCAGTGCCGCCCGAACCACACCGCTGCTGCAGCGCCGGCCACCAGAAAAATGCCGTAGTGTCGGCAAACATTGCTTACCCCGACGATCGCCAGAGTGAGCGCTGGCAGCGGAGCGTTGAAGCCTTCAAACAAGGTCTGGAAGCGCGGAATGAAGAATACCATCAGGAAAATGACCACGCCGATGGCGAGCGTGAGAAGCACGGCTGGATACATGAGCGCGGCTCCGATTTTTGCCCGCAGCTCCTTCTCCCTGCTCTGAAATTCCGCGATCTGGCCGAGGACCACGTCAAGAAAGCCGCCAGCTTCCCCGGATTCCACCATGGCGACATAGACGCGGGGAAATACCTCCGGTGCGCGGCTCATGGCCTGCGCCAGCGGCATCCCGTCCACCACAAGATCGTGCAACGTGCGCCACTGCGCTGCTGCTGCGGGATTGGATACTTCCTTATAGAGTATCGTAAGCGCACGGCTTAAAGGGACGTTCGCAGCAAGGAGGCTTGAAAGGGAGCGGGTAAAATCCTCGAGAGCCGCGAAGGAGACTTTGGTGGATTTCCACCGGATGCCTCCGGCTGGCAAGCCGAGGCGGGATCGTTCGTTTCCCGGCGCCTGCGTCTCACTGCTTTCAACAACGCGCAGCGGCGTGAGGCCGCGCCCGGCCAGGATGCGGACCACGTCCTGGCGACCCACCGCTTCCAGCGTCCCTTGGGACGGAGCGCCATTGGCTTCGAGGGCTTTGTATTGGAATAGCGCCATATATCGCGTGACCTATGCGGCATCCACGTAGCCATCGTCCTCGCCTTTTGAGACGCGCAATACTTCGGCGGGCGAGGTGACCCCGTCCCGGACGAGGCGCCAGCCGTCTTCGATAAGTGTCCGCATCCCTTCAGTCCTAGCCTGCTCCTTTATCTCCACGCTCGATCCGTTGCGCAGCAGAATCTGTCTGATTGGTCCGCTCATCGTCATGAGTTCGAAGATCGCGCGCCGTCCCGAGTACCCCGTGTTCCGGCAAGCTTTGCAGCCTCCCGGTCCATATATTTCGGCGTCGCGCAGTGCTTCCACGCGGTTCCGCAAAGCTTCGTTTCGTGACGAGGCGTCAATCTTTCGGCATTCCGGGCAGAGCACCCGGACCAACCGCTGCGCCATTACGGCTTCCAGCGACGATGCGACGAGATACGGTTCGACGCCCATGTCCACGAGCCGTGTGAGCGCGCCGGGCGCATCGTTCGTGTGCAGAGTTGAAAAAACCATGTGCCCGGTGAGGGACGCCTGCACCGCGATCTGCGCCGTCTCCGCATCGCGTATTTCCCCGATCAGCACGACGTCGGGGTCATGCCGGAGAATGGCCCGCAGACCGCGTCCAAAGGTAAGCCCCGCCTTTTCGGCAACCTGAATCTGGTTTATTCCTTTGAGCTGATACTCGACCGGATCTTCGATCGTAATAATTTTCCGGATGGAATCGTTGATTTGATGCAGTGCGCTGTAAAGCGTCGTGGTCTTTCCGCTTCCGGTCGGCCCAGTGACCAATGCAATGCCATGCGGCATTCCTAGGATATGCGTGAAGATGGCTCGCTCCCGCTCGGCCATGCCGATGCCGGCGAGGCCGATCATTCCGGAGTTTTGCCGCAAAAGCCGCATAACGACCGCCTCCCCGTGCAGCATCGGGATCACCGATACGCGTATATCGACTTCGTTGCTCTTGACGCGAATTTTGATGCGCCCGTCCTGAGGCACGCGCTTTTCTGCGATGTTTAAATTGCTGAGGATCTTGATGCGGGAAACGATGGCGGCTTGGAAGCGCTTGATCTGGCCTGGCACGGGCACTTCCTGCAAGAGCCCATCGATGCGGTAGCGGATGCGCAGTTCATGTTCGAACGGCTCGACATGAATGTCGGACGCGCGAAGCGAGATCGCATCGCCAAGCACTTGATTCACAAAGCGAATGATCGACGCGTCTTCGGCGGCCTTGTCGAGATCCCCATCCTCCTGCCCGGTCGTGGCGAGGACTTGGAAGCCTTCCTCCTGCTCCAGGGTGTTGAGCGTGTCCGCTCCGACCCCCAGATGTTTCTTGATTTCCCGCTGGAGCGCCTCACTCGGCGCGAGAATGGGATGGAGCCGCAGGGTCGTTGTCGAGCGCAGGCTGTCGAGTCCGGGACGCGCGAAGAGTCTGCTTACGGCAACTTCAACAGTGTCCCCATCCTGTCTCAGCGGGAGAAGCTCTTCCTTGAGGAGCACCCGCGCCGAGAAGCGTGAAAGCAATTCGCGCTCCGGCTCCACATTCTCCAGCATCGTAAATCCGAGGCCATACTCGGATGCGAGCCACTGGAGCACTTCCTCTTCCGTGCCGGCGATGGCTTCGCCCGAAGCACGAAGACGCGCCAGAGCTTCCGCATCGGTGGCGGAGAGCTGCTGGCGCTCCACCATCGTTGCGAGAAGATCGGTGGCGGTCTCCTGGGGTGGCGCTTCGGGCACGGGGGCTGAGAGCTTAATCCAGAAGGCCCATGGAAACCAGTGTGGCTTCCTGGCGGAGGGTTACGACTTTGCGCAGTTCATTGCGGGCCTCTTCGAGGCTGGCTGCGCCCTTTTTGTGGGCATCGCGCACTGCGGCGAGCTTGGCCTTGATTTCATCGGGGGTAGCGCTGTCGTTTTCCAGCGTCTTGCGAAGGGCGTCGGATTCGGCCTGGCCGGGCGGCTGCGGACGGTCCGCTGGCGCGTTGTCGCCGCCGCGGCGAGGGCCGCCGGGTCCACCGCCAAAGCGGCCAAAGCGGCCAAACATCGATTCGCGCTGCGCGGTCTGGACCTTTTCAACGAGCGGCTGAAGCACGGCCCACTCCTGATCGGTGACTTTGAGCGATGTCTTGAGCTGTTCGGTCCAGCGCTGGCGCATCTGCTCGAAGTTTGGCCGGCCCTCGGGTGGCGCGGGCGGGGTGGGCTGGTCTTCCGCGAATGCGGAGAACGCGACTGTGGCAAAGGCCATGCTTGAGATAAGAGTGACGGTTTTTCGGATCATGGTATATTCAGAGACGGTTTGTTTTGGATTGGTCCCGGCTCGTGTTTGCGCCGGGTACGAGAGCAACATGGCGCGCGCAGCGACGGGTTGACCACCGCTTTGGGACGAACCGCGACGCCGATGGGATTAAGCCGCACCTTCCTGGGACCGCCTGGGACCGAACCGGAGCTGAATCCGCGCGTTTGGGTCGAACGATCCTATGCCACCGTGTCGGGGCGCGGTTCCGGGGCCGGCTGGGAAAGCGCCTGCGTCATTGTCTGTTTGAGGCGCTCCAGATCGATTGGCTTGGTCACATGAGCGAAGAATCCCGCGTCGAGGCTTTCCTGGATATCGCCTTCCATGCCGAAGCCGCTGAATGCGATGCCGCGCAGTCCGAATTGCTTGCGCAGGGCGGCCATCAATTCGCACCCTGAGCCATCGGGCAGGCCGATATCGCTGAGCAGCAGATCAAAGGCGCCCTCCTGTGCTTTGCGCAATGCGGACTGCACGCAATCGGCCGTAGTGACATCGTAGCCCGCGCGCGTGAGCAATCGGTCGAGCGTGCGCCGGGTATCGTCATGGTCATCCACGAGAAGAAGCCGCCGCGGCAGCTTTCCACTGAGCCTTAGGATTTGGGTCTCATTGCCGCGGTGCGCTGATGGGGCCTCGGCCAGCGGTGTAAGCGACACGGAGAAAGTCGATCCACGTCCGGCGCCCTTGCTTTCGGCGCGGATCGATCCGAGGTGCAATTCGAGGATCGCGCGGCTGATCGACAAGCCAAGGCCGAGGCCGCCAAATTGACGCGTGATACTGCCGCCACCCTGCTCAAAACGATTAAAGATCTTGGGGAGCACATCCGCGGCGATCCCGACGCCGGTGTCGGCGAAATCGACCCTGAGACGGGCGCCCTCATTGCTCGTGCGGACCGTGATCGTCCCGCCCTCTGGAGTGAACTTCACGGCATTCTTTATGAGATTCCAAAAGACCTGCTGCAAGCGCGCACTGTCTCCGGATATCCAATGCTTCGAGGCCTTGAGATCGAACTCGATCTGAAGGTTTTTCGATCCAAATTCCGCGCGGCAGGTCTCGAGGATGTGATCGAGAATCGCGTGGATATCGACTGCCGACGGGATCAGTTTGAGCTTGCCTTGGGCGATGCGCGTCAAGTCGAGCAGATCGTCTATGAGGCGCGCTTCCAGTTCGACATTGCGCTGGACCATTTGCAGCTCTTCGCGCAGTCCCTCGTCAAGGTTTTCGTCCTGTGCGAGCGCGGAGAGCGTCATGAGCGACGGCGTAAGGGGCGTGCGCAACTCATGGGAAAGCGTGGCGATAAACTCATCCTTCGCGCGGCTCGCCTGTTCCGCGACGTCGCGCGCCCTTTCCAGTTCGGCGCGCTGCTGCGACATTGCCTCGAGCGTATTCAGATTGTAGTGGATCGAGAGCAGGAGGAAGACTTCTTCAAACACCAGCCAGCTCGTGTATTCCAGCCAGCGCCAATACTGGGGGAGGGCTGAGCCATAGATCGATGCCGGCCAATAAATTCCTCGGAAAAGGTGGTCGCCCGCCACCAAGACGGTCGCAAGCGCGAGCACCCGCCAATCGCGATAAAAGGCGAGGAACGCGAGGGATCCAAATACGTGGAAATGACTCTCGGCGCGCCCGCCCATCACAGTGATGAATAGCGACGACATGAGCATCTGACCGGCGGCGACCGCGTACCGGGTGGATCCTGCGCCAGGGCGCTGGATTGCCAGACCAACAGGGATTGACGTTGCGAATCCGCCGAGAATCAGCGCCGCCATAAGGTGGCTTTGAGATCCGCCGGGCGCCGGGCCATTCTGGGATGTCCAAAGGGCTAGAAGCACGCAGACCACGTACTGCGCCAACATGAGCAGCACGGCGCTGTGATCGACCCGCTGCGCGCTTTCCAGAAGCTCGGCCTGGTATATGGCCCGCGCCCGAGCGGCGGCGGGTCCAGCGAGCGGGCGCGCGGCAGGCGGCGCAATTGCCGAGACAAAGGCTTTCAACCGGCGCCCAACCCATGAGATGGAGAAGTTCACGTATGGCAGCGCCCTTTCCAGCCGCCCGGATTTTTCGTCGAGCAAAAGGTCGAATCCCGCATCTCAGACATGGGTGGCATGGCGCTCAGGAAACAGAGCACTCTTTTGAGCGGTTTCCAAGAATCAGAGAGAATGGCCACAAAAGGAGGCGATTTCAGGACAGGATTAACAGGATTGACAGGATGGGTCCGTGAACGGGACATCGGGGTCGATGCGCGCGGCTTGTAAACAGTAAACGGTATAGAACGCGCGCATGGATACTGGCGCATTTTTCCGCAGGCATGTCCTTATGGCGCATTTTATTAAGAGCTATCATGATCCATTTCCCAGGGACAACAGAACGCGAGTTCGCCGCGAAAGCTCTTTTTTTGACGCGGCGCATTTCCGTGAATTTGGGAACCGTTTTCTAAACCACTAACGAGCGGGCCAAAGCCGCAAGTGGGGCGCGACAGAGAGTCTGTGCCGGGATGCAACTACGCCCAGCGAAGACGAACGGGGATTGCAGACGTCGCTATGCGACGATGCTGTTTTGGCGCCGGTTTCCGGGGGTTGAAACCCGGTTGAATCCCCCGGCTACCGTCGGGCATCGCTCCGCGATTTTGGGGAATGGCGATGCTTAAAGAGAGGGAGACGAGGCGGGGCTGGGAAATCATAGTTTTCCTTCCTTGTGAATGACGTACCGGCATTTGGCGTGGCTGCCGGCTTTGTAGAAGGCATGATCCTCGGGGACGGCCACGGTCGAGACGAAGGATGCGCCGGCCAGTTCGCAGGTGCGGCGCGATGGCATGTTGTCCGGATCGCATGTGATCCAGAGTTCCGAAAAGCCGTGGCGCCAGGCGAGGTCGAGCACGAGGCGGCAGGAGCGCGCGGCCAGATGGCTCCCGCGATGCGCCTCGTCCACATTGTATCCGATATGTCCGGTGTAGAGGAGGATGTCGTCGGTGTTGGAAAGGCGCAGTTCGAGCCGACCCGCTCGCTCGAGCCACGGTCCGTGCCGCATGTAAAATCGATAGGTAGGCGCTCGTCCGTTGCCTGGATCAAGCGTTTCATGAAGGCTCAGCCGCAGGTCGCCGTCGAGAAGCGATCCGGGATCGAGAAATCGGAATGGACTCACCGCTTAAGCTTTTGGCGGAATCCGCGCACTTCGAGATCGAGCCATTTACGCGCCTCGCTAGCCTCCCGCAGCTCCTTCGCCTCCGGGTTTGGTCATCTCGATCGGATTGAGCGCCTTGTCGAGTTCCCCGTCGGGGAGGACCTTTTGTTCGCGACAGATCTCACGGACAGTCTTGCCGGTCTTTGCGCTTTCCTTGGCGATCTCGGAGGCGCGGTCGTATCCGATAATGGGGGCGAGGCTGGTGACCATCGCCATCGAGTACTCGACGAGTTCCGCGCAGCGGGCGGGATTTGCCTTGATGCCTTCGATGCACTTCTCCCGGAAGATGTTGCAGACGTTGGTGAGCAGACGCACCGACTCGAGCATGCAGCGGGCGATCACCGGCATTCCGACATTGAGTTCGAAGTTGCTTAGCATGGCTGCGGCCCACGTGACGGTCGCATCGTTCCCGATCACTTTCGCGCATACTTGCAAGACCGACTCGCACATCACCGGATTTACCTTTCCGGGCATAATGGAGGAGCCGGGCTGTGTCTCGGGAAGCAGGATTTCGCCTATTCCGCAGCGGGGGCCGGAACCGAGCCAGCGAATGTCGTTGGCTATCTTCGTAAGGCTTACCGCTATGGTTTTCAACTGGCCGCTTGCCTGCACGAGGCCGTCCTTGGCGGCTTGAGCCTCGAAGTGATTGCGAGCCTCGCGGAAGGCGATCCCCGTGCGGTTCCACAAGTGATGCATCACGATGGCCGCAAAGTCTGGATGGCAGTTCAAGCCGGTGCCGACGGCAGTGCCGCCGAGTGGCAGCTCTTCGAGGGCTGCGATGGCATTGCCTGCGCGAAGCCGGGCGTACTCGATTTGCTTGGCGTACCCGCAGAATTCCTGGCCAAGCCGGACGGGAGTGGCGTCCATAAGGTGCGTGCGGCCGATCTTGATGACATCCCAGAATTCGAGCGCCTTGCGCTCAAACGCTCCATCGAGGTGCTCGAGCGCGGGCATTAGGTATTTCCGTATGCGCTCGGCGACGGCGACATGGATCACGGAAGGGATTACATCGTTGCTGGATTGGCCGAGATTTACGTGATCGTTTGGATGGACGGGATCTTTGGAGCCGATCGGCTTTCCGTCGAGTTGGGAGCAACGGTTTGCGATCACCTCATTGGCGTTCATGTTCGTGGAGGTGCCCGAACCGGTTTGAAAGATGTCGATGGGGAAGTGCTCGTCGAGGCTGCCTTCCATGACCTCCTGCGCGGCATGAGCGATGAGCGTCGCCCGGTGCTCATCGAGCCGGTCCAGCTCCAGATTTGCTTCGGCAGCAGCCCATTTCATCATTCCGAGCGCCCGGATGAACTCCCGCCCGAAGCGGTAGCCAGACACGGGGAAGTTGAGGACGGCGCGCTGGGTGGAAGCGCCATACAGGGCGTCGATGGGAACTTCCATAGCGCCCATGGAATCTTTTTCTGTTCGTGTGTTAGGCATGGAGATGGTGAGGAGCGCCTATTCTCGGAAGCGGCGAACGAAATGAAAAGCTCGAATCGCGGGCATTTTTTACGACGCGGGCGCGGATGGCGAGGCGAAAGAGCGAGAGTGGCTGGCGGGAGTGGCGGGAGCGATCGCGCATGGCGCGTTCTCAAGCGGATTACGACCGCAGCCTTAGCTACGGCTAAGAGCCTCTTGAAATACCCCCTGAATAGTGGGGGCTGCTTTGAATGGAGCGGATGTCACAAAGCATATTGCATTGTGTTCGATATGCGCTAGTCGTGCGTTTGTGCCATCTAAATCATTCTGGGATCATCCACTCGATAAGCTCGAAGAAGCATTGAATCTAAAGCGGCAGATTCACGCCCTCCAAGAGAAACTAAGCTCATTATTCGCTTCCGACTCGGAGGAAGAAACAACAAAGACACCGGCTCGCAAGACGATCGCCCACAAGGAGATCGCCCCTAAGGCGCCGGCTGTGACGGCAAAACGCGGGAAGCGGAAGGGAATGAGTCCGGCAGGGCGGGCGAAAATCGCGGCTGCTCAGCGTGAGCGCTGGGCCAAGGCAAGAGCCGGGGTGGTGCCAACGAGCAAAGCGCCCGTGGCCAAGAAGGCGCGGAAGGGCAAACGCACTGTCAGTCCCGAAGTGCGGGCCAGGCTCGCTGACGCGATGAGAGCGCGATGGGCTTCGGCGCGCCGCAAGGGTTTGCCCGGACCTAATGTCCGCAGGTAAAGTCGAGTTACGATTTCGCGGACCGGCTGCATAGAGCCGGTTCGCTTGATTTCCGGATAAGAGGCGCGTTGCTAACCGCCGACTGGCGAAGCAAGAAATCCGCCGGCGAAGTGTCTGGTTTGCCCGCCCGGCGCGAGTAGTGTTTAGTTCAGCATGAATCGCGGTCCTTCCAGCCAGCGTCCTACTCAGAATCCTTCCTACAAAGATGGTCGCGATGGGGCTGGCGAACTCGACACCGTGGCGCAAAAGCCGGGAGAGCCCGACTCGCGATCCTCTGCATCGCCGGGCGCCTCAGCTCACCTCGATGCAGCCGCGCCCTGCTCTGGGGCGCAGCCGCCTCTCGAAGAGGACGCCGACCTTCGCGAACCGGAGCATGTGGCGGCCGGGCTTACCGCCATGGCGGAGAGCGCGAAGTTCACGCTGCGGCAGATGGGCCCGGTGCGAGGCATCAAGACCTGGTTGAAGGTAAATAAGAAGGATGGCTTCGATTGCCAGAGTTGTGCATGGCCGAGCCCCGATGGCGACCGGCATCTCTTTGAGTTTTGCGAAAACGGGGTAAAGGCGCTCGCAAGCGAAGCGACTCGCCGGCACATTGGGCCTGAATTTTTTTGCGAACACTCGATCGCCGATCTGGCGGCGCAAAGCGACTATTGGCTGGAGCAACAAGGCCGACTTGTGTCACCGATGGTAAGGCGCGAAGGCGCGGCGCATTACGAGCCGATTGCGTGGGACGATGCATTCGCGCTGATTGCGAGCGAGCTGAAGACTCTGCCGGGTCCGAACGCGGCGGCCTTCTATACGAGCGGAAGGACGAGCAACGAAGCGGCCTTCCTATACCAGCTCTTCGTGCGGCAGTTTGGAACGAACAATCTGCCCGACTGCTCGAACATGTGCCACGAGTCCAGCGGCGCGGCGCTCAACGAGACGATCGGCATCGGGAAGGGCTGCGTCACTCTGGAAGACTTCGATCAATGCGATGGGATATTCATTCTGGGGCAGAACCCGGGGACTAATCACCCCCGGATGTTAACGAGCCTGGAGCGCGCGAAACGCAACGGCGCGCGCATTGTGGCAATCAATCCGCTTCCCGAGCCGGGGCTGATGCGCGTCGTCAATCCCAACCCGGAAGAGTACACCCATCTCCTTACCTATCCCGGGAGTTTGCTCCTAAACAAAGGTGTCCCGCTTGCGGATCTGTGGCTCCCGGTCCGCGTGAATGGCGACATGGCTGTAATGCGCGGCATCATGAAGGAGATGCTTGCCGAGGAGGAGGCGCGGCCGGGTCTTTTCGACCGGGAGTTTATTCGCGACCATACGAGCGGTTACGAGGCGTTTATCGAGCATTTGCGCGTGTCGAGCTGGGATGACATTCTTGCGGGGAGCGGATTGAGCCGGGAACAGATTCGGGAGGCCGCAGGGATTGCGATGGGCTGCAAGAAAATCATCTGCTGCTGGGCGATGGGGCTTACCCAGCATAAGAACTCGGTCGCGACCATTCAGGAAGTGGTTAACTTCCTGCTCCTCGGAGGACACATCGGACGACCCGGGGCGGGGCCGTGTCCGGTGCGCGGCCATTCCAATGTGCAAGGGGATCGCACGATGGGGATTTGGGAGCGGATGAACGAAACCTTTATGCGGCGCCTTGGCGAGGAATTTAAGTTCCAGCCGCCAGCCGAACACGGCGTGGATACCGTTGAGGCACTCAAACAGATGCACGAGGGCGGCATCCGTTTATTTTTCGCCATGGGTGGCAACTTCCTTTCGGCAACGCCGGACACTGAGTACGCGGCCAGGGCGCTGCAAAACTGCCGTCTTACGGCGCAGGTCTCGACCAAGCTCAATCGATCGCATCTCATCACGGGGCAAATCGCGCTCATCCTTCCATGCCTTGGCAGGTCCGAGATCGACCGGCAGACAGGCGGCGAGCAATTTGTGACCGTCGAGGATTCGATGGGTGTGGTGAATTCCTCCCGGGGGCATCTGGCCCCCGCCGGGCCTCTGCTTTTAAGCGAACCGGCGATCGTTGCCCGGCTTGCGCGCTCGACGCTTGGAAGCGCTTCGACGGTCGATTGGGAGGGTCTTGCCGGCGATTACAGCCGCATTCGGAATCACATCGAACACGTCATCCCTGGCTTTGAAAATTTCAATGCCCGGATCGAGCGGGATATCTTCTATCTGCCCAACCCTGCGCGCGACCACCGCAAGTTTAACAATGACGGTGGAAAGGCGGTTTTTACCGTCTCAGCGATCGACCGCCACGAAGTGGCGCCTGGTCACTACATGATGATGACTATTCGGTCGCACGATCAGTTTAATACTACGGTGTACGGATTAAGCGACCGGTACCGTGGGGTGTACAACGGCCGCCGCGTTGTATTTATGAATCCCGAAGATGTAAGGGAAGCGGGCCTTCAGCAGGGGCAAATCGTGGATCTCACGAGTCATTTCCGCGGGGAAGAGCGGACCGGGCGTCGTTTCATGGTTGCTCCGTTCACCATTCCGCGCGGCTGCGCAGCTACTTACTTTCCTGAAGGAAACGTTCTGGTCCCGATCGGCAGCACTGCCGACCGGAGCAATACGCCGACCAGCAAGAGCGTCGTGATCACGGTCGCGCCATCGCCGGAGGGCGATGCTGCGGCTGCCGATTGGATGGCGGAACGCAGATAAGATCCGGAACACCGCATTTTCACGCGAAGCCGCGCTCAGGACTTCTTTGGATCGCGGCCTTCGTCCAAGTCGATGAAGTCGAAGAATGTCTGGATGTCCGTGCGATTCTCGAAGTTCCCTTCGCGCAACCTGCGCTGAAGCATCGGTGACGCCGCGTCATTCCATCCGCGCTTCCGCATAAATTCATTCCACACTTCGATCTCTTCCTCGCACGGCGTTTTGCCGTGCGCGAACGCCCACTGGATAACGTCTTCGTCTGATCCGCCTTGCTTCACTCGTTCTACGAGCGCCGCGTAGGAGATTCCCAGAAAGGAGCAGCACCGCTCATCGAATCCGCCTCCCAGATTTGGCTGATAATCCGAGGGGAGGATGCCTTTCGCGTGCAGGCGAATCTTGTCGATCATGCGCGGGAAATAGACAATCCCGCCTGTCTTTTCGTGCGGACTGCGGATCGGTTCAGAGTTCATCTTTGCTCCATAGCTGCCGCGTCGGGGGAATGCAAGCGCCTCGAATGGCGGATGCGCCTTCCGGATAAGGCCATGTAAATGGAGTCGAATTATTGGAAGTCACGCCTCAAGTTATCTTCTACCATTCGAACAAATGAACTGGCTCTTCTGGTCTCTCCTTTCGGCCGTCTTCGCCGGGATCACCGCCGTCCTCGCGAAAGTCGGAGTATCCGCCATCGATTCCAACCTTGCCACGGCGATCCGCACGACAGTGATCCTCTGCTTCACATGGGTGATCGCGGCCTTCACGATGAAACCGGGCGCGCTCGGTGAAATCGGACGCCGAACATGGATTTTCCTGGTGCTTTCCGCCCTCGCGACCGGGTTGTCCTGGCTCTGTTACTTCCGGGCGCTGCAACTCGGTGAAGTCTCGAAGGTCGCGCCGATCGACAAGCTCAGCGTCGTGGTCGCGATCGGCATATCCGTAATGCTATTGGGCGAAAAGCTGGGCTTCCGAGAGGGATGCGGCGCGGGATTCATCGTCCTCGGCGCCGTGCTGCTCGCGTGGAAGTAGGGGGGCGGGAAGGGACCCCGAGGGCATGCCAAGTTGGCAACAGCCGAGCCGGGGCAACGCGGCTAGTCGCGCCAGAGCTTTGCGAAATTTGCGCAATGGCACGGTGCGGCGCGCGTTTGAAAAGAGGGGAGCGAGTATTGCGCTCTTCGGCGCATTCCCGGCCCGCCTAACAGAGACGGCTCTCTACCGGTTGTCTTCTTACGTCATCCCTATGCGGAATTTTTTACTCCATCTCACGGCTTTCTTGGCGGTTATGACCGCTTCAGCCGCGCCTGTGGATTTCAATCGGGACATCCGTCCGATTCTGTCAAACAAGTGCTTTAAGTGCCATGGGCCGGATGAGAAGGAAAGGAAAGGCGGGAAGGAGGGGGGCGGTGGATTGCGGCTGGATACGGAGGAGGGATCGCGGGCCGATCTCGGCGAGGCCATTGCGATTGTGCCGGGAGATCCGGCGAAGAGCGAATTGATCTCGCGGATTACGACTGCGGAAAAGGACGATGTGATGCCTCCGGTAAAGTCTGGCAGGAAGCTTTCAGGGCATGACGTCGAGATGCTGACTGAGTGGGTGAAGGCGGGCGGACGATATACTAAACATTGGTCGTACGAGAAGCCGCGCCGGGTCGATCCGCCGATCGCTGCGGAGAATCCGATCGATGGCTTCATTCTCGCGCGGGTCGCGGCGGAAGGGCTTGTGGCGCAACCGCAGGCGGATCGCACGACGCTGATCCGGCGTGTTACGCTCGATCTCACCGGTCTGCCGCCAACGGTTGAGGAAGTGGATGCCTTTGTGAACGACGCCGGGGCTGGCGCCTACGAGCGGCTTGTGGACCGGCTTCTGGCTTCGCCTGCTTTTGGCGAGCACTGGGCGAGGCAGTGGCTGGATCTGGCGCGTTACGCCGATTCGGCCGGCTACGCGAACGACCCGTCCCGGACGATCTGGGCGTTCCGGGATTACGTCATCCGCTCTTTCAACGCGAACAAGCCGTTCGACCAGTTTACGATCGAGCAGATCGCGGGCGATCTCTTGCCGAATCCGACTGAAGACCAATTGATAGCCACGGCGTTTCATCGGAACACGATGACGAATAGCGAGGGCGGAACGAGCGCCGAGGAATTTCGGAATGCCGCAATCGTGGACCGCGTGAATACGACGATGGCCGTTTGGATGGGCACCTCGATGGCGTGCGCGCAATGCCACAGCCACAAGTACGATCCCATCACGCAAACAGAGTATTTCAGGATGTTTGCGATTCTGAATGGGACTGAGGATGCCAATCGAGCGGATGAGTCACCTCTTCTAAAATTTAATACGGAGGAGCAGAAGGCGCAGCGCCGGCAGATCGAGGCTGACATTGCTGCTGAGGAGTCAAAGTTCACGACGCCCGGGCCTGAGCTTCTGGCTGCGGCGGACGCGTGGGCGGCTGCATTTCCGACGCAGATCGGCTGGCGGACGCTTGTGCCTGGCGCATTGAAATCCGAAGCGGGTGTGGCGATGGAACAGGCCGCCGATGGTGTGGTGGTGGCAAAGGGCAGCGCCGCGAAGGACACGTACACGATCGACGTGCCATTCGCGGAGAATCGGCGGATCGGAGCGCTCCGGCTTGAGGCCCTTCCGGAGGAGTCGCTGCCTGGGAAGGGGCCGGGCCTCGCGGCTGGAAACTTCGTGGTCACGCGAGTCCGAGCGAGCGTCAAATCTCCGGATTTGGAGAAAGGACCGCGCGCGCGGTTTGTGCGGATCGAGCTTCCTGGGAAAGCGAGGCTGCTCCAGCTCGCGGAGGTGCAGGTGTTCAGCGGCTCGGAGAACGTGGCTCTTAAAGGGGAAGCATCGCAAAAAAGCACATATGCGGACGCAGTGGCTGCCCGCGCCATCGATGGGACCACGGCTGGCGAGTATGACAAAGGCTCCGTGGCGCATACGGCGGATGGAGACGACCCGTGGTGGGAGGTCGATTTGAAGTCCGAGCAGCAGATCAATCGGATTGTGGTGTGGAACCGGGCGGAACTCGGTGACCGGCTCAATGGATTCCGAGTCGTAGCACTGAACGAGCAGAGGCAGTCCGTGTGGGAGAAGGCGGACAATGTGGCAAACGCCGCGGATACTCCGTTTGCATTGGATGGTGGGCACGAGATCAAACTTGCGGATGCCACCGCCGACTTCGAGCAGAAGGATTTTGAGGAAGACACGGTGGCGGCGGGTGCTCCCCGCAAGGAGCCGCGCCGGGGAAAGAAAGTGCGCGGGCCGCAAGCGGGCTGGGCGATTGGAGGGGGGCTGGGCGCGCCGCATTCGTTGATCCTGCTGGCGGCGGAGCCGGTGGATGTGGCAGCAGGCGCAGTGCTCTCGGTGAGCATCGAGCAACAGTCGCCGTATCCGAACCATCTGCTCGGCAGTTTCCGGCTTGCCTCCACGGATGACGGGCGAGTGGCGGAGCAGATTGCGCCGCCCGCGAGCGTGGTGGCAGCGCTGGCGGCGGGTCTGGACCAGAGGAGCGCCGTGCAGCGCAAGGAGATCGCGGAGTATTATATTCGCGAGGCAGCGCCTGCGCTTGCGGAGGATCGCCAGAAGCAGGCAGCGCTCCGGCAGCAGCTCGATGCGATCGGCCAGTACACGGTGCCAATCGAGCGGGAACTCGCCGCAAGCCAAAGGCGCAAGACTCGCCTCCAATTGCGCGGGAACTATCAGGCGCTCGCCGATGAAGTGACGGAAGGACTTCCAAGCGCCTTTCCGCCGGCGCCCGCCGGGGCGCCGATGAATCGACTCACGCTGGCACGGTGGCTTGTGGACGAGAACAACCCGCTCACGTCGCGTGTCGTTGCCAATCGCTTCTGGGAAGCCATTTTTGGGATCGGCATCGTCCGGACCAGTGAGGAATTCGGCGCGCAGGGCGAGCCTCCGTCGCATCCGGAATTGCTGGACTGGCTTGCAACGGAGCTGGTGGTCAACAAATGGGACATCAAACATTTCCTGAATTTGCTCGTGACGTCGGCCACGTACCGGCAGTCGTCGAAGGTTACGCCGGAGCTAGTCGAGCGCGATCCAGAGAACCGGCTTTTGGCGCGCGGACCACGATTTCGAATGAGCGCCGAAATGGTCCGCGATCAAGCGCTTGCAGTGAGCGGGCTGCTCTCGCGAAAGATGTACGGTCCGTCCGTCCGTCCGGCGCGTCCGTCGCTCGGTCTTTCGGCGGCATTTGGAGGCGGGCTGGATTGGAAGACAAGCGATGGTGAGGACCAGCACCGCCGCGGTGTGTACACGGAATGGAGGCGCACAAGCCCGTATCCATCGATGGCCACCTTTGACGCGCCGAATCGAGAAGTATGCACCCTGCGTCGCACCCGCACCAACACCCCTCTCCAGGCGCTCGTGACAATGAACGACCCCGTGTATGTCGAGGCGGCGCAGGCATTGGCGAGGCGGCTGGCTGCGGCTGCCCCGGCGCCGGACGATCGGATGCGGCTCGCATTTCGGATCGTGCTCAGCCGCGCGCCGTCGGAGAGCGAACTGCGCCGCCTCACCGCGCTGCACGATGACGCACTCGCGACATTCAAGGACGATCCCAAGCGGGCCGCCGAGATGGCCGCGAATCCACTCGGCGCGGCGCCGCCAGACGCGGACCTGGCCGAGCTCGCGGCGTGGACCACTGTGGCTGGGGTCTTGTTAAACCTCGACGAGACTGTGATGAAACGCTGACTGATTTTTTGAATATGGATCCTTGTCTTGAACTATTACAAAGCCAGACCCGCCGGCAATTCCTGCGCCGCGCCGGCCAACTGAGCCTCGGCGCAATCGCGATGGAAGCGCTGCTGGGCAAACAAGCATCCGCCGCCGCAAGCGCCGCAAACCCGCTTGCAGTGCGTCCGCCGCATTTCCCCGCGAAGGTGAAGCGGGTGATCTATCTGCACATGTCCGGCGGCCCGCCGCATCTCGATTTACTCGATTACAAGCCGGAGCTTGTTAAGCGGAACGGGCAGGATGCTCCGGATCAGTTTGTCAAGGGCAAGACCTTTGCCTTCACGAGCGGAACTCCGAAGCTAATGGGGACGCCGCATACTTTCTCGCAACACGGGGCCGGTGGAATGTGGCTTTCCGATGCGGTGCCGAATTTCCATTCGGTCGCGGATGAACTGTGTGTGATTAAATCGATGTTCACGGATCAGTTCAACCACGCTCCGGCGGAGTTGCTGCTTTTCACGGGGTCGCCGCGGCAGGGGCGTCCTTCGATGGGATCGTGGGTCACGTACGGGCTTGGGTCGGAAAACGAGAATCTGCCGGGTTTCGTAGTGCTCATCAGCAGCGGCGTACAGCCGAGCGGCGGCCAGAGCTGCTGGGGAACGGGCTTCATCCCTTCGGTATTTCAAGGTGTGCAATGCCGATCCAAAGGCGATCCTGTCCTCTACGTTGGCGATCCTCCCGGAATGGACCGGGATCTGCGTCGGAAGACACTGGACGCGCTTCGCGACCTTAACGAGGAGCAGGAAGGCGAGATGGGAAATCCGGAGACCGCGACGCGGATCGCGCAATACGAACTCGCGTTTCGGATGCAGGCGAGTGTGCCCGAGGTGATGGACATCGCGCGCGAACCAAAGGCGGTGCTGGAGGAGTATGGGGCCACGCCGGGCGACTCGAGCTTTGCAAACAACTGCCTGCTATCGCGCCGGCTGCTGGAGCAGGGGGTGCGTTTCGTGCAACTTTTCGATTGGGGCTGGGATTTCCACGGGACCAATGGGGGCGAGGAGATCGGCGAAGGATTGACGAATAAATGCAAGCGAACCGACAAGCCGATCGCTGCGCTTATCAAAGATCTGCGCCAGCGCGGGTTGCTGGACGAGACGTTGATAGTTTGGGGCGGAGAATTTGGGCGCACTCCCTTTCGGGAAGGCCGCACGGCGTCGAGCGCCTTGCTGGGCCGGGATCATTTTCCCGATGCCTTCTCGATCTTCCTCGCCGGTGGCGGCGTGAAGCACGGGATCAGCTATGGAGAGACCGATGAGCTGGGGTTCAGCATTGTTGAGAACAAAGTCCACGTTTACGATCTTCAGGCAACGATTCTGCACCTGCTGGGGCTGGATCACGAGAAGTTGACCTATCGTTTTCAAGGGCGCGACTACCGGTTGACAGACGTGAGCGGGCAGGTGGTGAGGGGTATCCTGGCGTAGCTTGCGAAATGGGTTCACGGGAACCTAGCAATTTGAGCGAGAGAGCGGGTATGGAAGGCTTGAGGTCGATGTCGCATTGGGAATTGGGCGCCGACGACCAAAGGAGGGATTCTATCTGTGGAGGAGCAGTCTATTTTTGCGCGCGGATGGATCGTGCCTTATTGTGGGAACTTCCGCTCGTTCGCCAATTCGCCATGTATCCGGCTATCGCCCTATCATTTGCCTTTGTTGTTTTCGCTGCCCGGAGCGCTTCGGCGGGGGCTGTGGACTTCAATCGGGATATACGGCCGATCTTGAATGGGAAATGCATCAAGTGCCACGGCGGGGTGAAGGAGGCTGGGGAGATGAATTTGCAGTTTCGGGAAGAGGCGCTCAAGGAGGGGAAGTCGGGCGCCCGCGCGATTGTGCCGGGCAAACCGGACGAGAGCGAGATGATAGCGCGGCTGACTACGGACGATGCGTCGGAGCGGATGCCCAAGAAACAGCCGCCGCTGGGCGCGGAGGAGATTGCCACGCTGCGGAAGTGGATCACAGAGGGGGCGCCATGGGAGAACCACTGGGCTTATACGCCGCCTAAGAACAGCGGTCGCACGATCGATGCGATCGTCTCGGAACGGCTCGCGGTGGATGGGCTTTTGCTTTCAGCGGAGACGGATCGCGCGACGCTTGCCCGCCGGACAGCGCTCGATCTTACGGGGTTGCCGCCGGAGCCTGATGAGGTGCGGCAATTTGTGGCGGATGGCGCTCCGGACGCCTATGGACGCTGGATTGACCGGTTGCTCGCGTCGCCAGCTTATGGAGAACGCTGGGCCGTGCCGTGGCTCGATCTGGCGCGGTATGCCGACAGCAAGGGGTATGAAAAAGATTCCTTCCGCGACATGTGGCGGTATCGGGACTGGGTAATCGAAGCGCTGAACAGCGACAAGCCGTACGACCAGTTTCTCACTGAACAACTGGCGGGGGACCTGCTGCCGGGCGCCACGCCGGAACAGGTGATCGCGACGGCATTCCACCGGAATACCCTTGCCAACGACGAGGATGGGACGGACGACGAGGAATTTCGGACTTATGCGGTAATCGACCGAATCAATACAACTTTCGAAGCGCTTCAGGGGACGTCAATCGGCTGTGTGCAATGCCATGGGCATCCGTACGATCCGTTTGTCCATCGCGAGTACTACGAGCTGATGGCCTTTTTTAACAATACGGCAGATGCGGATCGCAAGGACGACTCGCCCACGCGCGAGTTTCATAGCCGGGAAGATGTCGAGAAGGCAACCGCAATGGAGGCGAAGATGGCCGCGGCCAGGCGGCAACTGGATGAAGAGCTTGCGAGACCTGAGAATCGCTCAGGAATCGAGAAGTGGCTAAACGAGGTGCGCCCGAAAGGCGGATCGAGTGCGCTCACAGCGGTAAGCGCACAGGCGACTGCCGGGAAATACGCTGCTGACCCGGATGGGCGAATTCATTTGCTAGGGGATTCTCCGGCGCGGACAACGATCACTGTGGAAGGCGGCGCGCCAGTTGGGAAATTAGAGGCGTTCGCGCTTGAGGCGCTGCCTGACGATTCGCTGCCGGGACATGGACCGGGCGGCTCTGGGAATGGAAATTTCATTCTCACGATGATTCGCGTTTCAGCCATCTCTCCCGATGGCAAAGTCGAGACACCGCTCAAAATCGCGCAGGCGCGGGCGACCTACGAGCAAGCGGGATGGCCTGTCGCGGAAGCGATCAAGATTGGATTGAGCGCAAACAATGAAGGGGAGGGAGGATGGGCTATAAACGGTGGCACAGGCGCGCGCCAGACGGCGACGTTCGTGTTTGCTCAGCCGGCCGATCTGGCAGCGGGAGCGAAGCTGAGAATCGTGATCGAGTGCGAGAATGAACGCTGGGAGAAGCATATACTCGCTTCGTTCCGGTTCAGCACGGCGCGCGGTGGATCTTCGGGCAAGCTGGCGGAATTGCCGGGGCCGATCCGGGATTTGCTCGCGCGAGACGCGGCGAGTTGGAAACCTGAGGAGCGGCAAAAGATCGAGCGGCAATACTTTGCGGGAGTGAGTCCGAAGCTTGACGCGCTCTACCGCACGATCGATGAAACTCGCGGGCTCGTCGCAGCGATGCCGCAGTGCAAACTGCCGATCATGCAGGAGTTGACGGGGGCGGCGGCGCGGACGACGAAGATTTTCCATCGCGGCAATTGGATGGACAAGACAGATCCGGTGCAGCCTGCGACTCCTAAGATCCTGAACGCGTGGCATGAAGAGTATCCGCGCAATCGACTCGGCTTTGCGGAATGGATGACGAATGGAGAGAACCCGCTAACGGCGCGGGTCCAGGTGAATCGCGTATGGGAGCAACTCTTTGGGATCGGATTGGTCGAGACGCTGGAAGATTTCGGCTCGCAGGGCGATATGCCGATCTACCGGGAGTTGCTGGACTCGTTGGCCGTGCGATTTCAGAGTGAATTCAAGTGGAGCCAGAAGCGGTTGGTGCGCGAGATCGTAATGAGCCGGGTGTATCGGCAGTCGTCCAAAGCGAGCAAAGCCCTATTGGAGAGGGATCCTGCGAACCGACTGCTGGCGCGCGGACCGCGTTTTCGGCTGACGTCCGAAGAGTTGCGCGACCAGGCGCTGGCCGCGGGCGGGCTGCTGAGTCGGAAAATGTTTGGCCCGCCCGTGATGCCGTATCAGCCGCCCGGTTCGTGGCTCGTTCCTTACGAAGGGCGCGACTGGGTTACATCACCAGGGGAAGACAGCCATCGGCGCAGCGTGTACACATTCATACGGCGCAGCGCTACGTACCCTAGCATGATTACATTTGACGGACCGAGCCGAGAGAACTGCACGGTGCGGCGGATGCGAACGAATACGCCGCTCCAGGCGTTGGATGGGCTCAACAGCCCAGTGTTCATGGAGGCCGCCGCGGGTCTTGCGAAGCGCATGGCCGCGGAGGGCGGCTCCGATCTGGATGGGCAGCTTGCGCGCGGGTTTCTGATTGCTTCCGGGCGAAGCGCCAGCGCGGATGAGATCGCCATCTTAAAGAAGCTGAGCGATCGTGTGGAAGGCAACCTGACGCTTGTGGCTAATGCCATTCTGAATGTGGACGAAGTCTTAAACAAGAATTAATCGATGAACCGAACCGATCACTTCAGGCGCACCCTTGTGGAGCAGCAGACGCGCCGGTTTTTTCTGAAGACAAGCATGGCGTGTGTGGGTGGCATGGCGTTCAACTCGATGCTCAGCAGGGCGCTTGGCAGCGATGTGGAGCATGGGAGGCGGCTGGATCATCCGGCGAAGGCCAAGCGGGTTATCTATCTCCACCTTGCGGGCGCCCCATCGCATTTGGAGACCTTCGATTACAAGCCGGAGCTTGCGAAGCTGGATGGCAAACCGTGCCCGGAATCGTTTCTCAAAGGGAAACGTTTTGCGTTCATAAAGGGCGTGCCGAATATGATGGGGCCGCAATACCAGTTCGCGCAGCATGGAGATTCGCGGGCCTGGGTGTGCGAACATTTGCCGCATATCGCAGGACTTTCCGACGAGCTTTGTTTCGTGAAGAGCATGTGGACGGAGCAGTTCAATCACGCTCCGGCGCAGTTGATGGTGCAGACGGGATCGCAATTGAAGGGGCGGCCTTGCGTTGGATCGTGGGCCTATTACGGGCTTGGCACGGAGAATAGCGATCTACCGGGATTTATCGTGCTTACAAGCGGCGGTAAGAATCCCGATGCGGGGAAGGCGGCATGGGGAAGCGGCTTTCTGCCGAGCATTTATCAGGGGGTGCAATGCCAGGGGCACGGCGAGCCGATCCTGTTTGCGCAAAACCCCGATGGTGTGAGCCGCGATGCGCGCCGAGCAACGATCGACGCCATCGACGCGCTGGATGCGAAGGCGGAGCAGGAGTTTGGCGATCCGGAGACACAAACACGGATCAGCCAGTATGAACTGGCATTTCGGATGCAGATGAGCGTGCCGGAAGCGACGGATGTGTCAAAGGAGCCGGCGCAGATTCATGCGATGTACGGGACGGAGGCCGGGAAGAACAGCTTTGCAAACAATTGTTTGCTTGCGCGGAGGCTATGCGAGCGGGGAGTGCGTTTCGTGCAGCTATACGATTGGGGCTGGGATGCGCATGGGGACGGCGAAGCGACGTCGCTCACCGGCGGCATCAAGCGTAAATCGGAATCGATGGACAAGGCCGTGGGAGCGCTGCTCACGGACTTGAAGCAGCGCGGGATGCTGGAGGATACGCTTGTTATATGCGGCGCGGAGTTTGGGCGGACACCGATGAAGGAGAATCGGAGCGGCGGCGACAATCCGTTTGCGGGGCGCGACCATAATCCTGGGGGATTTACGGTATGGCTGGCAGGTGGTGGGGCGAAGAAGGGAATCAGTTATGGGGAGACAGACGATTTCGGGTACGAGGCGGTTGTGGACAAGGTGCATGTCCACGATCTTAACGCGACGATCCTGCACTTGTTAGGGTTCGATCACACGAAGCTCGTGTATCGTTTTCAGGGCCGGGACTACCGGCTCACGGATGTGCATGGGGAAGTAGTGAAGGGGATTTTAGGGTAGGGCGCGGCGGCGTATTGTGATACGCCTGGGGTCGGCTTGTCTCCGAGTGTTTTAAGCAGCGTTCGCGGGTTTAACGAGGTGGCGCTGGAGGGCGTAGAGGGCGGCAGCGATTGTGGCGAAGCATAGAATGCGCACGAGGCGGTCGAACGCGCCCTGGCGTGTGATAGCTATGTTTAGATTTGCATTTCCTTTTACTTTCTTGAAATGGAAGGCGGTTCCTTCGGTTGGGAAATCGATCGTTAGTGAGATGCGGCCGCTAGGCTTGAGTTCAGGCCGGGGAGACTCTTCCTGGTCAGGCGCGGCGTTGGGCGCCGCCAGCGCCCCGGATGGGAAAGCAAATCCGTTGGCGCCAGCCAGCAGAGCGTCGATCGCCTTTGGGCTTGCAGCGAGGCCGCCGCCGCTGACGCCAGCGGCAACGGGAGAATCAGCTTGGGTTGCTGGACTAGCTAGCTTTGCGCCGGGGGGTGGCTCGGCGGCAGGAGCGTTGAAGGCGGTGTTGCCGCGAGCGGTTCGCAAGACGAGGGCTTGATCGTCTTGCTTGTCGCCCTTTGATTCATCTGCGGCTGAATCCCGACGAGAGCGGGCTGCGCCGCCAAACTTCGCATCCTTCAATAGCTCGGCGAGTTGCCGCTCGGTTTGGACGGTCTCAAGCTTTTCGCGAGCGGCTGGTTTCTCAGGAGCGGAGTCGGGGAGTTTTGGAGCTTGTTGCTGCAAGACAACGTTATCGTTGAGATAGATATTGCGGCCGTTCTCTTTTTGGCTGGAAACATTCGCCCCGGTTGAGGCGGTTTGCGCCTTCGGATTGGCGGCGTTTGCCTGCCAGTTCGCCGACTGATTCGGCGCGTGCGCCTGGTAAGAAAGTGCGTCCGCCGGGGTCGATGGCGCTGGCTGCCGAGCCTCGCCGCCCGTGCCTGCTTGCGGCAGTTCTCCGTATTGTGTGACCGCGTTTTTGAGCTGGCCAAGATCTTTTGCGAGGGTCTTCTGTTTGCCCTCGACATAGGCGCTTTGCTGGGCGGCAAGGCCTTTGGAGGCAGAAGGTGTTGCTTGCGCCATTTCCTGGCGCTGGGTGCTTTCGTCATTGAATGCGGCATTCTCGGCTTCGACTTGGGCTTCGAGCTTTTTATAATTGTCGATGGCGCGGTGGCGGTCGGCTTCACTATGAGTCGTTCCGTTGGCGACTACGGCGAGTTTTTTCAATTCCTGAACAGACTCGTCCAGCTTGTCGGCCACGGCGACTTCTTCAATGACCGGTTCCATGTTGCCCGACTGACTCGCCAGCCGCCAGCCATCTGGAACCCAGACATTCCAGAATGTGCGTTCGACTGTTATGCCAATGAGTTCCGGATCGCTGAAATGGCGCGCGATCCGCCACCGGGAGCCTTTTTCTACGACGCGATAGACCAGCTCGACATCGTAGGAGAGTTCTCCAGGCTTCGTTTTGATGAGGGGGATCAGAACCGCTTCGGCGCCTCCGACGGCTCCGGCGTCGGCGCGGACTGGCTGGCCGTCCACGCGGACGCTCATGAGTTCCGAGCCGGCCGGCATGTGCACGGGCAGGAACTGGAGGGACCGATTTTGCATGTGCCAGACCGCTTTGTGCCATTCTTCGCCGTCCTTGCGAATCGCGGTGGTAAGGTCTGCCCAGGCGCAAAAGGCGGCGCGCCCGGCCGCCTTTTCGAGCCGCTCGATCGCAACCGTGACCGACCAATCGCCGCTGACGCGAAACAGCTTCGCGCTGAGCGAGAGATCTGGCAGCCAGGGAATTTCGCTTTTTGGCGCCGGATCGGCGCCGTTGCTTTGGACTGCCATTTCACCGTCGGAGCCATTGTCCACAAGGACGTATCCTGAGATGTTAGGCGCGCCGGGAAAGCCTACCTTTGGCAGGGTGATTTTGCCCGTATTGGGCGCGTCGAGTTCGATTGTGAATTCGGTGCTGTCGTACACATCGCGCTGAAACTCGACATCGTACACACGCAGGCCGTCCTCGATGTGGGAGCGTGTCTCGCGGATATCGGCCCCGGAAACGCGGGCTTCCGGCAGCGGAGATCCGGGCGCCGGGGCCGGCAGTGTAAAGCGAATGCGCTCGATGCTGCGCTGCCGCAAATCGGCGCGCGCCTTGATGCTGAGCGACGTCCACGCCTCATGCGCGGTCGCGTCCATGGCCCAGGTGACCGCCAAGCGTGCGGGAGCCGCTGCAAGGGAGACCTGTGCGGAGAAAGCTTGCTCGGTGAAGGAGATGCCGCGCTTTCTCTCGAGCGGCGGGAGCACCTGATAGTCGGCCGCCACTTTATCGGGGAGGGCTTCCTTCGCGGCGCCCGTCAACTGCATGGTTACATCGAGGGCTTTGTGGGCTGTGATGACCGCGTCGCCCGTTATTTTTCTGAATCCCTGAAGAACGATCGGTTTTACGACGAGGCTCTCGGGAATCTTCGGCTCCTCGCGAACAAGATAGAGGACGAGAGGAGTCATAGCGGGCGTGGCGTCCTTGAAACGGATTTGCAGGTGGTCGCCATCGCGCCACCAGTCCTGCAGCCGTTCACTTTGGACGGTCTGGACGGTGAACCCCGGCGGAACATCCATGGCGAGCGCATAGAGTGCGTCGCCATTGGAAAAAAGCTGGAACGACGCGAAAAGCTCGATCTGGCGGCGATTGACTTGGAAGAGGTAAGCGACGGTGGCGTCCCATTTTGGCGAGGAGAGAGCGGCGTGCCAATCCAAAGCACCGGCGCCCGCAAATTCAGCCACGGCCCGAGCGCCGGAAGGCTCCGGAAGATCGAGCGGAATCTGGCGGAGGCCGGAAGGCTTCGCTGTGACATCGACATTTTGGCCGGCGAAGAGTGCGAGTGCGGTGACTTCGGCGTGCTTTGCCGCGCCGAGAATCTCGGGCGCTTTGCCGTCCACGGGAAATGCGCCGAGCTGGCGACGAAGCTGAAGCTGGACTTCGAGGTTCTGCTCCGCAGGCGCTGCGAGCGCGAGTTCGAGAATCTGGCGGGCGCCTTCCTGACGCAGCTTCCATGTTTGCAAATTTGGGGCAGCGAGGAGTGAGAGATCGAGACCCGCATCGAAAGAAATCGTGAATCGATCCTGCCGCGATTCAGGGAACGCGAACGTGACGCGTGCGTCGGTCTCTTCGAGACCGGGCAGGACACGGCAGCTTTCGCGAACGATCGCGCTGGCGGCCGCCGCGACACGGGAAGCGGGAGTGCTCGTCCCGAGTACGAGACGGACTGTGTCGCTGGAACCGATCGCGGCTGTAACTTCCTTTGCTCCATTGAGCGTCCGCTCGACGGAACCGCTGCCTGGAGAAATGGAGGCCGTCATGGAAGCCTGCGGCAAGCGGAGGACGACGATCGCCGCGGCGGTGCGCGGAATGCCCCAGTGGAGATCGAGCGCGCCGGATGGGCGCGGCACCTCGACGACGGCATCGATCCGGTGGCGCCCGGCTGTTTCCACCAGGAGCGCGTCCTTATCGAGCGCCGCGGGCTTTCCATCGAGCGAGAGCGCTGTGAGATGCGCATCGCGGAAGGGAAGTGGAACGTGCTGCCATGAATCGCCGCCGGTGGTGAGGTCGATCCTTGCGGTGAACTTGATGGCGCGATCTTCGACGCTGCCGTCGTAGCGGGCTGCGGTCAGTGCGAAGGGGAGCGGAGCCGGCTCCGGAGCCGCCGGTAAAAGATCGTGGCGGCGATGCTCTTTTGCGGCCTGCCAGAGGTTGAGGAATTGCTGGTAAGGAACGTAGAGTTGATCCGGCTTCTGGCCGGCGAGCGGTTTGTGGGAATCGTATGGGACGATGACGACTGTTGAAGGCGGGGTGGGATCGGCGGCCTGCGCCGGAGTGTGGAGGAGCTGTGTGAAGGTGCTGAGGGCGAGGAGCGCGCAGAGCGGAAGCGTCACGCGGAGTCGCGGCGGACGCGGGAGTTTAATTTTCGCAGGGTCGGATCGTCGTGTACCCAGGCTGGACGTGTTACGCGAAGCCGCGAAGGCGCGAAGCGGAACGGGACGGGGCGGCGGAAGGAGGTTTTTCATGCGGGGACCACGGCTGCGGGGAGAGGACGTGGGATGAAGGCCCAATGGCGCGCCAGTTGGTTGAAGATGAGGGCGAGGAGCCATCCCAGGAGGAGTGCGTTGCAGGCTGCGGCGGCAGTGCTTGCGAGGCAAAGTGGGATCGCGGTGAGAAGAAGGGTGGCCCAGAGGGCATTCCAGAGCGGGCGGCGGCTGCCTGCGATAAAGAAGGCGGCGCCGCCCAATACTAGATAGAACCAGAGGCGGCGTGCGCGAGCCCACCAGTCTTCGAAGTGAAAACGCACACGGTCTGGAGCGATAAGGCCTTGCAGGGTGATTTCGGATCCGGATCGCGGGAGGTCGAGCTTGATTGGCAAGAGGCCGACTGTCGCGATCAAGCCAGGTTGTGATCGCCACTGCGCTTGCGGAAGTTTTGCGCCCGCAAGCGCCTCCTTCGACAGCTTTTCCTCTCTCCCATCCTGCACCCCGGCGCTGAGGATGGCGTCCACCGAATCGACATTCGATTGCGTGTTCTTTATATATAACGTTTGCGAGCTGGGGGAATAAACAGCCGAAGAGCCGGGCGGAAACTGCACTCCCTGCGCAGAAAGCCCGTCCTTCGCGGACAAGTAGGTCGGTTTTCCCGAGCCGGGATTTTGGAATATCGATGGAGGAAGCTTCCATGATCGTGTGACGAACGGTTCCGCGGCCCCTTCGGGCGCCGATTCGCCGGGCTTTGCTTCGGCGTCCATTACCATCGCATCCAGATCGGGCCTGCCATCCAGCGCTTTGGGATCACTATCCAAGGCGATCTGCTTTTGGCGGACCGTTAGCTTACTGACAGCCATTTCGAGCGCGCGCGGATCGGATATGCCGGAATTGCCGAGGATGGATTGTTTTTCGGCAAGGAAGCGATGCGCCTGCCATGCATCCCACAAATCGAGCGGCCTCAAAAGGAGGGGGCGGTCATGTAATTCCTCGGGTTTCTCCAAGTTGCTATCCAAGGCTGAATAAGTGAAACCGTCGGGCAGAAAAAGACGCCATGAGGAGCGCAACACCGGAATATCGACGCCAAGGCGCGGCGCAAAGATCTGGGTTTTTCCGGCGTCGCGCCATTCCTTGGCTGGTGTCTCGAATAAGAGAGTGACTGCGATGTCCTTGGATGCGTGTTCGATGGCCGGGAGTTCCACGCGGACGCGTCCCGCCGGACCTGCCACAGGCTTTGCGGGAGCGCCTTCCAGGAGAAGAGACAGAAGGTGCGACGCGGCAGGGAGGGTTATATCGAGAAATTGCGCGCCAGCGGTGCGAACAGCTAGGCCCGCCTCCGTGCGGATCACGCCGCTTGTGCTGGCGACACTTACGAGTTGCATGTCATCGACGACGGTGTTCACCACGTGAGCGGCGGGGTGGCGCACACCGTAGAGAGCGATGTGATATTTGGCTCCCAGCCATCCAAAGACTCCGATGACTCGATGGACTGGCTTATAGCCGGGAAGCGGCGGCGCGGAAAGCGCGTCGAGTTCGCTTGCGCCCTGCGATGTGATATCGATGTCGGTTTCTGTGTTTGCTTCGATCGCCCAGATGCCGCTGGTGCGCATAACGTTAAGGGGCTCAATTTCCGGCACCTCGACGGTGAAGCGCGACTCTTCGCCTTTCTGTTCCGCCTGTGTCGATGGCGCCTGCGCGGTGACTGACATGAGATAGCCGCCGGTCAATTCCTTTTGAAAAACGATGCTCCAGACATCGCCAATGAGATTTCGTTCGGCGATCTGCGGACCGTCAAAATAAAACTGTGAAGCGATAGCTGCGGGAACGCGTATGCGAACCGACCGGACGCCGGAGTGAAGAAACTCCCAGGCGATCTGCGCGTGGACATCGAGGATCCCTTCCAGCGGAAGCGCATAACCGGTGAGCGTCGCGATCGTTTCCGAGGGTTTGCGAAAGACATGCACGGGGAGGGAAAACGCTTCGCGATGAAACCAGGCATACTCACCATGGATGGGGGTCGTACGCGGGTCCCGACGTTCGAGTGAATCGGATGGCTTTGCCTCAAGTCGGAAGGTGTCGTCCGCGCGCAACGCAATGTAGCCGCTCACATTCGCGGCCCCATCGACATGTGCGTCGCCCAGGATATAAGCTACTCCGTCGGGGGTGAGATGCGTCCAGTTGTCCGGTTCGGCCCTGCTTTGAATGGTAAAGACACGCTGCTGGCCCGGCGGTAGAAGACCGCTCCAGCGGAGGTGTATCTTGCCGCCCTGAATCCGCCAATCGGCATCTTCGTCCGAAACGGATTTTGCGCCTGCGCCGCACGTTTTGATCGCGAGGATTTCCTCACCGGAAGGAACGGTTATTTCCAGATGGAACAGGCGCCCCTTTTCCTCATGGAGAGTCACGGTGCGCTCGATATGAACGGCGTCTAGCTGGAAATCGACGACCGTATCGACGTCTGCGCTGAAACGGGGGACGAAGCGATCGAGTTCCACCCGGCACTCGGGAGCAGGTCCCGTGAAGCTCCAATCTGCGATGGCGCCCGGTTGGGGTGGAAGCTGCGCCGCGCCCGGGCCGGGCGAGACGGCGCGGACTTCGACGCCGTCTTCGGCGCGCACCTCGACTCCGCCAGCGTCGCTTGGAAACCCTGTGAGCTTCGGCGTGGGAAGCAGGCGTGTCGCGTGCGCCGCCCCGGCAAGGGAAGGCTGATCCAGCACGAGCCGGATGGCGGCCTCGAACGGGGCGCCGGGAAGGAGAGTTGCAGTGATGCGTCCCGGTTCGGCGGACCAGGCGGCGACGGTGTCGCCAGAGACCTCGATCGCCGTGCATTCCGGTGGCACATCGATCTGGAGCTGCCTCGGCAGCGGGCCGAGGACGGCGGTCATCGTGAGAAGGCAGGCTGTGCGCAAATGCTCGCCATCGATCGTGTGGACGATAGCCGTAAGAATGTGCGGCGCCAGTGCATGGGCGGGATCGGCGCCGCCGTGCCACGCGAGGGAGAGCTCCGGATGGGATGCGGCGATCGCCGCGGAAACGCGGGTGACATCGGCGAGCGATTCCAGTTTGAAAGGCTGGGGAGATTCGACGGTCGAATGAGCCGGCAACTCCACTAAAAACAGACCGGAGGCGGCGGGCGGAAGCTGAAGGTGAATCTTGCTGCCGGACGCTCCCATTTCGATCGGTGCGCTCAAGTCGATCGAGATCACGTGCTCGCCGACGCCACGAATGAGCAATCGCGGATCGGGAGCCGGCGCCTCATCCTTCGTAGCATGCGCAGCAGCCGATATGGCTGAGTCGCCATCGACGGTGATTTCGCCGAGGGATGCCGCTCCGAAGGGGAGTGGAAGTTCGGCCCAGCCCTCGGAAAAAACGTGGATTGTGAACTGAGCGTGGACTTGGAAGACCTTGCCGGTCACCTTTCCGGTGTAGGCCGCGCCTGAGAAGGCCTCCTGAATGGGCGGCTTGGGAGGAGGCTTAACCCCAGGCTCGGAGTCGCGGAGGAGGGCGTCGTATTCTTCGCGGGAGAGGAGCACGGCTTTTGGGTGCTGCTTGAGCACTTCTGCGAGCCGGTCCGTAGGAACCCAGAGTTCACGGCGATCAGGATCCCGGGGTTGGAGGGGTGCCGGGGTGGGTTTTTCTTCCGCGTGAGCGAGCAGTCCATGCCATAGGATTGCCAGGCAAACGGCTGCGGCCACGGACGATGCCTGCGTCGGCAGCCTGCAAGGGAGGGAGCGCCTGTTCATGGCGGATCGGCTACGGTTCCTTCTTTCGTGATCCCGGCTTTTTTGAAGATGGTGGGAGCTCGGGTGGAGGCTCGACTGGCGCCTCCGCGACAGGATTCACGGGATCGGGGACGCCGGGTGGTGTCACGATCCGGGTAGCGGCGGGTTCGCTGGGCGTGGGATCGGGGGTTGCAGCGGCGACCGGTGGGACTGGGGGAGCAGATGGGCGCGGGCGCCGAAACGCCGGGAGTCGCACGGATCGAAGGCCTTTCCAAAGGCAGGCAGCGAACCAGACGAGCGCGGCGAGGAAAACACCGAGATAAATGCTCTCCCAGAAGCGCGCGCCTCGCGGATCCACAGCGCCAGCGATCACGAGGGCGCCGAGACCGGCAATCACAAAGTAGAGAAAGCGAGATCGCCGGGAGCAGCCCAGGAGGCAGATTCCCGCAGCGAGCGCGAGCAGACAGGCGATTGCCTCGGTGGTGGCTGCGAAGCCTTTCGATTCGTACACAATGCCGATCGCTGCGGGGGCATCGAGCCTGCGCAGGCTGATCTCAGCGCCCTCCCGCTGAAGCTGCGTGTCGAAGCCAGGAGTTTTTGCTGGTGGCAACGGCGTTGGCTCGGATTGCGCGACGAATCCGGTGCTGGCGGGCGCTGGCCCAAACTTTGGAACGAGGAGATTAAAAAACGAGCGGAATTCGTCCCATCCGCGACCCGCGATGTCGGTTCGCATCGCTCCGGTAAAATGGAGATATCGATGCTCGGAGGGAAGGAAAAGGGTCCATTTGGTCTGCAGGATATCGATGGCGGTCGAGGCGTCGCCAGCAAGCTGGGGCGGGTCGAGATGGAGCCTGCCACGCCAGCCGAGCTTCTGACCCGGATGCGAGCTCGGGACTTCATAAACAAAGCGGACGGAGAAGGCTTCGCCACTTTCCTGCCGGGCTGGAAGGCGGATGAGCACTTCATTGCGATCGGGCCTGCGGGACGGCTGTTGAGGCTCGCCTGCCACGAAGGCGTCGGAAAGCAGCTTTGCCTTTCTGTCGCCGCGGGAGGGAAGCTGAATGGAAAAGAATTGCTGTGCATTGTTGCGGACCCAATAAATAACCTCCGTGGTTTCCGCCTCGTCTTCCGCGACGACGCTCGTTAACACGGCGTATGTGACCACGACGGGCGGCACTGCGAGATAGAGATTTTTCGCGACTTGCAGGGTGAGCGCGCCGGGCTGCCCGGTATATTTGTAGGCGAGAAAAACGCCATCGGATTGGAGTTGGGGCGCCAGCTCCTTCGGGTCCATCAATTCGAAGCCCTTCGCATCGGTAGCCGTGATTTCCAGATTGCCATCCTTAATCACGGAGATCTGGCCTGTTTCGCGGAAGACCGCGATCGGTCGGACGGTCTGCAGTGTTACGGTGGCGGTGGCTCCCGGCTTCTGCTCGGCCCGCGGCGTATCGTGCGTGAGCTTTAGCTCGTAAGCGCCTAGCACTTTGTCCTGGAGCGTGATCTTCCAGAGTATCGCTCCCGTCGGCTTTCCCTTGGCGTCCTTCTCCTCGACCTTTGTGCGCTCCTTGATGTTGTCGCCTTCGATCTGCACATCGTTGGCGATCACAGCAGGGAGTTGGACCGAGAATTCACTGACGCCGACGTACTCGACATCGTACTCGATCGTCCAGGTATGGCGCATGAGCGTCTCGCGGACTTCGAGAGCGGTGAGGACCTCCGCGGAGACGCGCGGTTTCCGAAGTTCGAAGGCGACCTGCGCGGGCTTCGCGACGCCCCGGTAGCGGAAGCCGAGTGTGAGCGGAGTGAGGTCTGGATGAGCGATGGGCAGCGCGGAGAGCTGGCGGATGTCCTCCTCATGGAGATCGCCGCGATCGGTCGTGTTTGCCTTTAATGAAACGTGAATGGCGACCCCGACTTTTGCCTCCTGGCGCTCGACGTTTCGGACATTGAAGACGGGCGCCGTGAGAGGGGCGTCGGGCTTATCGCGGGGTGCATCGGCGGTCACAGTCACGTCGAATTGAGCCACCCGGCGGCCGGTGAATTTTACGACAAGCACATCGCGAGCGTCGAGCTTTTGGACTTTTGCGGTGTCGATCCCATCCCCCGTCGCTTCGACGTG
This sequence comes from Chthoniobacterales bacterium, assembly GCA_038238905.1. Lineage (GTDB taxonomy): Bacteria > Verrucomicrobiota > Verrucomicrobiia > Chthoniobacterales > Chthoniobacteraceae > JBBSFI01. Next base: position 38,895 of record JBBSFI010000014.1, on the reverse strand, counting down.
CATGAGGCCGGGAGGAAGTTCAATCTGCGCGGAGAAGATGCCGGCTTTCTTCACATCGAAATGGAACACGGAGCGGACGCCCAGCGTCTCTGGCTCGACGAGGGCGAGCGTCTCGCTGGTGATGTCGATCTGTGGTTTTGCTTCCGAAATGGCGACATTTCCGGCGTACGGAAGCCGGAGGTAGCGATACTCGCCTACGAGCGAACGATCCTCTGCTTTGGGATTTGCGGCCGGAGCTGGGGCCTGTTGCGTGAGCTCCTGCAGTTCGGCGACCTCAACTACAAGCTCGTTTGCGGCATGGATGGCGATCGTGCCGCTTTGGCGCTCAACCTTGTCGGCTTGAATGAGCGGGAGGGGCGCTTTTTGTGGGAGCGCGCCAAGGGCGCGCTCGAGCCGGAGCTTGAGGAGATACTTCTCCTTGGCGGGCGTGTAGAGCGAGACATGCACTTTCTGCGGCTGATTGGCGCCGCCAGGCTGGACCGTCCATTCCTTAATATTCTGGCCATCGACGCTCAGCACTTGATCGCCCGCAGGTGCAAGAATATCGAGCGCATCAACTCCGGAGCGAAGGATCTGATAGTCCAATTCGGTTTCGGTGCGCAGCGACCCGGGGCCTATGCGCACAACGGTGGCGGCATCGACGAAAAGGAGCGGCTTGAGCGCGGTCTCTCCGGTCTTGCGGCTCCAGCCAATATCGACCTGCTCGGACGAGCCGAAATAGACGAGGAGCTTGGTGGTTCCATCGGGATTCTCGACTGCGGTGTAAGCGGAAGCCGGGGTGATTTTGAACTCGAGGCCTTTTTCCGGAATGGTGAGTTCGAACTGCGCGACGGCCGTTTTCGGCAGCTGGAGGTGGAGCGTGTTCATCCCCGGCTCGCGATTGACCTTTCCGTAAAGGGTGGCGTCCATGACGTAGCTCCCTTTATCGGGGAAGAGGACCTCGTAACCGCCGGCGGCGGCCGAAAGGATGGCGGTGGACTTCGCCTGGGCGATCGGGAGGCCCGGCGCGCCGATTGCGAGTTTCGACCATCCTTGTTTTAGGGCCTCAAAGGTGAGCTTTGCCTGGATCGTTGCGACATCGCCTTCCACCTTTCCTACATAGGCCGCGCCCGCCAGGACGCCTTCGACTGGCGGCTCCTTCTTTTTGAGTGTCTCGGGAAGGTTCACCTTGTTCCACATCTCGAGAAACTCGCGATAGGGCAAAAAGATGCCCTGGTCCTGTTTACCGAAGACTTCTTCGAGTTTCTCGAATGGAACGAAGATCGTTTGCTCCTTGGTAACGATGCGCGGCGGCTCGGCAGCGGGGGCAGCGGGTTTCGCCGCCGCAGGCGCCGGCTCCTGCGCAAGGAGATCGCAAAGGGGGAGCAGAAGGATGCCGGCGAGGGCGCTGCGGAAGAGCGGCTTCATAGAGGGAAGGGCATTAGAGGGGGAATGAACGGATTTCGTTAGATATTGAGAAATGAACCCGACCCGGCGAAGTGGAGCCTTGTGGATTGCAAACGGATGGAAGGGCGACGTTATTAGCCATGCAGGAGCCGGGGCAGGGCTGGCGACTTTCGCAAGCGCCGGAAAACTTTGCGATTGTCACGTATGCGAACCTCCACTAAGAGCGTGCAACCGAAAAATCTGCCATGAAGCGTATTCTCACCCTGCCCGTAGGTATTCTCATCCCGGTCGTCGCCTTCTTTGCCGCATGCGAATCGCCGCAGCAAACCACTGTCGTTCAGCAGCAGAAGAAGGGTGGTTTTATGCCGCCCCGCCATGTAAGCGACACGGATAACACTGACAGCCGACCATCGAGGCCTTCGACCGCGGATACCCCACACATGGACGCGGACATCAAGCCGGATGCACACGGAGACGGAGGAGGCGAAGCCGGCCCTGCGGCCGCATCGAAGACCGGGAGTTTCGAGTACGGGAAATCGGTGCCGAACAAACCGGGATTCGTGACGAGCCCATACGCCCCTGAAAAGGGATACGTGGATGTGCGCGGATTTCCTCCAGGCACAGAAGTGAAGGATCCGTACACAGGAAAGACCTTCCTGGTGCCGTAGCCGGAGCCGCTTTTTTGAGAATCCGCAACTGCGCCGCGGGCTGCCTCCGCGGGAATGCGCCTGATTGCCGATGACGAACCTCGCTGTAATCGGGCCGGGACTTTTGGGCGGCTCGATCGCGCTGGCTGCGCGACGCGCCGGTGGATACCGCATTTCGGCGTGGGCGCGCCGCCCCGAAGCCGTGGATGAGCTGCGACGAAAAGGGGTGGCCGACTTTGCGTCGTGCGACCTTCGGGAAGCGACTGCGGAGGCGGATCAAGTGGTGCTATGCGTGCCTATCGGCGCGATGGCTGGAATTGCTAAGGAGCTGGCGGCTTCACTTCGATCCGGCGCACTGGTGACGGATGTGGGAAGCGTAAAAGCCGATGTCGTGAGGGAATTGCCGCCGCTCCTTGGCGTGAACGTCCGGTTTATCGGCAGCCACCCGATGGCAGGATCGGAACAGACCGGGATTGCCGCGGCGCGTGCGGATCTTTTCGATGGCTCCGTATGCATCGTCACTCCGACCGCTGAGTCGAAGCGAGAGGATGTGGCTGAAGCGGGCGCGCTTTGGAGAGCGCTCGGATGCCGGGTGCGCGAGCTGTCGCCCGAGGTGCACGACGAGACTGTGGCGATGGTGAGCCACCTGCCGCATCTGCTGGCTGCCGCTCTGGTAAACCTGGCGGAGGAACGGCAGAGTGGATCGCTCGATTTTGCCGGACCGGGATTCCGCGACACGACGCGAGTTGCCGCGGGACCTCCGGAGATGTGGACGGAGATTTTGCGTGAGAATCGCGAGGCGGTGCGAAATAGCACGCAGGCAATGGTTGAAAAGCTGTTGGAACTCCTCAAACTGCTCGACCGCCTGCCGGAAAACGGCGAAAGGCAATTGCATGAATTTCTTAGCCAAGCCAAATCGCGCCGCGACAGCGTTCGATCGTAGCCAGCCATGAGCGACTGGAAAATAAGGCGCGCCCCGCCGATTCAACTGGAGCTGGAGGTGCCCGGCGACAAGAGCATTTCGCATCGCGCGGTGATGCTTTCCTCGATGAGCAACGGCGTGTGCGTGGTGAAAGGGTTCCTTTCGAGCGAAGATTGCCTGAGAACGGTCGAAGCGATGCGCGCGCTCGGGATTGAGATTGAGGAGCCGGAGGAAAGCACGCTTGTTATCCACGGGAAGAAGCGGGGCTTCACTGCGCCGAAGGGGGACATCGATTGTGGCAACTCCGGCACGACGATGCGGTTGCTGGCGGGAATTTTGGCTGGGCAGCCATTCCGGAGCCGGCTTGTCGGTGACGAATCGCTATCGAAGCGTCCGATGCGCCGCGTGATGGAGCCGCTCGCGCAAATGGGGGCTCGGATCACTGCGGAGGGGGCCGATGGCCGGCCGCCCCTCGTGATCGACGGGGGCGATCTGCAGCCGATCCATTACTTTTCACCCGTACCGAGCGCGCAAGTAAAGAGCGCGGTGCTCCTGGCAGGGATGTACGCGAAGGGGAAAACGAGCGTGACGGAACCGGCGCAGAGCCGCGATCACACCGAGCGGATGCTCGAATACTACTTGATCGGGCCGAAAGTGTCGGACCTGACTGTCTCGATCGTGGGAAATCTGACGCCGGAGTCGCGCGATTTTCAAGTGCCTGGAGATATCTCGAGCGCGGCGTTCTGGATGGTGGCAGCGGCGATGCAGCCGCGCTCCCGCCTGCTCATAACGAACGTGGGCTTGAATCCGACGCGCACCGGCATTATAGACGTGCTCGTTCGTATGGGGGCGCATGTCGGCGAGATCATCAAGACGGGCGAAGCCGAGCCGATGGGGACTCTCGAGATCAAAGGGGCGCGGCTGAACGGTATCGGAATCCACGGACCTATCATTCCCAACGTGATCGACGAACTGCCGATCCTGGCCGTGGCTGGTGCGCTGGCGCAGGGGCGGACGGTGATCGCCGATGCGCGGGAATTGCGGGTGAAGGAGACGGATCGGCTGGATGCCATCGCGACGAACTTGCGCGCGATGGGGGTCCAGGTGTCCGATAGCGAAGATGGGCTCGAAATCATCGGCGGCTCGCAGCTTAGGGGGGCGAAGCTGTCGAGCTTTGGAGATCACCGCATCGCGATGGCCTTCGCGATAGCCGGGCTCTTTGCCGAAGGGGAGACGACCATCACCGGCACGGAGTGCGTGAATACATCGTACCCCGGCTTTTACAAGACGCTGGAGAAGATCATGCATGAGCCGCACGAGCCGCAGACTCCTGTGATCAGCCAATTGCCACCGCACGAGCTGTAACTTCGTGGAATCGACTGTACCGCAGCATATCGTCATCGCAATCGATGGCCCGGCGGCATCCGGAAAAAGCAGTGTGGCGCGAGCGCTCGCGAAGCGGCTTGGTCTGATCTACGTGAACACGGGCGCGATGTATCGCGCGATCACATGGCACGCCGCGAGTCATGGGATCGGCTGCTCCGACACAGCGTCTGTGCTGGCTCTGCTGGCCCGGAGCCAGATCGCATGCGGGGTGCGTGAGAGCGAATCGACGATCACTATCGATGGCGCGGATCCTTCCCCGCATCTGGTTTCGGAGATCGTAAATTCTGGCGTGTCGCAGATCGCAACGATCGCGGAAGTTCGGACGCGGCTGGTGGCGCTGCAGCGCGAGTACGCGCTCGAACATGACGTGGTGATGGAGGGGCGCGATATCGGGTCGGCGGTTTTTCCCGATACACCGTTTAAGTTTTATATCGACGCTTCGCCGGAAGTGCGCGCGCAGAGGCGACAGCGGCAGGGGTTGCTGGATGCGATTCAGACGCGCGACCGTCAGGACAGTTCGCGCCGCGCTTCACCGCTGATCATCGCGGAGGACGCGCACGTGATCGACAGCTCGAACCTCACGGTGGACGGTGTGGTGGGCGAAATCGTCGGCAGGCTGAAAATGGGCGGCCTGCGGATTGCAGATTGCACCGGAAGCGTGTCTCGATAATGGGCGCGGTTTATAGCATCGGGTACAATCTGTCGAAGTTCATCGCGCGGACGTGTTTTTCGTTTCGGGCGGTGCATACGGAGCGGATCATTGAGGAGGGCGGCGCCATTTTGGCAATGAATCACCAGAGCTACCTCGACCCGCCGCTGGCCGGAATCTGCTGCAAGCGCCAAATCTATTACCTTGCGCGGAAGAGCCTCATGAAGTGGCCGCTGCTCGGACCAATGTTTCCGAAGATGAATGTGGTTCCCGTCGATCAAGAGCACGCGGACATGAGCGCGCTGAAGATTGTGATCAAGCAAGTGCGCTCCGGCCAGTGCACCGTTGTGTTTCCGGAGGGGTCGCGGACACAGGATGGACAATTGCTTCCGGCGCAGCCTGGCCTGGGGCTGATCATCGCAAAGACCCTGGCTCCGGTGTCGCCGATGCGCATTTTCGGGGCGCGTGAGGCATTTCCGCGGGGCGGCAAGCCAAAGCTTTTTACGCCGATCACGATTGTGGTCGGGGAGCCGATGCGCTTTACGAAGGAGGATGTCGGCGAAGGCGGCCGTGAAGTGTATCAGAAGCTGAGCGAGCGTGTCATGGAGCGGATCGCGGGGATTGAGTTTGAGCGTCCGTAGCACCGTCCGCGCGGGCCTTGCCACTCTGGTCGCAGCTTTGCCGACAGGCGTGTGAGCCGATCGAGTCGCCCTCGCGTGAAGTGTCGATTATGCATAGGGCATCGAGTGCGGAAATCCGCCTGGTTTCAGCTCGTGATTGCTCGTCGGAATTCATGGGCGATGTCGAAATTCAGCGAGATCGGTTCGTCCCACAGGGAAGCGCCATGAATTGAGCCGCCCGCGCTAGCCGCCGAGGTGCGCGGCGAGAAAATCGCCGATCTCTTTGAGCCGCCCGGGGGACCCGAATTCGGGGCCGCCGTGTCCGGCGCCCTCGACGATATCGAGCTTCACCTCGGCGCCGGCGTCCTTCAGCTTTTTCGCAAGCATTTCGCTTTGCTCCATCGGCACCAGCGGATCCTTTGTTCCCTGGAGGATGAGCATGGGCGCGGCGTCTTTCGTTACCCACGCGACCGGACTAGCCTTGCGCGCCAGCTCACGCTTTTTCGAGACGGTCCCTCCGAACAGGAGGGACAGCACCGAATCGGGATTTTCCCGCTGCACCATCGGAGTCGGCAGCGCGGGATCGTACGCTTCAAAATCGGACGGGCCGTAGAGATCGATGGCGCACTGAATGGCGGACGACTGATCGAGATTGGATCCCACATCGAAGTCGCGCATTTGTCCTGTCACCGCGAGCAGCGCGACGAGATGGCCGCCGGCGCTGTCGCCGATTGCGCCGATGCGACCCCCGTCGAAGCCATATTCTTTGGCGTGCGCGCGGAGCCAGCGAATGGCCGCCTTGCAGTCCTCGATTTGCGCGGGAAAAATCGCGTCCTGGCTGAATCGATATTCGACGCTCGCGATGGAGTATCCCTTCGCAAGTAGCTGCAAACCGGGCGGGTGCGCTTTGCTTCCCCCGCGCCAACCGCCTCCATGGATGCAGACCAGCAGCGGCCCCTTCGGCGCGGCAGGCAGGTAAAGGTCGAGTTTCTGGCGCTCATGCCCATCCGGCACGTACGCTAGATCGCGCAACATGCGCGGTTCGTTTGCGGACGGAGGCGCATCCTCGGTTCGCGCCAGTTGTGGCGCCACGAATGCCAGCGCCGAAAGCGCAGCGAGGACGGTAATTCGGAGCGCGCGCCGAATCGCGAAAGGACGCGGACAAGATTTCAAGGACGGGAAAGTTTGCATCGTCGGAACCTTCGGAGGCGGAGTCCGGGAAGCAAGGGCATTTGCCTGGCGGCGGTGCAAGCTTGGAGGGATCCTACGCCAAAATCGGCGCGGCCTCAGAAATTCTGGCGGTGGACCGCCGAAAACGCGCGACAGCACGGCTCCCACCTGAAATTCTTCCGTTCTCAAATGTTTGCGACACCATGAAAATACTCGTTACAGGAGGCGCCGGATACATCGGCAGCATATGCGTCGAGCAGTTGCTCGACGCCGGGCATGCAGTGGCCGTATTCGATAATTTGACAGAGGGCCACCGGCTGGCCGTGGATCCCAGAGCGGAACTGATCGTCGGCGATCTGGCGCACCGGGATGAAATCGCCGAAGCGGTGCGGAGTGTTCGCCCGGAGGCTGTCATGCATTTCGCCGCCAACGCGCTCGTCGGCGAATCGATGCAGAATCCGTCGAAATACTTTCGGAACAATGTGAGCGCGGGGATCAATCTGCTGGACGCGATGGTCGATGCAGGGGTGCTCCAATTTGTCTTCTCCTCGACGTGCGCCACGTTTGGCGTCCCGGAGCGCGTCCCGATCGATGAATCGCTGCCGCAGGCGCCCATCAATCCTTACGGCGAGTCGAAGCTCATCTTCGAGAAGGTGCTCCGCTGGTACGGCGAGATTCATCGGCTGCGGTACGTGGCATTGCGCTATTTCAACGCGGCTGGGGCCACCGAGAGATACGGCGAGGATCACCGCACCGAGACGCATTTGATCCCAAATATCCTGAAGGTCGCGCTCGGCCAGAGGCCGCATGTCGAAATCTTTGGCACGGACTATGAAACACCGGACGGCACATGCATCCGTGACTACATCCATATCGTGGATCTCGCGCAGGCGCACATGCTTGCTCTTAAGGCAGAGAAGAGCGCGCTGTACAATCTTGGCACGGGCGGTGGCGCCAGTGTGCGTGAAGTGATCGCTTCGTGCGAACGCATTTCCGGAAAGCCGATTCCCGTAATCGAGAAGCCGCGGCGTCCCGGTGATCCGGCGCGCCTGATCGCCGCCTCGCAGTCCATCCAGCGTGAACTCGGCTGGCAGCCGCGCTTCCAATCCATCGATCGGATAATCGAGAGCGCGTGGAAATGGCATCAGCGCAATCCGCTCGGCTACGGCGATTGAATAGGGACTTACTGCCATGACTTCCACCGATCTCCAATTTGACGTAATCATCGCCGGCGGCGGGTTTGCTGGCGTGTACTGCGCCCGCTCGCTGGCACGCGAGCTGGGCTGCGAGGCGCGCCATCGCGTGGCGCTCATTGCAAGTGAGAATTTTATGGTATTCCAACCGATGCTCGCGGAGGTCGTCGGCTCGGCGCTTCCTCCCCGGCATGTAGTCAATCCTCTTCGGTTGCTGTGCGAGGGAGTTACGGTGCTGCGCGGTGACATTTCACGGATCGACCTGAAGGCGCGCGAATTGGAAGTTCACGCTGGGGACTTCACGGGGGCGAAAACCGCGAGCTTTGGTCATCTCGTGCTGACGCTCGGCGGGATCGTCGATCTGAGCCGGGTGCCGGGAATGCCGGAGCACGCATATCTCATCAAAAATGTGGGCGACGCATTGAAGCTGCGGGGGGCGATCCTGGATCGGTTTGAGGAGGCCAATTTCGAGACCGACTCCGAGAGCCGCAAGAGTCTGCTCACCTTTCTGGTGGTCGGCGGAGGGTACTCGGGCGTTGAGACTGCCGGACAAATCCTCGATCTGGCGAATGACATTCTCCGCTTCTACCCGCGCATCGGACGGGATAGGCCGCGGGTGATCCTTGTGCACTCGGGCGCCTGCCTCATGCCGGAGATCAGCGAATCGCTCGGACGCTTCACGGAGGAAAACCTCAAATCGCGAGGCGTCGAGGTGATCCTCAATGCGCGTGTAACTGCCGTCACAGCAAGCCGCGCCACCCTGAATGACGGGCGGATCTTCAGCACGCACACCGTGCTCTCGACTGTGGGAAATGCGCCGTCGCCATTGCTCGTGGGGCTCGCGCGCACCGAAAATCTTGCGACGGAAAAGGGTCGCATTATTACCGCGCCGACGCTGCGCGTGCCGGGCCAGGATCGCCTGTGGGCGGCGGGCGATTGCGCGGCTGTGCCGATGCCCGAGAAGAAGCGGGAAGGGGATCGCATGGGCGGCACAACCCCGCTGGGACCGTCACCCTTCAAGCCGCAGCCGTACTGCCCAGGCACGGCGCAGTTTGCCGTGCGGCAGGGAACGCTCCTTGGAAAAAACCTCGGCCGCGAGCTTCGTAATCAAAAAGCGGACGAGCCGTTCCGCTTTACCGGCCTTGGCGAATTGGCGGCGATCGGCCATCACACCGCGGTCGCCGAGATTCTCGGCTGTAAGTTTCACGGGTTCATAGCATGGTGGATATGGCGGACGGTGTACCTTTTGAAACTGCCCGGGTTTGAGCGCAAGATACGCGTCGCGCTCGACTGGACGCTGGATCTCTTTTTCCCGCGCGACATCACGCTGCTGCAATCCAGCCCGACGCAGCTTTTGAAGGAGATGCACTTGGAAAAGGGTGATGACCTCTTCCATGCGGGCGATCCGGCGCAATCGCTCTATGTGGTGAAAAGTGGGTGCATCGATCTTATTGGCGAGGATGGCGCCGTGTTGCGAAAAGTGACCGCAGGCGCACAGATCGGCAAGCAGACGCTGCTTGCAAGCAAGCAATGGCGTTTTAGCGCGCGCGTCTCAGAGCCGACTACACTGGTCGCAGTGAGCGGAAAGGTTTTCGAGGCCGTGATCAACGCGGGATGTACGGTCGATGAGGTCTTCTCGAAGCCGAGCGCCGAAGCGGCGCCTGCCCTCCAGGCGGGCAGCATCTAATTCGGCATGACAGCCGACGTCCGCGCTTTTCGCCGAATAGCTGATGCCTATCTGGAAGAGACAAACCAGCTCTTTCCCCACGAAGCGAGCGCGCTCGGATTGGCAGAATTCAACAGCGAGATCGGAAGGAACGACGCAGGGACGCATCTGCGCCATCGGAAGCTTTTAGTTTCAGCGATTGAAGAGATTGAGGATCTGCCAGATACGGCGTTCCACGGCGACGATTGGCTCGATCGCAGGGGCCTGCTCGCGCTGTTGCGGACCGCGCTCTTTTTTAACCAGCGAGAGCGTTGGCGCATCGATCCGCAGATGCATTCCGATGCTGCGATCGACTCGGTATTCAATCTGGCGATCCGCTATTCTGACCGGCTGCCGCTTATTCTCCCCGCGATCGAGAGCCGGCTCGCGCGCCTCCCCTATTTCCTTGAGGCAGGCGCCGCTTGTGTCCGGCGGCCAGTCCCGCTTTGGACGAAGCTGGCGGGGAAAGCGTGCGCGGGCGCGGAGAAGTTCCTGGTAGAGTTTGGCGCGCAGTTGATGCCACTCTCTGCCACACCGGAGAAGTTTGCGCAGCTTCTCGCCGGCGCGGTCGGAGCGTTTCGCGCATTTGCTGCGGAGACGGCCAGAAAGCCGGCTGGCCCCGCGAATGGTTATGCCGTTGGCAGGGAGGGATTTGAGTTTCTCGTGCGGGAACGGACGGGGCTGCAATACACTGCGCGCGAATTGAACGCACTGGGCGCACGGCTCGTGGCCAAAACCAAATTGGACATCGATCGCGAAGCGCGAAGGTTTGGCAGGCGCACGAGCGCGCAGATCCTGGATGAAGCGGCGGAACGTTGGACCCCGCGGGGTGGCTCGGTTTTGGAGGAATACCAAGCGGCGACCGGCGAGATCAGCCGCCGATTCCAGAAGGCTGGCCTCGTCACCTTTCCAAAGGGCGAGCGTTGCAAAGTGCTTCCCGTGCCGCCGTTTATGCGGCATCAGTTTCCGACTGCGGCATACCATTCGCCCGCGCCTTTCGATCGCGATCAAACCGGCATCTTCTGGGTGAACGATCTGAGCGGTGGCGTAAGGGATGCGAAGAAAGCGGCTGCAGAAATAAGGCAGCATTTCGGGATGGAATTCACATGCGCGCATGAAGCGTATCCCGGCCACCATCTTCAGCATGTCATTCAGAACAAGCATCGGAGCAAATTCCGCCGCCTCTTCCATCACGCCATTTACTATGAAGGATGGACTCTGTGGTGTGAAAAAATGGCTGTCGATGAGCGGGTAATCGATTTCCCCGAGGCGCGGCTCATTCAACTGCATGACGCGCTCTGGCGCGCCCACCGGATCGGCATTGACAGCAGCCTTCATGACGGCACGCTTACTTTCGCCGGAGCCTGCAAGCGACTGCGCGATGGCGCCGGCTTCACTGCCGCGCGCGCGGAGGGCGATGTGAATTGGTACACATCGTCGCCTACGGTGCCGATGAGCTATCTCCTCGGCCGGCTCGAAGTGGAGCGTCTCCACGAGCGCTTCGTGCGCGACAGCGGCTGGACGTTGCGGTGTTTCAATGACTGGATGCTGAGTTTCGGCGCCATCCCCTGGAGTTGGATAGTCAAAAGCGAATCGAGGCGGCTTCCGTAACCCCAGCGAAGCTGCGGGGAAATTTGAGAGACCGACCGCGGTCGGAAAACCAAACGCCCCGCCTGAAAATATTCAGGAGGGGCGCAAACGAGCGCTCTGTTGTCGCGCTTACTTCGTAGTCGTGGTTGTGGTAGAGGTTTTCCGCTCCTCGACTGTTGCAGGCGCTGTGGTCGTCGTGGTCGTCTTGCGATGAACGATCACGCGATCCGCGACCATCCCATCGCCGCGCTTGATATAATGGACCGTAACGGGCAGGCCGGATTTCACGGTCTCAATAGAGACGGGCGCGCCAGCGTCGTCCACGTACGTGGTCGTCTTGCTATAGTGATAAATGACTGGCGCCGGACTCGATTCCGAGCGGATGGAAATGGTGTCTCCTCCGAAGTCGCTAATGGTGCCGACCGACTCGGTCGTGGATGTAGCGGAGGTAGTCACTTCCGTTTCAGCGAAAGCGAGCGAGCCTGCGGAGAGGATGATGGATGCGGCGAGAATGTGGCAGTTTGATTTAAGACTCATGATATGTGATTTGTTGAGTTGTTGAGTTGTGGGACCCACGCCGACATGGCGCAAGGATGTACACGTATCGGAGATGAGGCCATGCACGGCTGTGCATGCGATTCGTCCGAGTGCCGCGGTTTGTCTTCCGCCGCCGCCCGCCGTACGTTTTTGCGCTCAGCCGCTCCCGCGCATGAATGAACTGCACCCACCGCCCGCCAAAAGTGCTTCGCTCGCTTTTCCGACCGTGCTGCGATGGCTTGCAGTCGGAGGCGCCGCCATGTTTATAGGCGCGGCGTTGCTTTTGGCTCCTAACATCTTTCGGAAGACAACTCCTCCTCCTCCGCATCGCCACGAGCATATCGTATTCATATCGATTCCGACGCCGCAGCCTGTTCCTCGATCCACGCCGGCGCCCGCTGCGCAACTTTCCTTATGAACAAAGACTTTGAAGAACTCGATTTCCGGCCGACACCCCTCGGAGAGCTGAGCCTCCGCCGGCGCCGGTTAAACTCTTTGGGGGGGCTTGAGATTTTTGAAGTGAAGCTCGGCAGCGACTTTCTGATGTCGAGCCTCTTTCATACGGTGGAAGTGGCGCTCGCAACGCTCGGACTTGCCCCGCTGAATGGCGGGCCGTTCGATGTCGTCGTCGGCGGGCTCGGTCTTGGCTACACAGCGCGGGCGGCGCTTGATCAGCCTGGGCTTCGATCCCTGCTTGTCGTCGAAAAACTCGAGCCGGTTATCGAGTGGCATCGGAGAGGAATGGTCCCACTCGGCGCGGCTCTCGCAGCCGACGCACGATGTCGGTTTGTCGAGGGCGACTTCTTCGAGATGGCGGGATCAGGGACCGGCTTCGACGCCGGGTCGCCTGCGCGTCTCTTTCACGCCGTTCTTCTCGATATCGATCACTCGCCGCGCAATCTTTTGCACCGAAGGCATGCCGCTTTCTATCAGCCCGAAGGTCTGCGCGACCTTGCCGCTCAGCTTCACCCGGAAGGAGTATTTGCCCTCTGGTCCGACGATCCACCCGATGAAGCTTTTATGACATCCCTCCGTGCCGTTTTCGCCACCGCGACGGCAGAGATCGTGAAGTTCGACAATCCGCTGCTGGAGCGGGAATCAGCCAGCACGGTGTATATTGCGCGAAAGGTCGGCCCGGAATGATCGCCGGGGGGCGGCCCATCGACCGGTGCGCTACTCCTTGAAGTCCGTATTCGCGGTTTTTAAGTCCTCCTCTTTGATCCATGCGTTGCGAAAGAGCACCTTGTGCCCTTCGTTTTGCAGCTTCAGCCCTTGCGGGGAATCGGTGATCCCCTTGCCGTCGTCGTTGCCGCCATCGACTCCGGAATTCGCCCCACCCCACACCTGATTGATCGTCTGATTTGTGTGCACCTTTTTGCCGTTGAAATAGATCGACACCAGCGGCTTTTCCACGCACTTCCCGTCCATGAATCGCGCAGCCCTGAAGTTGATGTCGTACGAATTCCACTTCCCAGTTCCGTTATAAACTTCGTATGGCGCCTCCGCCTCGTTGATGACCGCTCCCATGCCGTGTTTTCCCTTTTCCCCGTCGAAGATCTGGATTTCATATCGATTTTGCAGATAGACGCCGCTGTTACCTCCGGGCGTCATGCAGAGAAACTCGATGTGCAGCCGGAAATCGCGGTATGGCCTTTTCGTAACGATATCCGCCGTTCCGTATTTGCCGCCCGCCGCGACTGGATCGTCCGACATTACGACAGGTTGCTTGTCGATGGGGTCGTCCACGATCTTCCATTTGATCGGCATGGCCGATTTGAACCCCGGACCTTCCCAATAAATCCATTTGTCGTCGAGCATTTGCCGGGATCCATCGAGGATGACCTCGGCTCCTGCGATAGGCTTGGCGCCAATGCCGACATCGGCATGGAGCAGCGGCGCAAGCGCGCAGATCGAGTAAAGTGCAAACGCGGAGCGAGGGAAGGGGATATTCATGGGAAAAAGTGTTCTATGCTAAAACTCGATGCGCGCTAGTTTATTGAGCGAATTCGCGACGGGCTGGGCTGAACGCGCCGCGCCAAGTCGGGATCGAGCGCAACGCGCACGCTTTCTCGCGGCGGATCTTGAGACCAAGGAGAGGGCCTCGCGCGGGCGGAAAAACGCCGACCCTGTGGAGAGACTCCAACAGGGCCGGCGCTAGCCGTGCAGACTTTGAAGCAATGGCCGCTTTAGTTAGGCGGTGCGGCGGCGGCGGGCGCCGAGCAGTCCTGCGCCGGCGATCAGAAGCATTGCCGAAGACGCAGGCTCCGGCACGATGGCGACGCCGCGATAGACGGTGCCAGTTTGTGCGCCTTCCACGACGCTGAACGCCTCGCCGCTGGCGACGGTCGAGTCGGTGTTTGCAAGGTTGTCGGTAATCTTGACGACCTGATTGGGATCCGTGCCTTGATCACCGCTGCCACTTACAGTGGAGGTAACCGCATAGAGCGTCACGGTGCCGTCAGGATTTACGACGCCGGTTAGATTGCGAAGTCCGTCGGTTTCCGGCGCCCATTGGTGTCCGCTTCCGCCCGCTTGGGTGTTGTTTCCCGTTGGGTAGGTTCCACCGGCGCCGCTCGGAGCGATGGTGTAGGTCTGGCCCAGGCCGAGGTTGGTCGAGAGGTTGTAATCCAAATGCCAAACGTTGCTTATGAGGCTCCACTTTTCCAGACCGCCGGAAGCGTTGTTGGCAGAACCGATGGAGGTGATGGCGCCGGTCGTGGCGCTGTATTTTGCAGTGCCGTCCCCTTCGTCGGCGACATAGAGCGTCGTCGCGTTGGCAAAGAACATCCCGAAAGGGTGATAGGTAATTCCCTGGGTCCCGTCTGGATTCAGCCCTGTCTTTGCGAGTGTGCTGGAAAAACCGGGGGCGATCGTGATCGTGGTCGCGCTGGCGTTCGCCGCAGTTGGAAGCCCGCCGCCGGGCGCGTTGACATGATACACGGTATTTACGCCGTTGCCGCCGCTGCCTTTCGTGACGTAGAGAGAGCCGTCGGGCGCGACGGTTTCACTGCGGAAATTGTTGTCCTTCCCAGTTTTGTCGGGGGCAAGCGGAGTTCCATTTTTTTGCAACTGCGTAATGGAGAATCCATATTGATCGCCGTTCGTGTTTCCCGATGTGGAGTTTTGGAAGACGCCGACGACTTGCGTATTTGCGCCCGTGACGCCGTTTAGCGTCGTTGTCGTAGCAGTGGGGGTGAGCAACTGCACGCCGGTATCGGCGCTCAGCGCATCAAGTCCGGCGGCCGTCGCGCTGCCGTTTCCAGCATTGCCGACGGTGATATAATTGCCTGTTTTCTGATCGAGGAGTGCGGCGCGCTGGTTATTTCCGCTATACCCGTCATCGTACACTACGCTTGTGCTCAGATTCGCGTTGAGCTGCACGATGGAGCGCGTATAGACGCTGGAGACCGGGTTCGTGGCATCGAATGGATTTGGTGTGTTCGAGTTGGAGACGTCCAATGTGCTGTCCGGCGCGCCGTACCCGGAAAAAACGACGTGCTGACCGTCTGGAGTGATATTCAGGCCGAGTTCGGACTTCGAGCTAAAGCTGGTGACGGAGACGCTCGTCGGGATATTAATTGTCTGATCGATGCTATTGGCATTCGCAGGGTTTACCTGCTGGATGAAGATCGGTGAAGCGATCCCAAAGCTGGGGTCGGGTGTGGCATTGTTGAAGACGTAGGGATACGCGCCGCTCTGAACGGCAGTGCCACCTCCGGGGAGTGTCTGACCGACGACGACAGCCGACGAAGGGGCGTCGTACACGCTGCCGCTGATAAGGAGATCGCCAGGAATGAGGCCTTGCGAGAACGCATTGGCGGAGACCAGGAGGGCCGCGATACCGGTGGCGAGGGCGGCAGCCTTTGTGCGGGCCGGATTCAATTGAAGTGAATTGGTAGTAGATGAAATGAACATGAGCGGCGGAAGGTGCCTTCTCGGCGTCCGCTTCCGAAGACATTTATGGTTACATTCGTGTGGCAAATTTATGGCGAAAATGTTGCTATACACGCGCGGGCCATCGTGCTGCGAACCGCGAATTCACCCGTCTGTTCTGCTGGTCCTGCCGAGGCATAGGCCTGTGCCACCGATGGATAAAGATCGGAGCGCTTCCGCCTGTTCCTGCCGTCAACGTCATCGCTTCAGATGAACCCTCCCGATGCGGCCGTCACTTTTTGACGAGGCGCGACGCCCCGCGCTCCGCGCTGAGGGCGGAATCGAGGAAGTCCGCTGGAGCAGGTTGTGAAATATGCAGTTTGCTGGCATATTTAGCCGCATGAAAAAGTTTCTTCTCACGATTGCGAGCGTTCTCATGCTGACGCATCCTGGTTTCGCGGTCGATTCGCCCATCTACACCGCTGTTAAGGGGCATCTGGTTGCATCCGCCGGCAAGCGGACGTCCCATTTCGACGACACGCCGCTCGTGCCGGTGAAGTATTATGCGCTTTACTATTCCGCGAGCTGGTGTGGTCCGTGCAAGGCGTTCACGCCGAAGCTGGTCGAGTGGTACCAGAAGACGAAGCCGGAAAACCCGCACTTTGAACTCATCTTTGTCTCTCAGGACACCTCCGAGCCGGATATGGCAAAGTACATGGCCGACGATCATATGCCGTGGCCGGCGCTCGACTTTAAGAAGAAGGGGCAGGACAAGGCGCTCACAAAATATGCGGGAAGCGGAATACCGGATCTCGTCCTGATCGACAGCGACGGGAAGGTGCTCTCCGATTCATTCGTGGATGGGAAATATGCCGGACCTCAAAAGGTGCTGGCTGACATCGACAAGACGCTCGCCGATAATAAACCGTCGGCGGAAGCCGTGGCTGCCGCCGCAAAAAAGCCTGCCGGCGGATCATTCGACGATTTCTTCAAGAAGAAATGATCGGACGCATCGATGAGCCAGACCCTTTGCGCCTTCACGGCTCGCCGACTCGTGACCAGTGGACGCGTCCGTCGCTCATGCTCAGCGACCACGTCTTACCGGAAATGGTATCCATACGGTATGTGCCCGCCTGGGACGTGGTAATCGCGTAGGTGGAATTTGCGCTCTTAATGCCGTACCCGAGCACGAAGCCGCCAATCGCGGCGACTAAAAGGCGCCCATTCGGAGAACGCACGAACGCGAGTGTGCTGGAGATGTTTTTGATCATCGGAGCGATGGTACTGCGTGGCGCGCATCCTCACAACAGCGCGTTCAAGGCGCCCAAGGCGCGAGTTCTGTGCCGGTGAATCCATCGCGGCTTCATTTTCGGGTCGAAGCGGTAGCCGAGGGATCCCGCGCGCGCGCCGCCACATTTCAGACCCTTCACAATAAAGTCACGACGCCGCTCTTCATGCCGGTGGGCACGCACGCCACGGTGAAGGCGCAGATGAATTCATCGCTCGAGGATTCCGGCTCGCAGATCTTGCTTGCCAATACCTATCATTTACTTTTGCGACCGGGTCCGGAGGTCTTCCGACGCGTGGGCGGCATCCATTCCTTTATGAGTTGGGATCGTTCGGTGCTCACCGACTCCGGAGGCTTCCAAATATTTTCACTGCCGCACTCACGATCGATCACGGAAGAAGGCGCCGTATTCCAAAGCTATCTGGAGGGGAATCGAATCGTCCTCAGCCCGGAGACGAGCATCGAGACACAGAAGGCGATCGGCAGCGACATCATGATGGTGCTCGACCATTGCGTGCCCTCGACCGCGGACGAACCCACGGCGCGCGCCGCAGTCGAGATCACGGAGCGATGGGCCAGACGGAGCCTGGCCACGCGCGGGGATTCGCCGCAGTCGATGTTTGCGATCGTGCAGGGAGCGTTGTTTGCCGACTTGCGAAGGCGGAGCGCGGAGGGGCTGTGCGAGATGCCGTTCGATGGTTTTGCCATCGGCGGACTGGCGGTCGGTGAAGGGAAATCCGAGCGTGAGGATATGTGCGAATTTACCGCGGAACTGCTGCCGCGCGAGCGTCCCCGCTATCTGATGGGGGTCGGCACTCCACTGGATATTCTGGAGGCCGTACATCGCGGCGTGGACATGTTCGACTGCATCATACCGACGCAACTCGCGCAGCGCGGCGTCGCTTTTACATCGAGGGGGATCGTGCAGATGAGGCGCGGAGCGTACAAACATTCCACGGAGCCACTCGATGCGGCGTGCACCTGCGCGGCATGCGCCCGATACACGCGCGCCTATCTTCACCACCTCACGAAAGCGAAGGAGACGACGGGTTGGCAGTTGCTCGGCATCCACAACATTCATTTCTATCATCAACTGATGCGGGAGATCCGTGCCAGCATTCTCGCTGGTAAATTCCTGCAATTGTATGCCGCCAAGCGCGCTTTCCTGCAGGAGGACGATCTGGATAACTCGGTGATCGGACCGCGCCCGAAAGTGAAGGAGACGCGGCTGCCCGCTCTGGGCGCTTACGAGATTCATAGTTCGCCGGAGGGCTTCGGCAGCATCCGGCATGTTTCGTCCGGGGAATTCATGCATTCCCGCAACCCACCGTTGGAAGAGGCCCACGCACTTTATGTCGAGCAGTCGGCGCTATCCAGCAAGCTGAGTGATGTGTGTGACACGGGCCGGAGCGAGCCGCTCGTCATCTGGGACGTGGGACTCGGAGCGGCGGCCAATGCGATGGCGGCAGTGCGCTGCTATGAAGAGACGGCCGCGAGCGGGCCGTTGCGGCCCATGCGAATCGTGAGCTTTGAGAACGACCTCGATTCGCTTCGGCTCGCTTTCCGTCATAATCGGCTCTTTCCTTATTTGCGGCACAGCGCGCCGGCGGCAATAGTCGCGGGCGGGGCGTGGCGGTCCAAAGCGCATCCCGGGCTTGAATGGGCGGTGGTTCCCGGAGCCTTCGGAGGCGGATTGGACGAATCGCTTCCGCGCCCCGATTTGATATTTTACGACATGTTTTCCAGCAAGACGCATCCCGGCGCCTGGACGCTCTGCGCGTTCCGCTCCCTGTTTGCAGCATGCCGCGGAGGCGCCACGGAATTGTTCACCTACACGTGCTCGACCGCAATCCGCGCAGCGTTTCTGGCTGCCGGTTTCCATGTCGCGAAAGGCCGTGCGACGGGGCCAAAGTCGGAGACGACCGTGGCGCTTACTCCGGTTGCCGCAGCGGCTCCAGCGAGCGCCCGGTACGATTTTCTCTCCGGCGATTGGCTTGGAAAATGGGGCCGTTCCGGAGCGAAATTTCCTGCCGGAATCAGTTCTGAAGAGCAACCGGCATTCGAGGTCGCGATCCTTTCGCACCCGCAGTTTCGAGGCGCCTCCGAATCACTCGAGAAGCCCTTCAGTCTTTAGCAGGACCGGCGCGATCACTTCCGCCCAAACTTTATAGCCGGAAGCGTTCATGTGAATGTCGCCCTTGATGAAGCAGTCTGTTTTAGGCGCGCCCTCCGCGCTGATCAGCGGTGAGGTCGTGTCGATAAACTGAAGCCTCGGATCCGTTGCGCATTCATCCTTCAATAACGCGTTGGTTTCCTTGATTTCCTGCCATTTCTCGAAGCGCTTTCCTGGACTAGGCACGATCCCGAGCACATAGATGCGGATGCCCGGCGTCTCTCCGCAAATCTTCCGGAACGACCCCAGCACCTCTGCGGGTTTCACGCCGCCTTCGATGTCGTTGCTCCCCTCGTAAAGCAGCACGGCGCGCGGTTTGTATGGCAGTGCGAGATTTGGGATGAAGTCATCCGCGGCGTCGCGCATCGTGCTTCCGCCCACCCCGAAATTATGGATCGCAAGCGGAGCAAGGTCGTGCGCAACGCTTTTCCAGTTTTCCATGTGGGAGCTTCCGATGCAGATCACTGCGCCGGGTTTCACCGGTTGGTTGCCGGTCCGCTGCGCTACGAGTGCTGGCCAGTCGCGGCCACCGCCGTGAATGCTTGGCAGGGGACCGGTGCAGAGGAACGCGATGGATAGGACAGCGGCAGGAACGGTATTGCGCAGGATCATCCCAAGGAGCGTGGCGGCATTCGCGATCCCATTCAACTCCGCGCTTTACTTTCGGGCTGTCCGTCGCACTATCGCCGAAGTCCGTCGAAATCCTCGCGCCGGACCAAACAACAAATCAAACAGGCCGCCGCTCATAAGGAGCGGCGCTCATTGCTCATGACGCGAGGATATTATCGACAGACAAAAATTATTGCGACGCTCGGGCCGGCTACGGAAAGCCCTGAACGGATCGAGGAGCTCATCCGCGGCGGAGTGGATGTGATCCGCCTCAACATGGCGCACGCTACCGGCGAATGGGTCGCGGCGTCGATGGAGCGAATCCGTCGCGTCTCGCGCAAAGTGGAGCGTCACGTTGCGGTCATGATGGATGTCAAAGGGCCGGAGATTCGCACGGGCGTTGTCGCGGAGCCGATCGAATTGAAGGCAGGGGAGATGTTTGAATTTCACACCGGAAAACCGCCAGCCGGGGTCCATGGGATCGATGTGAACTACCCCGGATTTCCCGAGGATGTTAAAGTGGGCGCGACCGTCCTTGTCGATAGCGGCTTGATTCGGTTTGAAGTCGTGGAAAAGCACGCCGATCACGTTTGTTGCCGGGTGCTTACACCGGCAAAACTGGGATCCCGCCGGCATATCAATCTTCCGGGGGTCGATGTGAATCTGCCTGCCTTCACTGCCAAAGACGAGCGGGATCTGCGCGATGGGGTCGCGGCAGGGATCGATTTCGTGGCCCTTTCGTTCGTTCGCCGCAGTGAAGATGTGCAGGCTCTGCGCGCCTTCCTCGGATCGCTCGGCTGCCGGGTGCGCATTATTGCCAAAATCGAAGACCAGGCAGGGGTGAGAAACCTCGTTGGGATCGTGCGTGAATCCGATGCGGTGATGGTGGCGCGCGGCGATCTCGGAATTGAGATCGACTACTACATCCTCCCTCTGGTCCAGACGCGGATTGTCGAAACCTGCCTCTCACTGGGCAAGCCAGTCATCATAGCCACGCAATTGCTCGAATCGATGATCACCGCGCCGATGCCGACGCGCGCTGAAATATCGGACGTTTCCAATGCGGTCCGCGAGCGCGCCGACGCCGTTATGCTTTCCGGCGAGACGGCTACCGGCCTCTATCCGCTCGATTGCGTGACGGTGCTGAAGAATATCGTCACCAGCATCGAGCCTTCCGAGAAGCGGCTGTTAAATGAACGGCTGCAGCTTGCCGAACCGAAGTCGAAGATGCTCCGATCCGCGGCCGGCCTCGCACAAGAGCTTGGGAGATCGGGGATCGTAGTCTTCACTCGCAGCGGATTCCTTGCATATACGCTCGCGGCGCTTCGCGCGGATGGCGTCCCGATCTACGCATTCACTGACGACGAAGCGCTCTTTCGGCAGCTTCTGCTGCCATGGGGAGTCGAACCATTCCTTATGGAATTTAGTCCCGATCCTGAGGAGACCATCCTCAATGCGCTGTCCTATCTGAAGCGGCAGAATTGGTGCGAAGAAGGAACCTGGCTGGTGGTAATCACCAATGCGCTCGCGCACGAGAAAATCATCGACATGATCCAACTCCGCAAGGTGGAGTGATCGCGTTCACTTTCGCGGATCGGGGCGATCCTGCCCCTTAGACCCTCTGGCGGGTCGCCACGACTTTTGGTTTTTCCTTCTTCGGCTTCTTAACTTCTTTTTTCTGACTGTTATTGCCTTTGGCCATGCGCTAAGATTGCAAGCAGCGTGGCTCGCTGCCAAGCCTCTTTTTTGGAAAATCAGGCGATTCATTCCGAATTAGGAGCGGCAGGCGCTCATTTCTCTCGCATCGTTCGTATCACTCCCGTGCCGCGTTCCACTCTCCGCTTCGTGTTCCTCGTTCTCCTGTTGGCAGCCGTAACGGAGTTGTGTCTGTTGCATGCAGCGCATTCCGCAGACGATGGCGCTGGCGCGAGCACTCCGCGACCGAAGCGCAGGCACGCTCTGACTAATCCGGCGACAACCCCGTCCACAAAACATTCTCACGCGACGCCCCGCAGCGCTGCGGACTCGGCTGCCGATGCCACGCCCGGTCCCAAAAGAAAGGCGCCAGCGGACGATGCCACGCCCGCTCCCAAAAAGAAGGATCTCGCGGACGATGCCACGCCCGCTCCCAAAAAGAAGGACCTCGCAGACGATGCCACGCCCGGTAAGCGAACCTACGCTCCGCCTGCGATCGTGGAACCCTCCGAAATCGCCGATTTCCAAAAACAGCCCGAGAAGGTGCAGCGACTTCTCCAGGCAGCGCTCGACCTCACGCAGCGCGGTCTCACGTACACCTATGGTTCAGCCGATCCCGAAAGCGGCGGCATGGACTGTTCCGGCGCGATCTACTACATCCTAAAGCAGCAGGGCATCGCGGATGTTCCGCGCGATTCCGCTAGTCAATACTCCTGGACCCGGCAGCAAGGACAATTCTTTGCGGTGATAAGCCGGAAGGCCGGCGGCTTCGAATTTTCCGACCTTAAGCCCGGCGACCTCCTATTTTGGAATGGAACGTATGCGATCGATCGCGATCCGCCCGTAACGCATACGATGCTTTACCTCGGTCTCCAAAAGCGACGCAATGTGCCGATCATGTGGGGATCGTCCGACGGGCGCTCTTTCGATGGAAAGCAGCGATGGGGGGTGAGCGTCTTCGACTTTGCGATGCCCAAAGCTGCACCAGACGCTGCGGAGTCGCACAGCAAGGCGCTATTTCTCGGTTACGCCCACATTCCCGGCCTGCACTGATCGGCCGAATTCGTCGCGCGACTCTGGCGCAGCGCTGCCGCGGGCGAGCTTTCGCTCCCGTGCTTTGCACGTTCTGTCTCGCAACTGAGCGAATTGGGATGCCAGATCGTCTAATCCCTCCTCAGACATATCTTCGAGCAGCACCAGGTCGTTCCTTGCCCCCTCGACCGCTCGAATCAGTTCGTCCAGTTTCAAATGGATGGCCTTCGTATCCCGATTTTGGGTGCTCTGGATGAGAAACACCATCAGAAACGTCACGATGCTGCTCGTCGTGTTGATTACGAGCTGCCACGTGTCCGAAAAATGGAAAATAGGTCCGGCAGCCGCCCAGATCAGAACGAGAGCGCCCGCTGCGATAAAGGCCCAATACGAGCCCACCGCGGCTGCCGCCACGCGCGAGAAACGGGCAAA
This sequence comes from Chthoniobacterales bacterium, assembly GCA_038238905.1. Taxonomy (GTDB): domain Bacteria; phylum Verrucomicrobiota; class Verrucomicrobiia; order Chthoniobacterales; family Chthoniobacteraceae; genus JBBSFI01. The sequence goes on along the minus strand of JBBSFI010000014.1, from coordinate 15,988 downwards.
CCATTCACGAATGGCGGGCTGGCGGAGTTGTTTCATCACTGAGTGTAATCCGTTCTCGTTTCGTGCCATCGCGGACTCCCGGCCCTTCTTGGAGGTGAGCCCTACTCTCAGGGAAGCAAGCGGCGCAAAAAAGTTCGCGCCGCAAGGAAATACCCGGCGGCGCGAACGGCGGAAGACCGCTTGGAGCGTTTACAGCCCTTCGATCTCTTTGCGGAGATCTTCTTTAGTCTGGCCGAGACGGCTTTGAAGCCGGCCAAGCATCTCGTCCTCCTTGCCTTCGGTGAACATCAGGTCATCGTCGGTAAGCTGCCCGTACTTCTGTTTCAGTTTGCCTTTGATCTCGTTCCAATGGCCTTTTAGGTTTAGATTTGTCATACGGTGAGGTTTCGATTGAACCGGCGCCGCTGGCCGCTTTTCTCCAACGATGCTTACCGAAAAACGTGGGAATTTTACAGTCCTGGCAACCGATTACGATGGGACGATCGCGACTCATGGAGCGGTGGATGGAGCTACGCTGGATGCGCTGAACCGGCTCAAGCGGTCCGGGAGGCGCCTCGTTATGGTCACCGGGCGGGAGATCGATGACCTGCGTTCGGTCTTCAGCCAGCTCGAGCTGTTTGACCTCATCGTAGCGGAGAACGGGGCGCTCCTCCATTGGCCCGCTGATGGCCGCGAGCGACTCCTCGCAAGCCCGCCGGAGCCCGAGTTTCTCGATGCCCTTCGCGCGCGAAACGTCACCCCCCTCTCGATTGGCCGGGTTATCGTTGCCACGTACGAACCGTTCGAATCCGTCGCGCTGGAAGCGATCAAGGAGCTGGTGCTGGAGTACCAGGTAATCTTCAACAAGGGGAGCGTCATGATTCTCCCGACGGGCGTAAACAAGGCGACTGGACTGCATGCGGCTCTTGGCGAGCTTTCATCTCAGGCATCGGAAGTTGTCGGAGTTGGAGACGCTGAGAACGACCACGCATTTCTTGAGATTTGCGGGTTCTCCGCCGCCGTTGCCAATGCGCTTCCGGCGTTAAAACGCCACGTCGATTGGGTGAGCGAGGCAAGCCACGGAGCAGGCGTTGCCGAGCTGATCGATCGATGGATTGGCGGCACGCTCCCGGCAGTCTCAGCGCGGTAAACGGATCATGGGACTGCGGTCCGAAAGCGGAGATGAGCGGAGATGCCTTTTCGAGCACTAGCCGCTTGCGGGCGTGTTCATACACCGGATAGCCTCAGCGCATGAATGTTCTCATAACCGGCGGCGCCGGATTCATCGGATCGCATTTTGTCGAGCGTTGTCTCGCGCTGGGCCATGAGGTCGCGGTGCTGGACGACTTCAACGATTTCTACGACCCGTCCATCAAGCGCGGCAACCTCCAGAGGGTCGCTGGCGCGGTCCGGGTGCATGATGCCGACATTCGGGACGAGGCGGCCGTCCATCGCATCGTAGCGGAGGGGCGCTTCGACACAATCGTTCACCTGGCGGCGCGAGCGGGCGTTCGACCGTCGATCAAGGAGCCAAAGCTTTACATCGACACGAATATTACCGGGACATTTCATCTTTTGGAGGCGGCCAAGCTCGCGGGGGTCGAGCGGTTTATCTCGGCGTCCAGTTCGTCCGTGTACGGGGTGATCAAGACGGCCCCATTTCGGGAGGACATGTGCCTCAGCCAGACGATCTCGCCCTACGCCGCGACGAAACTTGCGACGGAGCAGCTTTGCTCGAACTATTCGCATCTCTACGGAATGCGGACGATCAGCCTCCGTTTTTTCACAGTGTACGGTCCGCGGCAGCGTCCCGACTTGGCCATTCATTCTTTCACTCGTGCAATCGATACGGGGAATACCATCAAGCAATTCGGAGACGGCTCGACCAGGCGGGATTACACCTACATCGAGGACATCATGCGCGGCGTCGAAGCGTGCCTGACTTACGAAGGGCCGCTGTGTGACGTCTTCAATCTTGGCGAGAGCGAGACGACGACCCTCGCCGAGTTGATTGCGCTGCTTGAGGGGACGCTGGGAAAAAAAGCCACGATCCAGCGGATGCCAGAGCAGCCCGGGGATGTGCCGCTGACCTACGCAGATATCTCAAAAGCGCGGATGGCGCTTCAATACAATCCCTCGACCAAGATCGGCGAAGGAATTCCAAAGTTTGTCGAATGGTATCGCGCGAATCGCTCATGACTCCGTGCGATTCGGTCGTCGATCTGCTGCGCGCGCTCGTAAGAATACCGAGTGTAAATCCAGCCGGCAATCCGGGGACGGATCGCATCGGTGAGCAGCAGTGCGCCGAGTTCGTCTACGCATTTCTCAAGGAGTCCGGCGCCGACGCTGAACTGCGTGAGGTGCTTCCGGGCCGGCCCAATGTCGTGGGCCGGTTTCCGAGCGACCGTCCGGGAAAGCCGCGCCTGCTTTTCGCGCCGCATACGGACACCGTGAGTGTGGCGGGAATGTCGATCGACCCGTTTGGCGGCGAAGTGCGCGATGGCCGAGTCTGGGGCCGGGGCGCCAGCGACACGAAGGGGTCCATGGCTGCGATGCTTTGGGGACTCCGGGAGGCGCGCGATATCATCCCGGCGCTTCCGTATGAGGTATGGTTTGCTGGACTCGTCGGAGAGGAGGCCGGCCAGCAGGGAGCTAAAGCACTCGCGGAAGAGGAACCGTTTGCGTTTGTGATTGCGGGCGAACCGACCGGCCTCGATGTCGTGTACACGCATAAAGGATGCACGAATCTGCGCATCGCCACCCGTGGCAGAGCCGCGCATAGCGCCAGCCCCAGCGAAGGGGAGAATGCCATCTACAAGATGGCAGAAGCGATCGAACTCCTGCGGAACACGGCGGCGGCGGAATTGGCCGCATTTGACCATCCGGTGCTGGGTCACTCGACGCTGAGTGTGGGAACGATCGCCGGGGGCAGCAAGACGAACATCGTGCCGGATTTCTGCGAGATCACAGTCGATATCCGCACTGTGCCGAGCCAGAACGCGGATGCCGTTGCGGTTCGCGTCACGGAACTGCTGCGCGCAAAATGTCCCGATGTGGAGGTGGCGAGCATGCAGTCGCCGCCGCTTTACACCGATCCGGCACATCCACTTATCGGCGCCTTGAGAGCCTTGGGATCCGAGTGCGTTGGCGCTCCTTGGTTTTGCGATGCAGCAGTCTTTTCCCGAAAGGGAATTCCTGCAATTGCCCTCGGCCCGGGTTCGATCGCGCAGGCGCATACGAAGGATGAGTGGATTTACATTCGCGATCTGGAAGAGGGCGCTCGGTTCTTCGCGGATTTTCTGCGGGCTGTGTAAGATGGCCCTCTCACGACAAGTTCCGAGCGGCAGTGACATCGCGCACACGTTATTCTGCGTTTCCCGTGTACTGATCTGTGCTTAGTCTGATATCCCGTGCATCGGCCCCTTGTCGGCGAAACGCCTGAAAAGCTTAAGCGGAAACTGAGGCGGCCTTCCGGCGCCGTATGCCTACTTTGTTTTCATGATGTACACGCCGTTCCAATCGGGCGGCGGCGGGGTGATGGCAAATGCCTGGCAGCGCCGGATGTATTCCTCGGTAAGCCAATCGTTCGGATGAGCCTCATCCGCCCTCTTAAAAGAGAGCAAAGCTTCTTCGAATAAGCAGTTCCGGTAGTGGCGAAGGCCTTCCTCGTATGCTGTGAGCCATCCGGGCTCCTGCGCTTGTTGTCGGGCGCCCACGACCGTAAAAACTTGGACGGGCCGCGATTTCCCGGAGACTTGGAGCAGATCGACCGATCGCAAATCGTATCGGCCTCTCACGAGGGGCGCGGCGCTTTCCCCGAGCAGCAGGTCGATCCGAAACTCCTTTGTCGCGCCTTCCAATCGGGAAGCCAGGTTGATCGGATCCCCGATGGCCGTGAACTCGTGCTTTTCTTCGGACCCGATATTGCCGACGATGACTTCCCCATAATTAATTCCAAGGCCGATCTTGAACGGAGTCATCCCGCGCTCCGTCCAGCCCGCGTTTAATTTTCGCACAGCCTCGAGCATGTCGAGTCCGGCGGCCACCGCCGCGCATGCATCATGCTCGGCTCCTCGAACCACCGTGCCGCCCCAATGCGCCATCACTGCGTCGCCGATGAATTTATCGACCGTGCCGCCGTGTGCGAAGACGATGCGAACCATCTCCGTGAAGTATTCGTTAAGCTGGGCCACGAGCTTCGCGGGATCGGCTTCTTCCGTGAGCGCGGTGAAGCCGCGCACATCGCTAAATAGGATGGCGACGCATCTGCGCATGCCGTCGGCGGTGTGAAGAAAACTTTCGGGGTTATCGAGCACTTCACGCACGACGTCCTTGGAGACGTACCCTTCGAGAGTCCTGCGGATGCGCAACCGGGCCACCCGCTCTGTCCAATGCTCATACAAAAGGAATGCTCCGCTGCTGGAGACGGCGGCAAGCATGGGCGAGAGAACTGGAACCAGCCAGCCCGAATTATAGAAAGCCACCGCGCACCAGAACCATCCCGGAACAGAGGCGATCGCGAGCGCACCGCGAAAAAGCGGTCGCCGGATGAACCAGCCGATCGCCAGCGCGAAAAGCCCGCCGCCAGCCACCAGGAGCAAGGTGACTGCCAGCGGAGGCCGGTCGAGGAAGGAGCGTGTCAGGAGCGCGTTCATAGCGTTCATGTGGTACAGCGGACCCGCTATGAGGCCGAACGGCGTCCGGACGACATCCTTGCTCCAGCTTCCGGAAGGACCGACTAGTACGATCTTACCCTCAAAGAAGGCGCCGTTCCCATAGTTATGCTCCCAGTAGAAGGGGGTGAAAATCTCGAAAAGCGAATGTGGCTCAAAGCCGCTTCCCCGCTCCTTCCCCCACGAAGCGAAACGAATCGTCCTTGGCTCGGTGTCGTCGGGTATCAAATCCCTATGGCCGCTTTGCCGCATGGCCCGTGCGGCCAGCGATTCGAATATATCCTCCCCCACCATGGGAGAGAGGCCGCGCGCTTGCATGAGGCCTGTGCGATAGCGAGCCCCGCGGACGACTTCGTCAGCATCTGGCCAGACGTTGACATAGCCGACGCGTGGGTCACTGAAACGCGGATCCCCGACCAAGCTTTCGGGAGGCCACTCCACCGAAGAAATCATTCCCATCCGATCCTCTTTTTCGGGAAAATTGAATCCGATCACCACCCGGTCACGATAGCGTTCGAGGGCAGCCGAAAACCCGGCGTCGGCTGGTTTGCTTCCCGGAAAACGCATATCGAGCACGACGCTTCGCGCGCCGGCTTGAAACAAACGATCGTAAATGAGCGGGTAGAGCGTCCGCCGAAATGGCCAGCCCTGTTTCATGATCGTGAGTGCGGGCGAAGGATTTATATCTTCGTCTCGCAAGGTCGAGAGCGATTGCGATTCGGCGTCGATCCCGATGAATACAAGGCGGGGATCTTCGGGCGCCGGATTCGAGTGGCGGGCAACGAAGTCCTGCGCCAGGTAGTCCAGGTTCGCAAAAACGGCCGGGCCAAGCGCCTGTATGATCATAGCTGCGAGCGTGAACCCGAGCGTCATTGCGAAAAGCACTTTGCCGTGCCGCGCATCCTTCCGAGAGGGCATTTAGGTGAGATAGATGCGAAAACAATTGAACCACGGTAACACGCAGCCGACCCCAATCAGGAAGCGCCTTTTCAAGAAGAACTATTCCTGCCCAGCCAAATGCGCCAGATCGACTTCCTCAAGTATCTTGCCATGGTCTGGATCCACGTTGAGCAGGGAGTACGCGTACTTCTTTTCACCGAATTGGCAATTGTACATAATAAACGGGTGAACCCATCCGTTTTTAGGAGCAAGCTCGTGTGCTGCGGGATTCGTGTCCCACGGAATCTCGGGTGGCTTGCCGGCCTCCGGCGGCTTTCCGTATTTATCGAGCGTATGCCGAAACAGTTCGTTTTCCGAGTTCGCGTCATTAACGAATGCCACCGGTCCGCTTGCTTTCACACCGCGCAGAGTATGGCCATTCGCGCGCGCGGTTAGAACCTGGCGCACCGCCCGCAGCACGATTGCCGGCGAACCTTCAGGAACCTTTGCGTCGATCTCGTCGTCTTCATAGATCTGAGCGGAGCCCGCGTATCCCGCTTTGATGGTCTTGTTCCGCGTATGGATTCGGCACCGGGTGAAGCTCATGATTTCTCCGTATCCTTGATCCACCGCCGGGGCGCTCGCGTTTCCGCACTCCTCGAAATCGCATTGATCGACCATGACGCACCAGGGGCGGTAGGCGATCGTGGGATTTCCCCCGAGGAAATCGAGCGCAGGCCCATCAATGTTTTTGAATACGGTATCGATGAAAGCCCCGTGAATGATATTGTTATATTTCGCGGAGATACCGGCTTTCTTTTGTCCTTCAAACTTCCCATGGAGAAAGAGCCACTTGTCCACCATGTTGAGATTCATATAAATCCCGTAATCGCCCGTGTGGATGAACTGCACATCCACGAATCGGTTTTGATCGAACTCCGAGCCGCCCATGAGGTTGATATCGTCGTTGCCGACATGCATTCCAGCGAAGGTCTGGTTCCGGAAGGTAATATTATAAAAGTTGCTGCCGGCGACGTACGATTGAATTGTCGGGCTCACAGCCTCCTCATGGTTTGGGCCTGTTATTGCGAGGCCGACTCGCCCGCCTTCGATCGAAAGATTGGCTACCGTTCCCCATAAGTGCATTTCCACGACCTTTATATCCTTGCGTGTGACGAGGACTGTCTTCTCGGGCCCGGCGCCAAAAAGGGCATTGTTGCCGATGGCTAGGAGAAGTGGGTGCTCGAGAAGAAAGGTGCCAGGAGGCACCTGAATCTGAGGACGCTTAGGATGGTGCTTTGCGTCGTCTCGCGACTCGGCAGGCATCATTTGCTTTACGGCTGCCTCGATGCGGGCTTTGGCGGTCTTCTCGCCCGCTTCGTCTTTGGCGTGGTGCGCCGTGCGATAGTCGGAGTCTCCTTGGGCCGCCTCTTTCAGAAGTTTCTCCAAATCAGCCCGGTTCATCCCGTACATAAGCTGAGCGAAAGCATCATCGCTCGGACGCTTGCCGGTGGGATCGGCCCCGGCGTCGAGCAGCGCCTTGCCGAAATCGGGAGCTTGTGTAAACGCGATCGGAGCCCGGACACGAGGCGCATTCGTGGCGGGCATCGATGGGGGAGGGGGAAGTTTCTGTCCGTTGCTTAGCTTCGCAGGGTTTTTTGTCAGGTCATCTGGGCCGTACCAGAATGTCTGTTCGAAGGTGGCGTTCAGCGGCGGCGCCAGATAGCGCCCCGTGCGGATCGCGGATTCCGTCGTTTTCAAGTTCTCAGGCGACATCTCCAATTTCTGGTCCCGGAGAATGCGTTCAGTGAGCTCCTTGAGCTTCGGTTCGACTTCCTTTGTGAACCACACCGGTTCGGGTTTGTCGTTGTCTGGCGTGAATGCAAAGCGCAGAACGCCCGGCGCATCGAAGCCTTTTGTCTCGTGCTGGAACGCCGTCATCCAAACTTGCAAGGCTGGATCGCTATTGACCGCACTCTCCTGCGAAGCATATCCCCAAGCTCGCATGCAGTGCAGGATGTTTCCGTTGCCGCCTTCGATCGTTATGTCGTGGGTGGGCGCCGGCGCTTTCGGGCCGGTCGGCGGGTAGTAAGCATTGATGCCCCGCAATCCGAGTTTCACATTGCGGCAATCCTTCAGCCAATAGAGACCTGGTCCTTGTGCGCTCCCTCGCTCGGACGACCCGTGATATAACGCCATGCCGTCGCAGTTTTGGAGAACCACTCCGGGCCCGGGATTCCCGTAATTTGTCTCGACCATGAGGTAGAGACGGGTGCCCTGGCCGCCGCCGTGGCAGTCAAACGTCATCTGCGCATTTGCCAGCCAATCTTTTCCTTTTTTATTTGGGTCCCGGAACGCGTTGTAATCGGAGAACGGCCAGTTCATGCCAAACCATAAAAAGAGGCTGTCATCCACGCGTGCATCGGCCGTCACGGTGTGGGCGCCGAAGCTGTTCGCGCCGGCGATCCATGCGCAATGCCTCACGTCGGTTTTGATGTGGATTCCCCCGTCGCAAAAGAGAGCCAGCAGGTCGCTTGCCGGCGCCGCCTTTGGATCGAACATTGCAACGTCCTTCGGTTCGATGGCGCTTGGAGATGCATGTCCGGACCCTCGATCGGGTGCTTTGTCGATCGTCTGATCGAGCGCAGCGAATAGGATTTGGATGCCTTTTTGCCCTGCTCCGAGCATGAGCGATCCGCCGTGTCCGCCAGTTATCTGTACATTGTCCGCTACACGGCGGAAATCAAGGCTGCCGCATGGGACGCTTCGCGGGAGATCGATGGCGCCGCCGGCAGGGAGCGATTCGGCGAGGCTTTCCAGGGCTGGGCTGATGCTTCCTTCGGACAGGCTGGAAAGATTTGGTCCGAATATCCTGTTAAGGGCCTTTTCGGCGTCGATAAAGACTGTGCCATCGGCCAGCACCACGCTGTCGGGCGCCATTGAGGTGAGGGGGGACTCAGGAGCGTTCGAAGCCGGGATTTGGCTCAACGGAAAGAGCGTGAAGACTAACGGTGCGAGGCGCCTAAGGTGGGCTGTTTTCATTTGGGGGAGCAAACGGGTTGGATGATTATTGCCAGGATCCACAGTGCATATTCAAGAGGATTTGCGCAATGGGCGCGCCGTGGGAGTAGGCAAAGCGGCGGGGCCATCAGCTTTTCGGGGCGAGCGCTGCAGTCATCAAAATCTCCTGCGTGGCTTCTCCGCGGCGAAATTCACCCGCGATTCGACCTTCATGCAGCATGAGGATCCGGTGGCTTATCCCGAGAAGCTCGATCAATTCGCTTGAAACTAGAACGACGGCTTTTCCCACCGCTGTAAGGCGATTGACTAATTCGTAAATCTCCACTTTGGCAGCGACATCGATTCCGCGGGTTGGCTCATCAAGGAAAACCACCTTCGGATCGGCCAGCAACGCCTTGCCGATGACCACCTTTTGCTGATTTCCGCCAGACAATTTGCCCGTAATTGCGGCGATCGAGGGAGCTTTTATTTGCAACGACTGAAACATCGCCTCGTTCAACTGCCGCTCGCGGTTTGCGTCGAGCAGGCCTGCTCTGGACGTCACCGCGGCCAGCGAGGAGAGCGAGAGGTTGAAGTTGATGTCCTGTTCCAGGACAAGCCCATAGCGGCGCCGGTCCTCGGTAACAAGGGCCAGACCGTTGCGCAGCGCCTCGGCTGGATCGCTTGGCGGGAGCGCTTTGGATTGCGCTGTCACCGTGCCTCCGCGGCGTTCGCCCCAGGCTCCGAAAAGATGCATCAAAAGTTCCGTCCTGCCCGCTCCCATGAGCCCGCCGATGCCGAGCACCTCGCCAGGGGCAAGGGAAAATGAAATGTTATGCAGCACCATCCGGCCTGTATGCGGGTCGGCTACCGAGAGATTGCTCACAGAGAAAACTGGAGAGGCGTCACGGGCTTCCCTGGTTTGCTCATTTTTTGGGAATAGGTCGTTAATTTGCCGGCCGACCATGTTGCGGATTATTTCATCCTTGCTGGTCTTATTCGCCACGAAAGTGGCAATGCTGGATCCATCGCGCAACACGGTTATGCGGTCGGCGATGGCAAACACTTCGTCGAGGCGGTGCGAGATATAGATGCACGCAAGCCCGCGCGCCTTCAGATCGCGCAGGATCTTTAGGAGCACCTGGACCTCGTGCTCTGCGAGCGCCGCTGTCGGCTCGTCGAGCACGAGCACCCGTGATTCTTTTCCAAGCGCCTTTACGATTTCGACGAGCTGTTTCTGTCCGATTCCAAGCCGGTCGCACCGCGCTGCCGGATCGAGTTTCACGTCGAACCGATCGAGCAACTCCGCAGCATCGCGAAAGGTGCGGGGCCAATCGATCAAACCATGGCGGAGCCGCTCGGAGCCGAGGAAGATATTTTCTGCCACGGACATCTCTTCGACGAGCGCCAATTCTTGGTAGATAACGGCCAGCCCCGCCCGCCCGGCATCTGCTGTCGATTGAAAGCGCGCCACGCACCCATCCACGAGCAAGTCGCCCTCATACGTTCCGTAGGGATGGATTCCGGACAGCAGCTTGATAAGCGTCGATTTCCCCGCTCCGTTCTCGCCGCAGATTGCATGGAGCTCGCCTGGCATAAGATCGAAGCTCACGTCGTTGAGCGCGACAACGCCCGGAAATCGCTTGGTGATCTGCCGTGCGGCGAGAAGAGACATACTCGGAAGTGTTGCCAGCCTCCTACATTTCACGGGCCCAGTCGGGCCGCTGCCTCAGATGATAAAGCATCTCCCCGGCCTTGGGAATCATCAAGATGCCCTCGTGCTCGCGCCCCGCATACGCAGCCGGGTCTATGCTTTTCGGATCGCGATACCCGAGATTCACCTCTTTGCAGACGTCTTCTGGAATTCCGGTGGCCAATGTTACCTGTATCCGGCATTTCTCCTTTTCCCCGTCAAAAGTGCCGATGCCACGGACATGGGTCGAGTGCGCGATCGTTCCCCATGGAATGTGTTTAAACCGGTCCCATTGCTTGGCGAAGTAGTCCCTGCAGTGGTAGCCGATCTGCCGGATGAGATGTCCGTGGGTGATGGAGATCTCGTGGATGTGCGGCGCATAGATAATCAATTCGCCGCCGTCGGCGACCACGGGCTCCAGCTTGTACATGCACTTTCCTCCGACCCAGAGTTCATCGTACATCGGCGGAGCGCACGAGAGCACGGTATCGTACGGGCGATCCTTCAGCGTAATATGAAGTTTCTTCGACAGCTCGCTGGCCTCGTCCCACGCCGCCTCGGGACTTCCTGCAAAGAGCCCGGCAAGACCGCCATTTTCCACCACCATGCAAAAGCAAAGCTTCGGAACGGCGATCATCGCGGCGGCCCGATCCACGACGCGACGGACCGGAGTCCACTTGTTACCGATGATCATCGGATTGGTGACCATCGCCCCGAGCCAATGAAAGAAATTCAAAATATCCGGGCCGCTGACGCCGGGAAAAAGATACTTATTCCCACCCGAAAACCCGACGACTTCATGCGGAAACACGGGTCCGGCGATAATGATCTCATCGTATCCAAAAAGTCGCTTATTCACCGTGACGGCGACTTCCAATTCGAGAAGCCCGCCGGTAAGATCTCTGGTCTCGTCTGGATGGAATCGCCCAATTTCCGTCAGCGAGTCCGGACGGTCCCATTCGTGGTTGAAGAAATGCACGCCGGAGAATCGCGAAGAGCGCTCTTCTGGGGAGACCTGCAAGCGCGCGCAAATCGCTTCCTCGCCCATCGGTTGGTGAGTGCCAAGCGCGATCATGACGTCGAATGCGGCCGCGGCGCTGCCGATCTCGTCGTGCAGCCCTCTAAAGATCGAGCCCAGAGGGCAGGTGCGGGTGTTATCCGGCACGATCATCAGCACTCGCTTGCCTCTGCACGCGGAAGCGGGGCACACCTCCGAAATAAAAGCGCGAATTTCGATTTCTGACAACAAATGGCCGTCCCCGGCGACTCTGGAGCGAGCGGTGCGCACGCAGGTAATAGCTGGAGTGCTACATTCCCAGCTTCGCCAACTCGCGTTCAAGCGCAGCTTGGAACTCGGCGACATCGCTTGCGGGGGGGCGGTACCCCGGCTGGGATCCCGTGAGTGCCAGCCTTCCATACTGGTCGAGCTGCCACTCCGCCTTCTGGCCATCGCTAAAGCCCACCTTGCCGCTTGCCATCGCTCCAGGGCGCGTCAATTGATCCACCGTTACATCCACCTTGCCCCCAGCGCCCGGCAGGGTCGGCTCTTCGAGGGGAGAAACGGGCGCTGGTTTCACGCCGGGCGCTTCAGCGGGGGCCGGGGCGGGAGCGGGAGGATGCGGTGGTTCTGGGTCTTTTGGCGTCAGCTTTAAGTCGTCCACCAGAAGGCGGGCATCCATATAAGTGAGCCGGACATCGAATTCCTTTCCGAGCCGGTCTTGTATCTCGGACAGTTTTGCCCCTTCTTGTATCCACGTTGAGACTTTGGCCTTTTGTTCGTCGGTAAGCTGCATAGTTGGGTGTGTTGATTCTGAAGTTGGTAGATAGAGTACAGATGAGCCGAGGAGAGCCATTACAGCCACGGCATAAGCATTTCGCGCGCTTCCATTCCCCACTCGATCCGGTACCGTTCGTCAGGTATGAGGCGCGCCTGCCCGCCTGCCGCGGATTGGATACAAAGCTCGATCCGGCGCTTGCCGGGATGGCGCGAAATAATGTCGCGGATCGCCAGTAAATCGGTTTCGGTAGCCGTTTCCAGATTGATCGTGAGGACGACAGGCTTCTCGCGCACCTCCGGTCGTTTGATTACCTTGAGTTCGTTCGCAGTCAGGCGGATGCCGTCCTCGCGAAGGTCTAGCCTTCCCTGGATGGAGACCACGTTTCCCACCTCAAGCAAGGCCACTGATTTTTCAAAAGCCTCGCTCCAGACCATGATCTCGAGACCGCCGGTGAAATCTTCGAGCACGATCACCGCAAACGGCTTGCCGCCACGCTTGGTGAACTTCTTCTCCACACTGACAAGCGCTCCCGCGATCGTGATGTTCGCCTTGTCTTCCTGTTCCCCAAGAACGCCAATCGATACATATTTCCCGCTTTCCAGTAGCGATCGATAGTCATCCAGCGGATGACCCGTGACGTAGAACCCCAGGAGTTCCTTTTCATACGAAAGCTTTTCGGCAGGTGTCCAAGGAGTCGCTTTCGACGCAGAGCGCGAAGCTGGGAGCGCAGGGGAGTCGAATGCATCGAAGAGAGAAACTTGTCCCACCGCGCGATCCCGGTTGGAGCTTGCCGCCGAGGCCATCACCGGATCGATCTGCGAGAAAATTTGAGCCCGTTCGATCCCGCTCCAATCGAAGGCGCCACACTTCACCAGCGATTCCAAAGTCTTTTTGTTAGTCTTTCGGGAATCGACTCTCCCGCAAAAATCTTCGAGGGATGCGAACGCGCCGGCGCGGGACCGCTCCTCGATGGCGGATTCCATGGCTGCCTCGCCTACGTTTTTGATCGCTGCGAGGCCGAAGCGGATCCCTTCGCGAGCCGGCGTCTGCGCGCCATTCTCGAGAACGGCGTTCGCAACCCCCGCATCCTGCAGTTCCGGCTGAAACTTTAGCGAACTGCGGTTCACGTCCGGCGGGAGGATCGGAATGCCCATGCGACCGCATTCCGCGACAAATATGCTGATCTTGTCGGTATTGGCAATCTCATTGCTCATCACGGCGGCCATAAATTCCACCGGGAAATTCGCCTTGAGATATGCAGTTTGATAACTAACCCATGCATACGCGGCCGAGTGTGAACGGTTGAATCCGTAACCCGCAAACTTCTCGAGCAAGTCGAAGATCTCATTCGCCTTCTTCTCATCGATGTCGTTTTTCTCTTTGCATCCTTTCACGAATTTCTCGCGCTCTTTCCCCATCTTCTCCTTGTCTTTCTTACCCATCGCGCGCCGGAGCAGATCGGCGCCGCCGAGCGTGTAGCCCGCGAGCACCGAAGCGGCCGCCATGACCTGCTCCTGATAGACAAAAATTCCGTAAGTGTCTTCCGTCACCGTCTTTAGCAGCGGATGCGCGTACTTGATCTTGGCGAGGCCCTTCTTCCGCTTGATGTAGTCGGGGATAAGGTCCATCGGGCCGGGCCGGTAGAGCGCCAGGATTGCGTTGATATCTTCGATGTCATGTATCCCGAATTGTTTGCAAGTGCCGACCATGCCTCCCGATTCCAATTGGAACACCGCGACCGTTTCTCCCCGGTTCAGAAGATCGAATGTCGCCGTGTTATCGAGCGGTACCTTGTCGATGTTGAAATCCGGCGCCTTTCTGTGGATCAATTCCACGGCGTCGTGAATGACCGTGAGCGTCTTGAGCCCGAGAAAATCCATCTTCAACATCCCGAGATCGGTGAGCGGCGCCATCGCGTACTGGCTCACGATTCCGCCATCGTTGCCGCGTGTGAGCGGTATGTATTCGGACAGATCGCGGTCGCTGATCACGATTCCCGCCGCGTGTACCCCGGTGCCGCGCGTCAGACCCTCGAGTTGCGAAGCATACTCCCACATTTGCTTCGTTGCCGGCTCACTCTCGATCGCCTTTTTGAGTTCCGGGTTCTTGTCGATCGCTCCGGCAGTGTGCTCCACCTGCCCGGTCTCCTTATTCTTCTTATCGACACCGTTCAGAGTCAGATCGAGATTCCCGGGTCCGCTCGGAATCATTTTGGCGATCCGGTCGGCGTCGCCGTAGTTCCAGCCGAGCACGCGCGCCACGTCCCGCACCACCGATTTCGCAGAAAGGGTCCCAAAGGTGATGATCTGCGACACAGCGCGTTCACCATACTTCTGCCGCACATACTCGATTACTTCGCCCCGGCGTTGCTGGCAGAAATCGACGTCGATATCAGGCGGGCTCACACGCTCGGGATTCAGGAACCGCTCGAATAGCAGCTTGAATTTGATCGGATCGATATCCGTGATTCCCATCAGGTATGCGACCATCGAACCGGCTGCTGAGCCGCGCCCGGGACCCACGGGAATCCCCTTCGATCTCGCCCAGGAGATGAAGTCCCACACGATGAGGAAATAGTTTACAAATCCCTGGCCTTCCAGCACGCGCAACTCCCGCTCCAGCCGCTCGACGATTACGGTATCCTCAAGCGCCCGCTGGCCGTAGCGTCCGGCCATCCCATCGTCGCATATTTTTCGGAGGTACGCATTTTGCGTAAAGCCCTCCGGCGGTGTGTAATCGGGGTATTTCGGTTTCCCAAATTCGATATCGAGATTGCACCGCTCGGCGATCGCGAGCGTATTTTGGATCGCGTCTGGATGGTCCCGGAACAGATGGATCATTTCCGCCGGTGATTTGAAGAAAAGCTCCGGAACGTAGCGCATCCGCTTTTCGTCCGCGACGTTCGATCCGGTGCCGATGCAAAGGAGGACATCGTGCGCCTGATGGCTCGACCGTTGCAGGAAGTGGACGTCATTCGATGCGACAAGCCCAAGTCCGAGTTCGCTGGCCAGCTTCGGAAGCACCCGGTTGATCTTCAACTGCTGCTCGATCCCGTGATCCTGCATCTCGATGAAAAAGTTTTCGGCGCCGAGGATGTCGCGATACTGCGCGCCAAGTTCCAACGCGCGGGTGTACTGATCCGCCACCAGCGCGGAATTGATTTCTCCCTTCAAGCAGCCGCTGAGTCCGATCAAGCCCGCGGAATGCTGGGCAAGGAGTTCCTTGTCGATGCGCGGTTTATAATACATCCCATCCAGATGGGCCGTCGAAACGAGCTTTACCAAATTGCGGTAACCGACCCCGTCCTTCGCCAGCAGGGTGAGGTGGAAGGCCGATTCTCTGCCGTTCGCTGCTTTGCGGTCCGTATGCGATCCCGGCGCCATGTACACCTCGCAACCGATGATCGGTTTCACCCCCTCCTTCTTCGCTTCCTGGAAAAACTCGATCGCCCCGTACATCACCCCGTGGTCGGTCATCGCCAGCGCGGGCATATTGTACTCCTTCGCCTTCTTCACCGCCTCTGCGACCCGCACCGCGCCATCCAGAGTGGAATACTCGGTATGCAGGTGGAGGTGGACGAAGGAATCGGCTGCCATGGAAAGCCGAATATACGCGCGTTCGCGGTATCGCGAAAAGCGAGTTTTCAGGAAGATGCGCCGCATCGCGGCAACACCCTTGAAAAGAAAGATTCCAGAGCGCCCGGACAGGCCGGTCGGCTCTGGAATCTTTGAGATGGCAGTGCCTCCGACAGCTACTTGCCAGCGCCTACTGCGCCAGCATCTACTGGGCGGGGGGCGTTTGGCTCGAGGTGCTGCGCGGGGCCTGCGGTCGATCCACCGGCTCCATCAAATGGGGCGTTCACCGTTCCGCGGCGTCCCACCAGGGCGGACCATCCGCAGCGGCTCGAAACGCGAGCGAAATGCACGACGACGTTTGCGGTGCCGTTGTAATCCGAACGCCAGCGCACGCCCGAGAGGCCGTTGTCG
>JBBSFI010000013.1:0-85900 GCA_038238905.1 Chthoniobacterales bacterium | reverse complement strand
GTTCGCCCGCCAAGCGCGGCTTCTCCCGCGATACCATCGACGAAGTGCTCAAAGCCAAAGGCAAATTGACCCGGCCCGAACTGGTCCGCTGCCGGGTGCGCTACTTCGTGGACGGCTGCGTGATCGGCAGCAAACAATTCGTGGACAGCGTCTTCGAGGCAAACCGCTCCCACTTCGGACCGAAACGCACCGATGGTGGACGCCGAATGCGGCTCGCCGCCCCGCCCCTGTTCAGCATGCGGGATCTTCGACTGAACGTCCTGACCCGATGTAGCTCGGAACAATAGCCTCGAATTGAGCCAGTCATGACGGTCCAGCCCGTGAACCTTGACACGGCTCACGCGGTGAAGCCGGCAGGCAAGCGCCCAGTAATAAGGTGCCACGCTTCTCGCGCCTCACCGCAAATCGCGGAGCGATGACCCGAAGGTTGCCCGCGTCCCTCTTGGCAAGCCGTAGTCCGCGAAGGCTGCCGGAACCCTACCAGACCAAGCCATCGTCGCGGAGCGACGTCTGCCGCGCCTCCCCCTTGACCGTTCTTTTATTTGAAAAGAGCACTATCGGACATCCATAGACCAACCCCATAAAAAAGAAATCTGAATTTATCGGCTCCCTGTTACTTGTTTGTTCTTTAACAGCCCTGCCCAGTCTCTAAAGTCGGTTTCAGAACCACCTCCTCCCACCGATGATCCCTTCGCATCCCAACTCGCCCGGAGCTTACCAGCCTCAGGCTGGTCCCCGGAGGCTGCCGCCTCTCAGCGACGTCGTCGCCTCCGCCCTCGGAGACACCGACTGGGAAGTCCCGTTCTCCAATGAGCGCCTTGAGCTTCTCCTGCGTCACATCGAAGCCGGTTACCCTCTCCGCGTCGCCTGCGGAATGTGCGGCCTCGACGAGTCCGCGTACGACCGCTGGCGCCACTTCTGCCCCGACATAAGCCGCGCAATCGACGTCGCGGTCGAGATCGCCCGCGCTCCTGCCATCGAGGCCATCCTCGCCAAGGCGCGCTGCGGCGACTCCCGCGCATGGGCCACCTGGCTCCGATACTTTCACAAGGGAGTCTCGGCTCCGCCGAAATGCGCCCTGTCGGCGCCAAACGCTCCAAGCATCTCCTCGATGGCGGACTCCAAAAACGGGGCGGCGCTTATTTCCGGCATCGTCGTTTGACGGGCTGGGGTGAGACCTCCATATTCCCCGCCCTTTTGAATCCGGAACCTGAGACTGACATGGAACACATCCGCAACATCGCCATTATTGCACACGTAGATCACGGGAAGACAACGCTCGTGGACCAACTGCTCAAGCAGTCGGGAACCTTTCGCGCCAATCAGGCGGCCTTCACGGAGGTGCGAATCATGGACTCGATGGATCTGGAGCGGGAAAAAGGGATCACGATTCGCGCGAAAAACGCGGCGTTTCGATACCACGATTACCATGTGAACATCGTGGATACTCCCGGCCACGCGGATTTCGGGGGCGAGGTGGAGCGCATCATGCAGATGATCAATGGTGTCCTGCTGGTGGTGGATGCGCACGACGGCCCGCAGGCGCAGACGAAATTTGTGCTCAAGAAGGCGCTGGCGAACGGCGCAAAGCCGATCGTCGTCATCAACAAGATCGATCGTGAAAATGCGCGTCCGCACAAGGTGCTCGATATGATCTTCGATCTTTTCGTCGAGCTGAACGCCACGGATTTGCAGCTTGATTTCCCGGTGATCTACGCTTCGGCCCGCGATGGGTACGCGATGCGGGAGATCCACGAGAAGAGCGAGACGATGGAGCCGCTCTTCGAGGCGATCATCAAGCACATCCCGGCGCCGCAGGAGTCGGGGGTGCATTATCTGCAATTTCTCGTGTCGAATCTCGACTACTCCGATTACCTCGGCCGGATCGCTTATGGGCGGATCGCTTCGGGCCGGATCAATGTCGGCGATTCCGTGGTCTGCATCCACAATGGCGGACGCCGCGAGCGCGCTAGCGTGACGGCGCTTTTCGGTCACCAGGGCTTGCAAAAAGTGGAGATCAAGCACGCGAGCGCTGGCGATATCGTCGGAATTTGCGGCTTTGAAGATGTATTCATCGGCGAGACGATCACCGACACGGAAGAGCGGCTTCCCCTCCCCTTCGTCGAGATCGATCCGCCGACCATCACGATGCAGATTTGCATCAATGACGGCCCGCTCGTGGGTCGCGAAGGCAAGCTTCTTACAGCGCGGCAGGTGCGTGAGCGGCTCGTGAAAGAGACGCGGACGAATGTGGCGCTCCAGGTGGCGGACACGGAGATTGCGGGCCGGTTTGAGATCAAGGCGCGCGGTGAAATGCAGATTGCCATCCTGGTGGAGCAGATGCGCCGGGAAGGATTCGAGGTGCTGGTGTCGCGGCCCGAGGTCATCTTCAAGCATGGCGAGGACGGGACTCTGCTCGAGCCGATGGAGACTCTCTACGTCGATGTGCCAAATGAGAACCTGGGCGACATCCTGCAATCGCTCGCCAGCCGGAAGGCGGACATCGTAAGCATGGAACATCAGACACACTCAGTCACCGTGAGCGCTGTGGTGCCGACGCGAGGACTGATCGGATTTGAGACGGATTTGGTGAACGTGACGAAGGGGCACGGCATCATGTCGCATCTCTTTAAGGAATACGCCGAGTTCAAGGGCGACATCCCAACGCGCAACAATGGAGTGCTTGTCTCGATGGAGACGGGCATCTCGACCGGGTACGCTCTCGAAGCGATCCAGGAGCGCGGACGGCTCTTCATCGGGCCGCAGACGGATATCTACGAGGGGATGATCATCGGCGAAAATGCCCGCGCCGACGATATGCCCGTGAATCCCTGCAAGGCGAAAAAGCTGACGAACATGCGTTCACAGGGCGATGGAAAAGGAATAAGCCTTGCGCCGCCGATCGTGATGAGCCTGGAGCGTGCGCTCGAGTACATCGCGCCGGATGAGTACGTGGAGGCGACTCCGAAGAGCCTTCGCTTGCGGAAGAAAATCCTGGACGCAAATCTAAGGAAACGTTCGGCGCCGAAGGTCGCGGGGAACTGACGTTTCGCGCAGAAGCAGGCCATCGCCCCGCCCCGCCCGGCCAGGCGGGCGGCCCTTCACGTGGCGATGCAAACGCATGGCGTGGGCAATGGTACAGCCGTGACTTTTCCCAAGTAATCGACCATACAACGGTTTCTCCCTCTGCAATGCCAATGACGAAACTACTTCTCCCCCTTATTCTCTCCATAGCGCTCGCCACCGGCCATGCCGAGACGCATGCGCTCTCCGACGGCAAAACATTCGACGGATGGGAGCCGGGCACAAAAGATCTCTGGCACATCGAAGACGGCGCCTTCGTTGGCGGCTCACTCGCGGAGACCGTGCCGCACAACGACTTTCTCTCCACGGTAAAATCGTACAAGAACTTCGAGCTTCGGCTGAAATTCAAGCTCAACGGAACGGGATTTGTAAATGGCGGGGTCCAGTTTCGCTCGGATCGCATTCCAAATTTCGAGATGAGCGGCTACCAGGCCGATATGGGCGATCCGGCATGGTGGGGCTGTCTGTACGACGAGTCGCGCCGGAATAAGGTGCTCGTGCAATCGCCGACGGAAGAACTGAAGAAAGTGCTCAATCACGATGGATGGAACGATTACCGAATCCGCTGCGAAGGTCCGCACATCCAACTCTGGATCAATGGGCTGCAAACAGTCGATTACACGGAGGCGGATGCAGCGATCCCGCGAGACGGCAAAATCGGCCTGCAGATCCACGGTGGTGGCAAGGCCCAGGCCTGGTACAAAGCGATCGCCATAGAGGAACTGCCGGATACACCGGCCGCCGCGGTGAAGCAGCCCCCGGGCGCCACTCCCGAGAAGGAGTTGACCACATTCCATCTGCCTCCGGGCTTCGTGGCCGAGCTCGTAGCCGACGAATCGGTGATGCGCAAAGCCGTCGCCTTCAATTTCGATACCGCAGGCAGGATGTGGGTGACGACTGCGAGCGAATATCCGCTCGATGGGAATGAGCAGCCCGAACGCGCGGCGGCTCTCTATCGCGACGGGGGCAAGGATACGGTGCTGATTTTCGACACACCATGCGCTCCCGGACTCCAGAAGCCGCGGCTTTTCGCGGGCGATCCCGATGGGACGGGCGCGACGCCGTTCAAGCTGGCGATGCCGATGGGTGTGCTCCCGTACAAAGACGGCGCAATCATCCAGCACGGGCCGGAGCTTCTTTTCCTTCACGACACAAATGGGGATGGCCGGGCGGATACGAAGCAGGTGCTCCTGAGCGGCTTTGGGGTGGACGATTCGCACTTGATGCCGCACGGATTCCTGCGCGGGCCGGGCGATTGGATTTATTTCGAGCAAGGAGCCTTTAATCACAGTCACGTGAAGACAAAGGAAGGCCCGGTGGTTAACTTCCAGTACTGCAAAGTGATGCGGATGAAGCCCGATGGCTCGCATTTCGAAATTGTCGGGTGGGGGCCGTGCAACGACTGGGGTTTTGTGATCGATCCACGCGGGCGCATGTGGGGGCAGGAGGCAAACGATTACGGATTTCCGATGTACCCCTTCGAAATCGGCATCGCCATCCCCGGAATTGGCGACGACAAAGCGAAGCCGTACGCGCCGATGATGACGCCTCCGAAGAAGGTGAACGATTGCACGGTGGGAGGCACGGGCCTGTCGGGTCTTGCAATGAGCGAAGACGCTTCCTCCTGGCCGGCGCCGTACACAGGCGCATTCATACTGGCAAACCCTATCACTAATAAACTGCAGGCTATGAAGGCCCATCAGGAAGGGCCGGGATGGGAGGGTGTGAAGCTCGAAATGCTAGGCGACTTCCTCCGGAGCGACGACGCATCCTTCCGGCCTGTCGCCATTCAATTTGGGCCCGATGGCGCCCTCTACTTGAACGATTGGTATAACAAAATCATCTCGCATAATGAAGTGCCTCGCAATCATCCCGATCGCGACAAAGTGCGCACACGGATCTGGCGCGTGAGATGGGTGGGGGCGGCAAAACGCGACATTCCCAATCTTAAGAAGCTGGAGCCGGCGCAACTGATCCCAAATCTCGCCTCGGCGAATCAATGGGAGGCGAACGCAGCACGGTGTGAGTTGATCGACCGGGCAAACACAGACACCGTACTCGGCCAGCTCACAGCGACAGCCCTCTCAACGAAGGAGAGCACTCCCAAACGGCTGCAAGCGCTCTGGGTACTTGCGGGACGCCACGCCACGCTTCAAGACAAGGCGCTCGAAGAGGTGGCGTTCACCGATCCGGATGCGAACATCCGGCGTGAGTTTACACGGGCTGCCCCCGAACTCACGATTGCGTCCGACGATTCAAACACAAAGGATGGAGATATCTTAAAGCAGCTCGCCGCTGAAAAAGATCCAGAGGTAAGAATCGCCCGGCAGCACGCGTTGAAACGCATATTCAGTGAAGCGTGCGCCAAGCCGGAGGAGATGACGGCGGAATCGCTTTCCCTGGCGCTGGTTTCCGTTCCCGCGCCCAACTCCGATCTTGGCCTCGATGGCGCCATGCTGCGTTACTTGACTCGCGCGAATGTCGAGCGGTACCCGGCGGCGGTAAAAGCATTCCTCGATGGCCCGGGAAAAACGGGCCCGATCGAGTCCCGCCTTCTCGCCGCGCTTTCGCTGCCTCCCCAAGACGGCGCTCCGCGGCTCGCCCAGATGCTGCCGGAAGTCACACGCCCTCTCGTGGCTGAGGAGATTTCGCTGCTCGCGGGGCAGATCGCCCAGCCTGCTGTCGCGACGGCTCTCGCTGACATACTCAAAGATCCGAAGACTCAGGCGGGCGCTCTCGCGTCCATCGCACAACTCGACCCGCGCGTCGTGACCAGCATGGGCTCTGCTGGCTTGGAATCGATAGCGGGCGCCGCCAAAGCGCTTCTCGGCAGGGACCCGAGCGATGCGAATCGCATGCTCATACTTCACCTGGCGCGCTCGCAGCATGTGGCCGCGCTCGAACCCGAAGTCGCAGCCGTGGCGACCAATGAAAAATCGACCGCAACGGACTTGATCGAATCGGTAAAGGCGCTGCGCGAATTGGGTTCGGAACGACTCGACCTATTCAAACGCTTCGCGACCACGGCGGCGGGCAGCCAGGTGCAGACGGAGGAACTTCACCGCGAAGCCGTCACAGCGCTGGCTGGCGGCAAAAGCCCGGAAGTCGTGCGCGCCCTCGCGGAGCTCTGGCCGCAGCTTCCGCCCGTCCTGCGCACGATCGCGCTCGACAAGTTATCGTCGTCCAAAGCCCATGCGGCAGCCCTTGTTCAAGCCGCGCGGACGGGGCGAGGCTTCAAGCTGGAAGACATCGACGACGTGACACTCGATAAACTCGTAACAGTGCTCGGAGCGGAGCAGGCCGACGTCGCGGCGATCCTCGCCGCATCCCACACCGCGCTCGCGCCGGTCCTGCGCCTGAGCGGCGGCCCAGGGTCCATCGCCGAGACAGCGATCAATCTTTCCGGCCCTTTCACCGTGGAGACATGGATCAAACTGGACGAAGGGATCTCGAACGAGGACGCGGTGCTCGGCGCAAAGGGTGGACCTTGCTTCAATTTCTATGACGGACGTTATCGCATCTATATTGGGCGCGACGGGATACACGACGCACTCGCCGCCAAAACCGCGATGCGGCCCGACCTCTGGTCGCACGTCGCAATCACCCGCGACGAAGGCGGACATTTTCGCATCTACATCCATGGGGAACTCGATGCCGAAGGCGGCGCGGTGTACAAAGGGCCGCTGACAGGCCTCGATGTGGGAAGAACGGGTCTGCCCAAAGGCACGGCGGCCTCGTTTACCGAATTCCGGGTGTGGGATGTCGCGCGCTCACCCGCCGAGATTCTCGATAACTATCAGCGCTCCTTCGCGGGATCCCCTATCCCGCCGCATCTCGTCAAGTATATACCGGGCGCTGGACCGTGGGGCGCGCTCCTAGGTGATGCGCACGTCATCCAGACTCGCGATTTCCCCGAACTCCTATCGCCTGAGGCAGCAAGCGCGCAGGATGCGAAATTCGCGCACTTCCGCTTGATGATCGCAAAACCGGGCAATGCCGAGCATGGGCATGCACTCTTCGCCACCACCTGCACCGTATGCCATCGGGCAAAAGGCGAGGGCGCTCAGATTGGCCCCGAACTCTCCGGCGCAGGCGCGATGGGCGACGAATCGCTGCTGCGCAATATCCTCACGCCCAATCTTCAAATCGAGAGCGGGTACTATCGCTTCGATGTGCAGCTCAAAAGCGGCGATCTCGTGACGGGCTTCTTTCTCAGGGAAGACGCATCGAGCGTCACGATCCGTCCCATTGGATTGGACGACCGGATCATCCCCCGCTCCGAGATCCTGCACACCAAGATCGCCCGCAAATCGATTATGCCCGACGGCCTGCTCGATGCCATGAAGCCGGCGGACGTTGCCGACCTTTTCGCATTTCTCCGTACCCTGAAGTAGGATCGAGAGACGGATTGCGACCTTGCCCAAGGAAGCAGTCAAACTTCACCAAATCCGCTCCGCTTACACGGCGAATTGCAGTTCGCTCAGCCGCCGGTATGTCCCGCCTTCACGTCCGATCAGTTCCTCGTGTGTCCCGCTTTCGGTAGCCCGCCCGTCTTCGATCACATAGATGCGATCCACCCGGCGAACGGTCGAGAGCCGGTGGGCGACGATGAAGGAGGTGCGCCCTTCCATGAGGGTGTCGAGCGCCTGCTGGATGAGGTGTTCGCTCTCGGAGTCGAGCGAGGAGGTTGCCTCGTCGAGGATGAGAATGGCGGGATCTTTGAGCAAGGCTCGTGCAATGGCGATCCGCTGCCGCTGGCCCCCCGAGAGTTTCACCCCGCGGTCGCCTACTACGGTGTCAAACTTTTCAGGGAACCCCTCGACAAAATCGAGACAATTCGCCCTTCGCGCGGCATCCCGTATCTGCTCCTCCGTGGCTGCGGTGTTTCCGTAGCTGATATTGTCGCGAATCGATCCGCCAAATAGCAGCACCTCCTGCGGGACGATCGCCATCGCCGAGCGAACCGCAGCGAGATCGAGCGACGAGGCCGATTTGCCGTCTAGCAAAATTCGCCCGGCGGTCGGTTCATAAAACCGCAGGAGAAGAGAGACGATCGTGCTCTTTCCGGCTCCGCTCGGTCCAACAAGCGCCACCTTTTCACCGGGCGCGGCCATGAGCGACAACCCGCGCAACACCGGCGCCTCGGGGCGCGATGGGTACCTGAATTCCACTCCCTCAAACCGGACATCGCCAGCCAGGTTCGCCCGCTTCCCCTGCTCCATCGCCGCCCTGGCGCCCGGCAAAACCACCGCCCGCTCACGCGCAGTCGGATGCACGCCGAGCGCGGTCTCCGGATGTTCTTGAAACAGTTCACGCACGCGCTCCCCGGCTCCCAGTGTCTTGTTCACTGAGGAGAAGACATCCGCGGCCGATGCGACGGATCCGCCAATCAACACGGTGAAAAGTGTGAAGCGCGTCAGCTCTCCATGTGAAAGCTGCCCGGCGTGCATCAATCGCGCTCCGTACCACATGACGAGGACGATCGAACCGAAGATGCCGACGATGATGAACGAGATCAGCGATCCGCGCAGTCGCGCCGCCGGGATGACGATGGCAAGAAATCGATCCATCGCGATGGCGTACCGGCGGGTCTCATACGCCTCGTTCGCGTACGCTTTTACACTGGCTATATTCTGAAGCGTCTCCTCGATGATAGTCGTCGCCTCGGCCAACTGATCCTGCGCCCGTCGTGAGTAATTGCGAACTTTGCGCCCAAACCAGATCGACGCCAGAACGATCGGCGGCACGGTGGCCACCATGAGCACGGACAGCCGCCACGAAGTCGCGAAGATCGCAGCGATTCCACATACAAAGAGCATTCCCTGCCGGATCGCCTGCGGCACGACAAACGCGAACATCTCCTGGATCTGCGTCAGATCCGAAGTGAGCCGGCTCGTCAATTCTCCGACTCTGCGCTCACCGAAGAAGCGCATGGGAAGAGCTACCAAACGCGAGAAGAGAACGGTGCGCAGATCGCACACGGCCATCTCACCGGCCTTGTTAAAATTCAACGAGGAGAAATAGGTGAGGACGGCTTGAACAGCGAGCGTGCCGACGAGCATGAGAGCAATGGTATTTATGCCCGGATGCCAGCCGGGAAGCTCCGAGCCTTTGATCGACGGGAGAGCGGCGTCAACGAGGTAGCCGAGGAGCCACGGAAACAACGTTCCGAAGCCCATCGACGTCAGCGATGCGAGGCAGGCCATGCTGAATGGAATCCGGTACGGCGCGAGGAACTTGAAAAGCGATAGGAGTTCGCGCAGCTTTTCGGGGCGTTTAGGCGGAGAATCCGGCATGTGTCGGTACGCTTTAGACGGAGATGCCGACGCGGGCAAACGAAGTCCCACTCCGGGCGGGCATCGAAGCGCCGAGGGATCACCGCGCGGTGGTCCGCTCAGATTGGTCGGCAATATGCATCTCGATCTCCCAATATGCAGCACAGAGACAACCCCCGAAAATAATGATCGAGCCAGATAAATAGATCCAGAGCAGAAGGGCGAGCACGCTGCCCAATGCGCCGTACACTCTGTTGAAATCGGTGATATTGGTGGTGTACAGCACGAAGAGCCGCTGCACTCCCTGCAACCCAAGCGTCACCACGAGCGCCGCGATCCAGACTTCGCGGAACCGAGTGCGGCGCCTCGGAGCGACGCGGTAGAAAATGCTGAATCCGGAAAAAAGTATAAGAGGCGGCGTGATGAACCGGATGAAATCGAAGAGCTTCTTGGCGAACGACATCTCCAACCCCATGGTCGTCAAGCCCCATTGATAGTAGCGTTCCACCGTGTCGACGGAAATGGGCACGACGATGCCGAGAAGGAGCGCGCCGCCGACGATGCAGAGCACGAGCAGGTTTTGGAGCGGCATCCGCCACCAGGAGTATTCCTTCGTTCCCCAAGCCTTGTTAACGCCATGCACGAGCGCCTGGAAAAAGCGGAGCGCGCTCCAGGCCAGCACGATCGATGCGATCACACTCGCATTGCTGCGCGAACGCACGAGCCCATCGATGGTCGAGAAAACCATATCGGCCTTGCCTGCCTCCAACGGGATGTACTGCCCGACGTACTGCACGACCTGCGCCGCGACACGCTGGGTATCGCCGAGAAAGGCTGCGCCTATGGAGATGAAGAGGAGAATGAGCGGGAAAAGCGAGAAGAACGCATAGTATGCGAATGAGGCCGCCCGCTGCTCGCCATCGGTCTCGCTGTACTTTACCAGAGCCCGCCAGAGGACCCTCCAGATTCTGCACATGAGGCTCCAGGCGTCACCCCGCACCCGCCGCCGAAACGAGTGCCATCTGTGTCGAAACATCGACGCGTTCATGCTCGGCGGGGGCAACGGTTTCGCCCGAGGCGGATGCGGCGCCTTGCAGAGCAATTGGAGGCTGCTACGATATGCCGCGCTGAATGCCGGAGGACTCTAAGCATCAAAAGGAAGCCAACCCAAATCCGGGCGGCGGAACGAAACCGCGCCGGCGCCGGGCGCGCACCATTCTGCGATGGGCGCTGGCTCTTTTGCTCCTGCTGGCCGTTTTCCACCGCCCGCTGCTGCGGGTGGCGCTTCGGACGGCGCTGATCCGCATCGCGGCAAAGCATTATGTGAATCTCGATGTGCATTTTGCGGGAACATTTTTTACAAATTTGACGATTAGCGGGGTTCGGGCGCTTCCCAACGGAACGGGGCCGACGCCGATCGAGAAGATCGCGATCGACTCGATCCATCTGGAGTATTCGATTCCAATGCTGGTCCGGCATGGCGTGGGCGAGTTTCTAAAGAGTTACGAAGTGCAGAACGCGGATTTGGTGTTTGGACCGTTTACGAGCAAAACAACAGAGGCTGCCCAGCAGAAGCAATCGCTTGCGCAGGATCTGAACAATCTGCTGGGGCAGCCGGCACTGTACGCGGACCGCGTTCAAATCGAAAACTTCAATATTACGGTCCGCTCGCCGGACGAGACAACCGAAGTGAAAGGGATTCATCTCTTCCTTCATCCGTGGCAGCCCGGTTATCTGCGCGTAGCGCGCATCCAAGCGCCTGGGATGCCTGCCTGGGAGAACATCTCGGCGGAGACGAGCTATGCGGGGCGCAATCTGTTCATTCGGCGGCTCAAACTGGCGCCCGAACTGGAGATCGACGAACTGAATTTCGACGCATCGCGGCGCGCTCAGGGCAAAGGCAGCATGGCGTTTGCAGCGCACCTCTTCGGTGGAACAGCGCGCGTCTCCGTCGTGGGAACCCAACTCAACAAGAAAGGCAAGAATCTTCAAAACAGCTACGACACGAAGATGAAAATCGATGCGGCTGGGATCGATGCACACGCGGCGGCAGTGTACTTTGGCGCCGGCGGAGTTCCGCAAGCGCAGCTCGCATGGCTCACGGCGGATTTCGCCGGCGAACCGGAAGCGCCCCGGACATGGAAAGGCGCTTTTGCGGCGCGAATCGAATCGCTTTCCACGGGCGCGGTGCATCTCGATTCGGCCGAGTTGGATACGACATTCGCCGATGGCCAGGCGACGATACTCAATGCGGCGGCGACCTTGGGAATGAACACGGTGCTCATTACTGGGAAGGCGAATTTGCCGGGATCCATCAATGATTTTTCGGGAACCGATGGCGCGTTGAACCTGCGCATCGACGCCGCAGACCTGAAATCCGTCGATGCCGTGCTTCCTTCGCCACAGAACTTGGCGGGAGCGGTGCGAGTTGGCGGGACTATGTCGCTGGCGAGAAAGGTTGCGGCCTGCGATCTTGCGATCGAGGCAACCGACGCCGCAGCATCGGGCTGCACAGTCCATTCCGCGAAAATCCAGATTAAAGGCTCCAAGAAAATCGGGAGCGGAGACCTATACGATGGGTCGCAATGCAGATTAACGGGCGACATCACCGGCATTGGCTACGGCGCGGCGGCCGTTGATTCGGCAAAGTTCGACGTGGAAAGCGAGGGTCCGGCTGTGAACTTGCGATCTTTGCAAGTCACGCGCGCGGAGAACATCGCAGAGGCCAGCGGCACTTGCACAATGCCAGGCGAGGGCAAAGATTTCCTTGCGGCGCCCCTCGCGATGAAATTCTCTATCAAGGCGCCGAAGCTGGAAGCGTTCGGCTTGAGTTTCAAGGAGCACTCCTTCACCGGGCGACTGGAGGGCGAAGGCGCAGCGAGCAATGCGAGCGGCGCACTCAACGGTTCAGCGTCCATCACCGGAGAGGATTTTGCGCTCGGCAGCTTTAAAGCCGCCAAGCTTTCAATTAAAGCGGGAGTGGCTGCAAATAATCTGAATATCGACGAGATGCGTCTCGCGATCGACCGGAAGAACGAGATCGCCATTACGGGAAAAGCAGGGCTGCAAACGCCAAATGCTTACGAAGGAGCCGTGTTAATCCAATCCCAAAGCCTCGCTTCCTTCCAACCCGTTCTCGATCTTTTCGGTATCAAAGAGAAGCTTTCCGGCATTGTGGACCTTAGCATCGAGTCACAGGGCAAGCTGCAGCCGCAGGAGCATAGCGGGCAGTTAAAGCTTACCGCGGATAAGGTAAAGTATGGGAATATCGACATCCGCGAGGCGCGGATCGCCGGGCTGTTCACTCCGGCAAGCGCGGAGACATCGCAACTCCGGGTGGTTTTTGGAGCCACGAGCTTTGAAGGCGCGCTCGCATGGAGCGAGAACAGGCTCCGCGTGCGCGACATTAATCTCAGGCAAGGCGCGCAGCAAGTTCTCTCGGGATTCGTAACGGCGCCATTCGAACCCTTTAACAAAGAAGAAGGGCCCGTGCCATTCACCAAGCGGGTTGCCGCGAACGTTAATGTAACACAGTTGGACCTGGATAAGCTATTTACGTCTCTCGGGCAAAAAGCGCCAATTGGCGGAACTGTATCCGCCAGCCTGATCGCAGGGGGCACATTGGTCGAGCCAGCAGCCACGCTCAAAGTGGCAGCAAAAAACATTGTCTCGAAAGCGGGTCCAAAACTCGAACCGGCGGAATTCGATTTAACGGCGCACTATGCAGGGAAGGAGCTGACGCTGGACACCATTGTTAAACAAAAGGAGATCCAGCCTCTGACCATTAAGGGGAGGTTCCCGGTCGATCTCGACGCATTGGCTCGAAACAAGGCGGTTGATCCCAACCTTCCGCTCGATGTTACGGTAAAGCTGCCGCCTACGTCCCTCGCTTTTCTGCCAAAGTTAGTCTCCACCATGAGGAGCGCCGCGGGAACGGCCAGCCTCGACGCTCACATTACGGGAACCGTCGGCAAGCCGAAGCTGGCAGGATCGGCCGCTATCAAGATCGATTACGCACGGATGAAAAGCGAGGGAGTGCCCGAAGTGGGGACCATGCAGGCTAATTTCGGGTTCACCGAAGATTCGGTTTCGATTCAAAAATTGCATGGCGACCTCGGCGGCGGGCTATTCGATGTCACCGGAAAGGTGCAATTCCCAAAGATCACCGAACCGGTGCTCGACATTCATTTGCGGACAAAAAGTGTTCTCGCCATGCGAAACGATTCCTTGACGGTGCGACTAGATTCAGATCTCGCAGCCACTGGACCGCTCGCGGCAGGAAAGGTCGCCGGTACGATTTGGATTACGCAAAGCCGCTTTTTTAGAGACATCGACATACTGCCGATCGCCCTCCCTGGCCGGCCCAAACCGCAGCCGCCGAAGTCTGTGGCGGGGCCAGAGGCCATCTCTCTCGGCCCGCCTCTTGACGCTTGGACATTCGACATCGCGATCAAGACGCGGGCAAACGATCCCTTTGTAATCAAGAGCAATCTCGCCAATGGCGGAGCGGCTGTGGATCTTAAGCTTGGGGGAATGGGGTCTCATCCCTGGCTGGACGGGACCGTTCACATCGAGCACTTCACCGCGTCGCTTCCGTTCTCCAAACTGAATATTACCCGCGGCTTCGTCACCTTCTCGCGCACCGGGAATCCGTTCGACCCGACGCTGGACATCTCCGCCGAATCGGACATGCAATCGTACAGAGTAAGCGTCTATATATACGGTTCGGCCAAGGATCCCCAGCTATCGCTCACAAGCGAGCCGCCGCTGGCGCAGCAAGACATCCTTTCGCTGCTCGCGACAGGGACGACGACAAGCGAGCTCACGGGTGGCGGCAACGTGCTTGCGAGCCGCGCTGCCGTTCTCGTATTCGAGCAGCTTTATCATAAGATTTTTAAAAAGAGCAACCCGGCTGAAAACCTTCCGTTGCACGACCGCTTTACATTCGACGCCGGAGCGGTGGACAGCAGGACGGGCCGGCAGCAATTAGCCGCTACTTTTAAACTAACGGACAAGCTCTTTCTTATAGGAGACGTCGATCTAACGGGCCAGTTTACGGGCCGTGTGCGATATTTGATTCGATTCCGATGAGAATACGTTCCGCGGCGGCCTCCATTCTAATCTTCACCGCGTCAATGGCCATCCCTGGCGTGCTGCGAGCGTCGCCGCCGGCGCCGCAAGGAGCCGGCGCATTCAGGCCAGTCCCTGCGCCTCCTCCGCAAAAGACTTCCGCCCGTTCTGGAGATGAAGTCGTTTTCGACGGCAACAAGTCATTTACAAGCGAACAACTCATGGTTCCGCTGGCGGACGAGATCGGGGAGATGAAGGCGCAGGGAGTCAGCCGGCCACTCGCGGACGACATCGCTTACTACCTCGCCGTCTTTTATCGCAAAAGCGGCTTTCCGAATGTGGAAGTACACTTCGATATCAGAGGATCGCGGATCGCGCTTCTTATAAAGGAAGGAGAGCGCACGCACCTGCGGCATGTCACTTTCGACGGGAGCCGTGCTTTCAACCAAAGCACACTCTTTCAGTATATGGTGGGCGGAACGGAGGAGCGGCTGCAGAGCAACCCCATCGAGTTTCCGTTTGTTCAAGCGGACATCGAGAATGGGACCGCCCGGGTACGGGGTTTGTACGAGTCGGAAGGTTACCTCGATGTGGTGATCGACGAACCGGCGGTTAGCTATTCACGGGATGGAAAAGAAGCCAGCGTGACGGTAAAGATCAAGGAGGGGCCGCATTATACTTTTGACGACGTTGTTTTTGCCGGAACGCCGGTCTTCACGCGGAAAGAACTGCTCCAAGCCCTCGGCGAGCCCGTCGCCAACCCGTACACGACGCAGCACGTGAGCACGATGCAGCACAATCTCGAGTTCTACTTCAAAGAGCACGGATACTATACCGCCGAGGTTGCGGCCTCCGGAGATCCGAAGAAGGCCGCGTCCGGCCGCCTTGGCAACCTCCGGGTTCCCGTAACATTCACAATTAAAGCCGGACCAGTTTATCGTTTTGACGGAGTTACCGTAACGGGTCTCACGCGCCTTCGCCCGAGCGTTGTGAAGAACCGATTCCGCAAGCTTACCGGCAAAGCCTATAAGCCTGAACCGCTCGATGAGCATTTTCGCGAGCTTCTCAAGACTGGACTGTTTTCGAACCTGCGCGTGAATACGACGGCGATTCCAGGAGATCATGTGCGCATCGACTTAACGGCCCAGGAGGCAAAGCCGAAGACAGTCGGCTTCTCGCTCGGATATGGAACCTACGACGGCCCCATCATTGGAGTGCAGCTTGGCAATCGCAACCTGAACGGCACGGGTCGCCCGTTGACGCTGGATATAGAGTACTCACAGCGCGAAGAGCGCGCCGAGCTTATATATGCGGATCCATGGCTTCTCGAAAGCGATGTGAACCTTCGTGCGTCGGCATTCGTTCGACAACGAGATGAAATTGGATACTCGAAGCGCGACGACGGAGTGCGGACCGATTTTACACAGAAGTTCGGGAAGACAGTCGAGTTCGGCCTCTTTTTGCAAGCGAAACAGGTGGATGTAAGCAAGTTGAAGATCGACCCCGCATTCACCGGCCCTACTTCCTACCAGATCGGCACGCTCGGCATCACGCAGGCATTCGATCACCGCAACAGTCCAGTCGATCCCACCCGCGGTTGGATTATCACCATGGCGGAAGACGTTGACGTGCTCGGTGGGAGCGTCGCTTTCGGAAGGGTCACCGCGCGCATTACAGAGTTCATACCAATTTACCGACATATCGTCCTTGCACTGGGCGCCCGTGGAGGGCTTATCTACCCATTCTCCGGAGTGCCGATCGATGAACGCTACTTCAACGGGGGCGCAACGACGGTTCGCTCCTTCAGCGAGCACAATCTCGGTCCGCGCGATCCCCACCACTATCCGATCGGAGGGGACGAATTCACCGTATTTAACGCGGAGGTCGATTTTCCGATTCGCGACGCGCTAGCCGGAGCCATCTTTGCCGATGCAGGGAATGTCGTTAGTGAATTTAAAAATGCGGGCCTGCAAGAGATGCGATTCGGTCTTGGCGCCGGATTGCGTTACAAACTACCGATCGGGCCGATTCGAATCGATGTCGGAGCAAATCCGAATCCAAGAAAATACGAACATTGGGGCGCGGTGGCCGTTTCGTTTGGTTTTGCATTCTGAAATCTCACCGCATCGGACAACCGCTCTAGGTTTCGCCGCGTACAACTGTGTTGGTTTCGGGGAGGATAGAGATTTCGCAAAGGACCGGATAATGATCCGACGCACGCCTGGCAAGTGCGGTGCGCGGCACGCTCGCCCGCAAGGAATGCAGACGTTCGCTTATGAAGATATGGTCGATGCACAGGAGTGGGAACGCCGCGGGATAGGTCTTATCGCGCCGCCCGGAAGCTAATAGAGCTGCATCGCGCATCGAAGCGGCGATGCGCCGGTACACCACGCCTCCGTGTGGCGAGTTGAAATCGCCGCATAAAATAACCGGTCCGCAAAGCGCTGCGGCGCCGCACCACTCCGGTCCGAGCAGGGCCTCTGCCTGCAGCCGGCGCTCTGTCCGCCCCAAGCCTAGATGCGTATTGATTACTTGCAGTGAATGCTTGCCGTCTCGCACTTCCACCCAAATGGCGCCGCGCTCTTCCCGTATCAGGAGTCGGCGGACCGAAGGGAGAAGTCCCGCCCGTTTTAATCGGATCGGAAGCCGGCTCAAGATCGCATCGCCATATTGTTCCTTGGCAATGCAATGCGCGGGGTGAAAGTGAGAGGACATACCCAGATGGGCGGCAATCTCATCGGCCTGATCGGAGCAACCGCTTCGCTTTCGCCCTGAATCCAATTCCTGGAGCGCGACAATGTCGGGATCGTGCTCCCGAATCGCATCTGCTATTCGACCGGTCGAAATGATGCCGTCTCCTCCCCTGCAACCTCGCACGTTGTACGTGAGGATCCTTACCCCCGCCCTCTCTGCCTTCTCATCCACGCTTGGCGCCGCAGGCAGCACGTCCAGCACTGATCCCAAGCGCGTTGCGAAGTGTGGCATCAGACCGCTTTTGCGCGGCGGACAAGACCGCAGAGCGCTTGGATCGGCACGCCTGCCATATGCGGACGATAGGCGAGTTCGTTATTGATTTCGATTGCGGCGCGATCGAGCACGAAGACACTTAGCAGCAATTCGAAGTCCTCTTCGTTTTCGGGGAGGAACGTTGCGTTCCCAGCCGCTTCCACATAGCCCGCCCTGAACTGTTCGGCGACATAGTTGGACCACTTTCGTGCCCAGGGTTCCAAGATCGAGAGGTCACCGGGTTGCTGATGCGTCAGCGCCACATGCGCTCCATAATCGAGCGACCGGATCATACTGGCCACGTCACGCACCGGCGACCGCTTCAAGGCTCTCTCGCTTAAAGGGCGCGAAGGATCGCCCTCGAGATCCGCGATGACAAAGTCTTTGCCCGTATTCAGGACCTGCCCCAGATGGAATGCGCCATGAACAGCAATCTTTGCTCCTTTGATCCGGCGCCCCAGAAGGCATGCGAATCGCGCTAGAATAACGGCCTCACCGTTGCAAATCTCATCGGCAGCACTCCACGCCGCTTCAGGAATGTCCCCGCGCGAGCTGCCGAGCAGCCGCACGGTGCGTCTGATTTGACCGCGAACAGCTTGATATAACGAACGCTGATACAAAACCGTGAAGGGCTCCGGCGCAAACTGGGGGTCGCTCGCATCCGAGGCGAGAGCCAGGTGCATCTCGGCCAGCCTGACGCCAAGCTGGCGCATGCGCTGCGGGTAATTCGCTCCCGCCGCCTTGACAAGCATCCCGGCCTCGTCGGCGCTGGGGCCGGCTTCCAGAATGCGCTCATAAAAGCGGCCTGCCGCGTCGAGCGTGTATGCCCATGCATCCCCCTGATTCTGAACGTATTCAAGCAAGAGCGCCACGGTGGCCACCGGCCCGCCGCCGCGACTGTTATATCGCAAGGAGCCACAATACGCGGGAACCGACCGAAACTCGCGGACCTCGGTGAGATAACGGGTCATCTGCTCCTCGGGTTGGAGGCCCCCTTCGAGACGGCGGTATAACTTGAGAAAATAAGTATTCGCGTACGAGATGGTTGTATTGGAGCCGCCGGCCTGCACGACATGCGCGCCGCCCGCAGCGCGCCGGACTTGCTCTGGATCGAGCGAGTGGGCCGGGATTCCGAGAAGGTGCTTTTCGGCGCCGGGGGGAGCGATAAAGCTCAGCAATAGTGCGGTCCTAAAGCCCGGATCGAATGCGGCGTCATAAAGGACCTGCTCCTCGGCTCCTCCGTTAAAACGCGCAATCGCCGCCTCTGGGGACTCCAGCAAGATACGGGCGGCCGCCTCGCCGGTCGCGCACTGCACTGGAAGAATGTAGCTCTCGGGGAGGCCTTCCGCGAATGCGGCATGTACGACGAGAATCCTCGCCCCGCCCATCCCCGCCTCAGGCGCCAGATCCTCGGTGACCAGAAGATCGCGCAATGTGCGGCTTCTGCCTGGGAACCAGCGGCACTTTTCAAAGTAAAGCGGAAGCAACTCGCCCTCAAGCAGCTCCCGCAGATCGTTGGAGAGCGCTCCATTCCACGCGATCCGATGCTCGACCAGAGGAACGATGGACGCCCTCTCCGATGGGCTGGCCGAACCTCTGCGGCGAAGGGCCAGCCAGTAGAAGTCGTTGGGCCCCAGAGTGAACATTGTCGGCCCCGGACGCACCTCAGCAAAGCGTGACCGGGAGAAAATCTCCATCGGAACCAAGCCGGAATAGGCCGATAGATCGAGTTCCGTCGCTTGCGTGAATCGCGATAGATTCGCGACCACGAGCACCGACTCGTCTCCGAACGCGCGGACGAAGGCGAGAACCTTGGCGTTGTGCGGCTGAAGGAATTCGATGCTTCCGTGGCCAAAAGCCTTCCATCGTTTGCGCTCCGCGATCAAACGCCGCATCCACCAGAATAGAGACGAGCCATTGCGCCTTTGATTCTCGACGTTCACCGCCTCATAGTGGTACTCTGGGTCGATGATCGCCGGGAGATAAAGCTGCTGCGGATTGGCGCGGGAAAATCCGCCGTTCCGGTCTGGCGCCCACTGCATCGGCGTTCGCACACCGTTTCGATCACCCAGATAAAAATTGTCACCCATTCCGATCTCATCCCCGTAGTAAACTATCGGCGTTCCGGGGAGGGAAAAAAGCAGCGCATTGATCAACTCGATGCGGCGGCGGTTGTTACCCAGGAGCGGCGCCAGACGGCGCCGGATGCCGAGGTTGATCCGCGCCCGTTGATCGTTCGCGTACACGCGATACATGTAGTCACGCTCTTCATCCGTAACCATCTCGAGCGTCAGTTCATCGTGATTTCTGAGAAAGGTCGCCCATTGGCAGCCTTCGGGGATCGCAGGCGTTTGATCGAGGATATCAACGATGGGAAACCGGTCCTCCATCTGGATCGCCATAAAGAGGCGCGGCATGATGGGGAAATGGAAATTCATGTGGCACTCGTCGCCTTCTCCAAAGTAGGCGGCCGCGTCCTCAGGCCATTGATTTGCTTCGGCTAGGAGCATGCGATCTCCATATTTTACATCCATGTGCCTGCGCAGCTTCTTCAAAAACGCGTGCGTCTCCGGCAGATTCTCACAATTGGTGCCTTCGCGTTCAAAGAGATACGGGACTGCGTCCAGGCGCAACCCGTCCACGCCGAGATCGAGCCAGAAATCGAGTACCCGGAAGACCGCGTCATGAACCGCCAGGTTATCGAAATTTAGATCCGGCTGGTGATGGAAAAACCGGTGCCAGTAATATGCGGCCGCCACGGCATCCCATGACCAATTCGATGGCTCGAAATCTTTGAAGATTATGCGAGCTTCCTTATACTTGTCCGGAGTGTCGCTCCAGACGTAAAAGTCTCGCTCACGCGAACCCGCGGGCGCGCGCCGCGCTCGCTGGAACCATGGGTGTTGATCTGAGGTATGATTTATTACGAGTTCCGTTATGACGCGGAGATCGCGAGCGTGTGCTGCCGCGAGGAATTCGCGAAAATCGTCCATCGTTCCATACGACGGGTTCACCGACGTGTAGTCTGCGATATCGTAGCCGTCGTCGCGGAGCGGCGAAGGGTAAAACGGAAGGAGCCACACGGCCGTAACGCCCAGTTCCTTGAAGTAATCGATTTTTTCGATCAGGCCTCGGAAATCGCCAATACCATCGTCGTTGCTATCGTAAAACGACTTGACGTGCACCTCATAGATAACCGCATCCTTGTACCAAGCATGAGTGGGTCCGTTCATCTGGGGTTATTAGCCGGTTGTGGGATTGTCTAGAATTAGACGCAAAAAGGAGCGGCGCCACTCTCGTGTCGCTCGCTCCTTGTGGGTCTTACTTCGTGCCAAGCTGAAAAGTGCGCGTTCGGCCTACGACGGGTTATGAGATTTTCTCCTTCTTCTCGTGGCCGGTTTTGATTCCTTTCTCTTCGCCGGATAACTTCTCGGCGTGCTCGAGATGGGCTTTCAGGGTCGGGAGGGTTTTTTCGGCAAAGGCCTTGAGATCGGGATCTTTCAGCGACTTGGAGGCACGCTCGAATTCGGCGATGTCCTCCTTGTGATCTTTCACCATGTCCTTCGCGTAGGCCTTATCGAACTCCGCTCCCGAAAGCTTGCTGAGCTTGTCGAACGACGCCTTGTCCTTGGCATTGAGGTCGGTGGGGACTTCCGCGCCCTTGGACGTCGCGATGCTTTTCAAGTCGTCGTTTGCCTTTGTATGATCGGCAACCATCATCGCGGCGAAATCCTTCGCATCCTGGCTGCTCGCCTTTTCTTTGGCCGCTTCCCCAAGCTTCACCTCCAACATTCCCCCGCTAGCGGCTTTCTTTACAAATATTTCATCGCCGGCCGCCAATTTGGCCGGGGCTGCCGTTCCCGCCGGGGCTGCCGCAAAGCCCGCATTCGCGAGCACGATGGAGATTAATAGGAGCGAACTGCGCGCGAGGAGTGTATTTTTCATAGCGATGTTTTTCATGGTTGCAGCTTGATTTCGTCCCGCGTGCTGATTCCGGTTTTATCCGGCACGGTTTCAAGGCGACCTGATGAGCCCATCCGGCGGCGCCGGGCGATTCTTGATGGCACCCGGCTTGAATATCGGTGCGATCCGATTAATTTTCCGTGCGGTTGCACAAGACCTGCTTTCTCAAATTTATAAATGGACGCTCCCCAGACGTTCGACGTCGATTCTCCTGTCTCACCGGAAGCTTTGGGCTTCGACTCGGCCATAATCCAAGCGTGCCCCGCATGCGGAGTGGATATCGATATCAGCGAGCACGAGCCGCTGAGCACGATTTTGTGCCCAAGCTGCGCCGCTCCCTTTGTCGTGGGAGCATTCGTCGATCATTACCAGTTGCTGTCGGTGGCAGGGCGCGGAGGGATGGGCGTCGTGTACAAGGCGCTGGACACGAGCTTAAACCGCGAGGTCGCCTTGAAGCTTCTCCGCCGTGACCGCCTGACGGCCAAATCCCTCGCCGAACTCGACACCGAAGCCGCAATCACGGCATCGATCAATCACCCGCACGTGGTGAGGGTATTCACGACAGGCTCGGCCCAAGGCCGTTTTTACATTGCGATGGAACTCGTCGAAAAGGGCACCCTCGACGATTTAATCCATTTGCAGGGGCGGGTGGCGGAGACGCAGGCGCTCGACGTCGCCATCCAGGTGGCCCAGGGACTGCAAGCGGCCCACAGCCACGGCCTCATTCATCGGGATGTGAAGCCCGGGAATATTCTTTTCGCGGATTCCCATACAGCCAAAATCGTGGATTTCGGCCTGGCGATGCTCGAAGACGCCGCAGCCAAGGCTGAGGGGAACGAAATCTGGGGAACTCCATACTACGTGGCTCCCGAGAAGCTCGACCAGCAGCCTGAGGATTTGCGGAGCGACATGTATTCGCTGGGAGCTAGTCTCTTCCATGCGCTCGCGGGCCGGCCGCCTTTTGAGGCGGAAGACGCTTCCATGGTGGCGCTCAAGCACCTAAAGAGCCAGGCCGTCAGCCTCCAGGCCTTTGCGCCGTGGGTCTCCGGTTCGACCGCGTACGTGATCAACAGGACGCTCCTTAAAGATCCGGCGGCTCGGTATCAGACCTACGATGAATTGATCGAACATCTCGAATATGCGCGGAGCGAATTGCTGGCGCGCGGAACGCAGCCGGTCGAGAAAAAGCGCGTCGTGCTCGAGACCGAGCAGGATCAGAAGTTATGGAGCTACCTGGCGGTCGGGATGGTCGGTCTCTGCGCTGTGCTTGCGGCCTGCTTCTTCCTGTTCATTCACAAGCCGTCATCCACTCCGCAGAGGAAATCTCCGGCGGCGCTCTCCTCGGTCGGTGGCAGCACTCAACAAGCCGCTGCGTACGAAGGAGCGCGCCAGCAGCTTCTGAGCGGCAAGATAGCCACAGCGGCTTCCGCCTTTCACGCGCTGACGGAGGATAAATCGACTCCGCCGCCGTTGTTTCAATGGGCGGCTCTGCATGAGGGACTGGCCGCACTCCTCAGCGGCAATCGCGCGGCCGCGGCTTCCGCATTTTCATCGCTGCGCGAGCACCCGCACAGCGCCACGGACGGGACTGGACAAAAGCTCGGCGAATTTTTTACGCGGATCGCAACCCTCGTCGAAGGAGAGAGCGTCGTGCCGGCGACGGCCATGTCCCAATTTTCCCGTGACGACTACGCAGCGCTCGGAATGCTCGTCATTGCCCTCCACAATTGGAATCTCGGCCGCTACGACGAAGCGGGCGGCTTCCTGCGAAGCTACGATTCGGCGACGCCGAAAGGAGAGTTTTCATGGGCTGGAGACTACAAGAAACTCGTGCGCGATTACCTGTCGGACTTTACCGACTACCGGGGCGCAGTCGCACTTGCCAAAGCGGCTCGCAACCCTGCGGACCGCGACCACGCCAAGCACGAGATCGAGGCCATTAAGAGCGGCTTGAAACGCAAGGAGATGGCATCCGGTTTCGAACCGCTCCTCGCGCAAATCGCAGACGACACTCATGACGACTCCAAAGTTTTCGATGCGGCCCGGCTGCAAAGTGTCGAACTGAGCCGGAACTGGAATTTCCGCCAGGCGTCGGATTCGCTGCAAGCGACCCCCGTGTCATCATCGACAGACGCGCTCACGAAAGCGACCCTTCGCTTGAAACTGGGCTGGCTCGGAGAATTCAAGCAGGGGCTCATCGATGATGCCTCGATCGAGAAAATTCGAACGGCTGTAATAAAAAAGGCGGACGGATCGACCGTTCCCCGTCTGAAATCCTTGTCGGATTTGGGGGCCGTCTCGCAAGATGGCGCCGTTGTTCCGTGGAAAGATCTCGCTCCGAAAAGCATCCTCGATTTGGCCCAATCGCTTGCTGGGACGTCCTCCCGCAAAGCTTGGAACGCCGGGATTTTCGCATTGTTTGTGAAGGACTGGAGCGCCGCAAAGACGCTCTTGAATTTATCTTTAAAGGCGATGCCGGACTATGAGGACGCGGCCGACACTCTGCTTTCGACCACTGGGGTAAATTTAGCGCGGACCGCCACGGCGACCGCGAGCGCCTTCAACATTAACGGAGCCGAGACC
The DNA here is from genome assembly GCA_038238905.1 of Chthoniobacterales bacterium. Classification (GTDB taxonomy): domain Bacteria; phylum Verrucomicrobiota; class Verrucomicrobiia; order Chthoniobacterales; family Chthoniobacteraceae; genus JBBSFI01. The sequence goes on along the minus strand of JBBSFI010000013.1, from coordinate 61,919 downwards.
CAATCTGCGGAGAAAGCCATCGACGGCTCGCTGGCATCCAAATGGTGCAGCCTGAGCGCCGCGCCGCAATGGCTTAAACTCGATCTCGGCTCGGACTCCACGATCGATCGCTGGGTCGTAAAACACGCCGAGGCCGGAGGCGAATCGGCTGATTTCAATACAGTCGATTTCGCGCTTGAAAAAAGCAGCGACGGGTTGTCGTGGACCGCCGTGGATTCGGTCCAAGGGAACATTGTGGCCGTCACCGATCGCAAAGTGACCCCATTCACTTCCCGGTTTGTGCGACTGATGGTAAGGAAGCCGACCCGCACGACAGACCAGGGAACGCGCATCGACGAGTTCGAGCTATACGGCAAGAACGCACCGCTTGAACTTCTAGGCTCCCTGCAAATTCCGCTTTTGCCAAAACTTGCCGCGACGAATATTGGTCTTCCGCAAGATGCACAGTCCGGCCACTCGGAAACTGACCGTGGGATCGGAACTTTGAGCATCGAGGCGGCGGGTGCGGACTTCTGGCTGAAGGCAGATGCAGGGCGCTTCATCGGCCGGCCAATGCGCGGTGACGGAAACGTCGTCGCTTTCATCGAGAGCGTGGACTGGGATGGGTGGGCGAAATGCGGCGTCATGGTGCGTGAAAGCCTGGCTCCAGACGCTCGAAATGTATTTGCGGCTGTCACTGGCGCAAATGGCGTTACCGCCCAGAATCGCAAGGATCCCGCGGGCGACACGTTTAATGCCGGTGACCCGGGGACGACGAAGCCGTGCTGGGTGAAGATCGAGCGAGTGGGCGACACCTATTCGCTTTACGATTCCCGAGATGGCTCCCAGTGGAATCGAGTCGGCGACCCGATCACCCTGCCAATGGGTCCGCACCCATTCGTGGGGTTGGCCGCGTGCTCTCATATAAACGGGGTTCAAGGTTCGGCCAAGGCAACCGGTTTCTGGATCAACGATTAGCCCAGTCTGCCGCGGACCATTCTTGCTGTTCCTTCCGGCGGGTGATACGGTTGCAGCCCCATGGCGGACCCCATAGAGCCTCTTGTTCAAGAATGCGCCACTTGCGGCACACTCATCGATGTAACGGAGGAGGATCCATTTGCGTTGATGCACTGTCCGAACTGCGGCGAGGCCATGCGGGTGAGGCGCGCCTTTGGGAAATTTGAGCTGCTGGAGATATTAGGAGCGGGTGGGATGGGCGCCGTGTACCGAGCGATGGACTCGACTTTAGGCAGGTCGGTCGCGCTCAAGCTCTTGCGCAAGGAATATACGGAGAATGCGGAGTTTGTGCGGAAGTTTGAGCACGAGGCGGCAATCACCGCGCAAATCAATCACCCCAACGTCGTAAAGGTCTTTTCCACGGGATCAAGCCACGGGTTATTCTACATCGCGATGGAATTGGTGGACAAAGGCTCGCTGGACGACCTGATGACTTTGCAGAGCCGTGTAGCGGAGGCGCAAGTGCTTGAGGTCGGAATCCAGATTGCTCACGGCCTAAATGCTGCGCTCCAGCGGGGTCTGATCCATCGGGACGTGAAACCCGGAAATATTTTGTTCGCAGACGCGCACCACGCGAAAATTGTGGACTTCGGACTGGCGCATCCGATGGGACAGGCGCCAGTCCAGGGCGAGGAGATCTGGGGCACTCCCTATTATGTCGCGCCCGAGAAGCTGGAGTCTCCGCCCACGGAAGACCTGCGAAGCGACATTTACTCACTTGGCGCGACGCTATTCCATGCCGTGGCGGGGCGTCCGCCTTACGAAGCGGAGGATGCGTCGATGGTCGCTTTGAAGCACCTTAAGAGCCAGCCAGTAAGCCTGCAGGCATTTGCTCCCGACGTGCACACCGCCACGTCTTATGTAATCAATCGCACGCTCAACAAAGACCCTGAGGAGCGGTACCCGTCGTACGAGGAGTTGATTGCCCACCTGGAATATGCGCGGGACGAAGTGCTGGCAGCCTCGTCGCAGCCCAAGAATCAGAATCGGTTGATTTTAGAAGACGAGCACTCCCAGCGGATGATGAGTTGGGTGACCATTGGGATCCTGTCAGTGCTGCTGCTTGGTGGACTAGGTATCTTCCTTTTTCGCGACGCAATTTTCGGCAAGGAAAAGGCAGGACCGCAAACCGTGGCGGAACATGAGCGGGATGCGTCGAGTCAGATCGAGCCACGATGCCAGGCGGCGCGCATGCTGCTAGCGAGCGGCAAATCCGCGGAAGCCGCAGCGGAGTTTGAGAAACTGGACACCGAAACACCCGAGCCTCCGCAACCGCTTCGTAACTGGATTACTTTGCAAGCAGCGCTCTGCCAGACGCTTGGAGGGCATATGCAGGCCGCCCGCGCCGATCTGCAAAAGATTGCGTCTCGCGGGCCGTATTCTTTCGATCCTGCGGAAGAAAAGCTCGCAACCTTCTTTTTAAACGTGAGCGAGAAAGCGGCGAATGCGAATCTGGAGCCTGCAAGCGTTGCGAAGGATTACGCGAAGAATAACTTTGAGGCCATTGCACTGCTCCTTTTTGCGGCGAAGGACTGGCAATTAGGGGATGTGGAGGATGCCGGGCCGCTCTTCCGACAGTTTCATTCCGCCTCGCCCGAGGCTCCATACAACTGGATGACTAGCTATCGGGACGTAGCGTCGCGCTACATCGACGGCTACACGCTCTACCGCGAAATTCCCGAACGCATAAAGGGAGCCGCTACACTCGATGAGCAAAAGGCTATCATCCCGAAACTGCGGGAGACGCTCCAGCGCTTGCCGACGCTTGGGCCGCTGGCTCCCAAAGCCGAGGCGATGGTGCGTGATTTTGAGAAACAAGTGAACGACCGCGAGGAAGTGGTAAATCGCCAGCGTTCCGAACAAGAAGCCGCGGACGCCGCCGCACTGAAGGCCGCGAAGGAGAAGATCGACACCCTGTGCGCGCAATTCAAGTTTGCCGAAGCCAAAGCCGCCATCTCCGCCGCGTCCATCACAGGCTTGGAAACGATGCGCGAAAAGGATGTTTTGGAAAAGCGGATGAAATGGCTGGCGCAATTCAAAGCGCTGCTCATCGGTGAACTTCCCACCGCGGGATATCCAGGGCCGCTGGCAACCAAAACAGGCCAAATCTCAGGCACAGTCATCCGGGCGAACGAGTCGCAACTGGATGTGAAGACTCCGTACGGCGCCGTTCCTGTGAAGTGGACCGACCTTACGCCGGACTGCATCTTCCTGCTCGGCCGCGCGACCCTGCGCTCGACATTGCAGCCGGAAGCGCTGGCGGACCGCGAATGGGCTTTGGGAGTGTACTGCATCTATGTCGGCAAGACGCGGGAAGGCCGCGCGCTCTTGCAGGATGCGGCAAAAAACAATCCTTCGTACCGGGAGGAATTATCCATATTTCCCGAAGCGACCGAACCTGCATAACTTTACAAATGGGTGTAAAACTCGAAGTTATTTATCAAGGCGGCCTCCGCTGCTCAGCCGTCCACGGCCCCTCGGGCGCGGCACTCCTAACAGACGCGCCATTGGATAACCACGGCAAAGGCGAATCGTTCTCGCCGACCGACCTGGTCGCGGCGGGCCTGGCGACGTGCATGTTAACGATCATTGGCATTTTCGCCGAACGCCATGCGCTCGACCTCCGCGGAATGCGGGTTGCGGTAACGAAAGAGATGGCGGCCACGCCCATTCGCCGAATCGCCAGGCTGGCATGCGAAATCGAAGTGCCGCTTCCGAATGACAGCCCGCATCGGGAGGCGATCGAGCGCGCGGCGCTCATGTGCCCGGTGCATCAAAGCCTGCACCCCGATATCGACAAGCCGATTGTTTTCCGGTGGGATTGCAAACCGCAATCCTAATTCTTTTTCCAACCTTTCCATCTTATGAAGCGATCCCCGATTCTCCTGCTTGCAATCATCCTTTGCTCTGGCGCCCGCGGCGCGGAGCCTTCGTGGCCGTTTCCTCCCCATGGCGGGGAGGCTGGCGCCGAAGAAGGCGACTTCGTCATCGGACCCGATTACAAGGATGCGCCGGAAATGTCGGAGAAGGCCGGGGCTCCAAAAGGGGCGATTCACGGCTTCACCATGAATTCGGGCGATAGCAAAATCTACCCGGGCCTGACTGGAGCGTACACGCGGAGGGTTTCAGTCTATATCCCGCGGCAGTGCGTTGGCGGCGCGCCCGCTCCTTTCATCGTCGTCCAGGATGGGGGCGGCTACACAAAGCGGATCTCGACCGCGCTGGACAATCTCATAGAGGAACATCGTGTCCCGCCGATGATCGCGATCATGGTCGATTCGGGCGGTGGCGATGGGAAAGGGAGCGAGCGCGGCCTGGAATACGACACTGTCTCCGGAAAGTACGCGGACTTCATTGAAAGCGAGGTATTACCGAGAGTAGCAAAAGAGTATAACGTCTCGTTTACAAAAGATGCCGAAGGACGTGCGACCATGGGATGCAGTTCGGGGGGCGCAGCGGCGTTCACGATGGGCTGGTTTCACCCCGAGTTGTATCGGCGGATCCTTACCTATTCCGGCACCTACGTAAACCAGCAATCCCCGGAAAATCCGGCCTCTCCGCACGGCGCGTGGGAGTACCATGAACATCTGATCGCGCAGAGCGCGCCCAAGCCGCTTCGCGTGTGGCTCGAAGTCGGTGAAAACGACAATGGCGCAAAAGCAGACGAGGCATCGTACCACAACTGGGTGTTGGCAAACGAGCGGATGGCTGCCGCTCTAAAGACCAAAGGGTACCATTACCGGTTCGAGTTTGCGAAAGGCGCCAGTCATTGCGATGGACGGGTGCAAAACCAGACCTTGCCGGAAGCGCTCGCGTGGCTTTGGCGCGGATACAAAGCAAAATGATTTCCCAGCCTCCAAAGACCCTGTCGAAGCTTGCCGCGAAGACACCTGCAAGTATTATGCGATCTCCATTGCAATGGCTCGCCGCAATCGTGCTAGCCGCTGCGTGCTGTGTTGGATGCGCAAATCCGCACGGGGGATCGGCAGCGAGAGGACCTCGCAACAAGGCTTTTATCATTTACTGGCCTCCGCAAAGGGGAGATTCCCGATTGAGGCTGGCGGTGAAGGATCTGATCGATATGAAGGGCGTTGTAACGAGCGCAGGGTCGAAATATATCGCGACTTCAAACCCGCCTGCGGTCGCCGACGCACGCTGCCTGGCGATCGCTCGAGAGAGGAATGTGCAATTCGTCGGGAAGACCAATCTGAGCGAACTCGCGCTTTCTCCCTCCGGATTCAACGAGTATTATGGCACGCCGGTAAATCCTATCAGTCGGAGACATCAGTTCTTCCCCGGTGGATCCTCGAGCGGCTCCGCGGTCGCCGTTGCCAGCGGCTTCGCCGATGTCGCCTTTGGGACGGATTCAACCGGCTCGATTCGCCTTCCCGCCGCCTGCTGTGGCGTCGTTGGCCTCAAAACGACGTTCGGCCTCGTGAATCTCAAAGGCGTCTATCCGGTAGATGCCGTGCATCTCGACACCGTCGGTGCGCTTGCCAAAGACATCGCGCGTACCGTCGAGGGAATGGATCTCCTGCAGAGAGGGTTTGTTGAACGATATCACGAAGCCACAGCGGTTAAGCCCGTCGGGGAACAAATCCGCGTCGGACGGCTCTACCTCGATGGAACCGACCCCAAGATCGATGAGGCCATTGACGACGCGCTTGCAAGGGCTCACTTCAAGGTCGTTCGGCTTAGCGACAGCTTTAAGGCAGCGTGGGCTCAGGCTCAAAAAGACACCGCCAGCATCGCCGCCGCCAGCGCATGGATAAACGATGCCAAATACCGGACCGACACTGGAATTAGCGCGCGTACGCGCGCCGTTCTCCTGCTAGGCAAGATCGAATGGCCGGGCGCATATCGCGCTGCGCTCAGAAGGCAGTCCCAGTGGAAGGCAGCCATTCGCCACGAACTTCAGAAGGTCGATTTCATCGCCACCCCGACCGTTCAGGGGATTCCGCCAAAACTGTCTCTCTTGAGCGCGAGTCCTCTATTCGAGTCCACAATTCTAATCTTCCAAAATACGGCTGCGGTGAATCTGGCTGGCAATCCTGCGCTGGCGATCCCGGCGCCATTGTTTGGACAGCAGGTCCCGGTAACGAGCCTGCAACTGGTCGGAAAGCCGCTTAGCGAGGCGGCGCTGCTCAATGCGGGCCGCTTGGTAGAAATTGCAAATCGCGGAGCAATCCGGAAACATTGATTTGCCCGTTTGCAAGATCATAGAACGGGCGAAGAGGTTACCACTCCCGGCTTTGCAACTGGAAATGACGTGAGGCATTTCGCCTTGGTGAAGGCCGAGCTGAGCATCCGCTGCGATTTCTTTCTGATGAAAGCCGCTCTTTGTTCCGTCCTCCCGTTTCTCGCTGCATTGGCTTTCACCGGAACGCCGCTTCGAGCCGAATCGGCCATCGAACTGATCGCGAAGGGCGACGTGTACTATGCGAAGCTCGACGCTGCGGACGCGCTTAAATATTATCTTCCTGCGGAGAAGCTGGATCCTGCCAATACCCAGCTTCTCATCCACATCTCCCGTGAGTACCGGCATCTCATGAGCGACGCGACGCGTCCCGAGGAAAAGGGGCGGCTGGGACGGATCGCCCTCGAATACGCCAAACGGGCCGCCGCTGCCAGCCCGGACGATCCCGACGCCCGGTTGGCGCTCGCGATCACCTACGGAAAGCTCCAGCCCCTCGCGAGCAATAAGGAAAAGATCGAGACTTCGCGGATCATCAAATCGGAGGCCGAGAAAGTCATCAAGCTCGACCCTCGCAACGATCTTGCGTGGAATATCCTGGGTCGGTATAACATGGGATACGCCGAAGTCAGCCCGGTGAAGCGCGCTCTCGCGGAGATGGCTTATGGAAAGCTGCCTGAGTGTACGTATGCAGATGCCGCGAAGTGTTTCGAGAAGGCAATCGAACTCGGTCCGGATCGCCTGATGCACTTTATCGAGTTGGGCCGCGTGTATGCTCAAATGGGCAGAACGGCCGAAGCCCGCCGGTACATCAACAAAGGTCTCTCGATGCGCGAGACGGAGAAGGATGATCCGGAAACGAAGCGGGAAGGCCGCGAGCTTCTCGCCAAGCTTCACAGTTAGGCAGGCCCGCCTGAGCACCGTGCGCGGACGCCTGCCCGATGCCCAGCGTTGTTCCCCCTTGCGATTACAAGGTTAACCGTTTTCAGCACGACGGGCAAATCGCGCACTTGCTCCCTATCCTTCTCCTTTTCCGCCTCGCTCAGCGCCTCCCATGGAATAAGGCTCGGGTGCACCTTTTTCCGATCGTCGCGTTCCGGCCCCGATTTCCATCCGGCCAGAAGCTGGCTGGCCGACCAGCGCCGATGCTCCACGCGGGCCAGTTGCTCTACTTCGTCGGGCGTAAACTCGAATGCCGTCTCCGTTGAACCGCCTTGCTCGACCAAGCGGCAGCCGATCTCGCGCAGCTTTACAGCGATGTGATCGGCGGCGCCCCGGTTTATCTGCCGCATATCTTCCGGCAACTCCTCCCACCCAGCGATCTCGTGCCGCACGCCATACATCTCGTGGAACGCTTTTGCCAGAATGTCGATCCGTTCGTCGCTGAGAAACTCCCATCGGCACACCTCTTCGATTGTTCCAAAGATGGAGATGCGGCCACCATCCAGCGCCTCCAGTGCAGGTTCGAGGAGTTGCGCGAGGCCGCGCCGCTCGGCGACTCGTGCCAAAAGCTTCACATCTCCGGCAGCGTGATCCGCCAGCATGAGCGCAAGGCTCACGTTCTCCTCGTCGCGCTCGTTGCAAAAGATCACTGTGACCTGCTCCTCGCCTGCTCCGAGAAATTCCAGCCGGGCGAATCGCTCTTCGGAAGTGAGCATCTGCACTATTTCCAAATCGCACGCCTGAGCCACCCCCGGCTGCCGCGCCAGAAACTCGCTGCTCCGCTCACTGGCTTGCCCATCGACGATCGTAACGCGCAGAGGACGCAGATCCAGGAAATGGCCGATTTGCGCCGCTTGGGTGACAAACGCCTCTCCCAATTGCGTGAGTCCCACGACGACAAGGTGAGGACGCTTCTCGCGAGCAGGCGTGCGATTCAGCGGGTGCTCGGCAAGAGTTGCCCGGGCGATATTCTCGAACACATTAAAGAATCGAAGCGTAAAGTTCCCGCTCCGCTCCCTCAGAAGCCGGCGCCGCTGCAGCAAAACCCGCAGAGGCAGATTTACCAAATGCACGAAGCAATCAAGACGCTGTGTTCTCTGCTTCTCGGCATAGCACGCCATCGCCTCGAGACCTATCTCGATGTTGGAATGGTCCTCTCTGCACACGGCAAAGATATAACGGGCGCGGCCGAGTTGAAGCTGCGACAACACGCCGGGCCGCGTCGCATCGCCTGAAACCGTCAGGATCCGGAGCTTCCGGCAGTACTCCAAGTCGTCCTTTCCCGGGTCCACGTCGGCCAAAACCACCTTCGCGCGCCTCTTTCGAAACTCCTCCGCCAGCCGCAATCCTTTTCGGCCCATTCCGCAGATCGCCACATGCCCGTTCATGCGCTCAAGCCAAAAGCGGTCGATCTCAATCCGAAAGATGCGGGACCAAATCTTGACGAAAGCATACAGGGCGACCGCTGCGCCTGAAAGACGCGCCCAAGGAAGCGGCCACGTATCGTCCGGAGCGGGATGGCTCAGCAGACTGATCATCTGCATCGTCCGCACCGCCCACTCCACCGGGCTGATCCACTGCGACCGTGGAAGTACGACATAATATCCCACAGCGCTCAGCGACAGCGTCGTTACAAAGAGTATAAGGAGGATCGGCCACCGCCTGAGTCGGCTCATAGAGTAAACTAAAAGAGCCGTCCGAGCCGCACCGCAAGCCGAAAGAGCCGCGCCCAAGTCCGATTATGCGGGGCGCCCCGCGCTCGAAAGCTCCACCCGCCCTCACATTCCTGCCTGAAGCTTCACGCATGAAACCGCGTGAGTTCAAAAGATCGCCGCTCCATTCCAGTAAATTACCTTTCCGCGCCAGCCGACACGAAAAGGAACCGATCCAAGGTCGGGAGATTACCAGTCCTGTGAACTGTTCACCGCAGGTTCACTTGCGACGGGCTGCCGCGTTGCATAATAGGGCGTTCCATACGAGACTCAGAGGGCCTTGCCGAGTGTGGGGCGCTCGCCGTCCCCTCCCCCATGAATCTCCGCGAAGCCCTGCAATCCCTTACCTCACGGATGCGGATTCTCGCCGTCTATCTGGTTCTCCTTACGGCCGCCCTCCTTGCGGCTTGCCCCCCGGCGCACGGCGACGCGATGCTCGACTGGTTCAATACGAGTTGGAACGAAATGGCGGCTCGCATGCCCGAGATCGCGGAGGCAGGGTACGATTCACTCTGGATCCCGCCGGCGACCAAGGCCACGGGCGGGCTTTCGGTCGGATACGACGAGTTCGACGCCTTCGATCTCGGCAGCAAAGACCAAGCCGGCTCCGTGAGCACCCTCTATGGGACACAGGCCGATCTTCTCAACATGATCGCCGTCGCGCATCGCTTTGGGCTTCGCGTCTATCTCGACAACGTCGTGAACCATCGCGGCTTCCAGGTTCCCGGCTACGATGCGAGCACGCCGATCAATCTCTACCCGGGTCTGCTGCCGGAGGATTTTCATCTTCTCACCACTCCCGACGGCTTCTACCGGAATACGTACAACATCGCCGATTGGAATAACGCATGGGATGTCGTGTACGAATCTCTGGAGGGCCTCATCGATCTGGCCAACGAACCGGGCGCGACGAACCTCAATTTCGGCCCAAGCGTCGGATCCACATTTCCGAAGATCAAATTCGTCCGGCACCCAAATAATCCGGAGTACTACTGCTACACTCCCAATGGCACATACGTGGGCTTTGGGGCGAGCAACGGCATCACGGTGCAGATGCTCCAGCAAAACCCCAACTTTTACGGAGAGTATGTGCAGGACTTTGAGAATCGCGCCGCGCGATGGGAAATCGACACAACCAAGGCAGACGGCATGCGGCTTGACGCGGTCAAGTCAGTCCGAGACGACTTCTTCGGAGCCGAATATGGGGCGGACAAAGACACAAACTCGTACGGTTATTGCGGCCAGATTCAGCTACAGCATAATCTCACACACGCATTTAGTCCGTCGAGCTTGAGGGCGAGCAATTTCGACACGGAAGCGCCACGCGCCAACGCCATTATCTTTGGTGAACATCTGGGCGCGCCCCCGGCGCAGCAGCCGTATATCGACGCCGGGATGCGCCTCCTCGATAACAACTTGAGCAGCGCGATGAATGGATCATTCTCGTATGGTCCGCTGAACGGCTTCGATTCCCCGGGTGGCAACGGCCTGCCTGGCGGGCCAAATATCAGCGTGGCTTATGTGCAGAGCGCCGACTATGGCTACGCAAACAAGCAGGCTCTGCAGTACGCCTTCGTCCTCGCGCGCCAGGGCTTGCCTGTCGTCTATACCGACGGGTTCCATTATGCAGGGATTCTCGGATCGAGTGGCAAAGCTTTCCCGGCAAATTCCTACAACAACTTCCTAGGGCAGTTCAGCGATCCGAAACTCCCATCGATGCTCTATGTGCACAATCAATTCGCGCGGGGAAATCAGGTCGCGAAATGGAGCGATGGCTCCGTAGTCGCCTTCGAGCGGCAGGACAAGCGGGAGAACAGCAATATGAACGACGCGGACGGAACCGTGCTCCTCTTCATGATGAACGCAAACGGCTCGCAGGGCCAGCAGCGTGGAATCACGACGACTTTCGCGCCAGGCTCCTATCTGTGGCAGTACGCGCGCGGCGTCACCGATGCCGGCGATAATATGGCCGGTTTTTACTACACGGTTCCAAACAACCAGCAGGTCGGCGATATCATCATTCCGCGCGACGGCTACTTCGCCTTCTCCTGGCGCACGCCCGAGCCGTCGAATCTTTGGAATAATCCCGGGGGGCAGCAGATTGCGATCCTACAGAACGGGACCGCGCCGGCCACTCTCACATATCCTCGAAAGGACGGACCGAATGGCGATCCCGATTTCAATCCTTACGGCGTACAGGGCGCGACTGCGGGCAGCTACAGCTATCCATGGGCCGTTCCACGGATCACGGATGGCTCGCAGCTCTCCTTTATAGCGCGCGCCGACGGCTCCGCTGAGAATGTCCTCATCAAGCTGGACGGCGGCGTGGACGTGAATTCTCAAATGGGTCTCGGGGCTTTAAGCGGCGAAAAGCGCGACAATCCACCCACGGTTGCAACGGACGTCTTTCTTGGATACGAACAGATGCAATTCGTGGATCGGCAATATCCCGAAAAGTTCGGCGCAATCGATACGACGGAATGCGGAATCGGATCGCAGGGCGAAGAAACCTATATTACGACGGTCGGGAGCGGGCAGTTCAGCGAAAACGCAGGACCGGCTGGCGCCAACAGCAATTACGACACGCAGGGCGGGACGGTGGCCTCCTTCTTGTTTCACGATCCCAAAGGGACTGTTGATAACGATCCCGACCACACAACGCCCGCGCAATACATAGAGAGTCCCGCTGCGATCACGATCTGGGCGAAGACAAATGCCGTTGGCTCAGGCTTCCGCATGTACGCATATTATACATCCGACGGCAGCTTCCCGGAAGGAGCAGGCGGCGCGGGCATCGGAACGACGCAGGCTGCGGCGCTCTTTTATCACCACAACGCTGCGGACGGTGGAAATTGGTGGACGGGAACCATCAGCCCGAAGCCTGGCGGGAAGCTCACCTACAAACTCGGAGTTTTCCGCGATCAAGACGGCGCAAATCCGGCGGCTTCCGTATTTCCCAGCGGCCCATCGCAGGTCGCTCAAAAGGTCGATATGATGACGACCTTCCAGATCACTGGCTTTAACGGGAACACCGCGCTCGTGCATCCGCACAACGACTACGCGGCGCCGCAAACCGGATTAAGCCAGGGTTTTCACGTGCTTCGGACACGTCAATTTTTGAAGCGCCAGGGCCGCTCGTCAATTTATAACACGACGACGCAGACATTCTATTACGACACGCAATTGCCGCAAGGCGATGTGGCATATCCGAACAATCAAGATACGATTGGCAGCCAGCAATACGGCGTGGTCGTACGGACCGATCAAAGCGTCACGGAAGTCGATTATCAGATCGTTGATAGCGATCCGAACAACGACGACTCGAAGTCCGGAATCGCGAATGGCAACAACGCCTGGGTGAAAGCGGCGTCATTCACCGCGAACCCTACGATTCAAAGTCAGTATCCCAATGAGTGGCGGTTCAACTACGTGAATGTGCCTTCGAACGGCACGGCTACGATCAGTGTCCGGTTGAAAAAGCTTTCATCCTCCTCCAACAATGCGCTTTCCGACGCCGCGGGCCATTTCACCACCGTCACGCGGACCGTCAACACGAGCGCCCCGCCCGTACAGCTATTCATCGAATATCCCAGCGCCGATGGCGCGACAGTCGGGCCTGGCTACGTCATGAAGGTCTGGTTCAGCAATACGCTCGCCGCAGGATTGAGCCAGCAAGCTTTGCTGAGCCGTTTCTTAATAACGGTTGCCAGCAGCGAATCGGGCAATCCGGAAAATCCAGTCGCTCTTTCGTCTTCCACTTATACCATTGACAACACCAGCGTCGGTCCGAATGGACAGTTTGAAGAGCTGGCCGTTCCGCTTCCGAATCTTTACAATGGACAGCCGGGCTTTCAACATACGATCACCGCCACCTATTCAAGCCCTGGCAAACCGACGCTGTCGGCGACTCGACTGGCAACGGCGCTTCCGGTCGTCACCATTGCAGACAATATACTGACTCCCCCGGAGGTCGATGCGAACGGAAATGCTTATCTCACGATCCTACCCGATGTAGCAAATCCAACCCCGGCGCAACGCTCGACGACTATCATCGTTCAGACTGACGCGGCGGCGCAGTCCGTGGCCATACAATTCACTTCCGGCCCCGCGGTTAGCCCCTCCGATGTCGTACTCACCGGGAGCACGTCGAATGGCAATAGCAAAAACTGGAGCTTTATGTGGGGCAACGTGCAGGTGGGCGCCTACAAATTCACCGCGACTGTGACCGAAGCGGCTGGCACTGCCAGCGCGATGCGTGATGTCACCGTGGTCTATCGCCAGCTCGTTACTCCGGTCGCTGGGAAACTGGACAATGACGACGACGGCCTTCCAGACGATATCGAGCTCACGCGCGTTCCCCTCCCCGGCGGCGACCCCAACACGTGGACAAATGATCAGGTGCATCGATGGGTCATTTCCGGAAAGACAAATCCATTAAGCCCGGATACCGATGGGGACGGGCTTCCCGACGGACTCGAAGCCGGCCTTTCGGCGCCGATGGCCGATCCGGGCAAGTCCGCCGACACCAACACAACGACGAGCACAAACGGGAGCACACCCAACTTCCAGCCGGACCTCGATCCGCCGCTTTTCAATACGACAGACAACACCTCCGCTCCTCCGGGGCAGGATTACAGCTATTATGCCGCGTGGCCTTTTGCCCAAGGCAATCCTCGCACCGACGTCATCGCCGGGACGATGACCGACCCCACGAAGCCCGACACCGACGATGACGGATTGAAAGACGGAATCGAGGATCTCACGTTCGCACCCGTTCTCGACGCCACGGGAAACCCGATTTTGGATGGGAACGGTCACCAAACCTATCGCCCTGTTCACAACGGTCGTGTGGATATCCTTCCGGATGTGACTGGCCTTCAGACTGCGATCGCCCATCCTCCGACGATATACAACACATCCCGAATCAATCGCGCGGCGGTGCTCGCCAAATCACCCAATGCGATCTGGCTCGAGACCGATCCAAACAGTAGCGACACCACCGGCAACGGCCTCGTGGACGGAGCCAAGGACGCAAATCAAAACGGGTTTGTGGATTTGGCGGTAATCGATCGGAACCAGACCGACGGCCATGGAAACTTTAAGACGCTGGCCACGCTCAACAATCCATTTACACCGGTTTCGGTCCAGGGAACGGCCGCTGGCTCCCAGCCGATCATCCTGTACTACCTGGACTTCTGCTGCCGTTTCAAGGAGCCAACGGATGGGAAGACCTACATTTCCACTTGTCTTAACAAGACACAGTTGAATGCCGTATTCCGGCCCAACGGGGCAATCCGTCCTGATGGTCTCGACATTGTGTGGCTCGAAACCGATCCGCGACGTTTCAGCACCTCTGGCGATGGCCTTCCCGACGGATGGAAGGTCCGCTATGGCCTGGATCCTTTCGAGGATGGAATAATCGGCCACTTCAACCTGCACACTGGCCAAATTATCACGAGCAACGTGAACGGTCCGAGCGGTTCGCCCGCCGGCGATGGGATCACAAACTTGCAGAAATACGCGAATGGCGACGATCCACATGTCTACGGCGCGCCGCAGCCTCCGCCTCCCGGATCGATCACGATAGGCCCCGTGCCGGGCCAAGCGGTGACAGTCGGAGCCGTTACGAACGACAAAGCCTTTGCGGGCTGGATAGCCAGCGACCTCATCGCCCTGGATTATTACGACGGCGCGGGTGTCAATTCAAACGGTGGAGACGTCTATCACGCCTACGATGGCTATGACAGCTCGCGCGACATGGTGGCTTTCTACGCCCGCGACGGCGGCGATCCCGCGAAGGGCGGCGACGGCAACTTCTATTTCCGCATCGATTTTGAAGACCTGCAAGCTTACGCGGAGCAGGGCCACCTCGACATGTATGTGGCGATCAACTTCGGTCAGCCAGGCAGAGGGGAGTACAACCTGCCAGATCAGGTCGATACCGGCACGACGATGGGCTGGCAGGCCGTCGTCGCGTGCTATCAGGGAAATAAGGGAACCGTCTATCTCTGGAACCCAGCCTCACAGAGCCACTCGACGGCCATTGGCCAGGATCTATCGCAGTTTGGCGTACAGACTCGCACTCAATCGACCGCTAATGGCTTCGGCAAGGCATACTTTGACTCCAGCCTGGACGCGGTCGAGTTTTCAATCAGCCGCCAGGCGTTGAAGGATGCTGGGTGGGATGGACTCGATCCCACAAAGCTTATTTATCAAGTCTTCACGACCAAGGACGGAACGCAGAATAATCCGCCAGGCCCTGGAGATATCGGAGGACGGTCTGACATCCGCGATTCGATCCGGAACGATTGGATTTCTTCCGATTACGGTCCGGATCAAGCGGCGATTTCGGGGGCTGGGAGCGTCCTCCGCTCCTGGGTTGGACTGCGGGCCGACAACGATTGCGGCAAGCGCATTAAGATTATCTCGATCCTGCATGGAAACGAGGCGATTCAACCGGGGAACTACATCCAGAATCTAATCAATACAAATGCGGGCGCGGGATTATTCCGACCGCTCGATGCGCACCAGGCATTCGGCGCGCCGCTCGCGATGCACATCACACCCACGCTCGCATCGGCCATTCAGTGGGCCAGCGTTCCCGCGAACTCCCCGCATCCGTACCGGGATGGACCTGCTCTGAATGGGCGCATTGCCTCGATGATCGGGAGCGGACAAATCGACCTTCTCGGCAGCACATTCAGCGACCATATACTCCCATACCTCTCGAAGCAATATAACCAGGATAATAATGCGCTCGCCAGCCAGTACCTGAAGGCAATTTACGGAATGGCCCCTTCCTCCGCAGTCTTCTGGACACCGGAACGTGTGTCGGATGCGGGAGTGTCAAGCGATGTTGATGGTGTTGGAGTACTCGAGAAGGTGGCGGATATGGGCTACGGCTATACTTTTATCGATCAGACCCGACACATCGAAAAGTGGTTTGGCCGGAACTCCGAGTTGAGCAACGACGGCTATCGCGTGAATCGCATCAACGGCATGAATTGCTTCGTCATCAACGACGGAATCAGCGGCTCCCTATTCCAAAATAATGGCGACGGCGGTGTCCCCATCCTTCTACGACAATTGCTTAACCGGAAGGCGCGCGATCCGCAGCAAGATCAAGTTGTCGTTTTCGTCAACAATTGGGAGGCGTTTACGACAAAAGCCAACGCCGACGCTTACGATCAGAATATCCGCTGGCTGGCAAACCACCCGTGGATCGAACTCGTTACGCCCGACCAAATTGCAAATGGCGCTGTCGATCTCTCACAACCGCCCGATGGAAAGGGAGACGCGTTTGGCTACGTCGATCGCGGTTCGGGGCAGGTGCTGCCGAACACCGCCAGCGAGTGGATCGATCACGCCACGGAGGAGAGTTACGATAACTGGTACTACGGCTCCGGAATCGAGGAAAGCCTCAGCTCGAAGCTCTTCGATATCCGCACGGGAGTTCACATGGTCACGCCCTTCGGCACGATCGCCAACGCGGGAACGACGGCCGGCGCGGCTTGGAATAGTGTGCTCGGCTTGAGTGGAAGCAATGATCTGCTGGCGTCACTCTCCAGGGGGGTCGCCCATTCCGCTACATTCGAAACCGCGTTTCACAATCAAGATAATAACGATTTGAATCAGTTCAGCACCGGCGCGTTCGCCGATCCGGATACACAATACGAGGCGCTGTCTACAATCTCGACTTTTAGCCAATCGCAGTTGCGCAATGCCGCCATTTACAAGCGCGTTGACGCCTGGGCAAATGCGGCGCGATCTGGCGCCTACAATTTCTCCGCCTCGACGGAGGCGACGGATGTCGATCTGGATGGCGAACCGGAATATCTTATTTTCAACGATCGCGTCTTCGCGATTTTCGAGCGCCTCGGAGGCCGCATGACGAATGCATGGGTTCGCGATATCAACACGGGCGAGGTCTATCAGGCGCTGGGAAATCCGCTCAGCTTTTCCGGCTCGCAAACCGAGGAAGAGGGAACTCTCAATCTGGACAGCGCCATAGGCACGCTCGCCTACCGCACATCGGGTCTCAAAGATTGGTTCGCTCAAACCGGCGCCCCCGGGGTTGGGATAAATTATGTGAATCATTATTTCAACGTCGCCGCCGCGCCGTCCGGAGCCGGATGGGCCTTCACCAGCAGTGATGGAGCGATTGTTAAAACCGTGACGCTCCCCAGCCGCGCATCCGCCTTCAATGTCCAGTACGCCCTCGGCGACGCGGTCAGCCAAATTTATATCCGCTCGGGAATGTCGCCGAATCTTAGCGATCTGCTGCTTAACGGGCAGGGCAACCTCTCGACCGTGGACGACCAGCCGCACAGCGAGATCAGCGTTCTCAATAGCAACCCGAAGAGCCTTGTGCGCTCCTTTATTAAATACGGCGGAGCGAGCGGATTGAACGCGAGCTACAACCGCACTGCCGTCGATCATGGCAGCGCGTCGGGCTTTGACACCGTACCGATGCGCTCCCAGGCCCAAACGCAGCAGCTCGAGATCTTCGGAGTCACCGGGATGGCATTCCAGATCGGTTTTCAAACAGGCTCAACGGTATCGATCGACACCGACGGCGATGGCATTCCCGATTGGTGGACGCAAAAGTATTTCGGACACCCCACAGGCCAGGCATCCGACCTTTCGCGCTCCGGAGACGATCCTGCCAATGATGGACTTGCGAATTTGCAGAAGTATATCCTGGACCTGAGTCCGCTTGTCGCCGCTCCGGGCCCGCCGCAGATCAAGATCACACGCAATGGCATCGGCCAGCCTGCTGTCCAGTTTGCGACCATACCGGACCGCGTCTATCGCATCTACTACACGCCGAGCCTGGCTGGCCCGTGGGTGCAGGCCGGGCCAGCAATCACCGGCGCCGGCGCCACAGTTACTTGGACGGACGATGGAAGTCAGACTGCCCCTCCTCCATCGTCGGCAAGCCAACGCTACTATCGCGTGTCGATCGCGCTCCAATAATCCAGTAATGCGCCCGTTCTTACCTTCATCCATTGCCTTCGCATTCCTCGTGGCGCTTCCAGCGCTTCAGGGTGTGGCGGCCATTTCATTAAAACTCAGCCCCAACTCGACGACAGCGAGCGCCGCGGCCATCGAGGCCGACTATTCAAGCACTCATCTGTATATCGACGAAATCAACGGCGATTCGATCCCAATCACGGTTTTCTTCGATCCTGGCACGCTCGGAGTCGATGAGGCGGACGTGTTTACGAATCTAAACAACCGGGATAAAGCCAATCTGGATGCCAATGGCGATGGCATCCCGGATGCGATTCTGCCTCCAAACGGAAACCTTATATTGGCGGGAGACACAAGCAATTACTTCGCCGCGTATAAGATGGGTCTCGTCAACGGCGGCTACCAAATCACGCTGAACGTTCATAAAACGGGCGCATACCGGCTCACAGCGCGTTACCACCTGGCAGGCGACGGCCCGACTACGTGGCATTATTACGACGATTTCCTTGACGGCGGAAGCGCCGGCTATCATTTCCGCGACGCCGCCATCGTCGTCTCGCCGTCAAAGGCCCGTTCGATGGTAATGTACGAACTGAATGTCACCAACATGGATGCGGAGGCGCCTTCTTCGCATACCGACGCTACTACGAGGAGCACATTTGTGGATCTTTGGGGCGGCCCGGGTTCGACGACAAAACGGCCATGGAACCTCGGCTACGCTAAGGCGCTTGGCGCCAATTGGCTCTGGCTCCAGCCGATTCACCCGATCGGCGTCGATGGGAGGCAGACCGAAGGCAGACCGCCAAATCCGTATTCTCTGGGGAGTCCGTATGCGGTGAAGAATTTCTTCGCGGTCAATCCGTACATGGCCAAGACGTACAGTCCCGGCACGACGACAGACGCCGCCGGGCGCGCCGCGGCGCTGGCGGAGTTTCAGGCGTTCGTTACGGCCGCCGATTCGTCCGGCGTGAATGTCATGCTCGATGTTCCATTCAACCATACCGCGTTCGATTGCGAGCTTGGTCCAAACGGATTGAGTCTTTTCGGCAGCGGCGTTACCGATCCCGCCACGCAAATCCGGAATGTCGAGGCCCGCTTCTACTCCCGTTGGAATGGCGGCTCCGCAGATCAAACGAACTCGGTGAATCTTTCGCTCTTCGACTATGGCCGGCGGGCCTCCGACTCCGGCAGCATAGCGCTGGCAGCCGACCGGTTCGATTTCGGGAAATTTGTCGATGTGCACGATGTCTATTTCGGCTCCTACGCGGCCCTGGTGTACCTCGATAACGCCCAGCAGGAATCCGATTTCAAGAGCGAAGCCGATTGGTTCGATCCAAGCACGGGATCCGACGCCGGGGACGGACCGGGCAACGGACACTTCGATCGGATTACGCAGAATGTCTGGAAATATTTTGCGTCGTACATCCCCTACTGGCTTCAGCAAACTGGCCATTCCGACGCGCAAGGAAATCTCGTTGGCAACAGTGTGAATCCCGATCCAACCGTGCGGCGCTCGGAGGACGACCGCGGTCTGGATGGCATCCGCGCGGACTTCGCACAGGGTCTCCCTCCGCAATGCTGGGAGTATATCGTCAATGTCGCCCGCTCTTACAAATGGGACTTCGTGTTTCTCGCAGAATCGCTCGATGGCGGCGCCGTGACCTATCGATCGGGCCGCCATTTCGATGTGTTAAACGAGAATGTGATATTCGACTTGTACCAAGCACAGAGCGCCACTGACTACCGAAACATCTACGAAAGCCGCAGGGCATCGTACGGTCAGGCCATGGTGCTATACGATACTGAGTCGCACGATGAAGCGGGCTACACGGATCCGTATCAAGCGCTCGTGCGTTACGCGTGCAACTGCACAATCGATGGCGTGCCCGATATTTTTTACGGCCAGGAGATCGGGATCTCCGGCGCGGTCACACCGCCAAATGCCAGTCCTGCGAGCGATCCGTTCGGCTTCTCTTTCTACCAAACTAACTTTGGCAAGCCGATTCCGCATTTCATGACTTTCAATTCGCTGGCGCCGGCGTGGGACGCCCTCGGCCCGGATGCATACGGCCAGCATGAGCTTTACCCCGTCTATGCTGCGATCGGGGCGGCCCGCTCGACCAGTCCGGCTCTGCAAAGCTCCAACCGCTATTATCTAAGTGCCGTCGACAACAGCACTCCGGCGAGCATTTTCGGCGTCAGCAAATTCGCCAGCCCGAATGTCTCCCCGAATCTCACCGATGTCGTCTTCGCTTTTGTGAATCTCACCACGACAGGGTCGCAGACTGCAACCTTCGGCGTGAATATCGCTCAAAACGGCTCCAACCTATTTGGAATCGATCCGTCGCGCACCTATAACGTAAAGAACATCGCGGCCGACCTGCAATTCGATCATACGCGCGGCAACGCCTGGCTGTGGGGGCCTGCCGGACGCATTGGCTCCGATGTGCTTGCAAACGGCATCTATGTGAAGCTCAATCCAGTCCCCACGATGGTGTCGGATTGGGCCGCCGCTCCGTACGAGGCGCAATATCTCAAACTCTACGACGTAACGCCGCCGCCTACTCCGGGCGTTCCCTCAACGGCAGCGGCATACTCCATCGGGAACACGGCGACGTTTAGCTGGACAGCGGTGGTCGATCCTCAAGGGGGGATCTCTGGCTATCGGGTGATCATTAGCACCGCTCCGAATGGCGCCGGGACGGTTCTGCTGAACCAGATTGTCACAAACACGAGCGTTACCGCGACCGGCGCCTACGGCGAGCATTTATTCGCGACGGCACAGTCGATCAACAACGCGGGCATCGCCAGCGCGCCTGCGACGTCGAGCGGCTCGGGCACGCTGCTCCTAGATCCCGCGGGCGATCAGGATGGAGATGGCCAGACGAATGCCGCCGAGGCGCTCGCTGGAACAAATCCACTGGACCCGACCAGCGTCTTTAGAATCGCCTCGGTTTCCCGCATTGCGCCTTCTTCCGTAACGATCGTCTGGTCCTCTGTGGCTGGCATCAAGTACCAGGTCGAGACAAGCCCAGATCTCTCCTCCGGACCGTCGGGGTTTACGCCGCTCGGCCCGGTCCTCACCGCGAGCCAGGCAGCGTCCTCGTACACGGATGGGGCTGCCGGGAGCGGCCATCGATTTTACAGGGTGACCGTTGTGCCGTGAGGGAGTGGCATGCGCTTTCGGCTCAGGCGCAATATTGGATGATTCGGCGTTGAATCCTTTGCAACGACCGTACAAAGTTCCAGTCCTGCTTCTTCTATGAAATTTACTTTCCTGGTTTCCCTGGCCTGTCTCAGCCTCGCTCCGTTGCAAGCGGCGGTCGATTTCGAGAAGGATGTGCGGCCGATTCTCGAAAACAACTGTGTGCGGTGCCACAACCCAAAAGGGACCGACTTCGAGACTGGACGCACCGATCTCGATATGTCGAGCAAGGAAACGATGATGGCCGATCCCGAGACGATCGTTGCTGGCGACGCATCCAAGAGTCGGCTCTACACTTCGACGGTCCTGGCCGATGGCGCCAAGAAGCTCATGCCACCGAAGAACAAGGCGACCGGCGCCTTGGAGCGGCTCACGAAAGCTCAAACGGATACCCTCAAGGCGTGGATCGATGAAGGGGCGATCTTCCCTGCCGGAACCAAGCTTGTCGCGCGCAAAGTCGAACAGGCCGCAGGCGGCGACGAAGCGAAGATCGTGCAGGCAATTTACGATCGCATCGCCAAATCGCCCGCGCCCGCAGCGCAGGCCGATATGCAGCCGTATTCCACGGTCATCCCCGGCTCGGAAGTCAGCTACGACATGCTCGTCATCCCTGGCGGCAAATTCAAGATGGGCAGTCCCGATACCGAAAAAGGCCACAAGCCTGACGAATCGCCGGTCCACGAAGTCTCCGTCTCCGCTTTCTGGATGGAGAAAAACGTCGTCACTTGGAATGAATTCGAACTCTTCATGTACCCCGATGAGGAGAAGAAGATCCGCACCGCCAGCCAGCTCGACCCCGTCCTCAATCAACTCACCGACGCCATCACCCATCCCACGCAGCCATACGTGGAAATGAGTTTCGGCATGGGCAAGGACGGTTACCCCGCCATCTCGATGACTCAGCACGCTGCCAACAAGTATTGCGAATGGCTGAGCGCAAAGACCGGCCACTTCTACCGCCTCCCTACGGAAGCCGAGTGGGAATATGCCGCGCGCGCAGGAACGCAGACCGCGTACTTCTGGGGCGACGACCCGTCCAGGATTGGCGACTATTGCTGGTACGGAAAGAACAGCGACTTCAAGTATCAAAAGGTCGGCAGGAAGAAGCCAAACCCATGGGGCCTCTACGACATCCTGGGGAATGTCGCTGAATGGACGCTCGATCAGTACGATCCCACCTTCTACGCCCGCTCACCTGAAATCGATCCTTGGAATAAGGCTGCCAAGCCGTATCCGCACGCTGTTCGCGGCGGCTCATGGGATGACGACCAGCCCGAGTCGCTTCGTTGCGCCGTTCGCCGCGCCTCCGATAAGAGCTGGAAAGTGCAGGATCCGCAGTTGCCCAAAAGCGTCTGGTATCATACGGATGCACAGTTCCTCGGCTTTCGCATTGTCCGCCCTCTTAAAGTTCCCACTGCTGCGGAAATGCAAAACTACTGGAATAGCGGCGTCGAAAAAGACAATCCCGCCATTGGCAAGGCCGCTGGCGAACATTGAGACACCCTTCGCCCGCTCGCGAGGGCGGCCATGCCTCCCTTCGGCCGTGGCAATGAATGCGTTCCGCCGTCTGATCGACCACTCCATGTTCCACCGCATAGGACTGCTCCTCCTGCTGCCCCTCGCCGTGTTCGCGAGTCCCAGTGCGGAGCGTTATTTTCCGCTTAAGCCTGGCAGCCGCTGGGTGTGGGACATCACCGTTACGACACCCGATGGCGATGTCTCCAAGACCACCGGCACCCGGCAAATCGGCAGCGAAGTCGTGCGCAGCGGAAACTCCTACATCCAGATGCTGGACTCCATGCAAATACCGGGATCGGAAGCGCACGCAGTGCTTTGCCGCGTGGATGACGCCGGAGTCTTTATTCTTGAGGAGCAGCGCGCGGAAAACACCGAGCAATGCGACATCGTGCTGCCGCTGAAGACCGGGCAGATCTGGAATAAGACCTTCATGGGCCGTCCCTCGACCAGCACGGTGCTCGGCTTGGAGATTCTGCAAATCGGAGCGGTCTCCTATGAGGATTGCTATCACATCCGCACGCAATCTGACGACGGCGCATGCAAGCAGGATTTCTGGCTCGCTCCGGATGTCGGGATGGTGAAAGCCGAGATCACCTCCAAAGGCGGCGGCCGCATGCTGCTGCGCTTGCGGGAATTCAAACCCGCGGCAAAATAGCTGCGCGAAAAGCGGCGCTCATGTTACATGAGTCGCTCGCTCACCTCAGCTTTTAGGATGTCGTCCACCGTTTCCCGGCGGGAGATCATTTGGACTGAGCCATCGTGAGAGAGCCAAAGCTGGGGCGCGCGTCCGATGGAGTTGTAGTTCGAGCTCATCGCGTACCCATAGGCGCCCGCATCGCGGATCAGCAGCAGATCGCCCGCCACGGGTCGTGGCATTCGCCGTGGACTTAGCAGTTCCGATCCGTCTCGCGTGAAGACGTCGCCGCTCTCGCACAGCGCCCCAGCGATCACGATCTCTTCTTCCGGCCTGGCCGCCGAGTCGGCGCACGCCAGCTCGATCCGGTGATAGCTGCCATACATGGCTGGGCGCACCAGATCGACGAAACCTGCATCGACCATGGCAAATGTCGCTCCGCTCCCCTTTTCGTTGGTTCGCGTTGTTTTCACGTCGCACACCCGCGTCACCAGCGTACACCCCGGCGCCACGTAGTAGCGGCCGGGCTCGATCTCCAGCCGCACAGGCCGCCCCGCAGCGGCGCTCAATTGCGCGCGGCAATCGGCGAAAAGCGTTCGCAGCGGCTCGATCGGGATTTGCGAAGACGGTTCGCGATAGTTGTGCGGGATTCCGCCACCCAGGCTGATTGCTTCGACATCGGGAAATGTCGGCAGCAGCCCGGCAAATTGCGCGGACAGCCGAGCCAGATTCTGGTGCAACTCCTCAAACTGCGGACCGCTCCCGATATGTGCGTGCAGCATTGCCACCCGCATGCCAGCCTTTCTGGCGCACTCCGCAGTCTCCGCCAGATCTTCAAACCAGATTCCATGTTTCGAGCTGGGCCCGCCCGTGTCGCATGCATTGACATGCCCATGCCCAAACCCAGGGTTCACGCGGAGGGAGATCGGCCCGCGATATCCCGCCTGCTCGAGATCGCGCAGCATCCCCGGCGATCCCGCGTTGGGCAGCAGCCCATGCTCGATCACCGTCTGGAGCGCATTGTCCCGGAAGACATCGCTCGTAAGCATGATGACCGGGGGATTGTTCCCTGGCGCGAATCCGGCCCGCAACGCCCGCAAAAGCTCATTTCCCGAGACCGCGTCGATCCAGAGCCCCGCCTTCAGCACCTCCTTGAGCACCTTCGTGGCCGGGCAAGCTTTCATCGCAAAACGCGCCTGCACTCCTTCCGTCCCGGCGATGTGCCGGATCTCCTCGATCCGGCGCCCGATCGTTGGCGCGTCGTACAGCCAAAATGGAGTGCCCACCTTCGAGGCGAGCGCGCGGAGAGTATCGGGAGACGGGTTCATTGAAAAAGGCGGGGAGATCGTTCAAGGCAAACACGCGCCCGCGCAAGAAAAACGAGCGGATGACGGAAAAGCGGCTTCCGATCCGTGCCGTTCATCCTCTTATCCCATTGAGATTCCCCGAGGGAGTGCCGACGGAGGGGATCGAACCCACACGCCCTTTCGGACACCAGATTTTGAGTCTAGCGCGTCTGCCAATTCCGCCACGTCGGCTTTTAGAAGGCAGGAAAATTAGAGGAGCCGATTGAACTTTGCAAGCCTTTCGGCGGCCCTAAAATTTCCTTCAAGATCACGGCCCGCTTCAAGGCGCCCGGCGATCCGATCAGTTCATGCACGCTGAAGCCGATCTTACGCCGCTCCTCCACGTGCAGTCGCTCCGGCCGATCCACGGATGGCGTCTCAAACGAGATCGCGCTCACGATCGATGACGCCGTGTGAAAGGCCGGGACCTCCGGAACTTTGAGTTCCGCCAAGTGCGGAAGCTCGATGCTCTCGATGAAGCTCTTTGCTTGCACGGCGGTTGGCAGCGCGGGAGGCAAGGCCCGGCTCGCTGCGCGCTGGGCTGCCATTCGCAATGGCGGCGGCATCTGTTTCACTGCGCGCGCGCCGCCGACTGCTTGGGGAAGTCCGAGCGTTTCATAGTAGCGGCGTGTGCGCTCCTGCTCGGCGAACGTGCGCTGAGCCGCTGCAGCCTTAGCCTTAGCAGCGTCCGAATTCGATCCGCCCTGCTTGAGAAGCATGCGGATGATGAAGACGATCAGGTGGCCCATCTATTTCTGCTGCGCGCCGCCTTCCGAGGGGCGCTCATTTCCGGCGATGGCGCCGCGCATTTGCGTGTCTGCCTCGATATTTTTCAGCCTCATATAATCCATCACACCCAGATTGCCCGAGCGAAACGCTTCGGCCATTGCGAGCGGCACCTGCGCCTCGGCCTCCACCACTTTTGCGCGCATTTCCTGCGTTCTTGCCCGCATCTCCTGCTCGGCCGCCACGGCCGCAGCGCGCCGCACCTCGGCTCTCGCCTGCGCCACACGTTTATCGGCATCGGCTTGTTCGGCCTGAAGTTTCGCTCCGATGTTTTCGCCGATATCCACATCGGCGATGTCGATCGATAGGATCTCAAATGCGGTGCCGCTATCGAGACCCTTGGCGAGAACGGCCTTGGAAATGCGATCCGGATTCTCCAGCACAAGCTTGTAAGAATCCGCCGATCCAATGGCCGAGACAATCCCCTCGCCTACTCTCGCGATCACAGTTTCTTCCGTCGCGCCGCCCACAAATTGAAGCAGATTCGTCCTTACCGTTACGCGCGCCCGCGCCTTCACTCCGATGCCGTCCTTGGCCACGCCGTCGATTGTAATCTTCCCGCTGGCCGGGTTGGGACAATCGATCACGCGCGGATTGATGCTCGTCCTCACCGCGTCGAGCACGGTCTTGCCTGTGCCTTTCGTTGCGAGATCGATCGCACGCGCCTTGTCGAAATCGAGCGGTATGCCCGCCTTGTCGGCGGCGATCAAGGCCAGGATCACATGGTTCACGTTACCCCCGGCGAGATAGTGCGCCTCCAGCGGATCGCTCGGGATCGGCAGGCCGGCCTTCACCGCAGTGATGCGCGCGTCCACGATTTGGATCACCGGCACGCCGCGGAGGCGCATCGCGATCAGCGTTGCCATCGGAACCGGCGCGCCCGCGATGGAAGCGCGCACCCAGGTGCCGATGAAATTGAGCAGCACAATGGCAAAGATCGCCAGCACGACGACGCCTGCGATGAGGATGTAAGGCATGACAGCGGGCTGTTTACCGGAAACGCGCGCGGGCATCAACTCGAAAGCCTCGCACTCCGCGCCGCCATGATGCATCCTCCTGCCATGTTGCGAATCGACATCCTGTCGCTCTTTCCGGCCATCTCAGACTCCATGCTCGGCGAGAGCATGATCAAACGGGCGCAAGACCGAGGCCTTGTAGAGTTGCGATCGCATAACATCCGCGATTGGTCCCGCAATAAGCACAACACGGTGGACGACGCCCCATACGGCGGCGGGCAGGGCATGGTGATGAAGTGCGAGCCGATCTTTGAAGCGGTCGAATCGCTGCGCACGACCGCCAGCCGCGTCGTGCTCCTATCGCCATCCGGCAGGCCATTTACCCAAGCCATCGCGCGATCCTGCGCCGAAAGCGCGGCGCACCTTATCCTGGTATGCGGCCATTACGAAGGAATCGATCAGCGCGTGATCGACCATTTAGTCGATGAAGAACTTTCGATCGGCGACTACATACTTACCAACGGCGCAATCGCGGCGGTTGTGGTGGCGGATGCGATCGTGCGGCTTATTCCCGGCGTGCTGGGGCACGAGCTGTCCGCCATTGAGGAGAGCTTCGCTTCCGGCATCCTGGAGGGACCGCACTATACGCGACCGCCCGAATTTCGCGGGATGCCCGTGCCGGAAATCCTGCTCTCTGGAAACCATGCGGCGATCTCCCGCTGGCGGCGCGAAAAGGCTGTGGAAAAGACCCGCCGCGTGAGGCCCGATCTTCTCGGAGAATCGCACGGCGACGCGAACTAACTATTGTAACGCTTCGTCGCCCGGGAGGTAATCCCCGCTATGCGAGACGCCACGCCTGAACTGGCGCGGGGAGCCTATCGATGAACTGAAGATTGAAGCGGTTCTCCCATTCACCGCGCGGTCGGTCGAGAGCGCAAAGCGCGGCCGGCTGGAGTTTAAATCCTCGCCTCATGGAATCTCATTCTCCCTGCCGCTGGACTCCGCTGACATCGTCACTGCACAGCCGTGACCCTTGCGGGGGCGATTTCGCGTTCTCCATATACTCCTTGAAGCCGGCGAGATTCGCCTCCAGCCGGATGCTGAGCGCCGCGGGTCGATTTCGGTCGGCGTCGGGAACATATTTCATCTTGAGAGTCACCTCAGTAGCTTCGTCCGAGATCGGCTTGACGCAGATCACTCCCGAACTCTCCGCCCCAGCCACGGTTCTCCAGGCAAAGCGCTGCTCTGGAATCGTGAGCGTGATCTCCGCGACCGATTCCACCGAATGCCCCTCCCGCTCCGACTTGAGCAGGAAACGCTGCTCGTCGATCCGCTGCACCTCGCGGATGGACTTCATAAACAGCGGAAACTCCTCCACGCGGGTCCACTGCCAGTACACCTGGGCCACGGGAGCATTCACCACGATGGTTTTCTCGAGCGATTCCATTTCCCAAACATATCGAGTCTGTGCGTAAACACTAATCCGTTTCCGGTCGCCGAGCGCGATCGACAGCGAACCACGGTGCATACAGCGCCAGGAAGAAAAGGATCGCCATGCCGTTGAGCTCCAGCACGTAAAGCCAGTGATCGGATGCCAGATAATCGAGCATCGAGTGGGTCGCCGGCTTCTCGCGAAGGAATCCGTAGTTCCCGCCCGTCCACCGATTTACCGCCAGCGCGGCGGCAAGATAGATCTCGGACCAGGCCACCACACGCAGGATCGAAGACGGATGTGGCCGAAACTTCCGCGCCAGAAGGAGGTAGAGGACGCCTGCTACGATCCCGGCGTGGATGGCAAAAAATCCCGCCAGGCGCCACCACTGCAGATCCGCGCCGATCGCTGGCGTAAAAAGCGCCTGAAGCGTCCCGCCAATTCCCCAAAAGTACGCGAGATCGAATGCAGCCTGCGAACGGAAAAGCAGCGCCGCCGCGCACGCAAAGAGCGCCCAATCGCAGAGCTGCATCGGAAGCGCCTTTTGAAAAGTGAACGTTCCGTCCTGCAATTTCTCCGCCGAATCGAGCGCGAGCAATAACAGCAACCCGGCCCCGAGCCAGTGGCAAACCGCCAAATGAAAACGCTCCCGCCCAGCCGATCGCGCGATCGATGCCAGCGGGATCGGCAATCCGAATGCCGCCGCGACGGCAATGAGTTGTATCCCCGACAATCGAATGCGCTGGCGCGTGCAGCCGGGACGGTGGCTACGGCGTCTGGAGCTTGATCTTCTCGCGACCCTCCGGACTCTTGCCGGGATTCATCAATCCCGCCTTCCCGCCGCTCGACCCAGCCCCGGGATTCATCATCCTAGCGGTCTTGCGCTCCGAGGTGTCCTCAGCGCGCGCCGTGGGAGCGGCAGGCTGCGCGGCCCCGGCGCTGCCGCTGCCGGGAGTGGTGGCCGCTTGCGATCCGCCGCCTTTGGCCGCTTGCAGGAGCTCGTCGAGTTTGGCCTTGATCTCCTGCCCCTGCGCGGCGCTCTTTTCATCCAGCCGCTTTGCGATCACATCGGCGAGCTTGTCCGCATCGATCGGCGCGCTGGATGCAGCCGGCGCACTTTGCGCGTCGGCCAGTTTCTTTTGCAATTCGGCAATCGTCTGGTCCTTCGCCTGCATCTGCTGTGCGACTGCCTGCTTTTGCTGCAAGTCGCAACCGCTGAAGCCTAGCAAGACAAGCGGCGCCAGCCGCGATAAGTGGGATATATTCGGAAGGGTCATAGAGTGGTTTGGTTTTGGCATAGCATCAGACGAAGTCCCCGGCCGCAAGCCTTCATGCTCCGTCCTTTTCTGCCTCGTGAGCTGATTTCTCCCATTCGGCGGTCAATCTCTCGATTTCCCTGGTAACCGAGTTCAATTCCCGATTCAGCCTCATCGCATTGCCGCCCGCGTCGTACGCGCCCGGCTCCTCCAACTCCGCAGCCAGTTCTTTTTTGCGACCTTCGAGATTAAGAATCTGCATCTCGATCGTCGTCACGCGCGCCTCGCGCTCCCGTTTGGCCTTGGCCTCCTGTTTCCGCTTTTCCGCCTCGGCCCGGCGCTGCTCCTTGATCTCGCGCAGGCCCGGCGCCGTGCGGACGGGCGCCAGCCCCGACTCGCTGGGTGGACGAAAATCCGTCAGTTTCTCGCCGGCGGTAAGCGCCTCCCGCGCCGATCCCGCCTTCGATTTATCGAGGTAGTAGTCGTAATTCCCGGCGTACGGCGTGAGCTGCCCCGCCGAGATCCGCAGCACCGTCGTTGCGATGGCCCGGATGAAATAGACATCGTGCGAGATGAAGATCAGCGTCCCTTCGTACTGCGCCAGCGCGCCGACGAGGGCATCGATCGATCCCATGTCGAGATGGGTCGTCGGCTCGTCCATGAGAAGGAGATTCGGCGGATCGAGCAGCAGCTTTACCAGCGCCAGCCGCGATTTCTCTCCGCCGCTCAGCACGCCCACCGGTTTGAAGACATCGTCACCGCGGAAGAGGAAGGAGCCAAGAACCGTGCGCGCTGTCTGCTCGGCCACCGGCTGCGGGCAGTCGAGGATCGCTTCCAGCACCTTGTGCCGCGAGTTCAGCATCTCGACGCGATGCTGTGCGAAGTAGCCGACCTTCACATTGTGCCCCACCTCGCGAACTCCAGCCTGCGGCTCCAGCACTCCGGCGGCCAGCTTCAACAGCGTCGATTTTCCCGCTCCGTTCGGCCCCACCAGCACCGTCCGCTGCCCGCGTTCCGCCGCGAATTCCAGCCCCTTGTACACAACCGATTCGCCGTACGCGAAATCGATCCCCTTCAGCGAAAGCGCCCGCTGGCCGGAGCGCGGCGGCTGCGGAAATCGAAATTTCGCGACGCTCTTCTCAGCCGTAAGCGGAGCCTCTATCTTGTCCATTCGCTCGATCTGCTTCAGCTTGCTTTGGGCTTGCGACGCTTTGCTCGCCTTGGCTCGAAAACGATCCGCAAACTCCTGCAGCGAAGCGATCTCCTTCTGTTGGTTCTTGTACGCGGAAAGGTGCTGCTCTTCGCGCGCCGCCTTCTCCCGCAGATAGTCGTCGTAATTCCCCCGGTAACGCGTCAGCCGCTGCCGCGAAATCTCCAGAATTGAGCCGACGAGCTGATTCAGAAATTCGCGATCGTGCGAAATCATGAGGATCGCACCGGGATAGCCCCGCAGATGATTCTGAAACCAGACGAGCGATTCGAGATCGAGATGATTCGTCGGCTCATCGAGCAGGAGCAGATCCGGCTCGTGGACGAGCAAACGCGCGAGATGCGCGCGCATGATCCAGCCTCCCGAAAGGGTCTTCGCCGCGCGCTCGAAGTCGATCTCGCGAAACGCGAGCCCGCTCAGGATTTGCTTAGCCCGCGCCTCCGTCTGGTAGCCGTCGTGTTCGGCAAACCACGCGAGCGCATCGTGGTACGCCTCGTCGTCCTCCGATTGCGCACTGGCCTCGTGGGCGCGGATCGTGTTGCGCGCCTTTGTGAATTCCGGCGACACAGCGCTCGCCAAAGAAAGGACCGTCTCGTCACCAGCCGGAGCGCTCTCCTGCGGCAGATAGCCAAGGGTGGCATTTTTCTCCAGAACGATCCGCCCCTCATCGGGCGTCGCCTCGCCGAGGATGAGCGAAAAGAGAGTCGATTTGCCGGCCCCATTCGGGCCCACCAGCCCGATTCGCTCGCCACGATTCACTTGCAACGACGCTTCGGAGAAAAGCGTGCGTCCTCCGAAGGACTTCGATATTTGGGCGACCGTGAGCATTTGAGGACCGCGACAGTCGTCAGGCAGGGCGCCCTGCGCAAGTGCGAATGGACGCTCCTGGGCATCTCACCGGTTGCGCCCGCTTCGCTGCCGTGGAAGACTGGCCATTCCGGCTGCCGCAGCCCGCCCGGCAGCCATCTTCCAAAAATGACCCGCCGTCTTGCTGTCCTATTCATTGTTCTCCTCGTTGGAATGAGCACCGTCGCCTTGCTGCCGAAGGCCTACGAAAAGAAGTCTCGCATCCAGATGAATCTTCCCGATGCCATCGGCGAATGGTGGGGAGTGGACCTCCAGGTCTCCCAGAAAGAGCACGAAGTCCTCGGTTACGACGCGCAATTCGCACGGAAACTGTATGAAGACACCCGCGGCGGCGAAGTGCTCACGTCCATCGTACTTTCCGGGCCCGACATGATGCGCGGAATTCATCGCCCCGAACGCTGCCTCAACGCCCAGGGATGGGCTGTCGGCCATGGAACATCTCATGTGGTGCAACTCGCCGATGGAACCGCCCTTCCCGTTACCCGGCTGAGGCTCTCCCGCACGATTCTCGCCAGCAATACCGTGATCCCGATCAATAGTATATGCCTGTACTTTTTCGTCGGCGCGGATCAGACCGCATCCACACACCTCGGCCGTGTCTGGATCGATTCGCGCGATCGCATCCTTAAGGGCGAGGATCAACGCTGGGCCATGGTCATGCTCACTGCCGAAATAACCAAAGCCCGCGACAAATTTGGGCGCGACGAGGAACAAACCGATGTCCTGCTCGACAACTTCGTTAAACAACTCGCGCCAAAGATCCTCGGCCTCAAAGAGAGCACCCCGGCAGCGACGAATCTCCCCACCATACTCCGCATGCCGCGGGCCGCAGAGATTCCCGGGTAGCCCCTCACCAAACCGCGCGATGTCGCACGACATCCAACGCCCAAAGCTCTGTGTTTGCGTGCCCGTCAACGCCACGCAACCGTGCGCACCCCTCTCGGCACTTCACCCTCCGCGCACTCCGCGCCCCCGCGTGACCGATCCATGCCCGGCAACGTGTGCGCCAAACCCACATGGAACCCAAGCCGCCGTCCCTTTCCTTCTTCGCGGCTTCGCGTGAAACCTTCGCAACTCCAATGCACCACTCAAACAGGCTCTGGCTTATCCTCGGCGCTCTCCTCGCGGGCGTTCTCTACTTTGCAGCCGCCGAGATACAGTCCACTCACTTAAATACCAATCTAAAGGCGCACGACCAGGGCGCCATGCTGAACTACGCAAAGCGTCTTTCAGATAACCATCTCCAGTACGTCGGACCGCGCAATCGGATGCCTCTTTATCCGATCCTCCAATCGTTTGTCTATCGTCCAGACATGACCACGGAGCAGTTCTTCCAGCGCGCCAAGCTCGCAAACATCGTTCTTTCGATCGCGGTGCTTGGCGTGGTTTACCTGCTGTTCCGAAAGTGGTTTCCGCTCCATCACACCATTAACGTCATCCTCGTCACCGCCTATGGAGTCTATGCGCTCAAGGCGCCTTACGTCGCCGCGGAGCTGCTCTTCTATCTCCTCCTGTTCATCTGCTTTTTGCTTACGCTCCGGATGCTGGACAAACCGTCGCTCGGGATCGCACTCGCCTTGGGCGCGATGCTGGCCATCGCGCATTACACCAAGGCCTCGGCGCCGGTGGCGGTCGCAATTTTCCTCTTTTGTTACGGACTTCGCATCGCCTTTCCAGCCCTCGTCGGTGAACGCGATCCCACTCCGGCGGCTGCGCCCGAGCCTTCGGATACCGCTTCCCAGTCCACGCGCCAATCCAGCGCTGCCTTGGCCAGGCATAGCGAAGCAAAGCCTGCCCGCCTCTTCCTCATCCGTGCAATCTATGGAGCGATGGTCCTCGCCACCTTTCTGGCCATCCTTTATCCTTACCTGCGCAAGTCCAACGAACGCTACGGCCGCTATTTCTATAACGTCAACTCGACGATCTATATGTGGTGCGACTCTGCGCCGGAGTGGAAAGCCTTTTCCCTCAAGTACGACGACCGCCATCGGTTCCCGTCCGATGCAGGCGAGGAATTGCCAACTGCCAGGCGATACCTCGCCATGCACACCCCAGGGCAGATCGTGGGCCGCATCGCTCGAGGCTTCGGACGCATGACTACGGAAGTGTTTCATTCCTTCTGGTACACCCCGTTTCTGATCCTTTATGCCGCCGCCGGTCTGTATGCCGCGATTCGCTCTCGCCGGCTTGTCGCGGCAGATTTCCGCCGTTTCCGGCTTCTCGCGCTCTTTTGCCTCCTCTTTTTCGGCTCTTACTTCGGCTTGTATTGCTGGTGGGCCGTCCTGGCAAGAAGCCAGCGCTTCGTCCTCTCCCTCTACTTCCCTGCTCTCTTTATCCTCTCATACATTTATAACCGGTACGCCGATCGCGCGAGCATTACGATAACCGGGACATCGCGTCCACTGCGCCATGTCGTCGATTGGTCGGTGACCTGCCTTGCCCTTATCAATGTGATCGTCACACTGCTGTGGACCGCCAGCAGCGTCGATGGCGGAAGCACTATGTAGCACCGGGCTTTGTCTCCCTCCTGTAACCTGTTTCATCTCATGCGATTTCTCCGAAACGCGCTCGCATTCGCGGGCCGCATCCCACTCCTGCGCAAACCGTCCAAATGGGTTCGCAAAAAGATCTACGCGATCTCGATCGACGACCTGTATAAAAACATCTGCTCACAGGAGTTCGAGCAACTGCAGGTCCGGTTCAGCGACGACTCCGGCGCCGCCCGTCTGCGGAACCCAAAGAAGTACGTTCTCGAATTGCGGCGCATCCTGCTCCAAAACCTCCGGATGGCCGATCGCCTCGGTCTCTACGGATTGCCGCCGCTTAACATCCTCGACCTCGGCTGCGGCCCCGGGTATTTCGTGAGAATCTGCCAGCTCCTCGGACACACCGCGACCGGCGTCGACATCGACACCAGCACGCTGTTTCGCGAAGTCATCAAACACCTTGCCCTCACCCGCGTCATCTGCCGCATCGAGCCGTTCACGCCACTGCCTGCCCTGGAAAATGCCCCGTACGATCTCATTACGGCTTTTGCCATATGCTTTAACAATCACGATTCCAAAGACCTTTGGGGCCCGGCGGAATGGAATTTCTTCCTTAATGACATCCAGCGTTTCCTCAACCCCGGCGCCTCAATCTACCTCATGTTAAATGCCGAGCACGGCGTCCCCGACGACCGCAAATACTACACCCCCGAGCTTAAAAGTCTTTTCCTGAATCGCGGCGCAAAAATAGACGGCCCAGCCGTCACCATCCCAAAGCAAACCGCCAAGGGCTGAGGCCTCCATATTCCCCACGGAAACCTCACCCCGCGCGTGATCATACGCCAAATGAAATCCCAACCGCCCGAGCTGTCTCGACCATCTGATGATCCAGCGGCACCGTCCGCAGCCGGTGGACCGCAGTAGCGATCGGCACCTCCTTCACCGACCCGTTGTCGTAACTTACCATCTGCCCGAAGCGCCCAGCCGCGATTATCTCGACAGCCTTTACCCCAAATTGCGTCCCCAAAATACGATCGAGCGTCGTCGGCGCGCCACCCCGTTGCAGATGCCCCAGCACGCAGCACCGCGCCTCTTTCCCCGTCCGCTCGGCAATCTCCGCGGCGACAGTCTCCCCGATCCCGCCCAGCTTGTATTCACCCGCGCGCAAGGCGCGCACCTGCTGCTTCCCATTCGCCGGCTTCGCCCCCTCGGAGACCACCACCATCGTACTCCACGCGCCGTCCTGCTCCCGTTTGCGCACCACCCCCGCGACCACATCCCAATCGAAATCGATCTCCGGTATCAGAATGATGTCGCCGCCGCCTGCCAATCCACCGTAGAGCGCGATCCACCCCGCGTGACGCCCCATCACCTCGACCACCATCACCCGGCGATGGCTCGTCGCGGTCGTGTGCAGCCGATCCAGCGATTCGGCCACACAGGCCACCGCTGAATCAAATCCGAAAGTCGTAGTCGTCGCGTCCAGATCGTTGTCGATCGTCTTTGGCACGCCGACGATCGGCACACCCGCCTCGAAGAAACATTGCGCCGTCGTGAGCGACCCATCGCCCCCAATCACGATCAATCCTTCTATGCGCGACTCCGCGAGGGTCTGCCTCGCCAGCGCCAGCGCCGCCGGATCGAGCGCGGCTTTCGCACCTGCCCCGCTCTTCGCCACGAAGTGCCCCTGGTTGGTCGTGCCCAAAATCGTCCCGCCAAGCGGCATGATCCCCGCCGTCCGATGCACCGTGAGCGCCTCATAATGCCCCGGCGGCATCAGCCCCTCGAATCCATCCTGGAACCCTAGCACCTCCCAGTCGCGATTCGCCGCCGCGCGGGCAACGCCGCGCAGGACCGCGTTTAATCCGGGACAATCCCCGCCGCTCGTAAGAACTCCAATCCGTTTTTGCATCCCATACACTACAGAAAACTGGCACTCCGTTCAAAGCACTTACGCTGAATTGTACTTGCCCTAAGAAAACGGACACAGAATCGGCGGTTGATTTGTTAGGTTTCCGCCCAACCCTCCAGCCCTTCGCTGGCATGGCCGGGTTTAGCGGAGCGATGTCTGCTTCTCGACCGGTTCAATTCGCGTACGATACCGGGAAGTCGGCAGATTCGCTATTCATTCTTTCCGAAATCCACCGAAAAGCCGATAAACTGCCTCAAATGCTTCGCACCGTTCCTGTAGATACCGTTACCGTCGCCGTGATTATTCTCCGCGAACGGTGTCTTTCCTAACTAGCCGGCGCCTCTCCGCGATGCAACCGCCAGATCCTCTACAGACCGCCTCCGACTTCGATGATCGCGATTCTCGGCACGCCGCACTTCCCAACATCGTTACGTCCAAGGTATTAAGGCTGGCGAGGCGGTTCCGAGTGCTGCTCCTAGCCACATTGACGCTCGGACTCGGTGGACTGATCTACCACGGCGTGGGTGGTTTTGAGTTCCTAAACTTTGACGACCCGATCTATCTCAGCGGCAATCCGTGGCTCGCGCACGGTTTGACGTGGGCCAGCACGCGATGGGCTTTCACCGCAAATCTTTCGGGGCCGAGCGCATTCGCGGAGTACTGGAGTCCGATCACCCTGCTGTCGCGGCTGCTGGACGCGCAATTGTTTGGCCTCGATGCCGGGCGCTTCCACCTATCGAGCGCAGCCATCCACATCTTAAACAGCCTCCTGCTCGCAAGCGCGCTCTACCAACTCACTGGCGAGTGGCGCCGATCGGCGCTGGTTTCGCTGCTCTTCCTTATTCACCCACAGAATATGGAGCCGGTTTGCTGGCTTTCTGCACGTAAGGATCTCCTGAGCGCCACCTTCTTTTTCTGCACGCTGCTTGCCTATGCGCACTACGCACGGCGGCCGGGGGCTGTGCGCTATCTGCTTCTGCTGCTCGCTTTCAGTTGCGCCCTCATGTCGAAGCCGATGGGCGTTTCGATTCCCTTTGTGCTTCTGCTTTTGGATTGGTGGCCACTCCAACGGTGGCGTGGCGCGAAGCACAATACAATGGGGCTGCTCAAATTAGCCGCTGAGAAAGTCGCTTTGCTTCTGCTCGCCGCAGGCGCGGCGTACCTCGCGGTCGTCAGCCAGCGCAACGCGCACGCGATTCAGCCGCCCGACTGGCTCCCAATCGCGGTTCGGATCCAAAACGCGATTGTCTCGTACGCCACTTACACCCGGCGCGTCTTTGTGCCGGACGATCTTTGCATCTACTACCCGCACCCAGGCGCCGCCGGCCTCCCCTTGGGCAAGGTGCTTCTCGCAGCAGTCTCCCTCTTCGCAATAACAGCA
Organism: Chthoniobacterales bacterium; assembly: GCA_038238905.1. Classification (GTDB taxonomy): domain Bacteria; phylum Verrucomicrobiota; class Verrucomicrobiia; order Chthoniobacterales; family Chthoniobacteraceae; genus JBBSFI01. Next base: position 25,113 of record JBBSFI010000013.1, on the reverse strand, counting down.
GTCGCCCTATTGCGAGTCCGCAAATCGCCCTACCAGCTCGCTGGATGGATCTGGTTCGTCGCGACCCTCGGCCCCGTCATCGGGCTTGTTCAGATCGGCAATCAATCGATGGCAGATCGGTATGCGTATCCCTCGGCGATCGGACTGTCGATCGCTGTGGTCTGGACGTTCGCAGATTGGCTTGCCAAACGGCGCTTACTGGCCTTCTCGTTCGCCATGGGCTCAGTCACCGGGTTGGTGCTCTGCTCCCTCGTGCAGGTGCAGACGTGGCGCAATAGTATCACGGTCTTCACGCGAGCGGTCCATGTCACAGACCGCAACGGCCTCGCATGGCTCAATCTAGGAACCGGCTATCTTGCAAAGGAGCGGTGGACACAGGCGCGCGCCTGCTATTTCAAAGCTCTGGAGATCATGCCGACCGTCCCGGCGATCTGGCTGGACTTGGGAACTGTGGAATCCGCTCTGGGGCGGGACAGCGCCGCCCTGGAAGACTACGCAATGGGCATCCGTCTTGCCCCTGATTACGCTAAGTGCTCACTCGGGATTGCGCGTATCCTACAGAAGCGCGGCGATCAATCGGCGGCCACGGCATGGCTTGAACACACCATAGATCTCGATCCCTCACTTGCGGAGCCGTATTACACACTCGGCGCCATGTCTGCATCCAAAGGCGAGTGGGAACAGACTGAGGCGATTTGGACCCGGTATCTAGCCCGATATCCTTCCGACGACGCAGCGCGGCGCAATCTGCAGCATGCGCGGGAGAAACGAGCAGCGCCGGGTCGGTAAAGCTGCCCGCTCGGTCAGTGAATGAGCGCCGGCAGTGACGCTTGAACCCGGAAAAACTCCTGGGGCGCGTTCGGCGCTGCCGCAGTCATCACGGTTCGCGATGTCTGACTGCCGGGGTCGCCAAAAAATAATCCCAAGCCAGAATCCGGCCATCCGGCAACAGTGAGGTCCGTCTTGCTCTGGACCTGATATTCCCGCGTCGTATTGCTGGTGAACGTGAGCAAGACAGTCGAATTGAGACCCGGTTTCACGATCGAGATAATGCTCAAATGACTGCCCGGAAGAAGTGGATTATCGCCATCGAGATACTTTTGCCGGTTCGTCTCGCCGTCACCCGAAGGCGATGCATTTGGGTCCACACCCAGTCCGCCAAAGTACAGATATTGCCATGCATCCGGAAGGCCGCTGGCATTCGTGTCGATCCCTGGCGCGATCCGATCGGTCTGAAGAAAACCGGTTCCCAGATTGATCCAGCCGATGTTGGCGCCGTAGGCGTAACCGGTGAGCTGGCCATTGGCCAAGTTCACTTGCGGATTTCCGGTCGCCTCAAAATTGATCCAGCCCACGTTTGCTCCATACGCAAAACCGCGAAGCAGGCTGAAGCCCGGAACGGGACTGGCCAGCAGGTTGACTCCGAAATCGGTCGCGGAGTTATTCAAGTACTGGATGTGGTCCGCTGGGCTGCCATTGCCCAGATTGATCCAGCCGATGTTGGCGCCATAAACATAGCCGGAAAGCACGTATTCACCGATCACCACCCCGTTCGCGCTGCTTGGGAGCCAATTGGTCCAGCCAACGTTGGCGCCCCACGCATATGCGTTGGTGGCGTTGATCGTAGCTTGCCCGTGAGCGGCTGGAGATCCCCCAGCAGCGAGAGCCATCAGGAGGGCGGTTAAGTATCGATATCGCGTCATGGTGAGATCAAAGGAGCCGTTTCTTGCGCCGCCGCATTAATATTTACCAGAAAATGAGCGGCTTTTCGGATCATGAGCGAATCGAGCGTGAACACAAGCTTTTTTCAAAGAACACGCGCGATCCAAATCGGATTTCGGATCGCCCGCTGCCTCTGCGGCTAAGTTTTTCGTTCGCAAGCGTCTTAAACTCACCGAAATTCGCTCTCTGCAATGCGCCCATCCGCCCTTTTACTGCTCTCGATTCTTCCTTGCACGATCCCTCTGTGCGCCGCCGAACCGCCTCCCGACTACCGCTACAAGGTCGAGACATTGCTGGAAGGCATGCCGCAGCCGATGGAGCTGCAATTTGCGCCTGATGGGCGGCTGTTTTTCATCGAGATCGAGGGGAAGGTGAAAATCTTCCACTACGACACGAAGCAGGCGGTTGAAGCGGCCACGCTTAAGGTCTTCAACCAGCAGGAGAACGGCTTGCTGGGCATGGCGCTCGATCCCGACTTCGCGCGAAATGGCTTCATCTATCTTCTCTATTCGCCGACCGATTTCAGCGGGCAGCGCCTGAGCCGGTTCGAGGCCAAAGGGGACTCGATCGATCTGGCGAGCGAGAAGCAGATTCTCACTTACGAGGAGCAGCGCAAGGAGTGTTGCCATCACGCCGGATGCGTTCGTTTTGGACCGGATGGATGCCTCTATTTTTCCGCGGGAGACAATACCAACCCATTTGCCAGCGATGGATTTGCGCCCCTCGATGAGCGCCCTGGCCGGAATCCGTGGGATTCACAGAAGTCGGCGGCCAATCCGAACGACCTTCGCGGAAAGATCAATCGAATCAAGCCAACGCTCGATGGCCGATACACGATCCCGCCTGGAAACCTCTTCCCGCCGGGGACTCCGGGAACGCGCCCCGAAATCTACGTGATGGGGTGCCGGAATCCCTGGCGGTTTAATTTCGATCCGAAGACGGGGATTCTTTATTACGGAGACGTCGGCAACGATGCCGGCGGCGACAGCGCGGAACGGGGGCCGCGTGGGTACGATGACATCAATCAGGTCACGCGCGCAGCCAATTTTGGCTGGCCCTATTTCCGCGCCAATAATCAGGCATATGCGGCCTACGATTTTGAGGCGAAGAAGGCTGGAGCAAAATACGATCCGCTCCATCCGGTAAACAACAGCCCCAACAATACGGGCAGGCACGATCTCCCACCGGCGCAGCCGGCCTGGATCTACTATCCCTACGCAGCCTCCAAGGAATTTCCAGAGCTCGGAAAAGAGGGCCGCTGCGCGTGCGCCGGCCCGGTGTATCGCTGGCAGGCTGCCTATGAGAAAACAGGAGGCCTCCCGCGTTACTACGACAATTGCGTCCTCATTTACGATTGGCAGCGTCCTTTCATTAAATGGGTGCGTCTCGACGCGCGGGAGAATCGAGTGGACATTGAAGACTTCACCAAAGCGCTCACGTACAAGCGTCCCGTGGATATGATTATCGGTCCGGATGGCGCGCTCTGGCTCCTCGAATACGGTGAGACCTGGGGAGCCAACAAAGATTCGGCGTTGCGCCGGATTTCATTCCAGGCTGGCCATCTCGCGCCAGTAGCCGCCGCCAGCGCAAAGAACGCGAGCGGACGCGAGCCGCTTGCCGTCGATTTGTCGGCGGAAGGCTCGCGCCAGATGGAAGGTGAACCGCTAACGTATCAGTGGAAGCTCCAGCCCGGCGGCGCCGTGGTTGCCACTACCGCCTCCGCTCGAGTAACGATTCCGCAGCCAGGAAACTACATTGCCACCCTTGAAGTGAAAGACACCCAGGGGGCGGTCGGCACGGCGTCCGTCCCGATCACCGTCGGCAACACCGCTCCCGACGTCCGCTTCGAGTCTCCAAAGGATGGACAATTCTTCGGCCCGGGCGACAAAATCCAATACAAGGTCTCCATCCGCGACGTGGAAGACGGTGATTCGACCTCAAAGCCGGACGAATTTGCAGCGCGGACTTTCGTGAGCGCCTCGTGGAAGACAGCCGACGGGAAAGGGAGCGCGACCGATCCCGGTCTCGCCCTTATGAAGCAGAGCGACTGCTTCAACTGCCATGCAATCGATCAACAGGTAGTCGGGCCGCCCCTCGTCAAGATCGCGGAGAAATACCGCGGCCAAAGCGGCGCCGAGAGCGCGAGCGTTCAGCGGGTTATCAAGGGTTCCACGGGAGTTTGGGGCCAGGTCGGCATGCTGGCTCATGCGCAGCATACCGAGGACGAAGTGCACATCATGGTACGCTGGATTTATGGCCTCGAACCGGGAAAAGCCGCTCCGGGTTTGGCCCGCGGGCTTGCGGGGGAAGTGGAGGCTCCCAAAGACGGCAAGACGGTCGCGTGCATACTCGAAGCGAGCTACACAGATCTCGGGAGACCGCCGGCAAATCCGCTCACCGGCAAGGCGGTCGTGCACCTGCGCTCACGCAGACTTGAAGCGGAGCTTGCCGATGAAATCCATGGACCGAAACTCATCGGGGAAGGCTCTGCAAGCGGAGGCAAAGTAGTAGGATCGATCAGCGACGGTAATTACATTAAGTACGCTGGAATTGACCTTGCCGGAATCGGAAGTGTTCGTTTCCGCGTATCGTCGGGCGGCGAAGGTGGAAAAATCAACGTCCGCGCCGGGTCGCCCTCGGGCGAAGTACTGGCGACGGCCGAAGTAGTCCGGACCGGCGGCTGGGACAAATTCATCGACATCGATTCACCGCTCGCCTCGATCCCGCCTCTTCCGCAGGATATTTTCATCGTTTTTCAGAATCCCGGCAAGGGAGGCTTAATGAATCTCGACTGGGTCCAGTTTAACAAGGAGGCCATCGCAAAATGACAAGATGGCGCGCGCTGGTTTGCGCGTTGGCCGCCGTATTTCCCTGCCAGGGGAATGCTGCCGATTTGCCTGAATTTGCGACAGACATCGTCGCAGATCGATGGCTCCGCGAGGCGAGCGCGACCTATCGCCAGATGGCATCCACAGTGGATAGCCGCACCGGCTACACGATCCGGGGCGCCGACTGCGCCTGGCGCGGCAACGTGATTTGGGAGGGCGGAAAACCGGTGATTTTGCTCGATGGCAAACTAGCTGGACCGGGTCGCGTCAGCATCCTGATCTTTGAACTGACTAACTGCTTTCAGGCTCCCCGTCATCAGGAGATCGATCACGGAGCCGCCGAAGCAAGCATCACCAGCCCGATCGAGTTCGGGCTATTGCACGAATTGGTGGAGCTGGATGGTTTGCGCATGCACCGAACGGTGCTTGAGGAGCTGAACTCCAAGCTTGGGACCGTCCCTGCGGCGATGCTCCACCAGTTCAATCCGAGCGCCGATAAACTCGGTGATTATCAAATCCCGCTTGCATTCGATTTCGTGAAATCGGAACGCAGTAGCGGGCACACGAAGCACTACTGGGATTGGTTTCCGGTGCAGGCGTGGAACGCGCCGGAACCGCTGTCGAAGTAGCTAACGCTGCCTTCGAGAACGCTTTGACAAGCCGGGCCGGATGCGCGCCGCGGCGAACCGCCGCGGCGCACAAGAACCGGGGTTACTATTTGTCCTTCTTGATGTGACCTGAGACGAGCTTCGTCATCTCGAACATCGTGACCGACTTCTTTCCCCCAAATACGACTTTGAGAGCGTCGTCGGCGTTAATCTGCGTCTTCTTCTTCTCATCCTGCAGCTTATGTTTCTTGATGTAATCCCAGAGCTTCTTTGTGAGTTCGCTCCGGGGAATCGGCTTCGATCCAACGATGACGGAAAGTGCATCGTCTGGCTGCACCGGCTTCATGAATGCGGAGTTGGCTTTGGCGGTGGAACTGCTGGCGGGTTTTTTGGGCATGGGGTGTTCCGTATGCGTCCGGCGGCCCTCTGTCGAGGAAAACTATGCGTATTCTCAAATGAAATTTTAGCAGCCCGAATGTCCCGGGAGCGCAAAAAGCGCTTGCATCTGTGTAAAAGTCCTGCCCAAGCACCGTTCCCCCGAACCCTATTTTGCCAAAGAACGGCTCGCGGCTACTCTAAAATTCGCCACCTCCAAGAGGCGCAGCCACATTGAATCCGCCAGCTTTCGAAGAACTCATTCACTCAGGGAAACCTGTCCTGGCGCTGGCGCCGATGCAGGACGTGACCGATCTTCCGTTCTGGAACTTGATCGCGGCCTGCGGGGGGCCCGATCTCTATTTCACGGAGTACTTTCGGGTGCGGGCAGGATCAACACTCGAACCCTCGATACTCCGATCAATCACGCACAGCCCGAGAGGCCATCCCGTCATTGCGCAGATGATCGGGAACGACATCCCGTCTCTCGTCCGCACAGCCCGCGACCTCCAGCAATACCCCATCGCGGCGATCGATCTGAACCTCGGCTGTCCCGCCCCCGTCGTGTACCGCAAATGCGCCGGCGGTGGTTTATTGCGCGATCCGCGGCAGATCGACGCCATCCTCGGCGCCCTTCGGGAGGCGATCGCCATCCGCTTCACTGTAAAGACCCGCATCGGCTTCGACAGCCCGGCCGTCTTTGAGGAGATCCTTCCCCTTTTCGCCCGGCACTCGATCGATTTGCTTACGGTTCATGGACGCACGGTCGCCGAGGGTTACCGCAGCGAGGTGCATTACGACTGCATTGCGAGAGCCGTCGATGCCATGCCGTGCCCCGTCCTTGCGAATGGAAACATCTACTCTGCCGAAAAAGCGGTCCGCGTTCTTGCGCTGACGGGCGCGCGCGGCCTGATGATCGGTCGCGGCGCAATCCGCAATCCATGGCTCTTCCAGCAAATCAGGAGCCGTCTGCTCGACACGGAGATTTTCCGGCCCTGCGGACACGACGTACTGACGTACATCCGTGCGCTCTATGGGATGACAGAAGTCATCAATCTTCCGGAAGCTTCCCGCGTTCACGCGATGAAAAGATATATGAATTTCATCGCGTTGGGCGCGGAACCAACCGGCTCCTTTCTCCACCAGATGCGCCGGGTTTCCGGGGCAGACGAGTTTTTCAGAATCTGCGAGACGTTTTTAGACCATCGCGATCCGATGCCTCTGGAGCCATTTCCGCTCAATCTCGCATCCACCGACGTACTCGCCGGTTCTCATCGGTAAAATGGCGCGCGGCTGTTTTCGCCTCGGGCCCCGGCATCTTTGGGAGCACCGCGACCGCCGATTATATCATTCGCAACATCTCCGGCGGCAACGGAACAAACTACACCCCTTCCAGTGGCGCTTACACAGGGCCTGTCGGTTCCGCGAACATCACAACGAGGCCGTGGGCAAATTTCTAAACACTTGCAGACGCAGTCCTCAAACGCTTCGGCTTTTCGGCCGCCTCTACTGAGTGGAGCACCTCTCGCAGTTCTTCCAAACTAAACGGCTTTTTTAGGTACGCGACCGCGCCGGCCTGCTGCACGTTGGAATCGGTGACATCCAACTGCCCTGACATTAAAACGATTTTCGCCAGCGGATTGCGGCTGAGCACCGAATGGCACACCGTGAGCCCATTGAGCCGCGGCATGAGTACGTCGAGCAGGAGGATGTCGGGTGTATGCTTTGCGTAACTCTGGATCGTCGCCAGGCCACCGCCGGAGACGGCTTCCACGACACTATGATCGCATGCCACGACGTACTCTGTCAGAAGTTCGCACACCAGACGGTCATCGTCGGAAATGAGAACTCGCATAAGCTGAGGGGGATGGAAATCGATCAGGCGGCTGGCTCGAGCGCCATGCGGACTTGAACAAACGCTATCATCTCCAAAAGATCGTCGATATGGAATGGCTTCGTGAGGATGGTCCCACGCACGGCCTGAATGAATTCGTTCACTTTCTGATTTCCGCGATGTCCAGTCATGAACACGAAGCGGTGACACAGATGCGGACGCATCCTTTCGACAGCGCGGTAAAACATGTCTCCAGGCAGCGTTGGCATCATCATATCGCAGAGAATCACCTCGAAGTCGCTCGCAAGCACTTGATGCACCCCTTCCACCCCGTTGTTTACCGCCACAACCGAGTAACCGTTTTCCATAAGGAAATCTTTCATGATCTCCTGAAACGCCGGATCGTCCTCCACGAGTAGGATTTTTCGTAATTCAGGGCTTGGATCATGCAGGCGAAGGGATTCCGCAGCTCCCGTTTGAGCTGGGTCAGCGGATGGCATGACTGAGAATGTAGGCATGGAAATCGAATGAATTATGGTTTCTACAAGCATTCAGTGTGCCCGTAATCCGGAATGTTCAGATTCTTTGGCAGACTTCTTTGGAACGGCTAGACTGCCAGAATACCGCTCATGACCCCCTTGCCATTACGCCATCTCAAAGACACGCAGAGCGAGCCCGACTTTCGGAAAATCCCGATCGACCGCGTGGGGGTCAAGAATCTTCGGTATCCCATGCATATCCGCGATAAGGCGCACACGGTCCAGCCCACCATCGCTCGCGTCTCGCTCACGGTCGATCTTCCGCACGATCACAAAGGAACGCATATGAGCCGGTTCGTGGAAGCGCTGAATGAATTCGGCCCCGTGCTTCACGTGGATAATATCCAGGAGCTTCTGCGCCATCTCCGCGAGAGGCTGCATTCCGAAACCACTCACGCTGAGTTCACCTTCCCTTTTTTTCTCGAGAAGAAGGCGCCCGTCACAGGCGCCCGTGGGATGATGGACTACGATGTCCGCTTCGAGGCCGCCCTTTCAAAGGATGCATTCGATTTCATCGCTACGGTGATCGTGCCGGTCACGACTTTGTGCCCCTGCTCCAAAGCGATCAGCATCCATGGCGCTCACAACCAGCGCGGGCAGGTCACCTACTCCGTCCGATTCAAAAAGCCTATTTGGATCGAGGATCTCATCGCTCTCGTGGAGGAGAGCGCCTCTTGCGAGCTGTACAGTCTGCTAAAGCGGCCCGACGAGAAGGCTGTGACCGAGCGCGCCTACGAGAATCCCGTCTTCGTAGAGGACCTCGTTCGCAATGTCGCGGTCCGCTCCGCCCGCGAGACCGAGATAACGTGGTATCGAGTGGAAGCCGAAAATTTCGAGTCCATTCACAATCACAATGCATATGCCGTCGTGGAAGGCCGCGGAGGGGAGGAATCGATCCGACTTTCGGGGTCGGAGTAAAGCGCGTGGACGAGGTCGCCATCGTCGGGCTGCGCCCAGTATCCGCCAGTCGTATTTTTTGGAGTTGGCGATCCGCGTGATTCGCCTTTAATCCGCCACGATGTTTCGATCTGGAGCGCAAATGCTCATCCTCGTTGTCGTCGCAGGGCTTTTCCTGCTGCGAGAATCCCATGAATGGCCTTGCCAGGCCGTGGACGAATGCTTTGGAGATTGGCTCTCGCTCAATGGACCGCGCATCGGCCACGAGGAGCCCGCCCCCATCGTGCTGGTGGCGATAAACGAAAGCAGCCTGGCAACGCACGTGTGGCCCTGGACGCCGCTCGATTTCTCACTCTTCGCGCACTCCATGCACCAGTTTCACCCGGCGGTGACCTGCTTCGAAGAAGTGCTCGATTGGGAGCGCGCCAAACTGCCGCCTTCCGAACTCCAGAAGCTGCCTCAGTACGAAAAGATTCTGGGCGATGAGTTGATCCGCTGCCCAAAAGTGCTCCTCGCGGCGCGCCTCGGCTGGCCCGACGATCCGCAGGATCTCCCCGCCCTGCAAGAAGCGCCGCTCATTCGCAAGGTGACGGGCGACCTCCGGCAGGTTCCCGAGTGGACGGCGATCGAACGCCAGCCTAATGAGCCATACAGGCTGTCCGCCGCGATCGGCTTTACCAACGTCTCGGAACGCCGCGGTCCTCAGGATCGTGTGCCGCTCATTCTGCGTTACAGGGGCCAGATCGTCCCATCATTTGTCCTGCAATCTGTCGTGCTCTGGTCAAAATCGTCGCTGGAAGAGGTAACGGTGGAACTGGGATCGCACGTTTCCATCGGGGAAAAGTTCGAGATACCGATCGATTCCTTCGGAGAGATGCGCGTGAACTTCGGAGCGCCACGCACAGTAATCCCATTCGACGAACTCCTCGTCGCGGGCGAGCAGGCGGACTCCAAACAGGCGACGACCGCGCCCGTTCGTCAAATTCAAGGGGCGGTCTCGATCCTGGCCAGAACCGATCGCAGCGCGCGGACGTTGCGGGAGGGATTTGGATCCAGACAGAGCGAAGGAGAGCTTTTCGCGGCAGCGGTCGCAACCATTCAGAGAAAGGCGTTTATGGAGCGGGCGCCGATCTGGTTCGATTTGCTTTTGATAGCAGCGGCGGCCGGCGCGGCTTGGTGGATACCACGATGGAGAAAGGTGCGCGTGGCGGTTGGAAGCTTCGCCATCATTCTTGGCTATCTTCTCGCCGCGATGGCGCTCTTCACATGGAAGCAGATTTGGCTTCCCGTCGTATTGCCATCGGGACTCGCCTCGTTTGTCGTTGCCTATCGACTCGCCGCATCCGCCCGCCGCGTCCGGTCTTCCGATCACGCTGGCGAATAGTGCGTGGCCGCTTCGGCGAAGATCGACTGCAGCCTACTCTTCGACCGGAGGCGCCGGCGGAGCCGGAGGCGGAGGCGGATTCGTTCCCGTCGGTGGAGCATCCGCAGGAGGCTTCTGCTCCGGCGCTGGGGCCGCTGGCGGTGTAATGGGCGGCGCCGCGACCGGCGGTGTCGTTACGGTCACGGGCGGGTTCGCCGCCGGAGCGGCTCCCGTTCCTGGCGCAGGCGTTCCTGGCGCAGGCGTTGCCGGCACAGGGCTAGCTGGCGCAGGGTTGGCTGGCGCCGCAGGCTCCGGCTTCTTTTCCACAAGGAGCGCGGATCGGTCCTTGAGAACCTGTTCGACGCTGTATTTCGGCACGAGGTGCGGCCGGTCCCCATACTTCTTCTCCGCGGCGAGTTTCTCCTCCAGTTTCGCCGCCGATTTTTTGAATTCCTCGTCGAGCTTTGTCTTGTCCTCGGGCTTTTCATCTTTTCCAGCAGTCCGCTCCTTGGCGATGATGGCCGAGACTTCTACCATCATTGGATAGTTGTCGCCTGTGAGTTTGCCAATTTTGATCGAGTACGTGAAGTTATCGAATGTCTCGATGGTCACGGTGGCAGCTTGATCGAGTCCGGTCTCTGCCGGCTTGGCATCCGGCGCAAGGACGTCAACGAAGTTGAGATTGGCGAAAGCATTGGCAACAGGGCTCACCTTGATCGAATCGAGCTTCTCGTCCTCCTTTGCAGCATCCATTTTCCAATCCGCCGTCACATTCTCGCGGACGATTTTCCAGTGTTGCGGATCGGTCGTACCGGCGAGCGTGATACTTTTAACATTTTCAACCTTAATGAAGTCGCGCTTGAGCCAGTTCTCGGGCTTTACGTTCACTTCCTCCAGCGATTCGGAAACGAGTGAGACATGCGGAGCGCCCGTGAGCGGCAGAATGTATCTGCCGGCAGGGAATCCACCCATATCGAATGAATCGTTTCCTTTCTTCATATACTTCTTGCCGAGAAGCAGCGCGCCAAGCGATTTCCCATCCTTGTCCTTAAACTCAAGAAGAGTGCCGGACCCTGCGCCTTTGCCGGGCTCGACCAAGTCCAGCCTGGCATACTGAGACGGCCCCACCTCCACCTCCTGCACCGTCTTGAGATCCCACAATTTGCGCAGCAGTCCGCTGATCTGCTCGAAGTTAGCAGAATAGTTGGCGCGCTCCTGCACCGTCCAGATGTCGTCCTTCTTCACGAGGTTCACTTCGCCATCGGAGGCCTTCACGCGGATCTGCGAAATGTCGTTGATTGGGATGTTAAGGACTTTGGCGCCCGCGCTGCCGCCGCCGCTCGCGCTCCATGAATCGCCGAATCCAATGTGGAAATAATAACAGGCGCCGCCGATTGCAGCGACAATCAAAAGAAGAAGAACGAGATGCTTTCCTTTCATAACAGAAATTCTTTACCGCGCCGCTTGCAGCCTGCGTCTTTTGATCGCCAGAACGATTCCCGCCAGCGTGACTAGCGCCGGCATTGCGAGGATGTTGAGCCATTTCACCCAGTTTTCGAGTGAGTCGATGTCGGTGCGCAGCTTCTTCCGCTCTTGTTTGAGCTGCAATTTAACGTCAGCTTCTTTCTTTCGGAAATTCACGATCTCCTGCTGCTGCTCTGGAGACAAAATGAGCCGCTGCCCGGCGCCTCCGCCTTCCCCTTGCTTCGTGCGCTGCAATTCGTTCAGCTTGGTTTCTGCTTCACTGAGACTCGTCTCGAGCTCCTTGATCTTGGCGCGATAGTTCGACTCCGCGTCGGCCTGCATCTTCTTCACGACCGTAAATGGACGCTCACGAGAAGCGCGGCTTCGCACCGCAATCAGATTGCTGTCGCCTGCGAACTGCTCGACGGCTCCTTGCGCAAATGCAAGATTGCCATTCGCCGGCATCACCAATCGCTGCCCCCCAAACGGGTTCATGGTTTCCTGCACAGCCACCTGATCCTGCAAACAGTCACTGTCGCCGATCAACAACACGGCATTCTCCTGCGCCGATTCTTTCAAACCCTGAGCCACTGATTCATCCTTCTTCTCGTCCGGCTTTTTATCGTCGGCCTTGGCCGGATCGCTTTTGGGCTCTGCCGGCTTCGGCTTTCCGTCGGGAAATGCGGTCTTGAATTTGCCTGTCAATCGGATCGCCAGCGGGTATTCGGACCCGGAAGGCTTGAAGTTTTTCACGATGTCTTCTCCACTCATTTCAGCCATCATCGACTCGACGAGCTCTGAGTTTGCGGAAGATTTAATCAATACGGACTCCTTAAGTCCGTCCATCGGTGTGCCGGAGAACGCGCCCGCGAAGACCAGAAGCAGGTTATCCGAATCCGCAGTAAGCACGTCGTCCTTGTTCATCGCCTTTTCATTAAGCGAAAGAACGCCGGGCGCCCGCCCTTGCCGTGTTCGAGCCATGTAATTCAGATCCGCGACGATCTTGGTGGAATCGAAAGCCATCCCCCACCCCTTCATCAACTTGTCGAGAGAAGAACTGCTGCCTCCTCCCATCGGATTGCCACCGCCGCTCCGGTCGAGAACGGCAAGAGGGTCAAGAAAGGCGATCAACTTTCCACCACGCAGCACGAATTGATCGATCGCATACTCCGCCGCATCGCTTATTCCCTTGGGATGGATAACAAGCAGCACCTTCACGTCGTCGGGAATTTTGTCGACGCTCATTTCCACCTGTTTCATCGTGAAATCCCGCTTTAACTCGCTGTAAAAAACCCAGGCAGGAGCGCCGCCCCGCCCCATCTGCGCAAGCATTGGGTTTGAGTTGCCCGCGACGGGCAGCGAACTCATCACGCCGATCACAGGTTTTTCCGTCGTCATCACTCGCGAAATGGCGCGCGAGATGTCGTACTCAAGCAGCTTCTCGCGCTCGGGCGAAAGGAACGGTATCGCTTCCTTCTGATCGAGCATCGTAACACTCATGCCGAGATACAGCTTCTCTCCGCTGGAATCCATCTGCCCGTCGATTCCGTCGAGTTTGGCGGAATCTTCAGCGTCGGAATCGGGCTCTGGATTGAGCTTCTGCACGGTTATTTTCCCGCGAGAGATTTGCTGGTATTCGCCAAGAAGATCCTCGACGCGCTGCGCATAGGTTTTCAGTGAGACCGGCATGCGATTCTCGCCGCGCGTACAGTAAAAGCGAATCTGCACCGGAGTGTCGAGTTTCGCCAGGATCGCCCGCGTTCCCGCAGATAGCGTGTAGGCGTGCTCCGCAGTGAGGTCGATCCGTTGTTTGGCCCGCCCGCCGAGGATATTAATCGCGATCAGGATGGCGAGCATCGCCACCACGCCGACGGTGGAATAGAGATAGGTTTCAAGACCCTTCTTCATAAAGTTTGCGAGGGTAAGAGTGAGGCTAACCGGCGCGATGGGCCCGGATGATGACGCCAGTTGTGAATAGGGAGAAGACGGTCACCGAGAGGAAGTACAGAATATCCCGCGAATCCAGCACTCCCTTCTGAATGCTCTCGAAGTGGGTCATGACGCTTATCGAAGCGATACCCTCGACGAGCCACGGCTTCGCCCAACTCACAAGGAGATTGGTCACCGGGGGATAGCCAGCGAGGATCAAGAATAGGGAAAGAACAACCGCCACGATAAAGCTCACGACCTGGTTCCGCGTCATGGCCGATGTCATGGCGCTGATTGACAGGTAGGCTCCGGCCATGAGAAGACTGCCGATGTAGCTCGCTGCGATCACCCCGTTATCCGGGCTGCCGAGATAGTTCACAGTTACCACCACCGGAAAAGTAAGCACCAACGCCAGCGCAACGACCACCCACGAGGCGAGGAATTTCCCGACGATCGCCTGCCACGTCGTCACGGGCATCGTAAGGAGGAGTTCCATCGTGCCGAGACGGCGCTCTTCGGACCACATCCTCATCCCGACGGCCGGAACTAGAAAGAGATAGAGCCACGGGTGCCACGCAAAGAACGTCGTAAGATTTGCTTCCCCTCGCTCGAAGAAGCCCGCCAACATGAACGTGAAGAAGCCTGAAAGAAGCAGGAAAATCACGATGAACACGAAGGCGACCGGCGATGAAAAGTATCCTCGCAGTTCGCGCTTTGCGATGGTAATAATGGGACTCATTTAGCTTCCTCCAAAGGTGTGATCGCCCCGGCGGCGGGTTTGCTGTCCGGGAGCGTAATGCTGCGAAATACTTCATCGAGACGGCCCTCTTCGGTGTGCAATTCCTGGATCTGCCACCGCTCGCGCGCCGCTGTCTCGCCGATCGCCCTCGCGAGTTCGTCGCGGCTGGCACTCTTTCGCGGAAACGCGCGCACGGTTACCGGCGACTCGCTGACTACGACGCAACGCTCGACGCCCGACACCTGATCGATCTTCGCCTTCACGGACGCCGCGCTTCCCTCAACCACTTTTAAAAGGACTGCGCCCGCCTGGTCGGAGCGCATTCGCAAATCCAGAGGGGTGCCGTTTGCCACAATGCTACCGCGATCGATGATAATCGCCCGCGAACAGACCGCATCCACCTCCTCAAGAATGTGGGTGGAAAAGATGATCGCCTTCGATTCGCCCATCCTTTTGATAAGCGTTCGCACTTCGTGCTTCTGGTTCGGATCGAGCCCATCCGTCGGTTCGTCCAGAATCAAGACTGGCGGGTCGTGGATGATCGATTGCGCGAAACAGGTCCGATGCCGGTAGCCCTTCGATAGCGTTTCCACTGATTGATGCAGCACCGGTTCCAGGAAGCACGTCTCGACGACCTGGTTGACCGCCTTCGCCCTCGCGTCACCTGCAAGACCCCGCATCTCCGCGGCAAATTCCAGAAATCCTTTCACGGTCATATCGGTGTAAGCGGGTGCGTTTTCAGGGAGATAACCGATGAGCCGCTTCGCGCGAATGGGATCGTCAAGCATATCGAATCCGCCGATCTTTATCCCGCCGTGGGTCGGAGGGATAAAGCCGGTGATCATCCGCATTGTTGTGGACTTCCCGGCGCCATTTGGCCCGAGAAAGCCGAGCACTTCACCGCGCTCGACGGTGAACGACAAGCCGTTCACCGCGATTTTCGGGCCGAAGTTCTTCTTCAGATTTTGTACTTGGATCATGTATGTGAGGACGGGGAATCGGGCGCGGATATAACCCGAGCGGACCGATTGTGACAACGAATCAGCCATTTCCTTCAAATTTCTTTGAAGAAATAAGGATGAGCGGCTTCGTCGGCCGCGCGCCCCAATCTCGGCCCGCGAGTGATTTACACCGACGCTTCCTCGAAATTCTTGCCAGCCTCGTCCCAATTGACCACGTTCCACCAAGCCTTCAGATAATCCGGCCGGCGATTCTGGTAATTGAGATAATAGGCATGCTCCCAGACATCGACCCCCAAAATAGACTTTCCCTCGATCCCCGCAATCGCTTTCCCCATGATCGGATTGTCTTGATTGGCCGTCGAACCGATCTCCAGCTTCCCGCCGTTCACCACCAGCCAGGCCCAACCGCTTCCAAAACGAGCCGCTCCCGAAGCGGCCAGCTTTTCCTTAAACTGATCGAAAGAGCCGAAAGTCGAATCGATCGCCGCGGCAAGCTTCCCAGCGGGCTTTCCGCTCGAATGCGGAGACAAAAGTTTCCAAAAGAAGGAATGATTCACGTGGCCGCCGCCATTGTTGCGGACTGCCGTGCGGATGCTCTCCGGGACGGCGCTCAAATTTGCAATCACGTCTGCTGCCGATTTCGCGGCAAGATCGGGAGCCTGTTCAAGGGCCTTGTTCAAATTGGCAACGTACGCGGCATGGTGCTTGTCATGATGAATTTCCATCGTTCGAGCGTCAATATGCGGTTCGAGGGCGTTTGCGGGATACGGCAATGGTGGGAGTTCGTAGGCCATGATTTTTATTGGTTTCGCTCATACGATGCGACCCGGACGCACCTTTGGCAAGGAGCTATCGCCAGACATTTTCGATCGCCCTCCGAGGCGGCGTTTATCCGCCATCGCGCTCAACGAAAAATCTCGCGAGACATTCCGCCTGTACTACGGTACGTCCCACGCACCTTCTCGCAATCGTCCCCCACCGCGCCTGGAGCCAAACAACACAATGGAGACTACAATCGAATCTCTCGGGGAATGCCGCTACGTTTCGCCTCTGCGCCACATTGGCGGCGTGGAGGTCACATTCAAGACCGACCAGGAGCGGGTGCTCTATAATCACCTTCGCTTTGGCGAACAGTTTCCCGCGCCGCCCGAGGCGGAGTCCGAACAGGCATTCGTCGAGAAGCCGATGAGCTTCGAGGTCGCTGGACCCCGCGAGAAAATCTTTTTCGATCCTCCCAAGACTACTGCCGCGATCGTGACCTGCGGCGGGTTATGCCCAGGCCTCAACGACATCATCCGCGGCATCGTGACACAACTTTCGACCCGGTACAGTGTGAACCGCATCTACGGGTTCCGATACGGCTACGAAGGTGTAATCCCTCGCCACGGCCACGCCCCGATGGTGTTGAAGCCCGAGTCGGTCGCCGAGATTCATAATTTCGGCGGCTCGATCCTCGGCACCTCACGAGGACCGCAGGACGTTCCAGAAATGGTGGACCTCCTCGAGGAGATGAAGATCGACCTCTTCTTTGTGGTCGGAGGCGACGGAACGCTCCGGGGCGCCGCCGCAATCGCCGAAGAAATTCGCCGGCGCGGTCTCAAGAAGGCGGTCGTCGGAATTCCAAAGACGATTGACAACGACATCATGTACCTTGATAAAAGTTTCGGCTTCGAAACGGCGTTCGCGATGGCGGTTCAGGCGGTTAAGTGCGCCCATGCCGAGGCGGCGGGATCGTATAACGGGGTCGGTCTCGTCAAGCTCATGGGCCGCGACTCTGGTTTTATCTCCTGCTACGCCGCGCTCGCGGGGAGCAATGTCGATTTCGTCCTCATCCCCGAAGTCTCGTTCGAGGTTGACGGGTCGGCCGGCCTGCTCGAGGCGCTTCACTACCGCGTCGCGAAGCGCAAAAATGCGGTGATCGTCGTCTCGGAAGGAGCCGGCCAGCACCTGCTTGCCGCCTCGGGCCGGCAGGACGCCAGCGGCAATAGGGTCCATGGCGACATTGGGCAATTTCTGCGCGACCGCATTATAGAATCCTTCCGTCATCGCAAAATTCCGCTCAGCCTCAAGTACATCGATCCGAGCTACGTCGTGCGCAGCGTGCCAGCCAACCCTCAGGATAACGTCTATTGCTCCCAGCTTGCCCAGCACGCCGTCCACGCCGCGATGAGCGGAAAGACGTCCATGCTCGTCGGCCGCTGGCATTGCTCCTTTGTCCACATCCCGCTGGAGCTTGTCACCCATGGCCGGCGCAAGATTGATCCCCGCGGCGAGCTGTGGCACTCCGTGCTCGAATCGACAGGCCAGCCGGCCCGGCTTTACAATGCTTAGGCGCGCTGTCGTGCTCTGGCTGAATCGCCAGGAACCGGTTTCGGTTATATTGGAAAAAGTCGATGCGGATTGACCGTTGGCTCTGGGCTGTGCGGCTCTATAAGACACGGAGCCTTGCAACCGAAGCAATTCGCGGCGGTCACATAAAGGTCAATGGCGCGGCCACGAAACCGGCGCACATTGTGAAGCCCGGCGAGCTTATCACGGCGCGCATCGAAGTGATGCTTCGCACGCTGCGTGTGCTCGATGCACCCAGATCGCGGGTGGGCGCAAAACTGGTGAGCCAGTTCACCGAAGATCTCACACCGCCGGAAGAATTTGAAAAACGGCGGCAGAGCGCGCTGGGCTTGCTGGGACATCGGGACAAAGGGGCCGGCCGGCCAACCAAACGCGAACGCAGGATGCTGGATGAGTTGAACGGGGAAGCCCAGAGCAGCGCGGAAGCAAAGGAAGAGGCAGCCAAGGAGGAACTCGATCCGCCTGCGACATAAGTCACCTCTCGTCCAATAGTTGTCTCACGAGTCCCGCCGTATCGTCGAGCGCATTGATAGAGCGCAGCTTCCCTTTGGCATCGACGAGCCAGACTGCCGGCAATGTGTTAATCCCAAGCGACCGGACGGTGGGACTCTCCCATCCTTTGCCGTCATATCCAACCTGCCACGCCAGCTTAAACTGCCGCACGACGTCGGCTGCCGCCTCTGGCTTGCCATCGAGGCTGAAACCGAGTGTCTCAAACCGGTCGCGCGGTATTGAAACGAGCGACTTCTGGATCTTTACAATCGCCTCAATGGATGGCGGCGACCATTGTGCGAAGAATACGATGAGCACCACCCGCCCGCGATATTGTGCGAGATCGACCGATTTTCCAGACAGGGTCGTAAATTGGAGCGCCAGCTCCTTGCCGAGATAATCCAGACGCTTTAGGTCGTCATTGATACGGCCCTTTAATTCGTCGTCGCTCGCGAGCCGCAGCGCATCGACGAGAAGGGCTTCTTTTGTTTTGGGCGCGGAATCGAAGAGCGTAGCTACCTCCGTCAAAAGCGCGGGCACGCGGCGATCGTCGGTGTGATCGACCTGAAAGCGGCGGGTGGCGGCGAGCAGCCGTTCCCGCTGCTCGGGCGTCGGAGCGCGCATGCTTTGCATGAGCGTTGTCACACGGGCAAAATCGACCTCAACTCGCTGTTCCGGCGTTGCGCTCTTTGCGACGGAGTCGAGCAATTGCCGACCTTCGGCTCGCGCCTTTTCGGAGTTCTGGAAATCGCCGCGAATACGCAAGAGCCGGGCCAGCCTAATCTTGGCCTCAAAGCAGTGCGGATCCGAGGGATGGTCCGCGAGAAAGGAGCGAAGGGCCTTCTCCTGTTTATTCAAATGCGCCATCGACAGTTCCCTCGCCTCTTGCGCCGTGGCGGGCTTGGTTGCGGGGCCGGCGTCGAGCGCAACCACTTGTTGCCAATCCGTCGCAGGATCGCCAGCAAAGCCATCGAAAGTGAAGAGAAGCAATCCTGCGGCAACGCCGATGCAGCTTCGTAAAACACAGCCCCCCATTGCAGCGAAGTTCTTCATTCCTCCTATTCGCCCATGTTCAGCTTCACGTATTCGGTCGAGAGGTCGGTCGTGTAAACGGTATATTCGGCTTCTCCGAGATGGAGATCGATCATTACGGTGAAACGCTTTTGGTGGACCAACTCTTTAAGCTTTGCCAGCGGAGTGGCGCTCGCGACGCCTCCTTTTACAGCAATTACGCCATCGTAAAAAATATCGACCGTCTCTTCCCGCATCTTTGCTCCCGAATAGCCGATCGCATCCATGATGCGCCCCCAGTTTGGATCGCCTCCAAACCACGCACACTTCACGAGGCACGACTTCGCGACGGCCTCCGCAACCCGGCGCGCGTCCGAAAATGTAGCTCCACCATTTACATGGACCTCGACAAATTTGGTAACGCCTTCGCCGTCCTCTACTATCATCCGCGCCAGGTGCCGCGTTACGTAATCAAGCGCGGACTGAAACACTTCGTACCCGGCGCTTCCAGAAACGATTGGAGCGTGACCGGCGAGACCGCTGGCAAGAAGCAGGACCGTATCGTTTGTGCTCATGTCTCCATCGACGGTGATGCGATTGAACGACTGCTCCACCGCGTCCGACAAGGCGTGCTGGAGATCTGCTTTGCCGATAACCGCGTCAGTCGTGAGGAAGCATAGCATGGTTGCCATATTCGGATCGATCATACCGGCGCCTTTGGCGATTCCGCCAATCCGCACCGTTCTTCCGTCGAACTCAAACTCGACAGCGAGTTCCTTTGCGAAGGTGTCGCTCGTCATGATTGCTTCCGCCGCGCGCTGGCTTCCGTCCGGAGATAGGACGGTTCCGATCTGGCTCATACAGCGCTCAATTTTCTCGATGGGAAGCGGGGATCCGATGCGCCCGGTCGAGCAGACCAAAATCTGCCGCTCCTTAACGCCCAATGCGCAAGCGGCGGCCCTCGTCATCCGCCTGGCGCTTTCGATGCCAGGGGCGCCAGTGCATGCATTCGCATTGCCGGAGTTTGCCACAATCGCTCGGATTTCCGGCGAACGCATGTGCGCGGCTGAAACTCGAACGGGCGCGGCTTTGACTTTGTTTGTCGTAAATGTGCCCGCCGCAATCGCAGAGTCTGTCGCGAAGATAATAGCGATGTCGGGCTTGGTGAAATTCCCCTCTTTGATTCCGCAATGGAGACTGCCAGCAGTAAAACCGGCTGGCGCTGTTACGCCGCCGGGGATTTCGGTATGAGTGGAAACGGTGGCCTGCACGATTTGAGTATGGGAGTTAAAAGACGGTTCTAGAGAAGTCCGGTCGCTTCCGGCCAGCCGCACATGGCGTTCAAGCATTTGACGGCCTGTCCCGCGGCGCCTTTCAACAGGTTGTCTTCGGCGCTGAGAACAATAAGCCGTCCGGTGCGCGGGTCGTGCCGCCATGCGATGTCGATAAAATTTGTGTGCGCGACGTGCTTTACATCCGGCAATCCGCCGGCGGTGAGAAGGCGCACAAACGCCTCGCCAGCATAGGCATCTGAAAAGGCGCGGCTAACTTCGTCCGGCGTTCTGTCCGTCGAAAGCTTCCCGTAAATCGTGGTGTGGATGCCGCGATTGATCGGTACGAGGTGCGGGACAAAGGAAATTGCAACGTCGCGGCCTGCTGCCGACCCGAGTTCCTGCTCGATCTCAGCCAGGTGGCGATGCTTCGGAACGCCGTAGGCGCGCACACTCTCGTTGCACTCAGCAAAGAGATACTCGGGCTTTGCGTTTCGACCGGCGCCAGTGACTCCGCTCATGCTGGATACGCAGATTGAGTCGGCTTCGATCAACTCGCGCTTCAGCAGCGGGACGAGCGGAAGGATTACGCTCGTCGGATAGCAGCCGGGCGCCGCGACGAGTCGCGCATCGCGGATCGCATCGCGGTAAAGCTCAGGACAGCCGTACACGCTCTCGGCGGCAAGATCCGGGGCGCTGTGCGCCGCTCCATAGTATTCCTCGTAAACGGCAAAATCCTTGATCCGGAAATCCGCGCTGAGATCGATTACACGCAAACCGGCTTCGAGCAATGGCGCTGCAAAACTCGCGGCGAGGCCATGCGGGAGCGCCAAAAAAGCCACTTCCGCGCCCGACTTTGCGATAGCATCCACCTCGGACGATATGAATTTGAGAGCGCTGTATTTCGTTCCTCCAAACTTGGGATATACACTCGCAAGGGATTCGCCCGCGACCTGGCGCGAAGTGAGAGCGACAAGCTCCGCTAACGGGTGGCCTGAGAGGATCCGGACGAGCTCTTCGCCAGAGTATCCACTGGCGCCGACGATGGCGATCTTGCGCTGCGATGACATGAATCGCCTATTTTGGAGCACATCTCTTCGCTTGTGAATGCGAATTGCACTTTAGAGCGGAAAAATTCATTCGGAACTTTTCAGAGCGCCCAATGCGCGCCGCCATTTCCACATCGCTGCAGGCGCGCCAAGGTTTGTTACGAGGACCGAGGCAAGAATCGGCAAATGGAAGACGATCGCGCCGCCAATCGCGAGCGCGTTTGCGGCGATCGTTGCTCGGACGCCATCTGCGTTCCCTCGCGTCCGCGCAAGGCAGAGACCCTCGAGCAAAAGGCATCGCGACAAATCGGCGCCGATGATCCCGAAACTCGAAAGCGGCTTCGCAAGCTGGGTGAGATCGAGAACGCTGCAACCTGAGGATTTGCCACGCAATCGCCAAAATACGCCATTTTACGCCCTAGATATTGGCGCTGCGCGATGTAAGCGCGCCTGCCATATGTTCCGCGATTGCGGGACCGGATATGAAATCGGGACGCATCAAAGCGTCCGATTCGGGCTTTAAATGATGAATCACGTTGGAAGATGGGTTCGCCGCCTGGTGGGAGGCGCGCTGCGGCTCGAAGCGGATGCCAGCTCTTTTGCACCGTCAATGAAAATCCTAAACACGCTTCAGACAAATAAGGCAGGCGCCCCTTTTTGCGGGAGCGCCTGCCAGAGGAGCGCGGGTGGCGATAAGCCGAGTTCTGTGCGGATCGTTTTGCGATCCGTGACGATCATTTCTCTCGCCCGCGCCGAAGCGCGGACGCCGCGTCCCGAGGGACGCTGGTGCGACTAGTACCCGGGAGCCGGCCGCCTTTCGGCGGCCCGGCCAGGCGCCTGGACTCCCTGTTTTGTCTTGCACCGCATGGGGTTTTTCGTGCCCCGGCGATTGCTCGCCGGGCGGTGGGCTCTTACCCCGCCTTTTCACCCTTGCCGGAAGCTGCCTCCCGGCGGTCTGATTTTCTGTGACACTTTCCGTCGCGCCGGACTTTAGCCCGTCGCGCCCGCACGTTTTGCGCGGCATGCTGTCTGGAGGTGCTCGGACTTTCCTCTACGCCCTTTTGAGGCGCAGCGATCGTCTGCCACCCGCGAACGCAGTTTAACGCCGAGCCAACCGGAATGCAAAAGGGAACGGCATGCGCCGATGATTTGGTTAGCGATTTCAAGTATCCCGATGCTCATTGTCGAATGGTGGCAAGCACACAATTTGGAGAGAAGCTGCGGGAAAGCCTCGCTTCGGAGACATTTGTAAAACTGACTCTGAGCCAGGCTCATGGAGAGCCTGGGTTGAGAAACCTCCAGGTTCGCATCATCGAGGTTCGAGACGGGCGGAAACTCTCGCTGGTGTGGCGGCACGAGTTGCGGGATGTGACCAAAAATTACGATGTCACCAAGGGAGCAAGCCTGATCCTTGAGTTGATCGCGCAGCGATTTCGGCGCGCCCACCTATTCACGACTGCGGGAGATTGGGAATTGCGGAGCCGCGACGGCAACGAGCGGCTGACGGCTAGCAAACCAGCTTTCAAAAAGCCGCCATCGGTAAGTCATGACCGCCAAAAGGAGACCGCCACGTCCGCAAGCGCGCCGTATCTCCGCGCACTGGAAGTGACGAACGCGGAGGGGAAGGCGCGGCCCGGAATGTCTGGCAAGCTGGCGCAGATCCAGCGGTTCACCGAGGTGCTCGGACACCTTATTGCCGATTCTCCCTTGCGAGAAAAGAAGGAACTCGCCGTCCTCGACATGGGCGCGGGCAAAGGATATCTCACGTTTGCAACGTGCGATTTCTTCGCGAGTCGCGGCGTCAAGGCGCGAGTTACAGGAATCGAAAGGCGCCCTGAACTCGTCCGGCTAACCAACCGAGTGGCGAAGGAGTGCGGCTATGAGAATCTCGAATTTCGGAAAGGCGAAATCGGCGCCGGTCATTACGAATCGAACTTGGATATTCTCATCGCTCTCCATGCATGCAATACGGCAACGGACGATGCACTGCACGAAGGGGTTTCAAAAGGCGCATCTCTTCTGATCGCCGCTCCCTGTTGCCATCAGGAGTTGCGGGCTCAATTCACCCCGGCGGCGGTGCTGCGGGATGTGCTGCGCCATGGAATCCTGCTCGAACGCGAGGCCGAAATTCTTACGGACGGAATCCGGGCTTTGCTGCTGGAAATGCATGGCTATAAAAGCACCGTCTTCGAGTTTATCTCCCCGGAGCACACAGGAAAGAATCTGATGATCGCAGCGCACAAGAGACACGAACCGCATTCGGCAAGGACGGCGCGGGAGCGCTTCCGCGCACTGGTCGAATTCTACGGAATCCGTGAGCAACGGCTGGCAAAGCTGCTTGGAGAACTATGAGCGCCGGGATGCACGTGAAGAATTGGAGTGCGCACGATTTGTCGTTGCTCCGCCGGCTCCGTGAACGCTTTCTCTCGGGGGATCCGCAGGCGGGAGACTATTGGAAATCCGACGAGGAGCTTGGTCTGTACGACAAAACGTTCGCCGTCCGCATCGGCTGGAAATGGGATTCCATGCTCGCAGAATTGAGCCAGCGGGACTGGAAACCCAAGGCTCGCCACCTCTTCGATCTCGGGTGCGGGACCGGCATTGCAAGCCGGAAAGTATTGAAGCAGTGGCCAGGACATTTCG
Organism: Chthoniobacterales bacterium; assembly: GCA_038238905.1. Lineage (GTDB taxonomy): Bacteria > Verrucomicrobiota > Verrucomicrobiia > Chthoniobacterales > Chthoniobacteraceae > JBBSFI01. The sequence continues at coordinate 1,038 of JBBSFI010000013.1, read as the reverse complement.
GGGATGTTTGGCTCCACGATCGATCGGCAATGGCAGCACGCTTCGCAGGCAATCGCATCCGGTCTGAAGACGCGGGTGTCACAGTCACCGAGGGCGGCATCCCGAGGCGTCTGCCGGAAGGAACGGCGCTCGTTGTCAGCCATATGCTCAACGAATTACCAGATGGCGCATTGGAGACAATCATTGCGCTGGCGCGGCAGGCAACCGAGGTGCTTTGGGTCGAAGCGGCAACTCATCCCACCAGCCGCAGACTCGTCGAGCAAGTGCGAGAACGCTTGCGAGGGGAATTTCACCTGGTCGCGCCATGTCCTCATCAGGCCGCCTGCGGAATGTTAACGCTGGCGAATGACCGCCACTGGTGTCATTTCTTTGCCAAACCGCCCTCCGCCATTTTTCAAGATTCAAGCTGGGGCGAATTCAGCCGCGAACTTGGGATCGATCTTCGCTCGCTGCCGTACAGTTTCCTGGTCTTGCAGCGGGATTCGCCCCAGCTCCGCGAAAAGGACGCAGCTCGTTTCATCGGCCATTCGCGCGATTACAAAGGCTATAGCAAGGTCCTCACCTGCCGCGAGGAAGGCGTCGCCGACCTGACATTGCAGAAGCGCGATGCACCTGAACTTCTTCGGGCGGTGCGCCAAGGGCAAGTGCGCGGCACATTGCACGTGAACGTCGTCGATGAGAAGATCAAATCAGCGGACCCACCCGGGGCTTCGATAGAACCCCGTCAACTGGGAGTGGTGCACCCGTCAGGAGTCGAACCTGAAACCTTCTGATCCGTAGTCAGACGCTCTATCCAATTGAGCTACGGGTGCGTGTGCCGGTACCGGCAGGGTCAAGATGGTGGCATCGCTCAAGAGCGAGATCAAGCGAATCGTTCAACTTTTTCGATGATCATCGGAAGGGCTAGCGTTTGCGGGACTAAACTGGAATCTCGATGCATCCTCCCGCTCGCGTGCTGCCGATCAACACCGACACTTCCAGCAGATGAGCGGTAAAGTATTTCAGCGCCGTTCAATCTTTAGATATTTCTCCAGCCTG
>JBBSFI010000012.1:0-94634 GCA_038238905.1 Chthoniobacterales bacterium | reverse complement strand
TGATACTTTTGAAGATTGGTCAATCCACTCCCCGTATAGTCCGCATAAGGGTCGATATTTGTCGTCCCGAAGAGATTCAATGACCACCAAGATGGAATCGTCGCTTGTGACCAGATCCCGCCGGACGGATCGAAGTTGAACAGGTATTTGACTTGTCCGATATTTGCAGTGGCGAAGTCATCCGCGGGGACAGTCGCCGCGCTCCAAGGGTATGCGGAGACCAATCCGAGTTCCGCAAGGCGGTTGTAGAAAGGGGTTTTCAGATTCTTAGCGCCGCCGAGCGTCGCCGCGCTGTAATCCTCCGTGGCGAGGGTCGGCGTGCGCCACCCGTTTATGATTCCCTGCAAAACCGTTCCGGCCCCGCCCGGAGCATCAGCGACAATCTCGTTGTACGCTTGCGTCGCGATATTCTTCAACTGACCCTGATTCACAACCGCGTAGTCGTCCTTTTGCGCGCCGTTTGTTACGCCTCGCGCTGCCCACCACGCTGGGTCGGCGCTTGCAATTCCTGCGGTCGCAATCAAGGCCAAGCCTCCCGTGGTAAGTTTAGCGAATCGTCTCATTCGTGCAGGGCCTTTGCAGCACATTTAGTTGTGAGGCAGATATGCGGCGAGGGGCTGAGCGCCGTTTGTATAGGTTCCCATCGACAAGTCTCCGGCCGGCCTTACGCGCAGAACCCCCTGGACGTAGGCGTCGCCGTTTTGGTTCACTAAAAATGCGTCCGAAGGCGTCGCCGAGGTGCCATTCCCAACCATCAGAAGAGGATCGGTCGATTTCCAAGCGTTTGAAGTGGACCCGGAAAATATATTGAATTGGCCGATGGCGGTCGAAGCGTAGGCTTGAGCGGTTGTGGAATAACCCGTGGCTGTTGAGTGTTGGCCGTTTGCGACGGTCAGTGTTCCCATTGCAGCCGAGTTATTTGTGGCTTGGGTGTGCTGACCGATCGACACGGATGTGGCGGTGGCCGTGGCATTGCTCCCAATAGCGACGGAACTTCCAGAGGCTGTCGCGCTATATCCGATTGCGGTTCCGCCGGTTGATGCGGACGTGCCGTGACCGATCGCCACGCCATAATAATTGGAGGCATTCGCCAGCCCGATGGAAACCGAACTGGCGGTCGCGGTGTCTTGGTTTCCGAGGGACACTGAGGTTCCGCTAGCAGAAGACGCGTATCCAATTGCCGCGTCCCCGGTCGATAGCGCCGATGAGTTGTATCCCGCCGCGAAGGAATATTGCCCGCTTGCCGTGGTATTGAATCCAGCGGCAAACGAATACTGACCGATATTGCCGTCGTCCCACGAAGTTCCCGTCACGCCTCCAGCACGAAACGCGCCCTTTCCCGGATACCAAAGCATTCGCGTACCGGCCCCCATATCACTTGTCGAGAGCCCGCTCGCGCCCAAAGTTCCGGAAGCCCGGACTACGCCATCCGGGCGCAACTCGATATCTGTGGTGGAAGAGGTGACAATAACAGGAGGCGATTGCGACCATGCGGTTTGAACTGCGCAAACGGACGCAAGGAAAAGGATTTTCGTGGCAAACATTTGTCGGGAGGTGAACGATGGTTTCATGGTTCTTTTATTTGATCTATTGTGATGTTTTAGCCGCCAGTGTTTGAAGCGCTTTAACCGACGTTTGGTTTTGCTCGTACCACGCGCGGACAGCATCTCGCACAGCGGTTGGAGACTTGCCATCGCTCGCTTGATAAACCGCATCTACCGCATTCTCGAAGGCGACCCGTGCGGCAATGTATGCTTTTACGTCAGCAGAAGCATTTGCCGGCGCCGAGACCACAATCGGCACCGGATTCGGCAGCGCGGGGTCCTCTCTCTGGACTTTCACAAGGAGTCCCTGCTGGGCGTTCAACGCGGCGGCGTTTTGCCCGCACCAAACCGCAACCGCGTCTCTGCGCGCCACTGGGGACATCCCCTCAGTCTGCGCGGATAGTTGCCGAAGCGCGACATCAATGGTGTTACTTTGCGTGAGCAATTGCTTGGCGTCTGGCGAGACCCCGGCGGGAATAGGGGGCGGATGGTATGCCGGCGCGAAAGACGCGACCTCACCGGTAATCTTCGACCCGAGCGCCGTCTGCGCCGCAATGCGCGCGGCATTTGCCTGACACCAATTCCGCACAATGTCCCGCCACTGTAGAACCGATGCGGCGGCGTTTGCCTGGTCGAGTTTAAGCAAATCCGCGTCGAGCGATTGCTGCCCTGCCGCGAAGCTGGAAACGTCGGTCGCGAGAGCCGTCTGCGACGCAACCGATTGCTGCGCAGCCACTTGCGCATGAAGGCTCCCGGAAGGAATCGCGACGGCAGCACTGATCACCGGCAGAGCGCAGAAGAACCAGCGGAGAAGTTTTTTGCCGGTCATAAGCCTTGGGGATGCATCATCATGAGTTTGGAGACACTTGATAGGTAAGCGGACGTGATGTGAATCCAAACTGGCAACTCCCAACCCGATGCGTCAACGATTTCCGGACGAGTTTGTGAAAATATATTTCGTTACAATTGCGCTCTATCGTGACACGTGGCCTGATTCCGGCTGTCTCGCTTTTGCGGAACCGAGAAAACTTCAGATCAAAGAGAACTGCGACGGCGCGCACTCGAAGTCGCTCCTCGCGACGAGGAAGGCAAACACTCCAGGAAGTAAGTTCTTGAACCTTGCCGCGCTTACCCCGCCAATTGGCCGACGACTTCGGCCTGGACTCCGGCGATCTGGTCGAGACGGAGCTGCGGATCGGGAATCAAAAAGACCTCACCGGATTTCGTGTGTTCGTAGATGCGGATTAGAGAGCCGTCCGCTGCACGGCGCGTCTCGACTTCTTTAAGAATCCTTTTTCGTTCCAGCATGAGGGCCAGGATGAATACGACATTCGCGTGACTGCTTGCGCCTTCGGAGAGATAGCGCCGGAGCAGATCCTCGGCGCTTTGCTTTTCAAGCGGCTCCGGCGCAGCGGCGGGCGGCGGCTCGTACTTGGCCCGCCAAAACGAAAAAGGCTCGGTCAAATTCGATCCGCGCCCAGTGAATGCGGCTTCGCAAAGATCCTCACGACGAAAGCCGGTCTTTTCATCGAAAAGGAGCGTGTAGAAGTATTCGCCTTCTTGAAACGGGGCGCCTGTGGCCGAGCACGCATCCGAGCGGCTTTGAATGGACCATTCCGGATTCATCATACGTTATTTCCAGAAGGCCAGTTTCAGTTCGCGATTGGACGCCCGCAGATAGAGGAGAAACATGCCGGCGCCCATGAAGAGGACGTCTGGAAGCCATGCCGCCGCCTCCGGATCGATATGATTTCCCTTGCCCATCCAGAGAAACAAGTAACGCAGGAGAATCATGGCGAAAAAGATGAAGATCGAAGTGGCGACGCCGGAGAGCACGCCGCGCCTTGAAAAAACGATCCCAAGCGGCGCGGCGATGAAAATAACCACGAGGCAGGAGAGCGGGAACGCAAAGCGATCCGCGAGATTGGTGCGAAACGAAGCGAGCTGAACGGCTGGAAAATCGCTGTTGCCCTTCAGATAATCGCGCAACTCGTCGATGGAAAGATTTTGCGCTTCGAGTTGGCCCGAGGCGATGCGCCACGGCGTTTCGTCCCATCCGGGGATGATGCGGAAGCCCTCGGGAAATGAGTCGATTTTCACGACATCGCCTTTCTCATCCAGATCGACCTGCATCCCCTTGAGGAGGGTCCATTGGTGCTTGGCAGCCTGGTAGCTCGCCCGCAATGCGTACCATTTATGGCGGATATTGCCGGCTTCATCCTGCTGCGAGATGTGCACGCCGACGAGGTCGGCGGAGTTCAGCCGCAGGTGCTGAACGAACCACGTCCGGTTCTCCTTCCGGTTTCGGAACAGGTAGCCATCCATCGTAAGCCGGCCTTCAGCGCGCTGCTCCCCGCGCGTTATGGCTTCGAGCATGATTTTCTTCACCCCTTCGGCATGGGGCGCCCATTCCCGATTGAGGAAGTAGGAAACTACCGAGGCCAGGGCGCCCACGACGATCAGAGGCGCGAGCACGCGCACGACGCTGCAGCCCGCGGTGATCATCGAGATAATCTCATTGTGCCGCGACATTTTGCTGAGCGAGAACAGGATCGCGAGCAGCAATCCGATCGGGATCGAAAGCAGCACGACCGCCGGCAACTGGCTCAAATAGTACCGCGCGATCATCTTCATCGGCGTATGATACTGGATGAAGTCGCTGCTATTATTGTAGAGATCGAGCAGAAGCCAGATGGCGATGAACCCAAAAAAACAGAGAAGGAATGGCTCTAGAAAATTTCGGAGAACGTAGCGGTCGAGAAGCCTCACGTGGCGGATTGCAGGTGGATTGCGGTTGGCGGATTCAGCGGGACAGCCCACAGTTGGGCGCTTTTGGGAGGGCGACCTTACCGCGCCCGCCGTCCAGCGCAATCCTCAAGCTCGCATGATCGCCCTGCGCGAAAATTTTCCCAGCGCATTCGTGGACCGGATTCGATCGCTCTTTGCGCCCGATGGCGGCCTTGCGAAGGCGCGCAATTTTGAGTACCGGGAAGAACAACAGCAGATGGCCGTAGCCATCGCGCGGGGGTTGAGTGAGCAGCGGCATTTGGTGGTGGAGGCGGGCACCGGCGTGGGTAAATCGCTCGCCTATCTCGCCCCGGCGATTCTTTGGGCCGTGAGCCAGAAGAAAAAGGCGATCATTTCGACCTACACGATCAATCTGCAGGAGCAGTTGGTTTACAAAGACATTCCGATCCTTCAAAAGATTCTGCCGGAGACATTCGAGACGATGCTCTGGAAAGGCCGCCAGAACTATTGCTGCCCTCTGCGCCTCGAACGCGCCATGAATCACTCCCCCGAGCTCTTCACATCGACGGAGCAGCAGGAATTGAAGCGCGTCTGGGAGTGGGCGCAAACCACGCACGATGGCACGCTCTCGGATTTCTCGGTTGAGCCAGACTCTCAGGTTTGGGCGCAAGTTTGCAGCGAACAGCACATCTGCACCGCGAAGACCTGCGGCGATAATCCGCGCTGCTTCTATCAGCAGGCTCGCAAGCGGCTCATCTCCGCCGACGTGGTCGTGATGAACCACACTCTTTTCTTCATGAATCTCATGGGAACGGCGGATTCCGAGGAGGGGAGCGGCTACATTTTTTCCAACGACTTCGTCATCTTCGATGAAGCGCACACGATCGAGCATGCCGCCGCCCGAAACATCGGGATCGGGGTTTCGCAGTACAGCCTGCGTTACATCCTGCACCGGCTGTACAATCCCAAATCGAAAAAGGGGTTGTTCCAGGCGCTTCGCAATCCCGACGGCGTGCGCGAGGTGGCGGGCTTGCTCGATGAAATCGATCGCTTCTTCGACGCTGTCGGCCAGCGTTCCGAATTCAAAAAGGGCCGCGAGTTTCGCGTGCGGCAGGCCGATTTCGTGGAGGATTCGCTTTCCCTGCCGCTCGCCCGCCTGCAGGCCCTGGTGGTTCAGACGATCAAGCGGCTGGAGGATGAGACTTTGAAGGCGGAATTGCAGGACATGGGACGGCGCATACGGGAAGCGCGCACCGAGGTCGGCAGCTTCCTCAAGCAGGATGCCGAGGACCATGTTTATTGGGTCGAGCAAACCGGCAAGACACAGCAGTCGTACGGCCTCCACTCAGCGCCCGTCGATGTCGGCGCCTATCTGCGCGATCTCCTGTTTCGCCCGGATAACGTCTGCATTATGACGAGCGCCACGCTTTCCGTCGGCAGTCCCACGCTCGACTATTTTCGCAATCGGGTGGGCGCCCAGGAGGTCGAGTCGCTTCAGGTAGGCAGCCCTTTCGATTACCAGCGGCAGATGCGGCTTTTCATCACGAAAAAGATGCCCGATCCGCGTGACGCCGCGTTTGAGGAGGAACTCGCGAAGAAGATCGAAGAGTACGTGCAGATTTCGAAGGGGCGCGCGTTCGTGCTTTTCACCAGCCACAGAACCTTGCAGGCGCTCGCCTCGCGGATGCGGGAGCGGCTGGATGAACTCGACTACAAGCTGCTCGTGCAAGGTGAAGGTCTCCCCCGGCACCGGATCGTTTCCGAGTTTAAGAAGGATGACCGGCATATCCTGTTTGGAACCGAGAGCTTCTGGAGCGGCGTCGATGTGCCAGGCGAGGCTCTGTCAAATGTCATCATCACGCGACTCCCGTTCGCCGTGCCCGACCACCCGCTCGTCGAGGCGAAACTGGAGTCGATCGAATCACGCGGCGGCGACGCCTTTTCCGAGTATTCGCTGCCCGAGGCAATCCTCAAGCTGCGGCAAGGGGTCGGACGCCTGATTCGCACGAGGCAGGACACGGGGATCGTCGTGATTCTCGATCCGCGCATTCTCACGAAAGCGTACGGGAAAGCGTTTCTGAAAGCGCTCCCGCAATGCCCCGTGGAAATCGTGTAGCGTGCGGAACTCCTATCCCGGCTCGATGTGCACCAACACATCGGCCACATCGGGATTTGCGGTGCGAATCGCGTCCTTCACCGCATGCGCGATCGCGTGGCTCTCGAAAACCGTGAGTGAACCGTCCACTTCGATGTGGATATCGACATAGTACTCCAGGCCCATCTTGCGCACCCGGCATTGCTCCGGCGCGATGACACCCGGCACGCCTGCGGCGGTTTTCATGATGAATGCGTTCAGCGCCGCGGGCGGGGCCGTGTCCAGAATTTCGTCCATCGCGGGGCGCATCAGCCGCCAGCCATTGAATCCGACGAGGAGACACGCGAACAGCGCGGCCCAATCGTCGGCGGATTCAAAGCCGGGGCCGCCGATCAGCGCGATGGATATGCCGATGAATGCCGCAGTCGATGAAATCGCGTCCGCGCGATGATGCCATGCCTCTGTCTTGATGGCGCTGCTTCCGATCCTTTCTCCCGCCTTCGCCACGCGGCGAAACAGCCATTCCTTGATCACCACTACTCCGACCAGCACGGCGAGCGTAAAAGGCGCCGGGGCGTGATGCGGCGTGATGATTTCGCGGATGCTTTCGGCTGAAAGCGCCAGAGCGGCGGCGACAATGCCGAGCGCCACGACGATGGCGGCGACGGGCTCCGCCTTGCCGTGCCCGTAGGGATGCGTCGCATCGGGTGGGCGCGCAGCGAGTCTGAGGCCAGCCCAGATGATGAGGGACGAGAAGATGTCGAGCGTCGATTCGACGCCATCGGCGGTCAGCGCGTAGCTGTGCCCCGCGACACCCGCAGAGAGCTTGGCGGCCGCCAGGACGCAATTGATGACGATGCCCGCCATTGCGAGGCGGGCGCCGGCGTTCAGACGATCTATGGAGGCCGAATGAGGAATGGCGGGGAAACGAAACGATGGCGGCGGGCGGTTGTCGAGCGCTGAACGTCTCAAGATTCCGCGCCGGGCGGTGCTGGCATTCGAGCGCACCGCGGATAAAGTGGCCGGGCATACCACCATGACCGAGTCCGACACGCCAGATGACGACGCCAAGCCCGACGCCGCGGAGGCGCCCCCTAAGCGTCACTTCAGGCGGGTCGCTGCGATATCGCTCTTGCTCCTGGCGCTTGGCCTTTCCGCGTGGGCCTTTTCCTTTTGGCGCGACTGGAGCCGGCTCGAGCCGCTGGAGCCTTGCGGCGGCATCTATTTCCCCAAACGCGTGGAACTTGCGGTGCCATCCTTTCGGCAAAACGATCCTCGCTGGGGAAAGGATATCCTCGGCGCCACCGATGGCACGCTGGGCGCCGAGGGGTGCGCCGTGTCGTCGGCTGCCATGGTGATGGCATCGTACGGCATCGATACCGATCCGCAGCGGCTGAACCAGTTTCTCCAAGCTCACGATGGCTTCACGCCGCAGGGCTGGATCTACTGGGAGAAAGCCGCCGAGCTTGCTCCGGGAACCGTGCAAAAGGAATACGAAGATCTCCCTTCCTACCGGCTCATTGACGAAAACCTGCTTCGGGGCAATCCCGTGATCGTCCGTGTAAAGCTCGCGAACGGAATCACCCACTTTGTCGTAATCGCAGGCAAGGACGGGTGCGACTACCTCATTCGGGATCCGGGCGCCGGGGCGAGTCGGGGAATGTATCCCATCCGTGAACTCGGGAGCATGATCTATGCGCTGCGGTACTACGCCAGGCTGCGGTAAGGTAATACATCGCCTCCCCAAGAAACCATTGCACGCGGCGAGCGCACTCCCTAGAGTCGGGCGCATGTTGCCAACCGTCGAAATTCGACGCAGCCGCGTGGAATCGACCCAGACCCGCGAAACCTTCCTCAAGGCGCACCGTCACATGCTGCTTGCGAGGCTCGTCGAGGAGAAGATCGCAAGCCTCTACAGGGCGGGAAAGATCACGGGCGGGGTGTTTCTTGGAAAAGGCCAGGAAGCGCTGAGCGCTTCGATCGGCATGGCGCTGCGAGAAGGCGACATCTTTGCGCCGCTCATCCGCGACCAGGCGGGCCGGCTTGCCTTCGGAGAGACTCTCCTCGATTGCACGCGGACGTACATGGGATCGCGTCTCGGCCCGATGCGCGGGCGGGACGGCAACGTCCATCGCGGCAGGCCCGCCAGCGGCATTATGCCAATGATCAGCCATCTCGGAGCGATGATTTCGGTCGTGAATGGCGGGTTGATCGCGCATCGGTTCAAGGGGATTCGCGGAACGGTCGGGGGGACCTGCCTCGGCGACGGCGCCACTTCGACAGGGTCGTTCCACGAGGGGCTGAACCAGGCGGCGGTCGAGCGATTGCCGCTGGTGGTGATTGTCGCGAATAACCAGTATGCCTACTCGACGCCGACGGCTCAGCAGTTTGCGTGCGCCAGCCTCGTGGACAAGGCGATCGGATACGGCGTGTGTGGAACGACTGTGGATGGCACCGATCTCGGCGCGTGTCTGGAAGTTGTCGGCGATGCCGTCGAGCGCGCGCGCCACGAGGGTCGCCCGCAATTGGTGGTGGCCAGCCTTTTGCGCCTCGTGGGCCATGGGGAGCACGACGATGCGCATTACGTCGATCCCGATCTGCGGCTGACCGCTATCGGGCGGGATTGCCTTAAGCTTGCGGAACAATCGATCGTCGCGCGGGGATGGGCGACCGCCGAGGAGGTCCGGGCCTGGCAGGACGCGGTCAACACGCAAGTCGAAGAGGCGATCGCAATCACGTTAAGAGAAGCAACGCCGGACCCCAACGAGGAGGATTGGTGCGCTCTCTCGGAGCGCCGCCTCGCGGACGGCGAGATCGAAGCATGAATCCTTCAAATCATTGCCGCCACCTCCGATGATTACGTATCTGGAAGCCATTCGAGCGGCGCAGGAAAGAGCGCTCGCGACCGATCCACGCGTCTATATCTACGGCCAGGATGTGGGCGAGTTCGGCGGCGCCTTCAAGGCTACGAAGAATCTCGCGCAGGAATTTCCGGGGCGTGTGATCAATGCGCCAATCAGCGAAGACGCGATGGTGGGCTCGGCGGTCGGCGCGGCGATTCAGGGAATGCGCCCGATCATTGAGATGCAATTCGCGGATTTCTCGACCGTGGGATTCAATCAGATCGTAAATCAGGCTGCGACCCTGTACTGGCGCACAGACGTCTCCTGTCCCATCGTCGTGCGGCTTCCATCGGGAGGCACGGCAGGCGGCGGCCCCTTTCATAGCCAGAGCATGGAAGCGCTCTACGCGCATTACCCCGGACTGATCGTCATGACGCCCGCAACGGTGGACGACGCCTACTCGATGCTCCTGGAGGCCGTGGCGATCGACGACCCCGTGATTTTTTGCGAGCACAAGTACCTGTATTACCATCTAAAATCCGAAGCGCTCCCGACCGAGGCTCTTCCCACAGGCAAGGCACGGATCGCACGCACGGGACGCGATGCGACGATCGTCACCTACAGCGCCATGCTGCATGAGTCGCTGGCGAGCGCCGAGGAGCTGACATCGGAGGGGTGGGAAATAGAGGTGATCGATCTTCGGTCGATCAAGCCGCTGGATACCGATACGATCCTTGCGTCCGTGGCCAGGACGGGCCGGCTGCTCGCAGTGGGCGAGGCATGGCCGTGGGGGGGCGTCACTGCGGAAGTTGTGGCGCGGGTCGCGAGCGATGGCTTTGGCCTGCTGGATGCGCCGCCAATGCGGCTAAACGCAAAGGATACCCCCGTGCCGTACCATCCCAACCTCTGGGGCACTCACCGACCCACCGCGCGAGCGATCAGTTCGGCGGTGCGCCGGCTCCTGCGCCTTTGAATTTAACCTAGCCTTTCCATGCCGAAGATTCCCATCATCATGCCGCAGCTTGGCGAGTCGATAGCCGAAGCGACAATCGTGGCGCTCCCATTTAAAGTGGGCGACGCCGTCGAGATCGATCAGGACGTAATCGAGGTCGAGACGAACAAGGCGACGATGGGAGTGACGACTTCCTGCCGCGGCGTGATTTCCGAGCTTCTGGTCGATCTCCAGCAGAGCTATCCGGTGGGCGCGATCCTCGGATATCTGGAGGTCGATGAGGAAGAAGCGCGGCGGCTCGGCTTGGACACGGCGCCCTCCCACCCCGCTCCCTCGGGAGCGAATGAAGACGCGGCTGTCCGCACGGCCCAAAAGAAGACAGAGCCCGGCGGAGTCGAGCCGACCGTTCGCGGCCTCCCGGTGCCCGCACATGCGGCGGGCGCCAGTTTTATGTCCCCGCGGCTCAAAGCGCGCCTGAATGAATTGGGACTCCACGCAGCCGATCTCGCGGGCATTCCCGGCAGCGGCGCGGCAGGCCGCGTAACGATCGAAGATCTCGAGCATTTCCTCGCTTCACTGAATGAGAATGTGCTCTCGCCCGCGTCGTCCATGCGCGTAGCCGTGGCGGACGCCATGCGCAGAAGCTGGACGCGTCCGCTGGCCACCGTCGGAATGCCCGTCGTGATCGACAAACTGCTCGATCACAGGAGAGCCAGCGAGGCAAAGGCGGGGCCAGCACTCTATGCCTTGCGAGCGCTCGCGCTGGCGCTCGCCGAAAACAGCGCGCCCGCCGGGCGTCTCATCGGCGATAAAATCGTCCACCCGCGCGCCATAGACATCGGCTTTGCTGTGGAGGCCGAAGACGGAGTGCTCGTTCCCGTGCTGCGAAACGCCGCCGCTACGCCTCTGACGGCCTTGGCCAGCCGGTACAGCGATCTCGTCGAACTCGCGAGGCAGAGGCGGCTGCCCGCCAATGCGACTGGCGGCTCCATCGCGACCGTGACGAACTTCGGCACCTTCGGACTTCAATGGGCCACGCCAATCCCCCTCCCCGAGCAAACGCTCGTTCTTGGGATGGGCGCCGGCCGGGTCGTGCCGAGCTGGGATAAAGCGAAGGCCGCGTTCACTCCGGCGACGGAAGCGCAATTCACGCTTTCCTTCGACCATCGTGTGCTGGATGGAGGCGGCGCGGGCCGCCTGTTGAGCCGGATCGCGGCGCTCCTGCAGCAGCCGGAAGCGCTTTAGTTCGTCGTAAAGTAAGTCCTCCCCGCTCTTCCCTATGAACCCTCAAAGCCCACCCGCCGATTTCCGCTCTCTCGCGCGAAAAGCCATGCTCGACGCGGGCTTTGCTCCCGATTTTCCGCCGGAAGTTTTGAGCGAGGCAAGCCGCGCGGCTGCGGCGGTTCCCGGTCCGCCGGGGGTGGGCGCCGCAGTCCCCGATCTGCGCTCACTTCTCTGGTCGTCCATCGACAATCGTGAATCGCGCGATCTGGATCAGATCGAGGTGGTCGAGCCGCTTCCGGGTGGCGCCACCAAAGTCCTCATCGGCATTGCCGATGTCGATGGCCTCGTGCCCAAGGGATGCGCCACCGACCTTCACGCCGCCCAGAATACCACCTCGGTTTATACGGGCCTGCTCACATTCCCAATGCTCCCCGAAGCATTTTCGACGGGCGCAACTTCCCTTCTTGCGGATGTGGATCGCGCCGCCGTGATCATCGAATTCACGGTGGATGCGGATGGCTCCGCCGTCGGCGGCACGGTTTACAGGGCTTTTGTTCGAAACCGCGCAAAGCTCGCGTACGGCGCGGTCGGAGATTGGATCGAGGGACATGGCCCCGTTCCGCCAGAAATCGCCGCCGTTCCGGGGATGGAGGAGCAAATCCGGCTGCAGGATGGCGTGAGCGTGCGCCTCGAAGCGCAACACGAGCGGGACGGGTCGCTCAAGTTCGATTCGCGCGAAGCCAGTCCCGTGATCCGGGATGGAACACCGGCGGATCTGACGATCAAACCTCGAAATCGCGCGCGTCAACTCATCGAGAATTTCATGATCGCCGCAAACGGGGCGATGGTCTCATTCCTGAATGCCAGGCATTCGCCATCCATTCGGCGCGTGGTAAGAACCCCGAAGAGATGGGACCGGATCGTCGAGATTGCGGCCGGCCTCGGCGAGCAGCTTCCGACCACTCCCGATTCGCGGGCGCTCTCCGCGTTTCTAACGAAGAGGCACACGGTGGATCCGGCGCATTTTCCGGACCTCTCCCTGGCCGTCGTGAAGCTGCTTGGCCCTGGAGAATACGTTGCAAGCGCGGGCGGTGACGACGAGGGCCACTTCGGACTGGCGATGCACGATTACACCCACTCAACGGCTCCAAACCGGAGGTACGCGGATGTCGTGACACAAAGACTCGTGAAAGCCGCGATGGAGGGCGCTCCGGCGCCATACGCTCTTGGCGCCCTTGCCGAGGTCGCTGCCCATTGCACAGAACGGGAAAGCGCTGCGAAAAAAGTCACGCGCACCATGCAGAAGGTGATCGCGGCCCAGATCCTGTCGAAGCATATCGGAGAAATATTCGACGGAATCGTGACAGGAGCTTCGGAGAAGGGAACCTATGTGCGCCTGTTGAGGCCACCCGCCGAGGGGCGCATCGTCCGCGGGACGCAAGGTCTGGACGTCGGCGACAAAGTTTCGGTCCGGCTGCTGTCAACCGATCCGGCGCGGGGCTTTATCGATTTCGAGAGAAACCCGTTGCCGAAATCCGTCGGCATCCGCTGAAGAAACGCGATGTTCGCGACGGTGCTTTGCGGGAAGATCGGCTTCTGCACGCTCTCGGCGCTCAGGGACAGGTGGCGTTCGAGCAGGCGACCGTCAGAGATGTCACCGGTAATCGCAATCGCGTCCGCAGGTGCCTGCGCAAGCGACTGGCAGAACGCGCGGAGAGTCCTGCCCCGGACGACAGCCGTGAAAAAGTGTTCGCCGATTCACCGGAGGCGGCGGTGAACGCGACGATTGCGGTTAAAGCCTCACGCTACTAGAAATAGAAGCGCGTTTGTTATGGAGGCAACCGCGAGTGCGAGGCCGAAGGCCGCGGTGCGTCGTGAGATTTCGGCGCTTTGCATACGAAGCGTTACTTCTGCATGAGCCCTACCTTGACCCCATAGCGACGATTCCGCCTTCAGCGTCCATCGCCAGGGCAAGGCCGGCCACGATTCCTGTTATACAGAGCATGAGGCGCGCCCCCTTGTTTACAGCGAGATCCTCGGATGCCACGATCGGCAGGTAGGTAGCCGCCAGCAGCAGCCCGATCACCAGATGTTCTTTGGTTTCCATGACGAGGTTGTGCGCGAATGGCCATGGTCCCCGCAAGATGATGGCCTTGTCGGCTTTGTACGCGGTGACGTACCACCAGCCAGCCAGCAAGAATGCCGCCCACATGAGCGCCGCGGCGGCCCGGCTGACCGTCCGAATACGCGGCAGGTTGTCGCGGCTTGCGTGTAAAACTTCGACAAACAGCCAGACGGCTGCAATCGTGCAGCCGACGCCAAAGAGTACGTGCGACGATCAGGATGATCTCGTTCATTGGCGGCTAGCCAGGTATTCGGCTCGTGTTGACGCCGGTTGCAATCCAATATCCGGCTGGCTGGCGGTAACTACTGCCAATCGTCTCCGCTCGGGAACGCGGGTCGTGCGTCTTTTACGGAGGATTGCCACCGTCTCCTCCTTGATCAATCTCGAAACACCACGGTTTTTTTGCCGTGGATCAGCACACGATCGTCCAGATGCCAGCGAACGCTCCGTGAGAGCGCCAGTCGTTCGCAATCCCTCCCAAGCCGCGGCAAATCGCGCGGTCCATGGAAATGCTCCACCCGGATGACTTCCTGATCGACGATGGGACCTGCATCCAGCTCTGCCGTGGCGTAATGGCATGTCGCGCCGATGAGCTTCACGCCGCGCTCGTATGCCCGTTGAAACGGATTCGCTCCGGCGAACGATGGCAGAAAGGAATGATGAATATTCATGATCCGCCCCGGCATGGCGGCGCAGAGAGCGGGCGGCACGATCTGCATATATCGGGCGAGCACGACCAGATCGGCGCGGCTCTCAGCCCAAAGGGCGCTCATCTTCTCGAATGCCTCCCGCTTTGTCTGAGGTGTCACCGGGATGAAATGGAAGGGGATACCCTCGCGCTCGATCACCTCGCGAAAGGTCTCGTGATTCGAGATGACACATGGAATATCGAACGTCAGCTCGCCGGAGCGCCATCGCCAGAGCAGATCGGCCAGGCAGTGGCCCAGTTTGGAAACCATGAGCACGACGCGCATCCGGTCGTCCGAGCGCCGGATGCTCCACTCCGCTCTTAAATCCGCGGCCAATGGTTCGAATCCTCGCCGAAGATCGGCGAGGCCTGCCGCCAGCGTCTCCGTCTCGATTGCCATGCGCGTGAAAAACCAGCCCGCCTCGGCGTCGGTGAATTGATTTACTTCGAGCAGGTTGCCACCGTGCCGCGCGATAAAAGTGGTGATCGTGGCCAGAAGACCGACCCGGTCTGGACAGGATAGCTTGAGCAGTGTCGCTGGCATGGATGGGAGTAGAAGCCCCGACGAAGGTTAGGCGCTGGCCATTATCCGATTTGTTGCATCCGCGCGGCCCCCGCTCTTAAGCATTCCGGCTATCGCCATTGCGAGATCGGGCGCCGACTCCCAATGCGAATCGGTAACTGAAAAATGCGCCGAGCGCGAGCATCAGAAGCGTGATCGGCTTAAGCGCGGTAATATGCGCCAGAAAGTAGCCCAAACCGAGGTCTGCTGAAAACGCGGCGAACCGCCACTCGGTGAAAAGCGGCTCCAGCCAGTCCGAATGCAAGGGTTAGTCGAGGGGTGTTCTGCATTTTGGGTGGAATCGGGTCAAGGTCGGACGAGCCTCGGATATTGCCCGCCGTTTGAGCGGCTGTCGATGGCAGATTCCGGCCATGCATCGTGTCGCCAGGCGAGTTCCCGGAGCCGCGTATGCACCCTTTTTTCCGCATTCCCGCTGGACGATCCCATTCGGTTCTGTCTCAATCCCTCCGAATGCTTCACGTTACTTTTCTCGGCAGCGGCAGCGCTGGAAACTGCGCGCTGGTCGAGACGCCCGCGACGAAGATCCTCATCGATGGCGGGCTGAGTGCGAAGCAGATCGGGCTGCGCCTCGAAGCTTGTGGCGTCAATCCGATCGAGATCGATGGAATCTTGATCACGCACGAGCATTCGGATCATGTGTGCGGGCTGGATATCTGGAGCAAAAAATTTGCCACCCCGATTTATTGCAACCGGCTCACGGCAGAGGTGCTGAAGCGTGCGCTGCCGGAGCGGCAGCGGAATTGGCGCATCTTTACGACGGGCAGCGACTTCGAGATCGGCGACATCGGCATCCAGCCGTTTGCTATCCCGCATGACGCCGTCGAGCCGGTCGGCTTCGTATTGCATCACGGCCTCTCCGCGCTCGGTTTCCTTACCGATCTCGGTTTCCCCACCAAGCTCGTCTATGAGAGGGTGCGCACCGTGCATACCCTGCTGGTCGAGACGAATCACGACGAAAAAATGCTCCAAAACGACACGCGCCGCCCGTGGTCGGTCAAACAGCGGATCATGTCGCGTCACGGGCATCTTTCCAATGCGGCGGCAGGCGGTGTGATTGCCGATCTGCTCGGTGGCAATCTGCGGCGCGCCGTGCTCGGTCATTTGAGCCGGGATTGCAATACACCGGATCTGGCGCTCGCCACCGTTCGCGAGCGGCTGGCGGAGCGGGGCGATGCCTCCATCGAACTGCATTGCGCCGATCAAAAGGAGGTAAGCGCCCGATTCGCCGTGGGAATCTGTTGACTCCATTTCGCCGCCAGCGGGCCGATGAGGAGACGGCTTTCGATCGGATCGGCCTGCCAGTGCTGAGCGCCCCGCGATTTTTACGTCAAATATCGCTCGGAAACCGGGCGGGGGCGCGTGTAGTCTCGATTCCTCCTCTGTTATGAGTTTCTGGAATTCTGTCACTGAAAAGACGCTCGCGATCATTATGGGCGGCGGCGCCGGCACCCGGCTCTTCCCGCTTACCCAGGAGCGATCCAAGCCCGCGGTGCCGCTCGCTGGCAAATATCGCATTGTCGATATCCCGATCTCGAATTGCATCAACTCCGGTCTGCGCCGGATTTACGTTCTCACGCAGTTCAATTCCGCATCGCTGCACAAACACATCTACTCTTCGTACAAATTCGATCAGTTTTCGCGTTCCTTTGTCGAGATCCTGGCGGCCCAGCAGACGCCCACGGCTACGAGTTGGTATCAGGGAACGGCGGACGCGGTGCGGCAAAATCTGCGCGATTTCCTACAGTACCCTTACGAATATTTCGTCATTCTGTCAGGCGATCAGCTTTACCGGATGGATTACGGTGCGGTGTTAAAGGATCATATCGCCGCCGGCGCGGAGTTGACGATCGCCACGATCCCTGTGAAGCATGAGCAGGCGCATGCCTTCGGCATCATGCACACCGATGCCGCTCGTAAGATCGTGCGTTTCGAGGAGAAGCCGAATGACCCGGCGTTGCTGGACGAGTTGCGCATTCCGGCGGGATTGCTCCGTGAATTGGGACAGCCTGCGGAATCGGAGTTGTACCAGGCGTCGATGGGCATTTACGTTTTCAATCGGGAGGCGCTCATCCGGGCGCTCGACAATACGCACGCAGATTTTGGCAAGCACGTGATCCCTGAGATGCTGCGGAAGGTCAGAGTTCAGGCCCATATTTTCCAAGGTTATTGGGAAGACATCGGCACGATCCGCTCCTTCTTCGAGGCGAATCTCAGTCTCACGGACACCATTCCGAACTTTAATTTCTTCGATACCGCCGCCCCGATTTACACCCGCGCGCGTTTCCTGCCGGCGAGCAAAGTCAATGGAGCCACCATTCGCCAGGCGATCATCTCCGATGGATGCGTCATTTCAGACGCGCAAATCGAACGGTCCGTGATCGGTGTCCGATCCTACATCGAAGGCGGCACGACCATCCGCAACTCGATCGTTATGGGATCGGATTTCTACGAGGCGGCGCTAGCGCAGCGGCCCGACGGTCCCGGCCTCGGCATCGGCAAAAATTGCGTCATCGATAATGCCATCATCGACAAAAACGCCCGCATCGGCAATGGCGTTGTGGTCACGCCCGAGGGCAAGCCCGATCATTTCGACGGCCCAAACTTTTATGTCCGGGATGGGATCGTGATCGTGCCGAAAGGGGCGGTCATCCCAGACGGCGGCTGGGTTTAGCGGACACAGACCGCCTTCGGTGTCGATCGTTTAGGCTCGGCCTGCGCGCGCGGCGCTATTTGGCGGCTGCCGGAGTCGCCCATGCCTCCTGGGCTTTTTTGAGCTGGGCCTCGTCCAGGCCAAATGCTTTCAGAATTCCTGCCGCCATCAACTTGTCGCCCTCGGGATTCATGTGGACTCCGTCGCCGGTCAGCACTTTTTGGCCTGGTTTATTTTCGGCCTTGATCCGCTCCTGAAACATGGCGTTCAGATCGGCCACCGGGACGTTTTTCTCTTTGGCGAGTTGGCGGAGGAAATCGTTGTACGGCGCCAGCTTTTGGTTCTCCGGGCTCTCCAGCTCTTCGTGGATTACAGTCGCCGTGAGGATGACTGGCTTGATGCCGGCAGCCTGCGCCTTGTCGATAATGGCGGTGATGTTTTTCTTGTACGTGCCGCGATCGCCTTTGTCGTACGCGCCGCTTGCGGCCATCGCCTCATCCAATGGCACGCCGCCTTTGCCGTGCCATACATCGTTTACTCCGCAACTGAGCGTCATCCACTGCGGATGCTTGGCGAGCACATCGCGCTCGAGCCGTTCGAGCATTTGATCCGATTTATGTCCGCTGATTCCGGCTGGAACGGGTTCGGCCTTCACTCCATTGGCGGCGAGGCCCGAGATGACCAGGTGTACGTAGCCCATCGGGCTACCCCAGCCGGCTTGCGTGATGGAGTCGCCCAGGAACGCGATTTTATCGCCCGATTTCACCGCGATTTCGGCTTGAAGCGGCGCGAGGCTTGTCACAAGAGCGGCGGCCAGGGAGAGGAACTTCAAAGAGGAGGACATGGCAATCTCTACCACGGAACCTTGCGATTCCTTAGCTGCCCTGTTTGAATCCTGTGGCGCCAAGGCGATTTGCCGTCCATCCGAATGTCCGGCAGCGGCTAAGAATTGGCATTCAGGACGGTGGATGATAGCCTAGCCCCAACCTCCGATGGCCCCTCGTAACTGACGCACGTCACTCCTATAGAATGAAACGCTTCCTTTTCCCTCTCTCGATCGCCCTGGCATTGACCGGGCTGGCCCGCGCGACGCCGCCTGCAAGGCTTGAACTCAAGCAGGACGATCACATCGCGATCGTCGGCAACGAACTGCCGGACCGCATGCAGCACACCGGCTTTTTGGAGACTTTGATTCAGGCAAAATTTCCCGCACTCCATCTGGTGTTTCGGAACCTGTCGGCCGCCGGGGATGAGGTCGCCACCTGGCACCGTTCGCAGGATTTCGGGACGCGCGACGAATGGCTCACCTGGGAGCAGACAGATGTCGTTTTCGCGTTTTACGGTTTCAACGAATCGTTCAAGGGGTACGAGGGCGTCGAGAAATTCAAGCAGGACCTCGACAAGTTCCTCAAGGATGCTGCAAAGCAGAATTACAGTGGCAAAGGCGCGCCGCGCGTCGTGCTCTTCTCGCCGATCGCCTGCGAGAAGCTTGCCGACCCAAATTTCGGGGATGCAGCGGCGCTCAACACGAACATCGAGAATTACACCACGGCCATGGCCGAGGTCGCCAAGGCGAACGACGTCCAGTTTGTCGATCTTTTCACGCCCTCCCGCCATCTCTACAAGGATGCTGCCGCAAAGGGTGAGCCGCTTACCATCGATGGGATGCACCTGAGCGATGCGGGAGACAGGGCCGTGGCGCCCGTGGCTTTCCGGGCCCTTTTTGGAGAGGCTGCGCCTGCTGCAGATACGGAGAAACTGCGCGCCGCCGTGCTCGATAAGAACTGGCAGTGGCATCAGCGCTACCGGACGATCGATGGTTACAACATCTATGGAGGGCGTTCGCGCAAAAAATACGCGCCTGTGGACAAAGACGGAAAGAAAGGCGAGCCGATTTACAATAGCGCCGTGATGGAGCGCGAAATGCAGCAGCGCGAGGTGATGACGCAGAATCGGGACAAGCGGGTGTGGGCGGTTGCCGCGGGCGGCGACCTCGCGATTGCGGACGACAATCTTCCGGCGGAAGTGCCCGTGCAGACTAATATGCCGGGCGATCAACCCGACGGCTCGTGGACGTACACAGGCGGCGAGGAATCGATTACCAAGATCAAGACGGACGCGAATTGCTCGATCAATCTTTTTGCCGACGAAAAACAATTCCCGGAACTTGTTAATCCGGTCCAAATGGCGTGGGACACCAAAGGACGCTTGTGGGTTGCCGCATGGAAAAATTATCCGGAACGCAAGCCGGAGAGCAAAGACGGGGACAAGCTTCTCATTTTCGAGGACACGAAGGGAACCGGCAGCGCGGATAAATGCACGGTGTTCATGGACAACCTGAACGGCCCCACCGGCTTTTCGATTTACAAAGACGGGGTGTTGCTCATGGAGGCGCCGGACCTCTGGTATGTGCCGATCGACAAGGCAACCGGCAAAGCCGGCAAAAAAGTGCGCGTGCTCATGGGAATGGACAGCGCCGATTCGCATCATACGACCAATGCGTTGAATCCCGATCCTGCTGGCGCCGTTTATCCGAGCGACGGTGTGTTTCATCGCACACAGGTCGAGACCGCCTCCGGTCCGTTGCGTCATAGCGACGCGATCATTTGGCGGTTCGAGCCGCGGACCATGAAGATGGAGAAATACGCGCCGTTTGGATTCGTAAATCCGCACGGAAAGGTCTGGGACACATGGGGCAACGACATCCTCACGAACGCGACGAGCAATGCGAACACCTTCGGTCCTGCCGTGAGTGGCCACCTGGACAACGGCGATCATCCGGGCATCAAGGAGTTTTGGAACAGGCCCTCCCGCCCGTGCCCCGGCACTGGCATGATTTCCAGCCGGCATTTCCCGGAGGATTGGCAGGGCAATTTCCTCAACTGCAACGTCATCGGCGACCAGGCCATTTACCGTGTGAAAGTCGAGCAGGACGGATCGGGCTTAAAGGGCGAGACGATCGAGAAGCTCGTATCTGCGAACCCTGCGGATCTTCCGGCGTTCCGCCCGATCTGTGTAAGCAATGGGCCGGATGGCGCCCTCTATTTTTGCGACTGGAGCCAGATCGTCATTGGCCATCTCCAGCATCATTTGCGCGATCCCAATCGCGATCATGAACATGGCCGCATCTATCGGCTTACGTATAACGGGCGTCCGCTCCTTGTTCCTCCAAAAATCGACGGTGAGCCGATCCCGGCGTTGCTCGAGCTTTTGAAGCTGCCGGAGAACGACACCCGCACCCTCGCCAAAGTGGAGCTTGGCAAGCACGATAGCGACGAGGTGGCAGCCGCGGCGAAAAAATGGGCGGCTGCGCTCGATAAGAAGGATCCGAATTACGAGCACAATCGGCTCGAAGCGCTTTGGGTCTGCCAATGGCATAATCGGGTCGATGAAGATTTGCTTAAGCAGGTGCTCGCTTCACCCGATCCGCGCGCCCGCGCCGCGGCGGCAAAGGTGCTCTGCTACCAGCGTGATCGGGCGCCCGATGCGCTCGCGCTGCTGAAAGTCGCCGCCGCCGATGCCGATCCCCGCGTGCGCCTTCAGGCGGTGCGCGCCGCCAGTTTTTTCCGGCAATGGGAAGCCGCGGACGTCGCGCTCACCGCGCTCAAGCTGCCGCCCGATTATTATATCGACTACACACTCGGTGAGACGATGCGCCAGCTCGAGCCATGGTGGAAGAAAGCGATATCGGAAGGGCATCCGCTTGCTGCCGATAATCCTGCGGGAATCAATTTCGTCCTGAAGACGGTTAGCAGCGCCGATTTGGCGAAATTGCCGAAATCCCCCATCGTGTACACGGCGATGCTCACCCGCTCCGATGTGCCTCAGGCGCAGCGTCTCGATGCGCTCGGGGAGCTTGCCAAGCTGGACAAGGTGACGCAGACCGGCGCGCTCCTCGGCGCTTTGCAGCCATTGGAAGCCGCCGGAGGTAAAGCGGCTGACGATCTTTGCCATTTCCTATTGATGCAGCCTGCCCCCGAATTGATAGCCGCACGCGAACCGCTGCACCGGCTTGCCACCGGCAAGGTGGCGGAGACGATCCGTCACAGCGCCCTTGCCGCTTTGATCGTGGCGGATGGATCCACCGCGGCGCATTGGACGGAAGCCACGAAGTCACCCGCTCAAGTGATCGATTTCCTCGAGGCGCTGCCACTGGTTCCCGATCCCGCTTTGCGCGCCACGGCTTACGCCAAAGTGCGTCCCCTCTTGAATCCGCTCGCGCCCGCGACCGAAGCCGCGATCAAAGGGAAGGCGAATGCGCCAGGCCGCTTCGTGCGCATTGAACTCCCGCGCCGCGGCACGCTCACGCTGGCCGAGGTGCAGGTTTTTGTCGATGGCCGCAACGTCGCGCCGTCCGGCGTGGCGAAGCAGTCGAGCACCGCCTACGGAGCGGATGCGAAGCGCGCGATCGATGGAAATACGGACGGCGCCTTTGCTTCCGGCGCCCAGACGCATACCAATGAGAACGAGGAGCACCCATGGTGGGAATTGGACCTTAAAAGCGAGCAGCCCATTAGCGCGATTGCGGTATGGAATCGGACGGATGGCAATGGAATGTACATCAGCCGTCTCGATGGGTTCGATCTGACGATCCTCGATGCGCAACGGCACGAAGTTTTCAAGAAAACTGGCAACCCTGCGCCGAAGGAATCAGTTCGCATCGAGATCCAAAGCGATCCGACTGCGGCTGTCGTTCGCGCCGCCATCGGCGCCCTCGTGAGCACGGGAGCCGAGCAGCCAGATCTCTTTGCGGCGCTCATCGATCTCATCAAGCGGAACGACCAGCTTGTCCCGGCCGCGCGTGCGATTACGCAATTGCCGCGAGCCGCATGGTCCTCCTCCCCGGCCATCGCCGCCATCCCGGTGCTGGTCGATTGGGCCCGGCATGTTCCCGCCGCGGATCGCACGAGCCAGCAATACGTCGAGACCGTGCAGGTTGCGGATGAATTGGCTTCGCTGCTTCCCGCCGCACAGGCCACCGCCGCCCGCGCCGCCCTCAAAGATCTGAAGGTAAATGTCTATGTCGTAAAGACCGTGCGCGAGCAGATGCGCTACGACACGCCCCGTCTCGTCGTGGAAGCGGGCAAACCGTTCGAGGTTATCATTGAGAATCAGGACGCCATGGCGCACAACTTCGTCGTCGTAAAGCCGGGAACGAAAGAAGCGGTCGGCGCGGCGTCAGCAACGATGACGCCGGAGAAGCTCGACGGCCAGGGCCGGGCCTTTCTGCCGGCTTCTCCCGACATTCTTGCCGCCACGAAGCTCATCGATCCCGGACAGAAGCAGAGTCTCAAGATGACTGCCCCCGCTGAACCGGGCGATTACGAGTATGTCTGCACCGTCCCCGGCCATTTCGCCCTTATGAATGGCAAGCTCATCGTGACAAAGGATGTGGAAGGCTATTTAAGCGCACATCCAGGCGGCGCCCCAAAATGAGCTTAAACGCCCGGGATGTACGCAGCCAGTTTGGCTCTTAACTCATCCAGCAGGGCGGGTTCCATGAATTCATAATCGTCCGCGATATGCAGGCAGATCGTGCGCTTGCCAGAGAGCGCATCCGCGTGCTTCAGCATCGCGCGGTTTCGGTGCGATTTCTCCATGAAGAAAACGATGTCCGCCCAGCCGATGTGACCGGCTGTCAGGACGATGCGCGCCTCGGGCTGTGTGCCGGCGGACCGGACGGCGCAGCCGGGCATTCCTTCGAGAAGCTTTTCAGCGGTGAGGCTCCGGCGCCTGTTCCTGCTGCAAACGAAAAGCAGTTTGAGCGGCGATTCGGGCAGGCTCCGCGGCGTCATATCGTTCGCCGGATCGGCAATCTCGAGTGGACTGGTAAAACGAGGTGCGTAATACGGGCAACTATTTCAGGCTCTTTTCAGGCTCTTTTCAGATGGAAGCTGGAGCTCGATTCGCACTGCGCCGTCGATGCTTTGCCATGAAACGTAGGCTGATGTGCCGTTAACCCAACCAAAGCTTATATCACTTACGTCCAATGGGAAATTCTTCTTCGGCAGTGTTGCCTCAAATTGACAGATATCAAGCACCGGTTGTGCTGGAAAGCCTCAAAGAGATACGATGTCTGTAATAGTGCTCAAACGCACCCAAGGCGCGGCAGGGTTTCACCGTCAGAACTGAGCGCCCGTCCGGAGAGATCTGAGTAAAAAGTGAAGAATTGCTCTCTAAAAAAAAGACAAACAGCAGAGCGAGCGTTGCCATCGCGTATGAAAGCGCGCTGGTTAGCACGGAGTGTCTTCGACAAAAACCGCTAAACCTCGTACTCATGACAACGGACGGCTGCAAACGTAAGAGGTACGGGTCGGCCCCGTTAGCCCCGGTCCTCCAAAACCAGCACGATGCCAATCCCCGCCAAGAAAATTTCCGGAAACTTCCACGAAATCGTCCTCCGCATTGCAGTGCACCCTTGCGGTCGGACTTGTTGAAGAAGCTTGCAGTTTAAGAAGGAAGGCTAGGGAACGCCTGCATCGGGTCCGGAGACAGCGATTCGGGAATTGCCATGGATTAATTTCGGAGGGGAGCGAAACTTCACCAAGAAAATCCAACCGAGCGATCACTGGCGAGCCAAATTACGAAAATTTAATGCAAAGCCAACCATCCACCCACCAGTGACGGATTTTCGGCGCCTCCTCACTTAATTAATGAGCTCTCACTGGTCGTGCGTCGTGAACCCGGACCAACGGCGGCGCGGAACAAAAGCGATGCGGTTCGCACGGTGCGTGACTCCCTGACTCTGGCGACTATCGTGCGCGGGAAGTCAACCCACCTTCAACTCCGTATGAAAGCATCATTCCTCCCATCGTCCCGCACGCTCCGTTTGCGCCGGCTTTCCGCCCGGCTCCTGCTGCATTCCGTTCTCCTGTCCGCGGGTCTGTTTACGATTCAGACTTTTGCGGAGGATCCTGGCGATCCGTATCGGCCCCTCCTGCACTACACCCCGCCTGCGGACTGGTTGAACGATCCGAACGGCCTTTTCCGAGTCGGGCCGGAGTGGCACTTGCAGTACCAGTACACGTGGCCGAGGCAATGGGGTCACGCAAAGAGCCTGGATCTGCTGCACTGGGAGACGCTTCCCGTGGCGCTCGTGCCGGATTCCGCCGGCGACATCTGGTCGGGCTGCACTACGCGCGACGAGCGCAACACCTCGGGGTTTTTCAAGCCGGGCACGGGCGGCCTCGTCTCGGTCTATGCCTCGTGGAAGAAGCCGAAGCAGCACATCTCGCTTGCGTATAGTGCGGATGAAGGAGCAACCTGGCAGCGTCCGCCGGGAAATCCCGTGCTCGACACCGGCTCGGAGGATTTTCGCGATCCCAAGGTGCTCTGGCACGACGGGAGCAAGCAGTGGTCAATGGTGGTGGCGGCTGGCAAGCAGCTTGAGTTTTACACCTCTCCAAATTTGCGGCAATGGACGCGCTCCGGTGAATTTGGAAAGCTGGAGCGTCCGGAACAAGTCTTCGAGTGCCCGGACCTCTTTCGGCTGCCGGTGGACGGAGCGCCTGGAAAAGAGAAATGGGTGCTGCTCTCGTCGGTGAACGAACACGATGTGTGCGAAGCGCGCTATTGGGTTGGCGAATTCGACGGCGCAATCTTCCACAGTGAGACGCCTGCTCCAAAGCTGCTCGCTTTCGGCCCGGACGACTACGCGGGCATCACCTGGCCGCGCGACCCAGCCACAGGCCGGACGGTGTTGATCTCATGGATGAATTCGTGGACGTACGCCGACAAAGCGCCGACGAAGCCTTGGAAGGGGTGCATGACGATGCCGCGCGAACTCACGCTCGGCGCTGGCAAGGACGGGCAATGGATGCTGTGGCAGCCCGCAGTGCGCGAGCTATGGATGGCGCCGCACGAATCGAGCAGCGTGGAATTCAAAAGACTGGAGGCTTCGGATGGACGGAAAGTCCTCACCAAGCTGCGGACGGGAGGCATCCGCGCCGTGTTGCATCCAGAGGCGGGGTCGAAAGTCGAATTCGAGATGTTTGCCTCTGAACATGGCAAGACCATCGTCGGCTACGACTCGGCGAAAGGTGTGCTGTACTTCGATCGGCGCGACAGCGGGGGGCCGAAAGTGAACGAGCGCTTCCCGCTCAGGCGCGAGGCGGCGCTCCCTCTGGATGCGGATCGCGCCCTGGCGATCGAACTTGTGTGGGACCGCTCCACGGTGGAGGTCTTCGCGAGCAAGGGGGCGGTGTACCTCAGCGGCCTTGTGTTTCCTGATGCCGCCGCCGAGGAGGTTGCGGTGAGCGCAAAAACCGGAAGCGTGGCTGTGGATAAGCTGGAGATCGTGCAATGGAAGTGACGCGCGTTTGATTGGGCGAAGCGCCGGTCTGGATTTCGCCGCGCCTATTCCCGGAAAACTCGTTGCTAGGGAGTGGTTTGCGCTGTTCCGTCGCGAGGAGGACAAAGTGCAACCGCGACTTTGAAATGACGGAAGATCCCAGCTTTCATGCAGATGCCGCGCCCGAAACGGCGGCGCGCGATCTTGCACTGATGGAGCGCGTGAAATGCGGGGATGAAGCGGCGTTTCGGGAGTTGATCGAAGCGCACCAGCACCGCGTCGTGGGGACGATCAGCAAACTGCTCGGGGCGGATCTCGATGCGGAAGATCTGGCGCAGCAAGTCTTCATAAGGGTTTGGAGATCCGCGCCACGCTATGAACCGACCGCGAAATTCACGACCTGGCTTTACACCATCACGAGAAATCTTGTCTTTAACGAAGTAAGAAGGCGAAAGCGGCGGCCCGTGCACTCATCTTCTCAAAGCGCGGGCGAAGACGGCGAGATGCCGCTTGAAGATCATAGCGCCAAAGGGCCTGACGATGCGATCCTCGACGCTGAGATGCAGTCGGCGATCCAGCGCGCGATCGAGGAACTGCCGGAGGTCCAGCGGATGGCCATCGTCCTGCGGCGATACGATGATGTGTCTTACGAGGAGATCGGCACGATCCTGAACCTCACCGTTCCGGCGGTGAAAAGCACCCTGTTCCGAGCCCGGACGGAGCTGCGGGAGAAACTGAAAAAGTATCTGGAAGGGTGAAGGCTCAAGCCGCTCGCGGAGAGCCTAAACGGGCGGCGGATTGCCGTGTGGGTCATTCCAGAGCTCGCGACGGGCAATCCAGCAGACGGCGAAGCCGGAAAAGACGAGCGCTCCGAGCGGCTGGACGGCCATGTTGCGCGTGTCCTTCTTCAAATGGAGAAAACTGTTCATGCCGAGTGCGCAAAGCAGAATGGCGAATGCGGTGATGACGCTCGCGCGAAGCGGGAGCGGAAAGCCGGAGCGGGAGCTTGCGGCGATGGCGCATGCTACGGCAGGCGCCAGAAGGACGTAGGTTGCCGATTCGGTCGCGGGACCGCAGAGCAGCATCCAGCAGACGGAAAAGATATAAGCGGCGGCCAGAGTGCGGCGCTCGGACCAATGAAAACGAAACCGGCCCAACAGCGCGGTGGCGGCGATCGCCGCAGCGCTGCCGAGCTGCAGCGCGATATAGACCGCGGAGGCAACGGGAACGTGGAGCGCTCGGAAGAGCATGCGGAGATCGCGGGGCGCGATATCGATGTCGTACATGCTGCGATCGTCGGAAGCGCGAGTCGCAAACCAGAGCCTGTACTGGTCGGCCACATAATGCGGCCGTTGGAGGACGAACGACACGGCCGCAAGCGCGGCGAGAGCGATCACAAATCGCCATGAAAACTGACGAGGCCATGCCGCCAGGAGCACCATGCCGAGAGCGATGGGATAAATTTTGAGATAGACGCACCAGGAGATTGCGAACGCAGCCACCCAAAACCATCGACGCTGGCCAGCCAGGACCGCGGCGAGCAGGAGAGCGGCGGCAAGCGGATTCACCTGCCCATTGTGGAAATTGCCCACAGCGAGCGGCAGCGCAAAAAGAAAGACGAGTGCGATCCGGTCCATGCCAGCACCGGGAAAGAATTCCGCCTTGCAGCACCACCATAGGGCGCTCGCAAAGGCGCTCATGCCAAAAATGAGCCATGTGGTATTCCCCGCAGCGGAAGGCATCGCGGCGAACGGAGCGAAAGAAGCCGCGGCGAGCGGACTGTAAACAAATCCTCGCCCGCCGCTGTACAGTGGCCGGCCTTCGATCCAATTCCGGCCAGCGCCGAAGTACGTGGCGATGACGGTATGACTCCTGCCCTGGCTGAGGTGGGCTGTCTTCCAGCCATGCACCACGACGACGATCGCCACCGCGATCCAGAGGATGAGCGCAGCGGTCGCGAGCGGTTTTCGAAAAACCGAGCAGGCGGTTGATGAAGCGGGCGAAGTCATCCTGTCCTTGCAGCAAGGCGCACGCACTCCAAATCGCGCTTTGTACAGCGCATCATTTTTCCGAGCCGGTGATCTCCAAATAAGTCGGGGCCTGCTCTTTGCCAGACAATACCTCGATCCGCATCTGTTTTAGAATCCAGACGTTGTCGGTCTTCTGGACGCTGATGACGGTGAAGCGGCGGTCAAGTTTCCCGGCCTTATCATACGCCTCAGCCTTCAGGAGGGCGCCGCTCTCCTGCTCGACCCAGAGTACCACTCGCGAGTACTGCGACTCTGTGTCACCGGGCTCAGCCTGAACCTTCCAGCACCGGCGAAAATTGCGCGTGTCCTGGCCGAGGTAGGTGGCGCCGGGCCAGTATAAGAAGCGAAGGGCAAGATCCTCGTACGAGATATCGGTGCCGCGCACCTTTGCGTCGAAGCGGGCGGCAGTCACTTTCTCCACGCCGGAGTGCGTCACCTCCTGAAGCTGGGAACCTTTTTCGCCGAGGTGCAGGACCAGAGCAAGGCTCGGGTTGGTGAACTCGTAGCGAAGCGTGGGGCCATCGATCACGAGGCGAAATGGAAGCGACTGCGCGCCAGTGCGGAGATCGCCTACGAGCGTGGTATGCTGGGAGGTCTGGGCAATGCGGACGGCGCGAAGAATCGCGAGCGCGTCGGGCGTTGCCTCCGGCGCGGCGAAGAGATGTGAAGCAGCCAGCAGGGCCAGCGAAAGCGCTGCTGCGCGGAATCGTTTCTTTACATGGATGATGGCGCTCATAGTCTGGGCAACTCTGCCGATCGCACGCATGGATCAAAAGCTTCTTCTGCTCATCAATCGCGATTGGACGAGTCCTGCCGCGGATCGCTTCATGTCGGTGATGTCGAGCGCGGGCTTCTGGATGCCGCTCTTTGCCGGATGCGCCGTGGCGCTGGCGGCTTTCGGAGGTTTTCGCGGTCGCGCGTTCGTGCTGCTGGGGCTGGTGTGCCTAGTGGTGAACGACTCGGGGATCGCCAATACATTGAAGCACGCCCTGCACAGGCCGCGGCCCTGGCAGGCTCTGGACGGCGTGCGGCAGGTCGATCTCGCCAGGGTGCATCCCCAGGTTATCGGTCTCTGGAAGCCATTGAGAATTTCGTATTCGCACCATGTCGCGGATGTGGGCGCGGGCCGGTCGCTCCCCTCGGCGCATACGATCAATACGATGACGTTCGCCCTCCTGGCGGCGCTTTTTTACAGGCGCGCCGAATTCCTGGCTATTCCTGTGATCGTCGGCTGGTCTCGCATTTACGTAGGCTCGCATTGGCCGAGCGATGTGGCGGTATCGCTCTTTCTCGGAGCCGGCAGCACTCTCGTAATGGCAGCGCTCGCGGAGGCGGCGTGGCGCCGCCTTGGTGCGCGCTGGCTTCCCCGGCTGCAGGATCGCCACCCGTTTCTTTTTTCCAAATGACGCACCGCCGCCTGCTCTTCATCTTTCTTGGCGCCCTCACCGCGCTGCGTCTTATCTACATCGCGGTGCCGGAGCTTTCGCCGGACGAGGCGTACTACACCATGTGGAGCGAGCGAATGGACATCTGCTATTACTCGAAGGGGCCGGGAGTCGCAGCCGCGATCTGGGCCGGCACGCACCTCTTCGGGATGACCGCCTTCGGTGTGCGCGTATTCTCGCCGCTGCTGGCGCTCGGGACGAGTCTGCTGATGTTTTCGTTCGCGCGCCGGTTGTATCGCGAATCAGTGGCGATCTGGACCGTGCTGACGATCAACGCGATCCCGATCTTTGAAGCAGGCGCGATGGTGATGACGATCGATCCGCTCTCCATTTTCTTTTGGATGGCCGCCCTCTTAACTTTTTGGCGAGCCCTCGAGCGCCCGGGAGAATGGAGCGGATGGTGGCCTGCGACCGGTGCGCTCATCGGCATCGGCTTTCTTTGCAAGTACACCAATGCACTCGAGTATCTTTCGATCGTGGCGCTTCTGCTTTGCACGCGGAAGCACAGGCGGGAGTTCCTGCGCACCGGTTTTTGGGCGATGACGCTCGCGTTTCTTCTTTTCACCTGGCCGCCGATTTTCTGGAACTCGCAGCATGACTGGATCACAATCCATCATCTCACGCTCAGAGGGCATCTGGAGAAAGCGGCTGCATTTCATCCGATGGAGTTCCTGAAATTCCTCGGATTGCATTTCGGAGTCTATTCGCCGCTCATTTTCGCGGGGATGCTGGCTTCGATCTGGTGGGGATGGGGGAAGGCGCGGTCGCACTTCCGTCCGCGCTTTTTGCTGGCATTTGGGCTTCCGATTTTCGCGCTTTATATCTGGCTCTCCTTCAAGCAGGCGGGGGAGCCGAATTGGACTGCGCCCGGCACGCTGTCGCTTGGTCTTCTTGCCGTGGCGCTCTGGCACGACTTGGCGCGGGAGAAGCCGTGGGCGCGGCGATTTGCGCTCACCGCGCTTGCTGTCGGTGTATTGATGAGCGTGCTCACGCTGAATGCGGATGCGCTTCGCTGGGCGCACATCCCTTTGCCTTACGGCAGCGATCCCAGCGCGCGTCTGCGGGGATGGGAAAGCACCGCGGAACTCGTGGGAGATTTCCGCAAGAACTTCGAGGCGAAAAGCGGCGCGCCAGTTTTTCTGATTGCAAATCGCTACCAGACGGCGGCGGAACTCGCGTTCTACATGCACGAAAAGCGTCCCGCAGCGCCTGGACATCCGCCGGTTTACATACCGGAATCGCAGGATATCCAGAATGAATTTTCCCTATGGCCCCGGTATGACGAGACGCCCGACCTTGCAACCGTGGCGCGGAACTATTTGGAGAGCGCGGCTGCTGGGGGCGATCCGATCGCGCGGGATGCGGTAAAGGAATCGCTGCGGAGCCTGAATGCCGGAGGCGAGAATGAAGAGGAGATTGCCAAACGGAAACGCGCGCTGGTGCGTGCGCTGAAAGCAGCCGACCCAAAGTTGCCGCTCGACGAATCGGACGTCGAAGAGCAAGGCCCGAATCTATTCGCCGGAAGAACGGCGCTTTATATCACAGACCGCACGGAGGAGCGGGCGCCATCGACAATCCAAGGCGGGTTCGAAAAGGCCGAGATGATTGCTTGCATCGACCTGAAGCGCTACGGACTGCCCCTCCGACAAATTCGGATCTTCGCCTGTTACAACTACCACGGAATGTCGCTTTAAACGAGAAGGAGCGAAGCCTGCGGTATTCAGATTGTGCTCCATCCGGAGCGCATTCGTTTAAACCACAAGCCTTGCATCGCGGCGTTGCTAACGCCGCCAGCGAGGCCGGTTGATCGACACGGCTAGAGCGGATTAATTCTCGCGGCAGGCCTATTGGAACCGCATGTTCTCGAAGTGGATCGGAGTGGCGTTGAAGGCGACGCCACATCCGCCGGGATAGCTGTAATCGAATGCAATCGCTCCGGTGGAATCGACGCCGACGAGGTTCGTAAGTGTGGCGTAACAAACCAGGTAATTGAGCGAACGATCTTCATACGCGCTGCCGCAAACGTTCGAGTACTTGCTGAAGTTATATGAGAAATTCCACTGCTCGGTCGCGGTCTTTCCGACGGCATCAATGATATATTTTCGCGCCGCAGTGTACGGGCTGCCAGCGTGCAAGTGCTGCCCCCCAGACGTAGGCTGGTTTACACTTTGATAGTCGTCGTCATAAAGCGAAAGCTGGTCGCGGTAAACCGAAAGGCCGTGCTGACCGATCGGCGGCAGCGTGACAGGCGACGTCGTTGCGGGCGCAATCGGAGGAAGGTTGGTCGGTTGAAGCGCCAGGGAGTATGCCGCGAGCGATGGGAAGGTGTGCCAATACTTGGAAGAGTCACCGAGAATCCACTTAAGGGCGCCCGTCGTGTACTCGATGCCCATCACGAAGTTCTCCCGGCTCGAAACCACGAGTGTGTCATCAGATGGACGATAGGTTATCGAGTTATTGTGGAACCAATCGGCGCCACCTGTCTTGACGAAGGACGCCGGGTTATCGCCGCCAGCCTGCATCGCTGCCGAAATGGTGCCGGCGAAATTCCACGAATGGAGAATGTTCCCACTCTTGTCCACCTCGATTGCCACCGACTCAGTGAGTGCCGTCGTATTGCACTCCAACAGCAGGCCGGTCTTGCCCGGATCAAAATTATGATGGTTCGTTGAGGTGATCGTCCCAGTCGCGAAGTTGTTCGCGCCCGTACCGTTGACTCCGGTGTAATTGAGATTCACGCCCGAATAGTTTTTCACCACGGTGGCCACACCGTCGAAGTCGTACCGTCTCAAGCCGCTTCCCCCGTCGGAATTGTAGCAGCCGTTGTCGAAAAACCCGGTCGAAAACGCCGTCTGCGTGTCGCCGACGAACCGAATCCGGCCGTCGGTGTCGATAATGATCGGCGTGCGCCCGTACGAGCTGCTCTTAACATACACGTAATCGTAGCTGAGCGTCGTGTTCACGCG
Organism: Chthoniobacterales bacterium; assembly: GCA_038238905.1. GTDB lineage: Bacteria > Verrucomicrobiota > Verrucomicrobiia > Chthoniobacterales > Chthoniobacteraceae > JBBSFI01. Next base: position 62,451 of record JBBSFI010000012.1, on the reverse strand, counting down.
ACGGGCTTGGTTTACCGTCGGAGTTCTGAAAGCGTTGGTCTCGGTGAATTGAGTGGTCGGCACGGACACGGTATTTTGCTGATAAGTGCCATCTGTAAAACCCGTCGTTACGAGGACAGTGTTCGTATAGTTGTCGTAAAGGCCAAAGACGGGAAGCGTGATCGTGTTTCCAGTGATGTACGAATGGCTTCGGAAATTTCCACCATTAAGATAGTTTGCCGAGTAGAGAGCGGCTACCGCCCGCGTCTGCGATCCGGCCATGGGCGCGATTCGCACCGAGATGTACCTCAGTGCAGAAGGATCGGGGCTGATTGTGAGGCTGAGGAACTTGATGAAAGGACTGGAGCCGGCAACTTGAGCCGGGCTCACAGTGACGCTCGCCGCGTGTGCGGCAGGAATAGCGGCAATCGCAGCCAGGAAAGCGGCGGCGCCCGCCGCGAGGCGCAGCAGACCAGATGGAAAAACGTTTCGGATTGTGGATTTCATTATATTTGGGGGATTTAAGAATGGTGGTTAAAGAAAAAGCCCGCTCCGAATAGATTCCGGAGCGGGCTTGGACAAATCATTGAATCGGTTAGTTGAACCGCATGTTCTCGAAGTGGAACGGCACCGCGTTGAAAGCCGTGTTGCAACTTGCACTGTAGTTGTAGTCGAAGGCGATGTTGCCGTTCGAATCCAATCCCAGAAGTTCCGTGAGAGTCGAGTAATCAATCAGGAAATTCAGCGAGCGATCCTCGTACACGCTCGAACAGATGTTCGAGTATTTGCCGAAGTTGGCGTTGTAATTCCACACTTCAGTTGCCGTCTTGCCGACAGCGTCGATCACGTACTTCCGAGTGGCGCTGTACGGGTTGCCATTATGCAAATGCTGTCCACCTGCCGGAACGTTCCCGGCGTTGAAGCTTTGCGTATCGTCGTCAAAGAGGAGCAGGAGATCCCGGACGATTGACATTCCGTGCTCACCTATTGGAGGCAGGGTCATTGGCGATGTCATTGCGGGCGGAATCGGAGGGAGCGTCGTCGGCTGAAGCGCCAGCGTGTACGGCTGCAAAGACTTGAATGTGTGCCAAAGCTTTGTCGTATCGCCCAGAATCCATTTCAAGGCGCCGGTGGTGTAGTCGATTCCCATCACAAACTGTTCTCGGCCCGACACAACGAGGGTGTCGTCGGAAGCACGATAGGTGAGGGAGTTGTTGTGGAACCAATCGGCCGAGCGGCCGGCAGGCGCGGAATTGTTCGTGACAAGCTGCGTCGGATCGTCACCACCAGCCTCCATCGCCGCGGCAATCGTCCCGGCGAAGTTCCATGAATGTAGGATATTGCCATGCTTATCCACTTCAAGAGCCACGGCCTCCGTCTGTGTCGTCGTATTCGCTTCCAAAAGAATCCCCGTCTTGCCCGGATCAATGTTATGATGATTCACGTCGCTCACCGTGCCAATTGGAAAATTATGCAGCGTACCGTTCACACCGGTATAATTTAAATTTACTCCAGAATAGTCCTTCACCGGAGTCACAACGCCGTCGAAGTCGATGCGGGTAATGCCCGATCCGGTTGAATTGTAACAGGCGTTGTCGAACGGGCTCGTTTCGCGGATCACGCCGTTGGTGCCAATCCAACGGATTTTTCCGTCCGTGTCGATAATGATCGGTGTCGCGCCGTCATTCTGTCCCTTCACATAAATGAAGTCGTAGCTAAGCGGAGTGTTGGCAAGCCGTGCATGCAGCACATTTGGCGTGCGGAAGGTGCTCGCGGCCGTGTAGGCCGGCGTGGTCATCGTGACGGTATTCTGCTGGCTCGTGCCGTCTATGAATCCGGTGGTGATCAGGACCGTATTGCCCGTGCCGTCATAAAGTCCGAATACCGGCAGCGTGATGTTATTTCCGCTCACATAAGAGTGCGCGCGAAAATTGCCGCCACTGAGGTAGCTTATCGAATAAAGACCGTACACGGCTCGCGTTTGCGAACCGGGAGCGGGACTGATGCGGAACGAAACATAGCGGACCGAAGCCGGGCCGGGGTTCGCCGTGAGCGTGAGGGATTGAATGAAGGGTGTCGGCCCCGCGATCTGCGTGGGGCTGATTGAGACGCTGGCGGCTTCGAGCCGTGCGGCGCCAAGTGAACAGAGAGCGGCCGCAGCGAGTGCGAGCCGGCAGCGTGAACCGAGGGACAATATATGCATGGGGAAACTGGACGACAATTTACAGCAGAACTAAGAAGAGCGACGGCGACGGGCGGAAAGCGCCGCGAGTCCGATCCCAACAAATGCGAGACATGTGGGCTCTGGAACGGAAACCGCAAACGCTCCATTATTGGCGGTCGCATTGTTCTCCGAATGTCCGGCGCCATCTGTCACGACGAACTGGCCTCCATAGACTCCGTTGGGCAGAGTTGGGTCCGTATTTTGAAGGTCGAAAATTGCCCCTGTGTACGATCCAAATGCGCCAAGAGAAAAAGGCGCTGCGGAATCGAACACCGACTGGAAAGAATTCATCGCGCCGAAGTTCAGAAAGGTGAAGTCGGAAAGGCCGACGGTGTTGCCGGTCGTGTTGGTGATCGTTCCAGAGTACGTGACAGGGCTCGGATCGGTCGCTCGGGCGACTTCAACGAATGGATTGAAGGAAATCGTAAGCTGGGCGTGGGCCGATGCGCCGACGATGAGCGGGAGGACCGCAGCGGCGACGATCGCGGCGCGATGCTTCGATGTATATATGTTCATGGGATTGGTTTTTTGAGGGTCTGGTTTCGTATTTAAAGCGAGCGACTCGTGGGAACGCACACCCGCTCCGAGAGGGTGGAGTGGAGGGGTCGGGCGGAACCTAATTTACCGCCTGGCTCTCCGGGAACAGCGCGGTGGAATTACCGCAACAATTCTTGGGGGGCATGGCGTATTCGATGGCAACCTTCGGCAGGCCGCCCCATTAGAGCAAACGGAAAAATAAAAAATATTATCGGGAGAGCGATTGGTTTGTTCCCTGTGAGGCCTGCCCCTGGCATCGCTCGTGGTTCTTCCGAGTCCTTTTGAGTGCAATTTGAACACGCAAAGGGTTCAGCGGGCGAAGCACGCGACAATCCCGGCGAGACCTTTCACTTCCCGCTCGATCTGATCCTCCGAGCCGTTTCCTGCGCCAATGTCTGCAACTGAAGAAGTCCCCTCGCGACCGCGAGTCTAGAGACCGGTCCGATACTTTTCGAGCTTCGCTTGCTTGCGAATGGCATCAAAAAGCTTGGGGATCGCGGTTTGATTGGCCATATCCAGCACCATCGTGGGGAGGCTGGAAGCAGCGTCACAGTAGATAGTGTACGTCGCCCGCGTTTTTCCATCGGCGGACGGCTCCAGCAGCCACGACCCTTCATCCAGGGTCAATCGCCCCACACCCACCGAAGGCGCCGGACCGAGATCGTTGGCGAGTTCCCAGCGACGCAAATAGTTGGCGGCCCCGCCGCCTTGGCGCTGGATTTCGGATTGAACCTTGAGGGTGTAATCGCGTTCGCCGATCACCGGTGGCGCGATCCGCTGGTAGCAAACGGCGACATCGCCATGCCGGCTGAGAACGCGAGACTCCTTTACGTACGGCATGAAAGCTGGGTAGGCTTCCGCGTCGTCCAGCACCCGGCGCACCGTTAAAGGCGCTGCGTCGATGGCGCCAATCGCGCGGAATTCTTTCCGGTCACTGCCGGCGTGCTTCCTTGAGAAGACGGCTACGCCCGCCGATTCCGTCATCGGTGACCAGGCCGATTCCGCCTGTGAGGACGGGGAGAGGCCGAGCGAGAGCGCCGCCGCGCAGACGCGGAACCAAGTTATTGAAACCTTCGAGAATTGGGATCGAGGCGAAACAGCGGGTTGGTTCATAACATGAAGGGATCGTGCGCCATCCAATCGCGCAACGGAATACGGTGGCAGAGCATGGGGCCACGGAGCCTCAAAGCCCTCCTCCTAGTCATGCCGCTGCCGTTTCGGGAACTTTCCCTTTCGTCAACGGATCGTATTTCCATTTATCTGTTCGCACCTCAGCCCGGATCGGCCCTATCCTTTAACGAAATCGAAGCCGATGGAGGACTCGCGTCAGCGGCGGCAGGACATTCAAATTCAAACCGTGAACTTCGGATTCTGCGAGAGAAACCGCTTTGGATTTCCGTACACCAAATCGTCCACAGCCTGTGCGGAGTGCCCGCGCCGGCGCATCTCGATCGCAGTGCGCGGCACGGCGAGCGGTTCGCTTCGGCCCCAATCGCAGGCCGAATTGAGCCAGATATTGTGCATGCCAGCGTGCTCGACAATGTCGATGGCGCGGGCGGGTGTGCATTTCGACTCGGGATAAAGCGTGATGCCACCCCAAAAGCCGGCGTCGAGCACGTAGTCTACAGTGTGCTCCTCGACGTGATCGATGATGACTCGCCCGGGTTGCACGCGGGAATCTGCCTTCAGCACATCGACGATGAGGCGTGTCCCTTTCAGCTTGTCCTCGAGATGCGGCGTATGGACGAGGATCATCTGGTCGTATTGCATGGCCAGATCGATGTGGCGCTCGAGGATCGCCAGTTCGTTGCGCGTATTTTTGTTGAGGCCGATTTCCCCAATGCCGAGAACCGTCGGGCTGTCGAGAAAGCCGGGAATCAGATCGAGAACTTCGTTCGCGAGCGCCATATCCTCGGCCTCCTTCGGGTTGATGCAGAGCCAGCAGTAGTGCGGCAGGCCGTACTTTGCTGCGCGTTGCGCCTCGAATCCTGTAAGCTGCCGGAAGTAATCGTAGAACCCCTGGGAGCTGCTCCGATCGAACCCGGCCCAAAAGGCAGGTTCGCAGACGGCGGCGCACCCGGCGGTGACCATCGCCGTGTAGTCGTCGGTGACACGGCTCACCATGTGCGCATGCGGCTCGATGTAACGCATGCTTTTTAGGCTGTCGCCGCGCCCGGCCATGCGCCGCAGGCTCCTTTGCCCGGCGCGGCGGAGATCGGCTCGGTCGTGGGATCGCTGAAGGAGACCAGCACCGCGCGAGCGCGCTCCGGATGCGAGCCGGAGAGTTCCTCGATGGCTCGGCGGAATGCGGCGAGGCGGAAATCCGCCTCGCCCTCCGCCCGGTCGAGCCGGTCGAGAAACGCCGCCAGGTCGATCAATTTCGACCGGGCGTCCATGAAATACAGGTCGAGCAGATCCTGGCGATTCATCGCGCGAATCCGGCCTGCCTTTACTTGTCTTCTGCCTTGAACTCCTTATGCGCGGTCTCTTTGTCCTTTTGCAGTTTGTCGAGGAGAGTCTTCACCTCATCCGCCTTGTCTGCCTTTATCGCGTCTTCGAGCGCGTCAAAATCCTTTGCGGTGGACGCCATCTCCTCCTTGTACTTCGCGACGAAAGCGGCCCGCTTGTCGGCGGGTTGATCCTTCGTCGTCGCAGGCTCGAGATCCTTCGCGGCAGCGAGATGCTTTTTGATGCCTTCGACGAGTTCGATGTTGGCGTCTTTCTTCGACGCGTCGGCGACCTGCTTCTTCAGCGTGCGAAGCTGCTTATTGAGGCCAGACATCTCTTTCGAGAGGGGCGTGTCGTCGTCGGAGGCGGCTTGCACGGAGAAGCCGAGAATGAGCGCGGTCGAGACCGTGAGCAGTGTGGTGCGGATCGGGAATTTCATATTTTGTATATTTGGAAGGAGCGGCGTCCGATAGGAGCCGCGTGACAATAGACGAATGGGAAGCGGGGAAAGTCGAACAAAATTAACCTTGTGGCGCAATCGTCGTCTGCTGGACGTCCTCACGGCTCAGCGCGCGGAAGGCGAATGCGGCGGCTGCGCCCCCTGCAAAGTCGGCGACGAGATGGATCCAAATATTGGACCAGGAGATGATTCCCATCATGGCGATGCCAGTCGCGATCGCCGGATTGAAGGCGCCGCCGGAATAGCTCCCGAGCGAATACGCGGCGGTGACGACAGCGAAGCCGATGGCGAGTCCATAAAAGGAATTGTTGGAATTAGCCTTTGCGGTGGCGACATTGAGCACGGTAAAGGCCAGAGCAAACGTCCCTAGAAACTCGGCGATCAGTGGAACCACTGGGCTGGCCGGAAACTCCATCGGCGTAACCGGCGGGTGCCCCTTCAGAAAGAGGACGGTGGACGCCGCGGCGAATGCGCCGAGGATCTGCCCGATCCAGTAGCCGGGCAGGTCGGACGTCGGCAATTTGCCGCGCATCCAGACCGCCAGCGTAACGGCCGGATTCAGATGACCGCCCGAAATGTGTCCGGTCGCAAAGATCATCACCATGAGCGTGGCGCCGATCGCCAGCGGCGGGATGACCGGATTGGTATTTCCGATGACCACGTTGCCCACTGTCAAAACGAAAAAGAAAGTTCCGATAAATTCACAGATATATTTGTTCATGGCTTGAATTGGGCGCCGTCTTTAACTGCCCACGCGCGGTCTTGGCAAACCGTTTCTACCGCTTTTTTACCATTGGCAGCGCGAAAGTGTGAGGCGGAGCGGCATTTTCCGCCGCTCGACAAAGCGCCGGATGGCGCCACGGTCTGACGGATGACTCCCCGACTTTTTACGACGTCGCTCGTGGCCGTGATCGCCTTCGGGCGCGCGGCCTTTGCCGCCGACCCATACGAAGATTACGTTCGCAACTCCGAGGACTTCCGCCCGGTTAAGCAGGAGAAGGCGTGGGCGTACAAGGCCTTTCCGAGCTGGACCTTCATGCCGTGGACTTACCAGTGGACGATCGGCTACACCGACGATTCAGGCCGATGGAGCATGGAGCATGGATACAATGGCGCCTTCATCGATCGCAACTCGATCGCCGCCGAGGGGTCGAAGACCGGGCGTCTCGATTGGATCAACAAATTTGGCCTCCGATTCTATATGGATCACACGGCGGACAAGGGGTTTTTGCACTTGTGGGATGGAGACAAAGTGAAGCCGCATATGGCCGAGCTGCACGGCACTGGCATCCGTCCTGTGCCGCTGAACGAGGCGACCCGCGAAAGGCTGCGGCAGCATATTCGAGCGAATATCGACACGGTGAAATCATCCCCATTCCGCGCCGCCTACGCCTTGGACGACGAAGCCTCTTGGGGGCACTTCGTCCATCCGGCCATGTGGCGCGTGACGGATGACGACACAGCGTATCCCAAGTGGCTCGCGGAGGTGTACGGGCCGCCGGCTCCAAAGCGGGATCGGTGGATGAGCTATGAGGACATCCGGCCCAAGCTGCCGGAGTGGACGCTCAAGGAATTCGACGCGAGCCCGCTCATGGATCAGTGGACATTTAACGATGCGCTCTGGGCGAATTATATCGGCGGGCTCGTGCAGGATGCGAACGCGATCGACCCCGCGACGCCTTGTGGACTCGTGGGCGGACAAAGCCCGAGCGCCTTTGGCGGGTACGATTACGCGCGGCTGATGCGGAAGCTGCAATATATCGAGGCGTATAATATCGGCTCGTCCCAGGCGATCATCCGCTCGTTCAATCCGCACAATGCGCTGCCTGCGGTGACGAGCGCCTTCCACAAGTCGGTCGAGGACGACATCTGGCAGACGTGGTATTACCTGGCGCATGGCAACCGGGGGCATATCGGCTGGGTGGAGAATTGGTTCGATGGCAAGACGCCAAAGCCGTGGCAGGGCGAAGTCGCCCCCGCCTATTTGGAAGCCGGCAAAAAGATCGGTCCGCTCATGAGCGGCGCCGAATGGATTCACGATGGGGTTGCAATTTACTACAGCCATCCGTCGATCCAGCTCGGATGGATTCTCGACGCACAGGCACATGGCAAGACATGGGTAAACCGGAATAACGACGACCGTCTCAGCAGTTCATGCCATGGGCGGCACGCCTGGGAAAACATGCTGCGGGACACCGGCGTGCAATATAGCTACTTAAGCTATATCGATGTCGTTCAAAAAGGGATACCGCCAGAGTACAAGGTTCTCATTCTTCCCGCCTGCCTTTGTCTTTCCGATGCCGAGGCGCGCCAGATCAAGGCCTTCTGCCAGCGCGGCGGCACGGTGATCGCCGACTACATGCCTGGCCTGTGGGATCAACATGGCAAAGGCCGCGCATCTGGCGGCGCGCTGGACGATATGTTCGGCGTTCCACACAGCGCCGATATGCGCGCCGGCGACTTGTTCAACGGCGGAAAACTGTGGGTTGAAGTCGATCAGGACACCAACTTTTCCTGGAAGACATACGAAGAATTCCTAACCAACAAAAATAGCTGCCTCCACGATCCAAGCGGCTTCGACCAGGCCGTGCGCGCACTGCCGGTGAATCACACGCAGCGTTACGGAAAAGGAAGCGCGGTGCTGATGAATCTCTCACCGCAATGGTACAATGCATTCCGGGTCGCCGGAGCCGGGCCGGCTCGGAAGCGCGAAATTTTCATGCATCACCTCGCGGAAGCGGGAGTTGCTCCATGGATTCGGATCAAAGACGCTGGCGAAAAAGAGCACGGATATGAGATCACTTACTGGTCGAAGGCCGCCGCCGGCAACAACCCGGCGAAGACGATTGTATTTGTTTGTTATAACCCGGAAATCATCGGCAACTCGCTCGGCGGCGGCAACAGCCAGGGGTTAAAGACCGCCGAACTGCCAGTGACCCTGGAGCTTCGCGGCGAAGTGCATGACATGCGCGACGAGCGGACGGGCAAAGATCTCGGCGGCGGTCGCACATTCACGCTTAACTGGAAGCAGGACGAAGCGCTGGTCCTCTCGTTTGGAGCGGGGAAGTAATGCGGAAGGCGGTCGAATGAGTGATCCAGCCGACTCGACAATCCCAAAAGGCAAATTACCGCCTCACGCGCGCACGCCGCAAGGAAACAGACGCCTCCAGATCAACTCACGGGTTCGACGATCAGAGTCTTCATTACAGGCGTCGCCTTGCAATTGATTTGGTAGATCTCGGCCGCTTTTGTGGCAATATGCTCGTCGCGCGTCTCGACGCCGTCTTCATCCCATACGTAGGTCACTTTCACTGGGAGCAGGCCGCCGCGCGGTTCCGAGTAATCCGCGTCAATTCGGAGATTGAGGATCACGGTTGTGTTCACTTCAGTCCCGACGAACTTCACGAGCGCATCGCGCGTGCCTGCCGGAACATTGCCAGCGGTGAACGATTTGCCCATCATCACGTGCGGCCCTTCCAGCTTGCCGGCGGTTTGGAACGTCTTGCCCCCATCGAAGGAAGTCTGCACGTCCCAACCATCCTTCGCATCTCGTGCGCGGTAAAAGGCGTGGATGCGAAGGCGCGTGATTTCGCCGGGTGCGTGAATCGGAAATGTAACGCTTCCCGCTCCGCCCTTCGGACGAATGGCGTCCGCCTCGGCGTTTTCCATGATGGGATGAAAGTCAGTAAATACGAGTTGCTTCGATTTGTTAGCCAAGTCGGTGCTTCCTTCCGTGGTGATGGTTCCCTCCTGAGGGCCGGAGCGGTACGTGATCGTATTGACGCCTTGAGCCAGCGCTGGAAGTGGACGCTGCGAATGCTGGATGTCGTGCGTCAAACGCAGAGCGTCAAACCCGGTTCCCGCTCCCTTTAATGTGAAGCGGAGCCGGTAATCGTACCGGCGAAAAACGAGCGGCTTCAGATCGATCGTGTGCGGTCCGCTCGATACGATCGTTTGGACCGGCTTCCAATCGAGGCCGTTGTTGTCGGAGAATTGCACTCCGATCGAACCGCCTGAATTCATGCGCGCCGTGCAGGTGAGTGCGCCGCTTAGATAGACATAGCTGCTGGGCATTCGAAGCTCCAGCAGACCCGGCTGCGAGGCATTTTTCACGTGCATGGCTGGAGCGGATCCATCTTCGCTCGCCGAGGCAAGATTATCCGCGGCGAGTGCGCCCCCTCGAAATGCGCCGCCCGCCAGCGGCACGTTGTACTCGGCCACGCCATTGCCGATGCGTCCCGGCGCCAAATCGCCGAGTTTGGGCGTATAGCGAAGATTCTCCTCTCCTGTCTTAAGCTTGATGCAGCCGGGCGCATCGCCTCCGCCATCCATATTGATGTGCAATCCTTTATTGCCCCAGTTGCGAATGAGCCGTTCGCCTGGGCGCAATTGCACGTTTACCTGGTACCCGGTCGAATACCCGGCTTCATACTGGACCAATGTCGAGCCGTCGTACTCCTGCATGGTGGAGGACCAGCCGTGGGTCGCCGCGGGAAGCCATCCATTTTCATCGTACTGTCCCGTGCGGCTCAAGATTTCGGGACCTTTGCGCCAGCCGCCGTTTCGCATGAAATCGCTGAGCTTCTGACCATTCCCCTTGAATCCGGGATGCTCGGCGTACCATTGCTTGATGCCGCCAACGATTTCTTCCACGCCAGCGGGTTCGCCATCCGATTTCGGGAAATAGGCGATGAGCGATGCATCGAGCAGATGCCATTTCCCATTCCACATGATCTCAGGGACGACGTGCCTATTGAGAGTCCACCCGCACGCTTGCAAGCCTGCTGCACGGGCGAGCGCTTGAACATGCGCGGACGCTACGCTGCAAAGCGAGTACCCGTACACATTTGCCATCTTGATGGGATCCTGTACGCTGTTCTCCACCTGTAAATATTCCACCGGCGGCGCCTCCTGGTGCTGGAATAGCACGACCGTCTTCCACACAGCCATTGCCTTCTGCTCGTCAGTCATTCCCTCTTTAATGTAGGCCTTCTTCCACGCATCGATGCTGGAAAGATCGGGGGTCTTATCCGAGAGGACCGTGACATGGCTGACGATCGATGGTTCCGCTTCCGCCGCTTGCACGATGCAGCAGGCGGCAACGAAAGGAATGAAGCGGTGCAAAGCGAGGGGAAGAGGGGGCATGGATGGCTGCAAGAGGTGAAGAAGCGGGCCATTCAGTAAAATTCACCGAACCGGATTTGCTTAGCGCCCGCTCCGCTGCGCGTGCAAGGGGCGGCGGCGCGTCACGAGATCCGTCGAGCAATCCGAGTTGAATTCACGCGCGCAATGGCGGAGAGAAATGCGGCCCTGCCCCCAACGAATGCCCACCAATCCTACGATCCGCGACGTTGCGCGCGCGGCGGGAGTCGCTCCGGCGACGGCATCGCTCGCGCTTCGAAATCATCCGCGACTGCGAAAGGAGACGTGCGCCAAGGTGCAGAAGGCAGCGGCGAAGCTCGGATACAGGCCGAACGCGGTCGTCTGCCAATTGCTTTCGCAATTGAGAGCGAGCCGCACTCCGAAATACCAGGCGACACTCGGCCTTATCAACGCCTCGGAGAATCGCGCGTTGCTAAACGAGATCCACACGTTTCGGGACTGGGTCGGTGGGGTTCGCGAACGCGCTTCGGCTCTCGGATACGGAGTGAATGAGTTTTGGCTCCACGAAAAGGATGTGCCGCCGCGCAGGCTTACCGAAATTTTCCGGGCACAAAATATACGAGGGATCATCGTAGCTGCGTGCATGAGCCGCGAGGCGCTTCCGGCAGGATTCGACTCGATCCTATCAAGTTTTGCATGCGTCGTGCTTGGCGCGCGAGGCGTCCGCCCTGCTTTGAATCTCGCCTGCAATAACCAATTCTCGACGATCAGGCGCGCGTTCGACGAAGCGATCCGGCTCGGCTGCCAGCGGCCGGCGCTCGTGATGAGCGAGGAAGTGGATGAACTCGTCGAGCGCCGCTTTTCGGGCGGCTTCCTCGCCGCCCAATGCGGTTTGCCGACCTCCCGGCGCATCGTCCCTTTCCGATACCATTCCGCAGTCGATGTGCCGCTCACCGCGAGGCTTGCTACGAAGGAGGTGATATCGCGGTTTGCCGCATGGTTCAGGAGATCGAGGCCCGATGTGATCCTGTGCATACATCCCGAGGTAAAAGAGTGGGTCGAAAACCTGGGCGCCGCTGTGCCTGGCGATGTCGGTCTCATTCATCTCGATAGAGATCCGACCCTTGCAAACTGGGCGGGCATGAATCAAAACAATCAACTAATCGGTGCGGGCGGCATCGATATGCTCGTCGGCCAGTTGCACCGCAACGAGATCGGCGTCCCGAGCTTTCCAAAGTGTCTATTGATCGAAAGCTCCTGGGTTGACGGAGCGAGCGCCGGGGATCGGCGTTAACGAGGGATCACTCGCTCTCGCCAGTTATTTGAAATCCATTAAAGAAGGCGTCGAACTTTTCACCGTCACGATTGAAGATGCAAAAGCTCTCGATTGGCGCGGCGGACGCCCCGCGTAGTTTTCGATTCTTAAGCGTCGTTGTCTTGCCATCCGCCAAGTTTGTCACCTCCAATTCATAGCTATCGGGCGACAGCAAGGTGAAGCTTACGGACAGCCCGCCCGTTGAGAGAGGAATGCCGGTGTCGTGCTCAGAGCCGCCATCGTAAATCTGATACGTTTTCTTCCCCTCATACCATCCGAATTCGAAGCGAGCGCCACGAGTATAGTCGTCGATGGCCCCTGCGGTGTTTCCGGTCCGCAGTGTAATCCCGATCGATCCCTCGGACGGATCGTCTTTTTCGAACTTTTTAATGATATCTCCGTGTGCCATCAAAAATGAAAACGTCATCCCTGCTCCGAGCGGCTTTTTCAACGGCCGGAACGCCTCCGCAACTTCAAAACCCACTCCGTTTGCATACAAACCGAAGGCTTTGCCGCGAACAGCCGCCCCCTTCATGTCGGAATTCCGCTTTGGTTCGCCCAGGAAGAATCCCGCGTGTGACTCGGCGCCTTCCACGTGGGCCGTGCGAAAAGTCCAATCGTCAAAACCCGTGCCGCCTCCTTCGGTACTCCATCCATCTTTATAGGAAAGCGCCGTGGCATCGTCTTCGGCCAAAACAAGCCGGTCCGCCGCGCCGCCACTAATGGAGCTCAGCATTGCGAGCGCGAAGAGGAAATTCTTCATGTGGGTAAGCCGGTCTGGTGTGGATGGATCAGAAATCTATTCCCCGCCACGATGGCACGTGGATTCTTAAATCACGAAGTATGGAAGCGCGCGGAGCGATCTCACGAAGAGACTCTATGGGGCTGTGGACGCAATTGTAAAGAATCGTAATACGCGCAGTCGCTCGTGCGGCTCGTGCGGGCGGGTATTTCCGCTGCATCCTAAGAAGTTGGCCACCCCAGAGATTCCCTTCTACACCGAAATGAACATGCCGTTCCTCCCCACCGCACGCTTTCTCGCCTGCGCATGCCTCGCCGCACTCGCGCTGCCGTCACCAGCCGCCGATAAGCAGGATGCGTTTCTCGATCCGCAAAATGCAGGGCCGGATTATCCGATCCAAGGCGAATACGCCGGTGACAATTGCGCCGCGCAAGTGATTGCGCTGGGCGATGGTCATTTCCATATCGTAGGCTGGACCCACGGCCTGCCGGGCGCGGCGGCGGAAGCCGAGCGGAAGGTCGAAGTCGATGCGAAACGCGATGGGGATGCTGTGGTGTTCGATGGCAGCGGGTGGAAGGGCGCCATTGCCGCTGGAATTCTGACTGGCACGGATAAAGACGGGAAGAAGTGGGAACTCAAGCGCACCGTGCGCGAGTCGCCCACCGCGAATGCGAAACCGCCTGCTGGCGCCACGATGCTCTTCGATGGCACAAACGCGGACGCTTGGGAAGGAGGCCGGATCGACGAACGTCACTTCCTCGCCGGGGGAACGAAATCGAAAGCGAAGTTTCAGAATTTCTCCCTCCATGTGGAGTTCTTCCTTCCGTTTAAGCCATTCGCCCGCGGGCAGGAGCGCGCAAACAGCGGCGTCTATCTTCAAGACCGCTACGAGATCCAGGTGCTCGATTCCTTTGGTCTCAAGTCGGACGCCGGCGACTGCGCCGCCGTTTACAGCCAGCACGCGCCCCTCGTAAATGCTTGCTACCCCCCGCTTCAGTGGCAGACCTACGATGTAGAATTCACCGCGGCTCAATTCGACGCCGATGGAAAAAAGATCAAAAATGCTGTGACGACCGTGAAGCAAAACGGAGTCATCATTCAGGAGAAGCAGGAGATTAAAGGATCGACCGGCGGCGGCCAGAAAGAGACTCCCGAGCCCGGTCCATTTCAGTTGCAGGCCCACGGCAACCCCGTCTATTTCAAGAATATCTGGGTGGTTGAGAAGAAGTAGCTGCTCGTTTTCAACGCGAGCGGGCGGGGCCGCAACGAGAAGCTGCGCCTTCGTTTATGCGGCGTATCCACAACCCTCAGTCGGTTGCGGCGGCCAGTCGCTGAACTGGCATACGTGGCCGGAAGCCTCGATATTTAGAAACTAAACTCTCCTTGCGGAGCCGCCGGTGAACGTTTTCGCGCGGCTGGTTTTGCCTTTGCTTTTTGTGCCTGCCGGGGAGCCGACCGTTTGGAACGTGTCTCGAGATCCGCAAGTTCCATCGTTCGATAAGCAAGCTGCTGCGTGAGCTTTGCGTGCTCGGATTCGAGTTGCTGGCGACGCTTCGCTTCGTATTTGACAAGGTCCGCGGCCTTCGTCCTGAAATTCCACGCCGGGCTCTTGCGCGCGGTATTAAGCGCTCCGCGCAAACCTTTCAGAGCATCGCGCAGATCCCGAACCATCCGCAGGATGATTTGCACGGGGAGCGAACTGGATGCGCCGTTCAACCCGACCTCCAATCTTCCGGAGACCGCTTCGAGCCGCTCCAAATCGCGATCCCGGTATGCAGCCTGCATCTCGTGCCACAACTCGCGCTCGCGCGCGGTTTGTTTCCGGTTCAGATCGGGGTGCAGTTGCCGCACGAGCCGCCGATAAATTTCCTTGATGCGCGCTTCCAGATGTTCCGCAGCCAAATCGGCGGGTTTGGCAGGCCGCTGCTGCTCACGTCTGCGATTCCCAGTTGCCTCCTCGGCCGAAGAGGATCCTTCGGACGCCGCTCCACCATGTTTTTTCCCACGCGCCTCGTCCAATAAGTCGTCCAAGCGAGGCGCTTCGCATCCAGTGAAGATTTCATACAAATCGGTGAAATCTCCATAGAACTCACGAAATTGCTTTTTAACCGTCTTGCTGGATCGATCGAAATCGTCGATATCAAAGTCCGGTGGCAGATGGCTCGTGCCAAAGACATAAGGTCTCCCTCGCTCATCCACAGAGGGAGCTTCGTCGCTTTCAGATGGATTCCCGCTCTCACACTCCGCTTCGGCTTCGTCGTCCAGATCCTCTTCTTCCGAATGCGCATCCGAGCGATGCCTTGCTTCCATCACGCGACGATACGCCGTTGTCTCGCTGCACCGGGACCAATAGGCCTCCTGATCGACGGCGTCCAATATCCGATCCTTTTCCGCCACGGCGGCGGTGAGATCGCGAATCTGCGTCAGTAACAACCCGAATTTCGACAACTCCCATCGCAGAAAAGCGGGCCGGTCACCTGTTTCAAAGTTTTCAAGTTCCTCGCGCGCTGTGGAGAGTTGTACCTCGACGTGGTGATATTCCGAGAGGACTCCCGTCCGCAGCGGCCCCTCATCGATCGCCACGATCGAGAACGAACCGGACCACGCCAGTCCCGCCCTCCGAACTGTCGATTTCGCCGCCGGTTTCTTTTTGCGTATGCGTCCCATAGAACGTCACACCCAAGCTGTTCCAAAGGACTTTTTCAAGTCAGTGTTTCGATCGCGACGGCGGATCGAGAACGGAGTGATGCTCCTTGCTCCACATCCACGATCCCGGCGCTGGGGTCGCGGGTGGTCGCAAGACATTTAACTGGGGCGGCGCGCCAGGACGGGCGGCCGCCGCAGCAGCAGGTTGCTGCGGCTTGGCGATGTCCTGCGCGAGTTCACCCGTCGTAAACCGGTGTATGGTATCGACCGCATTCGCGCCCGTCGCCCGCCCGATTGCTTTTCCCGATGCACGGTCAAAGGCGAGGCACCACGGTTCGACCTTCTCGCTTCCTCCCTCGTTAATCGTCACGTGCCCATGCGCGAGCCAGACCGCTCCGTTCACATCCCCGGCGGTCTCCTCCGCATCGTCGCGCCATGCTTGAAATTTCGCGCCGTTCGTCTTTTCCCAAGTCGATTTAAACAGGTCGCGCCCCTGCCGGTAAGCATCGAACGCGGGGCGATCCGCATCCGGGCATTGCCAGCTTCGCACGGCGTCACGCACATCGGGGTCCATCCGAAACGCCGCCCAACAGCCGGCCAGAGCCAGCACTACGATGATGAGGAAGAGTTTCATTGGGGACACTGCATGTACCGCTTTTCACGCGCGAGTCACTTTCTTTTCTTCGGGCACGGAGCCGTCTTGCATCGCGGCGTGTGAAAAGTCACGCGATCAGCTCATGGACGACTTTCCCGTGGACATCCGTGAGACGAAAATCGCGGCCGGCGTAGCGATAGGTGAGCTTCTCATGATCGAACCCGAGCAACTGGAGAATCGTGGCATGCAGATCGTGCACATGCACGGGCTTCTCCACTGCTGCGAATCCAAATTCGTCCGTCGCGCCGTGCACATAGCCGCCCTTCACTCCGCCGCCCGCCATCCACATCGAGAATCCGTAGTGATTGTGATCGCGCCCGTTCACTTTACCGGCGTTGCCGCCAGGCATGGGAAGCTCCACCGTCGGCGTCCGTCCGAATTCCCCACCCCAGATTACCAGCGTCTCTTCCAGCAGCCCGCGCTGCTTGAGATCTTTTAGAAGCGCGCCGATCGCCTGGTCACACTCTCCTGCCAGTTGCCGATGGCGCGACTCGATGTCGTCGTGGCTATCCCACGGCTGGCCCTCCCCGTGCCATGTCTGCACAAAGCGGACACCGCGCTCGACAAGCCTCCTTGCAATTAACATCTGCCGGCCCTGCACCCCGGGCCCATACATCTCGCGAATCGATTGCGGCTCTTTCGTGATATCGAAAGCGTCCGCCGCGTCCATCTGCATCCGGTACGCCAATTCAAAGGATTGCACCCGGGATTCGAGTTGTGCATCCTGCTGCCGCTTCTTCTGGTGCTCGGCATTGAGCTTCAAGAGCAGATCGAGTTGCGCCCGCTGTTCTGGCATGGAGACGTACTTGTTGCGTATGTTTTCGATCAGCTTCTCCACCTCGGTATTTTTTGTGTCGATGTAGGTCCCTTGAAAAACCCCGGGAAGGAAGCCCGCCTGCCAATTCTGCGACTCCTGGATCGGATACCCGCCAGGACACATCGAGATGAAACCAGGCATATTCTGGTTTTCGCTTCCGAGGCCGTACGTCACCCAAGACCCCATGCTCGGGCGGATCAGCCGCGCCTCTCCGCAATTCATCAGCAGCAGCGAGGGCTCGTGATTCGGCACATCGGCGTACATCGAACGAATGAGGCAGATGTCGTCGATGCTCTCCGCCGTTTTGGCGAAGATCTCACTCACCTCGATCCCGCTCTTCCCATACTTCTGAAACTTGAATGGCGACCCGTAAGCAGCACCCGTCTTTCGTTCGGTCTTCAGGTTCTCGTGTGGCAATTCCTTCCCGTTGTGCTCCGTCAACGCCGGCTTTGGATCGAACGTGTCCACATGCGACGGACCTCCATTCATAAAAAGATGGATCACCCGTTTCGCCTTCGCAGGAAACTGCGGGGCGCGCACGGCGAGCGGATTCAAGTCGCTCTCGGCAGCCATCGCGCCAGAAGGTCCAAAGATCCCAGGCTGCCCCATCAAACTCCCGAGAGAGAGCGCGCTCATTCCCATCCCGCAGCGAGTCAGGAAATCGCGGCGGCTTAGTACATGATCAACGGGTCGAAGACGATGGTGAGACATAGGCAACCAGCTTCAAAGTTACCTCAATTGGCGCAAAAGTATTGCAAGAGTTTCGTGCAAACAAAGGAACCGACTGGCGCCACGCTTCTCGCTGTTTGCCTTGACGGCGAAAATCGAACTCGCCAGACGCGGCCGAGCCGTCGCAAAGTCGCCCCGCGCATGAGTTCACAGGAAGTTCCGCAACCGCACGACAGCCTCGTGCGCCTCACATTTGAACAAATCGGGCACGCGGCTTCCTTTCTCCGGGAAAACCTCCCCGCGCCGCTTGCCTCCGCCATCGCGTGGGAACATCTCCAATTGCTTCGCGGCTCCTTCGTCGATCAGCGACTCGCCCAATCCCATTGCGACCTGCTCTATAAGGCTCCACTTCGTAATGAACCGCCGGAGAAGCCGCTTTTGCTTTACCTCCTCTTCGAACATCAGAGCACTCCGGATCCGTGGATGCCGCTGCGCCTGCTCGGCTACAAGAAGGATATCTGGGCGCGCCACGCCGCCGAATTCCCAAAGTCTGCCGGATTGCCTCCCATCCATGCGCTCGTCCTTGCGCAAGTCGAGGGCGGCTGGAGCGTGGCGCGCCAGTTCCATGATCTCGTGCTCTGGCCCGAAGATCCGCACATGCGGCAACTTCTCGAAGCACAGCAGCCCAAGCTCGATTACGCACTGCTTGATCTGGCAGCAACCCAGCTTGAAACGCTGCGGGGCGGAGCCATCGCACGCCTGACGCAGGTGCTTCTCAAAGGGATGTTGAAAGGCGTCGAAGCGGCCTGGTTCGACTGGGCCATCGCGCTGCTTGACGAGGCGGGCGAAAACCTTCCCACGCTCGATGCGCTCGATCCGTATTTCATTTACCTGCTCAAAGTCGCAAACTTGACCGCGGAAGAAATCCAAGCCAAGCTTTCCGAGGAGCGGCCACAAATCGCCAGCAAGATCATGTCAACCTACGATCAACTCATTCACAAAGGATTGGAAAAGGGCCTGCAGGAAGGCCGTCAAGAGGGACGCATGGAAGGCCTTCAGACAGGTCGCACAGAAGGCCTTCAGGAAGGCCGTCAGGAAGGCCGTCAGGAAGGCCTTCAGGAAGGGCGTAAAGAGGGAGTATTGGCAGGGCAGGTGCAGGCCTTTCAACGCCTGCTCGGGCGTGCTGAGGATCCGAGCAGTTCCCTGGCCGCGCTCAACACGGCTGAATTGCAGGCCAAAATCGCCGCCTTGGAGCGTGAAGTTGCCAGCCGCCTCAAGTAAGGCTAACGAGCCGGTCTCGCGCATCGGGGAGAAATGCGTGCGCTTCCAGAAAGCCTCGGCTAAAGGGTTTGCCTCTCAAAATTTCGCCGTCTGGCAAGGATCGGCAGGATCCCACCTAATAGCAGCGCGCCCCCGCCAGGCTCTGGGACTGTCGAAAGAATGCTCCCGTTGCTAAAAAAATAATACGCTTCCCCGGCGTTGTCTGTGCTCACTCCGTACAAGCTGCCGGGTACAGGTGCGCTCCCCGCGCTGTAATTGAACTCCTGGATCAGGCCGCCGTTTGCGCTCATGTAAAAGAGCCGGCCTTTGCTGCTGCCGAGATCTCCGAAAAGATAGTCGCCATCGAGCGCCGGATTTTGGGTGCCGTGATACACCATCCCGCCAATGATAGCTATCCCATCGGCGTGTGTATATTCGCCGATCGGATCGGTCGATGCGAAACCCGTGGGCGTCGTTCGCTGCGCATCGCCTGAGTTGTCCCGCGTTCCCTCACGAAATGGCCATCCATAATTGCCGCCATTGGCAATCACATCGACCTCTTCCCGATTGCCCTGGCCCACATCGGCGGCAAGCAGCTTGCCCGTTGCGCTGTCAAACGCGATGCGATACGGGTTCCTCAAACCATACGCATAGATTTCCTTGAGGCTGCCCGTCGCGCCGCCGGTGACAAAAGGATTGTTCTTCGGTATCGAGTACTGCCCGTTGGCGCTCGTTAGGAATTGCGAGCCGGCCGCCGGGTTCGGATTGATCCTCAATATTTTTCCAAAGGGCACTGTCGTATCCTGTCCATTGCCGATCGCATTGTTATGCCCGTCCGTCGTGCTGCTCGCCGAGCCGTTGAAATCGTTCCCGCCGCCGCCGTCTCCGAGGCCCATGTACAGATTGCCATCTGGCCCGAATCGCAACGACCCGCCCTGATGATTGCTTTCCGGATGATCGATCCGCATCATCACGCGAGAACTCGCATCCACCGTTCCGCTTGCTGCGGTCCATTCCCGCAATACAAGCTGATTATTCGGATTCACGCTCGTCGTCGGAAACATCTCCGGACTGCTGAAATCCGCCGCCGGTCCCGTCGTGCTAAACGGCTCCGCCTCGACCGTGTAAAAGTGACCGCTCCCGCCGCTAAACGACGGGCTGAATGCCAGCCCCAACAAGCCGCCCTCGCCGCCGGTGTAGATATTGACGCCAGCAGCCGCCATATTCAGGTACGGCGTCGATTGGAGTACGCCATTCTTCAGATCGAGGATGTCTCCGTTGCGCGTGCTTACGAAAAGATTCGACGGATCGTTCGGAGCCGCTGCAATATCCTGCGGTGTCCCATAGGTCCCGGTATTTACCGTAGCGACATTTTGAAGCGTGACCGAAACGGGTCCCGTGGTGATCGGATCGGTCAAAGCGAACGCTGCTGATGGCAGAAGAGAAGCCGCTGCAAAGGCGGCGCGGACGACGATTTTCATCGCGAGTATTCGCGCGCCGCAGGCGAACTGGCCGCTTTTCGAAGAAGCGACGCCCCCCTTGAAGTCCCGCCCGAGCGCCTGCATTGTCCACTCACATCCGGTCACTCATGACAGACGCAGCCGTTACGGAGATTGCCCGCTATTCCCGGCTTGCCGCCGCGCGTGAAGGCGCTCTTGCTCTCGCCGCGAAAGATCTGGACTACACTCTCACCCGCGATGGCGCGGAATGGGTCATCCGGACCGAGCTGGATGTAAGCGAGACGGCGATTGCCGAGATTGCGCTGTTCGACGCCGAAATGCGGGAGCGCGCATCGGCGCCGCGACCGCGCGTTATCGGCGGGGTGCAGCCAGTTTCCATCTTTGTCGCGGGTTGGATTATGAGCGGATTCTTTCTAGCACAGCAAAAGCTCGGACCCGGCTGGACAGATCGTGGGGCGGCAACTGGACGCATTTGGGCCGAGGGCGAGATCTGGCGTTGCGTTACCGCCCTTACGTTGCACGGGGATCTCAGCCATTTTCTGGCAAATCTCGCAGTCGGCCTGCTGTTTGCGGTTTTCCTCGTGCCGCAATTCGGAGCCGGTCTCGGCTGGCTGCTGATCCTCGCGTCGGGCGCAATTGGGAATGCCCTCAATGCATGGGGGTACCGGGGCGAAGATCATTCCTCGATCGGCGCCTCCACGGCGGTATTCGGCGCTCTCGGCCTGCTCACCGCGGCCGAGTTTGTCGCGCTTTGGGGGGCGCCTGCCACGCGCAATCGGTGGCAGTTGATTCTCCCGATCGGCGCCGGCCTTTCGCTGCTCGCTTACCTCGGTTCCGGCGACGGCCAGCCGCACATAGATTTTATGGCGCACGGCTGGGGATTCGCCGCTGGCCTTGCGCTCGGTGGAGCCGCTGCGGGCTTCCGCATCCGGGAGCGGCTTCCGCGCGCCGCTCAGCACATGTGCGCCCTCTCCACCCTGGCGATCCTCGCTTGGGCATGGCGGGCCGCTTCCGTGCACGTTTAAGCTTTCCAATCGGCTCGTCAGCGCGTCATTCTTGCCACACATGGCCCCATGGCTCTTCCAAAGCTGGCGCGCGAATATCCATTCTCCCAGCGTGGAAATCGCCCTTGCGTTCATAGCGGTCTTTTGCGGAGCCATCGTCGGCTCCGAACGTGAGAAGCGCGAGAAACCGGCGGGCCTTCGCACGTTGATTCTAGTCTGCCTCGGCTCCGCTGGCTTCACAATGGCCTCCTTTCTCTTTGGCGGCGCCCCCGGCGATTCCGCGCGCATCGCCGCTCAGATTGTGAGCGGCGTCGGTTTTCTCGGAGCCGGCGTCATCATGCACGGGCGCAGTTCGGTCGTGAGTGGCGCCACGACCGCCGCGACGATCTGGGCCGTAGCGGCCATCGGAATGATCGCTGGCGCGGGTTACGCGGGCGGCGCCATCGGCCTCAGTTTTCTCGTCCGCCTTGTTCTTTCCGCCATGCGTCTCATCGAGACGCATGTCACCGGTGAACGGAATGAAGTCGATGTGGAGATCGCGTACATCCCCAATGGCGGCATCACCAAGGTCCGCCTCCAGCGCGTCCTCGCGGGCTACTCCTTCGCGCCGATCGGTGCGGAGTGTTCTTCGTGGAGCGCCGAGCAGGATAAATTGACGTTGCGCCTGCATCTGCGCCGCCTGCACTTGCGCGAGTTGCTCGCCGAGCTTGCTGATGTTCCCGACGTCAAATCGATCCGCGAGACCGCCGTCGTCCGCGGCCGCCTCTCCGCCGCTCCCCTCTCATGAAACGCCCACACGCTCATCTCATCCGCCCGTACGAAATCAAAGACGGCCAGAAATTCCGCCTCAGGAATGTAGATCCCGGCGATACCGGCCCCATCCGCTCGAAGGACGAGGCGGAGGAGCGTTTGAAGGAGGGCGGGCTGCGGCTCAGCGATCTTCAGGCAAAGCTCTACGCGCAGAACTCCTGGGCGCTTCTCCTCATCTTTCAAGCGATGGATGCCGCGGGCAAGGATGGCACCATCAAGCACGTCCTGTCCGGCGTGAATCCGCAAGGCTGCGAGGTCGTTTCCTTTAAGATTCCAAGCCCGCAGGAGCTGAACCACGATTTTCTTTGGCGCGCCAATCGCGCCCTTCCCGAGCGTGGGCGCATCGGCATCTTCAATCGCAGCTACTACGAGGAAATGCTCGTCGTCCGGGTGCATCCCGCCATTCTGCGAGAGCAAAAGCTCCCGCCGAAATTGTTGACGAAACACCTCTGGCGGGATCGTTTCGCCGATATCAATGCTTACGAACGGTATCTCACTCGCAACGGCGTCGTGATCCGGAAGTTTTTCCTCCACGTCTCCAAGGACGAACAGAAACGTCGCTTACTCAGCCGCCTCGATGAAGCAAACAAAAATTGGAAGTTCTCTCTGGCCGACTCGACGGAGCGCGAATTTTGGAAGGATTACCAATCCGCCTACGAAAAAGCGATTCGGCACACCTCCACCACTGAGGCGCCGTGGTATGTCGTCCCGGCCGATAACAAATGGTACACCCGGCTCGTAGTCTCATCCGTCATCGTTGAGACTCTCGAGTCCCTCGATCTCCAATACCCCCATGTTGACGCAGTCAAAAAGAAGGAGCTCGGAGCTGTCCGCAAAACGCTCCTCGCCGAAGGCTGATCGCTCGAACCTGCCCGAAACCAAAGCCCGCCTCCACCTCCGTTGGCCGAGGCGAACGGCATCTCCGCGCCACCGATTACTGCTCGACTCTCACGGGCGTCCCCACCTTCACTTTGTCATAAATAAGCTTCGCGATGTCCGCGGGCAGCCGAATGCATCCATGGCTCGCGGCGTATCCCGGCAATATGCCCACGTGCATTCCGACGCCTTGATCCGTCAACCGCATGAACCATCGCATAGGCGCTCCCACGTAGTGCGTTCCAGCGGGGGCGGCATCGCTGTGCATCGACACCCCGTCGCGCACGACGCGTCCACTCCGGTCTTGGAATTGTCCGTAAATCGATGAGGAGTGGTCGGGATCCTTCTCTTCCACATGGAATGAGCCAGTCGGCGTCGCATGGCCCGCTTTCCCGCTCGAAATCGGCGTGTCGATGTACACATGGTCGTCGAACATGAGATAAGCCCGCTGCTTCGAGAGCGATACGATCACGTGCGAGTTGCCCGCGCTGATCAGCGGCTCCAGTTCCTTTGCGATCTTGGCGCCTTGCGGCTTTTGAAAAAACTTCGCGGCGCCCGGCATCCAAAGTTGAGCCTGCGCGGAGCCGCCGAACAGCAGCGAAAGGACGATCGCGTGAAGGGTTAGGGCGCCGGCTGCATTTCTCATGTCCTGGAAAATAGTGTCCCTAGATAATAGTCGCCGCCGCCTGTAGCAATCACGAATGACTCGATTGCACGTTTCGCGGTTTCGCGGTTGTGCATCGATCTTTTCTCACGTAACGCCCCTCCCAGTCGTGCTTTCCAGAATTTGCGTCATCCAAGCGCCCCCGCGCCTCGCCCTCGTTGTGCTCTCTCTCTGGGCCGCCTCCAGCCTGCTGGCGCGCGACCCCGAAGCCGTCCTCCCAACGCCGCCGCCTCAGCCCGTCCCGCGCCTCGTGAAAGTAAAGCGGGGCGAGAAAGTCGATATACCGCTCACCATCTACGGCAGCCAGCGGGAGGAGATCCGCTTCATTATTCGCTCCAAGCCCGAAACCGGCGCCCTTTCCGATCCCGCCCCGCGTGGACGCGAAGCGGCCGTCGCGCGCTACTCGCCACCGGCCGATTTGGCCATTACGGCAGACCGGTTCTCTTATTCCACCAAGTCCTCCCTCGGCGTCTCCGCGGCCGCCGATGTGAAGATCGAGATACTCGATGCTCCCGCCGCGCTCTCGGCGCCGCCTGCGGTCGAATTTCCGAAAGTGCTCGCGGGCGCCTCGTCGTCCCGCGATGTGGTGCTTTCCAACTCGGGCGGCAGCATTTCCGAAGGTCATATCGAGACGGATGCCCCGTGGAAGATTGAGGGCGCTCTCGATTACAAGCTGAAGCCAGGTGCACGGCAGGCGGTGAAGCTTCTCTTTGCTCCAGAGCACCCCGGTCAATTCGACGGCACACTCCGTTTCACGTCCGAGCCCACACATCCGACCCTCCTCACGGGCGAGGCGGAAGCGGCATTTGCCGTCGCACCACAGGTCCTGATACTCGCCGCCGCGCCGGGCGATACTTTACGAAAGGGCAGCCTCGAAATCGTCAACAACACAGACCGCCCGATGGCGGTCTCGATCGGAAGCAGCACTCGCCTCCACGCTCCGACCAGCGTGGCCCTCCAACCGCGTGGGAAAGCTCAGGCGCCGATCGAGACTGGAGCCGTGGATCTGGCCGAGATATCGGAGTCCGTCCAGCTTGCTTCGAGTGGCTACGAAGTCCGCGTATCTGTCCAGAGCGCTCCGGTCGGCCCGGTTTTGCGCGTCGCTCAAAAGGATTTCCGTTTCACACCAGCTAAAGTCGGCCAGCGCTCGGAAGTCGCTCTTTTACTGGAAAATGCCGGCGGTTCGCCCGGCGTTTGGCGGATGGAAGTTCCCCCGCCGTTTCTAGCCGAGAAGGCCGAGTGCAAGCTCAAGCCCGGTGAAAAGTCCAGCGTACCCATACGGATCGAGACTTCATCGCCCGGACGCTTCCGCACGATCATGCAGGTCAGTGGCGAGCAGCAGACGACTGAGATTCAACTCGACGCTACAGTGGGCGGAGGACTGGCTTCGGCTCGATTGCCGCAGCAATCCCGGGGCGGACAGGCCGCACGCATTTTGCTCGCAGGGGAAGCGGGCGCTGCGGCGACGGATGCCACGCAGCCCGACGCTTCTTCCGAAAGTGATGAGGCTCCTCGCGCCACGCTCGCGCCGGGGCCTGTAGCCGTCACGGGCGTCCAGCTCATCCAGGTCGAGCCGACCGAGGCGACCTTCTCCTGGCCAGCTTCCTTTTCCACAGCGGCCCAGTTCCGGCTGGAAGAGCGCGTTCTGGCTCTCGACGCGCAAGATCGGCTTCACATCGATTGGGCTCAACGCCGGGCATCGATCAACCGCCAAGGCGCCTCCGTCGTTGCAAAGGTCAAGGATCTCAAGCCGGGCAGGGTGATCGCCATTCGCGTGGTGCCTATCGACCCCTCTGGAATCCCAGGGCCGGAACTTTTCGTTGAGCGATTCATGACGCCGTACCCAAATAAGACGAGCCTCCTGGCTTGGACGCTCTGGAGCGGGGGCGCTATCCTGGCCATCGCCCTGCTTGGCAGAGCGCTTCAGCGCCGACGCGCTGCCTGAAGCCTATTTAGTCTCGGGCCGCGCCCGAGCTTGTGAAATATTTCACAAATTCGACTTGCGCCCTTTCCAAGCTCAAAACTACGTTCCGCCATCGCGCTTCCCGCCGATTCCATGGCTTTGACTACCCAAGAATTCGAATCTCCCGATACCCTCGCCAAAACGGAGGCCGGCTTGGAGACATTGCACGGGACGGGAGATTTGCTCGGCGAGAAGCTCATCATCAATATGGGACCCTCGCATCCCGCCACCCATGGCGTGCTGCGCGTCGTCCTCGAGATGGATGGTGAGACGATTACGAAGGCCACTCCCGATGTCGGCTACCTTCATCGGGGCGATGAAAAAATAGCGGAGAACATGACGTATAATCAGTTCGTTCCCTACACGGACCGGCTGGATTACCTGGCGCCGCTCGCCAACAACGTCGCCTACGCGATGGCGGTGGAAAAGCTCATGGGCTGGGAGCTGCCTCCGCGGGGGCAGGCGATTCGGGTGATCTGCTGCGAGCTCTCGCGCATCTCTTCCCATCTCCTCGGCATCGGCGCGTTTGCCATGGATGTCGGCGCGATGACCGTGTTCCTCTACACCTTCACCGAGCGCGAGAAGATTTATAATCTCTGCGAGCAGATCAGCGGGGCGCGCTTCACCACCAGCTACACTCGTATCGGCGGCATGACCCGCGACTTGCCGGAAGCCTTCTTCCCGATGGTCCGCAAGTTCATAGCCGAGATCGTCCCGATGATCGATGAACTCGACCGGCTCATTTCTCGCAACCGGATCTTCGTCGATCGCACAAAGGATGTCGGAGTCATCTCGCGCGACGATGCGTTGGACTTCGGCCTCACCGGCCCCAATCTGCGCGGGACCGGGGTCGATCACGATCTGCGCAAGCGCCATCCTTATCTAGGGTACGAGAAGTACGACTTCGACGTTCCAGTTGGAAGCGTCGGCGACTGTTACGATCGTTACTTCGTGCGCATGGAAGAGATGCGCCAATCGGTGCGAATCCTCGATCAGGCGCTCGATGCGCTGCCCGAGGGGCCGATCGCCGTGCATGATCCCAAGAACTATCCACCCCCCAAGACGCACGTCCTTACAAAGATGGAGGAGCTCATTCATCACTTCATCATTCACACGGAAGGAATCGACGCGCCTCCCGGCGAAATCTACTGCGCCGCCGAGAACCCCAAAGGCGAGCTCGGCTTTTTCATCAGCAGCAAAGGGGGCGGCACTCCGCACCGGCTCAAGATTCGCGCTCCCTCCTTTGTTAATCTGAGCATCCTGCCAAAGCTTCTTCCGGGGCACATGATGAGCGATGTCGTTGCGATTCTCGGCTCGCTCGATTTCGTAATGGGCGAAAGCGATCGCTAGTTGCGAGCCGGCTTTCCGCCGTACCGAGCGCTTGGTCGGGTTGCCGGTGCGTGAACCCCCGAGCATTTATCGCCCCCCGCGATCTCCGCCGAGAAGAGGTTGGGACTTACGGCGGCTGGTTGGTGGGCGAGCCGGCTCCGCGTGACACCCCGCCCCGCCCCGCGCCTCAGCCTTTGTCCATGATCTCACGCAGCTTCTCGCGAAGTTGCGTAACCGTAAAAGGCTTCTGGATGAACCCGGCAACGCCACCCTCGGGGATCCGCGCCATCGCCTCTCGTTCATTGAAGCCGCTCGCGAGCAACACGGGCGTATCTGCCCTTATCCGGCGCAGCGCCGCAAACACTTCGCCCCCTCCCATATCGGGCATGGTCAGGTCCAGAAGCACCATCGCGAACTCCCCGGGGGCGCGCGAAAAGCGCTTGATCCCTTCACTGCCGCTAGCAGCGCTTATGGTCTCAAATCCGAGCGCCGAAAGCATCCGGCGCGTCGTCTCTCGCACGGTTTCTTCGTCGTCTATCACAAGCGCCTTCCCCGATGCTTTCCAGCAGGGAAGCTCCTGGGCCGCCGCGGAGCGCGAGTCTTCAGGCCCCGGGACCGTCGGAAAAAGAACCTGGAACGTAGTTCCGCGGCCTTCGGTCGATTCGACCTTGATCGCCCCGTGGTGCCCGCGAACAATCCCCAGCACAGCCGCGAGACCGAGCCCCCGCCCGGTAAATTTCGTCGTGAAGAAGGGGTCGAAAATCCGCGACGCCACGCCGGTAGGCATGCCGCATCCATCGTCCGTGATGCGCAGGCAGATGTATTCACCGGGGGCGAGTTCCGGAGCGAGAAATTCGTTCGACAGAAACTCCGCACCCGCCTGGATGACAAACGTTTCGATCGTTATCGATCCACTGCGCTGGGCGATCGCGTCGGACGCATTTATCACCAGATTCATGATCACTTGCTGGATCTGCGAGCGGTCCGCCAGGATCGGCGGCACGTCCGGCTGCAGGGAGGGCCGGAGAACGATTCCTTTGTTAATCGAGAGCTGCAGCAGGCTTGTGGTCTCCCCGATGAGTTGATTGATATTGAACCGCTGAAGCACAAACTGGCCCTTGCCGGAGTACGCAAGCATCTGCTTGCACAGTTCGGAAGCCCGTATGGCAGCGGTCTCGATCTGCCCAAGACATTCGGAGGCGGCGCATCCAGGCTCCACATCGAGCAGCGCCAGCCCCGCGTTCCCAAGCACCCCAGTCAGCAAATTATTGAAATCATGCGCGATGCCGCCTGCCAGCACACCCAGGCTCTCCAGCTTTTGTGTCT
The DNA here is from genome assembly GCA_038238905.1 of Chthoniobacterales bacterium. Taxonomy (GTDB): domain Bacteria; phylum Verrucomicrobiota; class Verrucomicrobiia; order Chthoniobacterales; family Chthoniobacteraceae; genus JBBSFI01. The sequence continues at coordinate 34,164 of JBBSFI010000012.1, read as the reverse complement.
CACGCAGTTTGCTCTCCAGGTTCTGCCGATTCGTCTCTGCCTCCCGCAGGTCGGTGATGTCGCGCCCGATCCCGATCAAGCCGACGATCCTTCCATCGCTGTCGCGCAGCGGAAATTTCGATGTTAGCAGGAAGCCCGTCTTTCCATCGGGCTGCGCATACGGCTCTTCACGATTGACAATTGGCACGCCCGTTTCGATCACCTGGCGGTCGTCCGACGCATAGCTTTCGGCGTGATCCCGCGGTATCGGTATATCGAATACCGTCTCCCCAAGGTTTCCACTCCTGAAACCGAATAGCCGCAAGTTCGTCGCATTGTGCAGGATGTGCCTGCCTTCCGTGTCTTTGACAAAAATCGGATCGGGCAAGGCGTCGAGAATCGTTTTCAGCTTTTCCTGCTCGTCCGCCAGCGCCCTCTGCGCACGCCGCCTTTGTGTGATATCTCGCGCCACCCCCACCAGAGCCACGATTTCGCCCTGATCATTCCGCATCGGGTGTTTCGACGTCAGAAACCATCCTTTCGTCCCATCCCGAGTCGTAAACGGCTCCTCCCTGTCGATAATCGGCCGGCCCGTCTCGATCACCTGCATGTCGTCCTTATGATAGTGATCCGCGTGGTCTTTAAGGCCTTTAAGCTCATGCGCCGTCTTCCCGATCACTTCCTCCGGCGTCAGGTCGCAGAGCGTTTGGTGCGCCGCGTTTACGAGCAGGTATTTTCCCTGCAAATCCTTCACGAAAATCATGTCGTCCAGCGCATTGATCAGGGTCACCAGCAGCTGCTTGTCTTCAACGAGTTTGCCTTCCAAAATGCGCCGCTCCGTCACGTCGTGGTTTATGCCCAAAGCTGCAAATATTTCGCCCTTCTCATCGCGCATTGGCGCCACGGTCGACTCGCATATTCCTGTCGTCCCGTCCTTCCGCGTAAACTTGATATCTCCCTTCCAGCGTTCGCCTTTCGCGATTAATGAAAGGATGCATTCGCGCATGCCAGATGTCTCCGATCCTCCGTCAGGCATCGTGGGCGATTTGCCGAGCATCTCCGCCCGGCTCCAGCCAAACAGCCGCGTTGCGCCCGTGTTCCAATCCATGATCCTTCCGTCCAGAGACGTTACGACGACGCCGTCTTCGAGATGATCGAAGGCGCGGGAACGTACCGCGATTACGGAATCGGCGGAAAACTCGGCAAGGCCAGGGTGGTTCATTGAATGGCTTTTTCTGAAAAAGCCGTAACGGCTATAACATCCATAACGACATGCAAGGCGCTATTTCAGAAAAGAAGCAACATCAGCGGGCCTGCTCACGGTTGCAAGGATCCCGCCGTCTTTTGATGAGCTTTTTATCAAAGGTGCTGCCCTCCCTTTGCTTTTCTTTCGCCGCCGCCCGTTATAATGTTCGCTTCATGAAGCTCCGCGCCCTGCTTTTTCTGCTCGCGGTTATCCTTTCCATTCCGCCCGCGAGGGCCGCGGAGCAGGGGAGCGTCTATGTGATCGAGCTCCATGGCGAAGTCTCTCCCGCGCAGTTCTTTCTTCTCCGCCGCGGGATCAAAGAGGCGGAGCGCCATGGAGCCAGTGCGGTCGTTCTCGACATAGATACCCTCGGCGGCTCGATCGCCGCGGCCATCGACGAGATGGATGCGCTAATGAAGACGACGATCCCCACCTTCACCTACGTGAACAACAAGGCGCTTTCCGCCGGCGCCCTCATTTCACTCGCCACGCAAAATATCTACATGTCACCGACCGGTGTCATTGGAGCCGCCGCTCCCGTATCGGCCGGCGGAGAAGACCTTTCCAAGACCGAAAACGAAAAGGCCATTTCGGCGTTTTCCGCGCTCGGTCGCGCGGCGGCTCAGAAGTCGGGTCATAATCCAGCCCTGGCCGATTCATTCATTCGCAAGGAAGCCCAATTGAAGATCGGCGAAGTCCTCATTGACGGCCCCGATACATTGCTGACCCTCAGCGCGCAGGAGGCCGCCAGGCAGTTCGAAGGCAAGCCGCTCCTCGCGCGCGGCATCGAGCCGAGCCTCGATGCACTGCTGCACGATGCCTCGCTTCCCGCCGCGACGGTCCGAATCGTGCCGAGCGGATTTGAACTCCTGGCCTTCTGGCTCACTTCCATCGCTCCGTTCCTGCTCCTCGGTGGCATCGTATGCGCGTTCCTCGAGTTTAAGACGCCCGGCGCCACCCTTCCTGGTGTCGCGGCCGCCGTCTGCTTCGCGCTTTTCTTCACGAGCAACTACATCGCCGGGCTGGCTGGCTGGGAAGTCGTGGTCCTCTTTGCGCTCGGCGTCGGCCTCCTGATCTCCGAGGTGTTCGTTCACCCGGGGACCGTCCTGCCTGGCATCGCCGGCATCGCCCTCATTTTCGGAGCGCTCATCTGGGCCATGGTCGATCGCTACCCTGGCGAGCCGCTCCTGCCGACAAGCGGCGAAATCCTTATGCCTCTCTTGAAGTTCACGGTTGCCATCGTGCTTGCTGCCGTCGTCATCGCGCTGCTCGCGCGGTTCCTTCCGAAGACATCCTTTTTCCGGCGGGTCGTCCTCTCAGCCGCGACTCCATCCGGCGCCTCTGGCATCGTTGCCGAAGAGCGCTTCCCGCTCGCCATCGGCACGCGCGGCACAGCTCGCACCACGCTCCGCCCTAGCGGAAAGGCAGAGATCGAAGGCCAACTCGTGGACGTCGTCTCGCGCGGCGACTTCATTCAGCAGGGAGCACTCCTCAAAGTTGTCGCCATAGAGGGGGGCCGTGTCGTCATCGCTGCATGCAGCGCTGATTGACGTCGACAAAGCGTAGCGGTGTCGTGGCGCCAGATCCAACAGCGTCTCAACTCACCGGCGCGTTGGACGGAGCACGCCTTCGCTTGTAGGCTCCGCATTTCGACAATGCTTCCCTGGTTTCAAAACGATCGCTTCCCAATCTATCTCGCGCCCATGGCGGGGGTGTCGGATTCGATCTTTCGCATGCTCTGCAAGGAGCAGGGCGCCGATGTCGTGGTCACGGAGTTCGTCTCCGCCGAGGGCATCTTCCGGCGCAATGAACGGACCCTCGAATACCTCGAATTCGACGAAGTCGAGCGCCCTCTCGGCGTCCAGCTTTTCGGAGCCGATCCCGCCCATCTCGGCGAGGCAGCACGCATGGTGCTCGATTGGAAGCAGCCCGATTTTCTCGATCTCAATTTCGGTTGTCCCGTCAATAAGATAGTCTCCAAAAACGGCGGTTCGGCTCTCCTCCGCGACTGTCCGCTTCTCGAAAAGGTCGCAAGCGCCGTCGTGAAGGCCGTCGCGCCTCATCCCGTCACGGCAAAGATCCGGCTCGGGTGGGACAGGGAAACCGTCAATGCCACGACTACCGCCCGCGTCCTGGAAAATGCAGGCATCCACGCCCTTGCCGTCCATGGGCGCACGAAGGATCAGGGCTACTCCGGAGAAGCGGATTGGGACGAAATCGCTCGCGTCGCCAGGGGAGTCCGCATCCCGGTGATCGGCAATGGTGATCTCGCGTCCGCTCTCGACGTCCGCAACCGGATGGCCACCGGCGTTCGCGGCGTCATGATCGGCCGCGCCGCCATGAGCGCGCCGTGGATTTTCCGCGAGATCAAGCACTTCCTCGCTACAGGCGAGATCCTTCCGCCCCCCGCGCTCTCCGCGCAATGGGCGCACATCCGCCGCCATTGCCGCCTCATGATCGAGCGCAAGGGAAGCGAGCCGCATGCGATGGCGTGCATGCGCAGCCGGCTCATGGCTTACTCGCGCGGCATGCCCGACGCGAAGCACCTCCGATTGCGCTTCGCCCACGTTGCGTCGATACTCGAGTTCGATGCGATCGCCGAGGAGAATCTTGCCCGAGCCGCGCTCGCGCAGACTCCGCGCGAACTCGCCGCCGCATAGTTTGTCCGCATGAACACCGCTGAAATAAAGTACCGCCTCGGAAATGAGAAACTCGTGAAAGTGACCGAGCAGGCCGCGGGCAAGCTCACCTCCCTGCTCACCAAACAAGGCCGTCCATCCGGTGCGCTGCGGGTCGCCGTCATCGGCGGCGGCTGCTCCGGCATGCAATATAAGATGGATCTCGTCGATGGCCCTGCCCATCGCGATATCATGGTTCTCTCATCCGGCGTCCGCGTCGTGGTCGATCCCAAGAGCGCCCTCTTCGTCAGCGGGTCGATGCTCGACTTCTCCGACGACTTGCAAAAGGGCGGCTTCAAAGTCACCAATCCAAACGCCGTCGCCCACTGCTCGTGTGGCGAAAGTTTCTCCGCCTGAGAAAGCAATGAGAGCGCTTTAATGCTGCTCGCTCGGCGGACGGATGAATGATTGGATGTCCCCAACCCGCTTCGACTGGTAGATCGACTTCGAGACCGGCACTTCGTACACTCGATTCTCCGCAGCCACACGGATCATAAAGCTGTAGCCGCTGTCTGCGACTGATTCCCGCAGCCCTTTGGATCCGACGTTTATCTCCGTTTCCTTCAGGCCCGACGCCTTCTTTTCAACGATCTGTCCAGAGAGCAAATTCGTCGGCGGTTCGAATTTGTGGAATCCCAAGGTCCAAATCCCAAAGCCGATCGCGACCAGCAGGGCCAACCCGCATGCCAGCGCCACGGCAAGTTCCCGCTTCGAGGTCGATGGCACTCGGGATCGCTTCAGGGGCGCCGATGGTGTGCTCATGGCGAGACCGGAATGCGGACCGCGCCTGCGGCAGCCTCTTCATACCGCACAGACACCTCCTCAGGCTCCGGCGCGATCTGGATCACCAGCGTCGTCTCCGGTTCGCGAGGCGGCGCCATCGGCTCCGCGCCGCGAAAGCGTCGCTCCCAGATGTACCGCCTCAGCAGCACCTTCATCGTCGCCGTCATCGGCACCGCGAGGATCGCTCCCAGCAGCCCGCCCATCAGCAAGCTCCATACAAACACCGACAGGATGACTGTGAGCGGATGCAGCCCTACCGATTCCCCCACAATCTTGGGCGTCACAAAGAGTCCGTCGATATGATGCACGATGACGAAGACGCCGGAGATCACCAGCGGGAAGACCCACCACGGCTGCGCTGGCACGCACCAGCTTCCGCCCTGCACCGACGCGATCACAAGCGAGACAAGCCAAGCCATCGCGATCCCCAGGTACGGAACGATGCCTAGGAAACAGAGCGCGATTCCGATCAAGAGCCCGAAGTCGAGGCCTGCGATCACTAGACCCAGCCCCGTGATCGATCCATTGATAAAGCTCACCACGAGCTGCCCGCGAAAGAACGCGATCAAGTACCCATTGATCTCGCTGAGCACCGACACCACCTCGTCCTTGAAAGCCGAGGCCCGTATCGGCAGGTAATGGCTCCAACCTGCTGAAATCCGCGGAGCTTCCGTCAGAAAATAATAGAGATAGATCGGCACGATGACCAGCGAGACGAGGAACCCCACCACCCCTAGGAATCCACCAAGGCTCGTGTGGATGATCGACCACATATTCCGGCCCAGCGCCAGCAAGCTCTCCTTCAGCCACTCCCCATTCATCAAGTGATTGAAATCGTACGCCTGATCGCTCCCACTCTCCGGGGTGGGCGCCGCGGCTTTGGCCGGGACTGGCGGCGGTAGACTATCCGAACCGACCGTCGCGGCTTGCACCGGCGTCGTCTTCGATTGCTCCTGCTCTGGCAGGGCCGCAGGCTGCGGCTCGGGCGCCACCTGCTTTAAAATCGGCGGCAGCACCGCGATCCCGTACTGCTTTTGCAGATAGAGCACCCCATCCATTATCTCCCGCCGCGCGCGGTTGGCGTACGACGGTACCTTGCGCGCCAGGTTCCCGCTCTGCTCCGATATCGCAGGAACGATCCAGATCATCACACCCACGAACGCGATCGTCACGCTTGCGAACACCGTCAGCACCGACGCCTGCCGCGACCACCCCCAGCCGACCATCCGCGATACCGCCGGCTCCAGCAGATAAGCCATCACCCCAGCCACCGCGAATGGAATGAGGATCGGCTGCAGGAACGAAAGCGCATGCGACCCGATCCAGATCAGCCCCACCGAAATCGAGCCGATCGTCACCAGCGCGATCGCTGTCACGGCGGTCCAGATCGTCTTGCGCTGCCAGGGGGTGGGATATTCAGGCAGATTCATTTGTAAGCCGTCAAAGAGCAAAGTCCGGCCAGCCCGCGCAAAGTTCAAGACGAAACGGGCAGCAGGACGAATCAAGAATGAGGATGAAGTCCGGCTGAATGATGACCAGGCTGTTTGGATGGCGGGAATTGGGAGGCCGAGCCTGACGAGATGAAAGGTGAGGTGCTTGTCGAATTGGGGGTGCGGTGTAGAATGGCGGCGCAATGCCGGCTCCCGCTCGGGATCCGCAAAATTTATGAATCGTTTTTCACTGCCGGTGATCGCCGCACTTGTTTTTGGGACGGGCGCCGCGCTTGGCCAAGGGAGCCTGGCTCCGTTCGGGCCGCCTGCACCGACGATGAAATCTCTAGATCACATCGAGGCGCGGACGCCAACCTCCTCGGCGCCATTTACAATCACCGTCGCGGGTTCCTATTACTTGACTGGCAACGTAGTGGCGAACGCCAGCGATGCTGGGATCGTTATCGCCGCCGACGATGTGACTGCGGATCTCAATGGGTTTGCCCTGGCCGGAGGCGGAGCGGGGGTCAGCACAACTCAGCGCGGAAATCGGATCGAAGCGAATACCTGCACTGCCAACAGCGCGGGACCTGGGTTTCTGATCCAAGGCGGCCGCAATCTAGTCATCCGAAATGCCGCGCGCGGCAATCTGGCGAATTTTAACTATAGCATTGGGCCACAGAATACGTATAGGCCGCTCGTCCTCGCGCCTGGGACCAACAGCGGGAATGTGAACGATAACTCGATGAGCGCAAGGGACGGAGACATCGCGACGACAGATCCGAATGCAAATATTGTTTACTGAGGCCCGTGGCGAGAGAGAAGGTTGACTGATGATGCTTTCAAACAGTCTATCCCGAAGTGCGCTTTTCTTCCGGAGCCCAGGCGCCCGATTCTTCGTGCTGAAGATCAGGTGAACGTGCAGCCTCGTGAGCGACTGGGGCATAACCGAAGTAAGTCGCCCTTACAGGGCTGGGCGGTTATGTGTCAAGTTCCCAGGGCTTCGCTCTGGGCTATGGCTAAAGCCGCGCCGTTGGCGCTAAGAAAACTTTCTGAGCTGTTAGGCGGTCCGGGAAGCCCCACCGGGGCGATTCAGCCCCAGCCCAACGCACCGCGTTGGGTCCAGAACAACAATCGGGCGAGCCCTGTAAGGGCGGTTCACTTCCCAGACTTGCACTTTCACTTCGTCGAAAACGACCCGATGCCTTCGCAGTCGTGGCACTTGGCGCCCGCACCTTCTTCCGAGTCCAGCATCGCGATAACTTCGGCGCGCGCGTATTAAGGGACGAATCGCGTATTAAGCGTATTAAGGGACGAGAAGCGTATTAAGGGACGGGCTCTTTGAAAGAAACGCATCCTCCGGCGTCGCGATGAAATGCGCCGAGTCCTGACCGAGCGCTTTCCCTACCACGTCTTCTTCTCGATCATCGACGAGACCTTGCATGTCCACGCAGTGTTGCACGGGGCGCAGCACGACCGCCATTGGCGGGCGCGGTGATCGACTGCCATTCATTCAGCGTGCCAAACGGACGGTCCCAAGAAGATCGATGAAGCCCGGCACGTCCCGCTGTTCATGGCTCAGAAACGCTTCGACAGGAACTGCGTAAATCAACTTGGTTGGCGAGGTGAGCGCCACCACGGTCAAAATGTGGCGGTACGATGCTCCGAAGAGGCAGAAAGGCGCGAGCACGAGCCAAAGTAGTAACGCAAGCGCAAAGATATAAGCAACGGATCCGAAGCCGAGGTGCTGCCACCATTCCACCCTCGAATTGTGCAGTGTCCGCCCAATGCCCATCAACCAAGTTCAGGCTATCCCAACCGCGAGGTGATCCTTGTTGATCGTCCCGCGTCATTCGAAACGTTGCCAGTCGGGCCGATCGCGTCGAAAACGACTCTGACCCGCGCATAATATCCGGATGACGTGGTTCGCCGAAATGATCAGTTGTTTGCGAGCGACCGGCGCCGCTCGAAGAACGCGCGGCGGCGTTTGTGAATCGCCTCGTCGGAATAGAGCTTGCTTGCCAGCGTCCGAAAGCCGGTTTCGAGATCCGCGACGCTCATCTGATTTGGACGGTAGTTGACATCGAACAACGTGCATAGCTCCCAGGCGTCCTCTTTCAGAATCCGACCGTCGCGGCGCAGCCGATCGTAAAGCGGCGTGTGCGGGAAGGCGGTCATCACCGTGATCTGAATCTCATAGAGACCGCTCTTCTGGATGAACTCCCAGATATCCTCAAACGAAGTGGTGTCTGTGTTATCCAGCCCAAGGACGAAGCAGCCGTTCACGGTAATCCCGGCGTCCTGAATGCGCTGAACCGCTTCGAGATAGGAGTCGGTCTGGTTCCGCTTCCAATTCGCCTTCTTCTCGACGCCATTCAAGGCGGAGGGGCGCGGGCTTTCAAGGCCGATCAAAATTTGTGCGCAGCCGCTCTCACGCAGGAGCGCCAACAGTTCTGGATCGCGCGCAACCGAGATGTCTGTCTCGGTAAACCAGCGCAAGCCGAGCGGGATGAGCGCCCGCGCCAAGGCTCGTCCGTGACGCTTGTCGGCAAAGGTATTGTCGTCGGCAAATTCGATGAACGGCTTGGGCCACGTTTCTTTGATGCGCCGGAGCTCGGCGAGGATCTTTGGAACGGGCTTTGTCTTGTAGCGCGGGTCGAGCCGGATCGATGCGGCGCAAAATTCGCAATTATACGGACAGCCGCGTTGTGTCTGCACTGTGAGCCGGTTATACCGCTCGATATCGAGCAGGTCGAAGCGCGGCATCGGCGCCTCGGCCAGATCGAAACTGCGTCCACGCGCATCGTACACGGGCCGCATGCGATTCCGCTCGAAGTCACTGAGCAACTCCGCCCATACCGGCTCGCCTTCGCCGATTACGATCACGTCCGCATGCCGCGCCGCTTCCGCTGGACATGCTGTGACGTGCAGGCCTCCCAGCGCAACCTTTACTCCCGCGGCGCGATAGCGATCCGCCAGGTCGTATGCCTCTTTGATCTGCGCCGAAAAGCTCGATATCGCGACGAGGTCGAAATTTCCCGGCAGCGCCATCGATGCCTGCGCATCCGGGGCCTCCATGTAACTGATATCCCACCCCTCGGGCGTGAGCCCCGCAAGCGTCAGCAATCCGAGACTTGGGAGAGAGGCGATCACTTTGCTGCGCTCGACAAAGCCCGGCAGCGTGAGGCCGAATTCCATTAATTCCTTCTTATGACAGCGCACCCCGCTCATGGCGATGAGTCCCAGTTTCATATCAGCTTTGCCTGCCAAGCCAGAGCAGCACGCAGGTCAGCGCGCTGGAGATGCATAGGACCGGGATCGGAAAGAGATGGCGCATCGGCTTTCTCCACGCCGAAAGAAAGCAGACGAGCGGCATGCTCACGGCGCCGAGCAGAAAAAGTATCGAGGCGGCCTGGAGGATGGATCCCCAGGCGGGCGCGGCGCGGATCGTTATTGCGAACATGAAGTTCAGGAAGGCCAGTCCGAAGAATGAGATGTGGCCCAGTCGCACGAGCCGGCGCCGCCACGAGCCGTATCCGCCCATCCACTCTTCCTTCGCGAAGAATAACCCGATTGCCGCGCCGGAAAGCACCCCCAGCGCCACGCCCCACCACCCGGCGGCCAAATGTCTGGCTTCGAGCGGGATCACGAGTTGCCTTTCCGCGCGGGCAGATAGGAATGCCAGCGATCGATCGATCCCGAAGCGTTTTCACCAGTCGAAAACGCCCGATGGATCGTTTCGAGGTCGTCCAGCAGCCGCTGCCGACCCGAAGCGGGAATCGATCCGAAAACTTTCCGTACCGCGGCTTCATACTGCGGAGATATTTTGCGCCAGAGGGCGCGGCCTCGGGATGTCACAGCGAGCACCACCTGCCGCCGGTCCTTCGGGTGCGGTTCGCGAGTCACATGACCATCCCGCACCATTCGGTTCAGAACGATCGAGATGCTCGATTTTCCGACGAGCAGTGACTCGGCCAGACCGGATTGATCCATCTTCCCGCCCGCTTGCACGAGCAGGTTGAGAATGTTGAACTGGGCGTTCGTAAATCCGTGCGGCTGAAATAATGCGTCGCTGCGGCGGTCGATGGAACTTTGAACGAGCAGGAGGCCAACGAGCAAATCGTGGGGCTGTGGGTGGGACGACACGGATCTTACGATGACATCAAATAGTAGCGCGTCAAACTAAAAAGGTGCTGCCGATCACGCAGCCATCCACGAAATAGCGCATTCGCCCGCGGACCCGTTCGAGGTTGAGCGAATGAGCTTTTGTTCTGATCACTTTGTCGCTGTTCTCGCTGGAGCTGCTCTGGAACCCTGTTGAAAGCGCGTAGCGCGGCAATAAAAAGTCTTTGACTCCAAACCAGATTATTTAGAATTCGATGGTCTGGAGCGACCTCAGAGAAGAAGGCGTCGTTAATACTAATGATCTTTCAGTAATGAATAAAATCGACGATGATCACTGAAATGAAACAATGGACTATTTGCATCTTCGCAGTCTCCAGCCTCGTCCAGCTCTACGCTGATTCCCAGGCGGGAAAAGTGCCAGTATGGGACCGGGATCGTCAGATCTCCAACTTTTCTTCCGGCACGGCGAGCCCGGTCTTAAGCGGCTAAAATCATATCTGGATGGCGCCGTCCATCAGTACAAAGATTGGAATTTCAAAGAATTAAACGCCGATAATAAGGAGGATTTGCAAAGTTTGCCGGGCTATGACGAAATTCTTCACTTTCACCGATGCCTCAATGAGCTAATTCAAGAGGAGAGAAAAAAGGCGAGGTTCCACAGGAGATCCTCGGCGGATACGCTGCCGCTGTAAAAGCCAACGAGAAGCTTTACCCAGGCCGAGCGGGCCAAGTTTCTGGGAACGAGGCTGCTTCACCTGCTCGCCCGGATGGCAAATGACCAACCGCGGCTCGAAGAGGCCTGATTCGAAGCGCGTCAATGCGCACATCTGACTCTCAGAATGGAAATCGGAAATCGGCCGGCCCGGTTGGATGAGAGGGGAAGCGGACGGTCATTGGCATTCCTTTTAATCGGCCCGCGAGTATGAGTTGCTATTCTTACTGGCATTTCTTACAGTGATCCCATGAAAGCACTCGTCACGTCGAAGGGGCAGGTCACTATCCCAAAGGAACTCCGAGAGAAATTTGGCATCCAGCCCGGAGCGCAGGTGGATTTTGCGGCGGCGGAAGACGGTATTCGCCTTCGCAAAGTCGTGGATCGAAACAAAAGATTGGGTGTGCTGGGCTGTCTCGAAAAGGAATTGGCGGGCCGTAGCGTGGCGGAGCTGCTGGATGAATTGCGCGGGCCGGTGGAATTGCCAGCGCGCGCTCCGCGGAAAGGGAAACGGGGATGAATGCTGTGGCGGTCGATACGTCAGTGTTGCTGGCGATCTTCAAAGGAGAACCTAAAGGCGAGTTGTGGCTCGAGTGTTTGCAGTCGGCGGCCGAGGCCGCGGCGTTACTTATCTCGTCCGTAGTGTTTGCGGAGGTCCGGTCGTTTTTTCCCTCCGATGATGCGTGTCGAAAGGCGCTTCGAGATCTCGATCTCCGACACAGTCCTCTGACCGAGGAAGCGTCTTTGCAGGCGGGGAATATCTTCCGCAGGTATCGGATCGAGGGCGGCCCGCGGAAAACCATTCTGCCGGACTTTCTCGTCGCCGCTCACGCTGCGACCCAGGCGGACTCACTAGCTACGGAATACCGTGGTTATTTGAGAACCTATTTTCCAAGCATTCGGCTGCTTTATTTGCCAAAATCCTCTTAATCGAGGGATCGCTCGAATCGTGAACGTGTCTTGCGCTGGACCGTTTCGTCGAGGGCCAACCATCATTTGTCATCCAACATATGGACTCGCGTGCCAACCGGCCCGGAGGATGCGGAAGCGGCGTGCGGGTTAGCGGCTACGCTCCGTAAAACTCGGACACTTTCTCCACGACGAAGCGCTGCTGTTCGTCGGTTATTTCCGGGAAGATGGGTAGCGCCAGCGTCTCGCGGGCGGCGCGTTCGGCTTCTGGGAAATCGCCTTCCTTATAGCCCAGGTATTGGAAGCATTCCTGAAGATGGAGGGGCAGGGGGTAATAGATTTCCGTCGCCACGTCGGCCTTCCGGAGATGCTCCCGCAGCGCATCACGGCGCGGCGCGCGAATGACGAATTGGTTATAGATGTGATGATGAGGCGCTCCGCTGGATGCATACGGTTCGGTAGGGAGCGCCAGGACGCGATCGAGCCCGTGCCGGGCGAATTCCTGTTTGTAAAAAGCGGCTCTCCTCTGTCTGCCGGCGCTCCATGCGTCGAGATGCGGCAGCTTGACGGAGAGCACCGCGGCCTGGATCGCATCGAGGCGGAAATTGCCGCCGACGTATTTGTGGTAATAGCGCGGCTCCATGCCGTGATTGCGGATCGCCCGGATTTTCGCAGCGAGTTCGGCGTCCTGGCACACCGCCATCCCGGCGTCGCCGAACGCTCCCAGATTTTTCGTCGGGTAAAACGAAAACCACGCTGCGTCTCCGATCGCGCCCGCCTTTCCGAGCGGGTGACCCGCGCCGAGCGCCTGTGCGGCGTCTTCCAGCACGGGGACGCCGTAGCGTTGAGCGAGACGCTGGATGCGCTCCATGGGGGCGCAACAGCCGAAGAGGTGCACCGGCACGATGGCCTTTACGCGGTCGTTTTCGGCCAGCGCGGCCCCGAGCGCTTCTACGGAGATATTGTATGTCTCCGGATCGATATCGGCGAAGACCGGACGCGCGCCGAGGCGGGCGATGCATCCGGCTGTTGCGAAGAAGGTGTAGGGTGTCGTAATCACGGCGTCGCCTGGCCCGATGCCGAGCGCCATCAGGATCGCCAGTTGGGCGTCGGTCCCGGAGGAGACGCCGATGGCATGGGAGGCGCCGCAATACGCTTCGATGGCCCGCTCGAATTGATCCACCTCCGGTCCGAGGATGAGGTGCTGGTTGTCGGCGACTCGTCCGATTTCGGCAAGAATCCGCTCCTTGAGCGGCTCATATTGGAGACGGAGATCGAGAAGCGGTACGTGCATCCCTCCTTCTTCCTTGCAGAGCCGGGCATTCGTCCAGCGTTCTTTGATTGGGAGCCGAAATAGAGGCGATCTTCATCGCGACGCGGCTGGCGCCGAACGGAGCAGCCGGGCGCGGCTCAGGTCTGAATTTCCGTTATGCCCGCTACGCCGCACCTAATCGCTCCACTTCAACGGAGACGAGACAGACGTCATCGTTAAACTGCTTCTCGGCGGAGAATTGCCGAATTTCAGCAAGCACTTCGCGGCATAACTCTCCGGCCCCCATGCTCGCTCTCCGATTCACGGCCTGCGCGAGACACTTTTCATCGTACAATTCGCCGCCCGCTCCTTCGACTTCGTACAACCCATCGGTGAACTGCAGGATGACATCGTGCAAGGAGAGCGCGGTCGTCGATGTGGCGTATTTCGGATCATCAAACATCCCGAGCACCGGCCCGCGCCTGTCGTCGTGAAGCGCCAGTGCGCGCGCCGTGTTCGCCTTGTGCCGGATGCAAAGCGGTTCGGGATGGCCTGCGTTTGCAAACCGAAGCTCCCGTTTCCCAATATCGGCGATCACGTAGGATGCGGAGGCAAACATGGGGGTTTCGGATTGGCTGAGAATCTCGAAGAGCTTTCGATTCAAGTGGGCGAGGAATGCGCCCGGATCCTGAGCCAGCCCATTCAATTCCGCCGTGAGCGCGCGGACGATCGCCGCGACGAGAGCGGCTCGCACCCCGTGGCCCATCACATCGCAAATGAAAATGCCCGCCGCGGTCTCCGACAGCTTGATGATATCGAAAAAGTCGCCGCTTACCACAGCGGACGGATTGAAGATGTGAGAGAAGCGCAAGGCGCTTTCGGATGAAGAGCCTGCGGCGAAGGTCGGATAGTGGCGGGGCATCAGCGCGCCTTGCAGTTCGCGAGCCATCTCCAGGTCCTCCTCGAGCTCCCGGTTTCGGCGCTTCAGTTCTTCCGCGTAACGCGCGAGTTCATCTTCGGCGCGGCGGCGACCGGTGATATCGCGTGACAAGCCAAAAGTGCCGATGATTTTGCCTTTGGAATTCCGCAGCGGCAGCTTCGTCGTGGAAGCCCATGTGGCGCGGCCATCGCGCCATGTCTCGCGCTCCTCGATCGCCCGTAAAGCTTCGCCCGAAGTCAGGATTCGCCGCTCGTCTGTGTAAGCCTGCCGGGCATGCTCTTCGCTGAAGAAATCGAAGTCTGTTTTTCCGATGATCTGCGCTTCGTCGGTAAGCCCAAACCAGCGGACCATTTCGGCGCTTACACGCAGAAACCGGCTCTTCTCATCCTTGAAATAAATCTTGTCAGGCATGTTTTCCATGAGCGCCCGCAAGAGGAAACGCTCCTGGGCCAGGTCGTCCTCGAGCCGCTTTCGCTCCGTGATGTCCCAGCAAGCCCCGGCAAGCCGCGCATTCCCGCCATCCTCATCCTTGTACACCTTCGCCTTCGATCGGAGATGGTGCACGGAATTGTCCTTCGGCCAGATCACGCGGTATTCCGTGACGAAATCGGCTCCGGATTCAATGCATCGCGCCACGAGACGACTGACCCGCTGCCGGTCATCGGGATGAATCAGTTCATCGACCGCGGCGGGAGTCACCGCAAAGTTGAGCGGTTCGACTCCGAAGAGGCAGTACGTGAAGTCATCCCACGTCATGGTCCCTAAATCGATCTTCCAGAAAAAAGTGCCGATGGCCGCAGCCCGAAGGGCGAGCTGCGAATGTGTGGCGGACTCGGCCGCGTCGGATGAAAGAGGGTCGGACTTCATGCCGTACAGGTTTAGGATGGGCGCTGGCGCCAAATGAGCAAGATCGTTTCTGCCGACGTGGAATCGGAGATTACTCGTCTCCGCTTTGGTATTGCTGGCCGTCTTGCTCGTCCGATCCCCACAGATGTTCGTTCGTCCACTTGGCTTCGTAAAGCTTGCACAGCCCGATCGCCGCAGCTACTCCGCCGGTGAAGGACGCAGCGGTGGTGTACTGCTTATCCTCATCGTACGTGCCGACCGCCATCACGACGTGGTCGAAGTGCTCACTGAGAATTTCGAATACGCGATCGATGGCTTGCTGCTGCGATTGGTTCATTTCAATCCGAAGTGAAAGCGCACTCCGGAAGAGAGGCAAATGTAATCCATCGAAGGCACTCCGATGAATTCACCGCGGCAAATGGCGGTAAAAGGCGGCAGGCCGCCGGTTCGCTACAGCGCGGCAATCCAATGCAGAAGCAATGCGAAGGCGACCGCCGCGAAGGCGAGTTCGAGTCCGGTTTGAAAACCAAGCGGATCGATCTTTCTCGAAAGATGGAGGAGTTTCATTCTCTCTACAATAGCATCGCGGGCGCCGCGGATTCGGACTTCCGCAAATTTAAATTTTATTTGCGCCGAACGATTCAGAAATTCGACTGGCCGCCTCCGGTCGCGGTTCCGGCAGTTGCACGGGCTGCTTCCTCGGCGTCTTTACACACCGCAGGATCACGCCGATGAATGACGCCGATCACTTCCGGCGCTACCCCACGTTTTTGAATCACTCGTTCTCGGGGCGTTTCGACTACGACCCGCTTGAGTCCTTTGAGCCGGCGCTTTCGATCCATGAGAATTGTTCGCACGGCGAAGCAGTGGGGCTTTCCGCTACCGGTTTTGCCATCGAAACGCGGCGATCTTCGGCTCTCCGAGGCGAAGAAGACTTCGACAATGCCACCTAGTCATCTACTGAGTTTGCTATATCCGCCAGCTCCTTTCCTGAGGGAAGGGACCATCCCGTTAAAAACTCGAAAATACATTTGACGCCCTTACGTCAGAGGAGTAAACAGTAGTCACATTCATCACCAATGAACTCACTAAGAAGATATCCAAACCATTCGCAAGCGACCGCTTGGTTGCGTTGCGCGGGTATGTTCGCGCGCATTGGAAAAGCCGAATTCGGGTTCGGCGTCCACGCAACGAATACGCGGCTGAGTTGCGCGAACGAAGACCTAACCAAGGAGGCAAGCAGGTAGTTCAAGATCTCAAATAGATCATCGAGTTTTCGAGAACCCTGCCTGCCTCAAAAGCAAGCAGGGTTCTTCGTTTTCGGGTGATTCACCACTTTTCCAACCGCGGCCTGTGGCCGCTCAAACCAAAGCAACCAAACTGATCGAGCATCACATTTGAACCACAACGTGGGCGATAAAAGCCCCGCCGCCAGCAGCAACTGGCGACGGGGCGGCAATCCAGATAAATCCCCGAAAGCCCGCAGGCCGAAGCCTGCTACGGGAGACGCCTGTGAGTTAGTAACCGCGCAAACGGTGGCAGCTCACGGAGTAACTGTCAAGCGAGTAAATCTTACGATGACTAGCTGGAGGTCTGTATTGTCTGATTCCTCGCCCATGAATTTTCCAGTCCAGAGGCTTCGCGTGACTATCCATGTCATGCACCGGAAGGTGTGCCTGAAACACCGAAAGAACCGCCGTGAAATAACCTGCGGGTGCGAACTCAAGTTCCGAGTTGGCAGCGGTGTTTGTTCTTTTTTTGTCGTATAGCGGCGCGGGTGTGAAAAACCCGCGCCGCTCATCGGCTCGCCCGTCCACCAACCCCCACTATTCCCATTCCGCCTCCTTGGCGGTCATCGTTCAAAAGCAGGATGCCTGAATGCCAATCAGGCGATGCCGGTGCAAGTCCGGCTGACCGCACCATTTTTCAGCTACCCATAATCCAATCACACAACGCGTGCGGCGGGCGCCAGCTTGCGCTGCAGAGTCTTCGACTCATCCTATTCAAAGCTCCCGAAGTGTAAGAGATGCACGCCGCTCTGCGAACCGAGCCGCCGGGAGGCGAATGCGTCAACGCGGAAGTTCGAGGTGCGAGTCCTCGCGGGAGCACCATTTTCAATTGCCGCTCGGGCGACTATGCGAAGTTGGCTCCAGTTTCAGATGGAGGTCATGATGTAAGAGCAGCATCCGGCTCTGTGAAAGCCGTCGTGCGGGTGCGAATCCCGTTGGCCTCCCCAATTTCAAAACGCGCGCAAGGTAAAGGCGTCGAACCGTCGATCCGCAAAACCGAATTACTCGGTGCAAGTCCGGGGCGCGCGTCCATTTCGGGGCCATCGTCCGCTCCCGTTTACGGCGAGCGTCGTCTTCCGCCGGAACCTATGCCGCTTTTGAGGCAACGCGCTTCGCTTTCGCTGGCTTTCCCGCGTTACCGTGGTGGGAAACTTTCATAATCGACACCGGGCTGTTCTTCACGACCGTCTTGTATTCATCAGGCGTGAGCACACTGAAACGGAGGATACCTCCCTGCTCCTTGGCAGTCAGTTTGCCGTTCACGGCGTCGAGAACTTTTCCGATGCGCTCAGCCGGGCGAAGCGACTTCCAAGCCGGAGTGACAACACGAACGATCTTCATCTTGCCGATCTTGGAATCAGCGACTTGGACCTTGAAGTTTCCTTTCGGCAAAATGGTTTTGACCGCGTGGGTGATCTTCGCTTTCGGAAATTGCGTCGATCCTTTCTTCTTTGAGGTGGCGATCATGGCACGAGTTCGTTGAGGAATTGATACAGCTCTTCCATTTCCTTGTAAAGACGTGCGGCCTCGTTCGGAGCGTATTTTACGGTGCGGTATCGGAGAAATCTCCCCCAGCTTTCATCTAGAGCGGAATACAAGGCCGCCATTTCACGCTGAGCATTGATCTCCACCGCCAATCCGGCGGCGACAACAAGTGTGTCCCAGTCATGCACTTCCAAACTGGCGGGCAGGTATGTGAAGCCTCTGCGCTCACAGAACGCGAATTTCAGGTGGCGCTCGACTGCGTAGCCCGCGAGGTAGATCGACCCGTTGTAACGCCTGCTGGCCAGCAGAGAAGCTCCGTCCAGAAGACGGAGGCGCGCGATTGCACGATACACTGTTCCACGCGTGCCTCCTCTTGGTGATCTCGGTGCTGGCATTCGATCTCGTGGTGATGGTGAGGTTGAGTTCTTCGTTGACGGACAAAATCCTAATTCAGCGGCTTGTGCGCATGCAAGCGAGCTTGGGATCACACCCGGCGAGCGCCCGACTTTGAATCGGGAGGTTGATGGTGCGAATCCATCCGGGGCCGGCACTTCATCGCCGCGCACCCCGCGCGGGATCACGCGCCGGTAGATCAATAGCAGATCGCCGCACAACCTTGCGAATGCGTGGCGCGGAAGCGCCGATCCTTTCTGTTCGCGGAACGCTCATCGCATGCAGGCAGGAGCCTCAACGCAGGCGGGGCAGCCGTTCGACGCTCTCGCCTTGCTCAGGCCCTGAGCCTGTCGAAGGGAACCGTTCCGGCGCACCATTTCAACAACGCTCGCGTAGCTCAATGTATAGAGCGCGGCGATTCGAACGCGGAGGTTGCAGGCGAAATTGGCGCTCCGGCGCCTGTGCAGTAAGCGCTCCGCATTTGCAGGAGGGCGCTGTCGCGCCACGCATTCCTGTCGCGAGCACCAACCATTTTCCCGGCGTAGCCCAATGCAGAGGCAACGAGCTCAGACCTCGTCCAGTGCGGGTGCAAGTCCTGCCGCCGGGACCACTCTTGCTCCCGTAGCCCAATGCAGAGGCAGCGGACTTAAACCCCGCTCAGTGTCGGTGCGAACGCTTTGCGCGGTAGCGCACGAGCGCATTCTGCATGGAGGCAGGAGCCTCAATCCGACCGGTGGCACTATTCTCTCTTCGCGACGATCGCACGAATCAGCCTGGCCGACGCGACACGTTCGCGGCGTTGCTGACGGCGCTTCCAGAATGGTCGAAGGTGTTTCCACCATTGCACCGTCTTGGTGAGCGTGTCTTGCCGGGTGTGAGCCATAGGCGCGAAGAATACCGATTTTGCCCGCGTAGTCCAACAGCAGAGACATCCGCCTTCGCGCACTACCTGCATATGGCGTTCGGCAACTGGCGCGACGATCTGCGTGATCGCGAGGAAGTGAGCCTGAAGAAGTATCTCTACGTCTTCCGTCCGCTACGCGCTCGTTGCTTGAGAGGAGGAAAAGCCCCTCGGTGTCTGCAATCCGGCAGCACTGACGGGGCAATCTCTTGGGCGACGTTCAGAGCATCAAGACTTTGGCGGATCATCTTCTTCCAAAGACGGCGAGTGTTTCAGCGTCCTAACGTGACCTCATTGCCTCTTCCAATCTTAGTTGTGTATCCCCGCGCAACTTGAGCTCGCGAACTGCGATGGGCTGTCGCCGTCAGCCCTGATGCTCGGCTTCAAAACGAGCGCGGGCTTTGCGCTTGATTTCAGCCATGTCGAGCGACGCGACTTCGCCACGCTCGATCTCATCCAGACCGATTTGGATCTCCCGGCGCAATTGTTCCCGGCGGATTTTCCACCACGTCCCGTGACTCGCTGAGCCACGTGAAATGCGCTGCAATCCTCCACGGGGAGTGTCGCGACAGCGGCTTTGATTTCGTCAAGCGTGCTCATGGCGGAAGATTACCAAAGTGAAGGAGGCTTGCAAATGGCCGATTCGCTTTGCGCGACAGCACACACTCCACGACAGAATGAACAAACACCGCTGCACACTCGAAGTGTGTCCGCACGCTGCGCTCCCAATTTCCAAACGAAAAACCAACCTATCAACTAATGAACAACCAAGACCTGATCCGCCTCGGCGTGCCACAGGGCGACGCCTTGAAGCTTTGTTACGAACACATGCGCCGCATGTTTGCTCGCGGGCTCGATCGCGAGCAGGTCGAAGCGGATATTTTCAACATCGTCGCCAATCCACCGGCGTTCTTCTCCGACGAACTGCGCGCGCCGCTGGCCCGCGCGATCTATCGCCCGGCGTTTACGCCGCGCGCAGAACTGGCCCCGTGGCGTCAGTGGGGCGAAGGGCTCGAAGCCGAGGCGGTGAAGCAGATGGCCAATGCGTGTGCGCTGCCGGTCGCGGTGGCGGGCGCGCTCATGCCCGATGCGCACGTGGGCTACGGCCTGCCGATCGGCGGCGTGCTCGCGACGGACAACGCAGTGATCCCTTACGCGGTAGGCGTGGACATCGCGTGCCGCATGAAGCTGACCGTCTATGATCGCAAGGCGAACACCCTTGCCGGCCAGCGCGACCGTTTGGCGAATATCATCGAGACCGAGACGCGCTTCGGTATGGGTTGCAGCTTCCAGCAACGCCGCGAGCACGACGTGATGGACGAGGATTGGAGCGTGTCTCCGGTCACGAACCGTCTGCGTGACAAGGCGTGGTCGCAGCTCGGCACGAGCGGCTCGGGTAACCACTTCGTCGAGTTCGGTGCGTTCACATCGGACGCCGAGCAGGCGCCGGTGCTCGACCTTCAGCCCGGCGAATACCTCGCGCTGCTCACGCACTCGGGCTCACGCGGCACGGGCGCGCAGGTGTGCGATTTCTACAGCAAGCGCGCGATGGCCCGCCACGAGCACTTGCCGAAGGAACTCAAGCATCTCGCGTGGCTCTCGCTCGACGACGCCGACGGCCGGGAATACTGGGCCGCGATGAACTTGATGGGCCGTTACGCTGCTGCGAACCACGCGCTCATCCACAAGCACATCGCGAAAAAGCTCGGCGCGCACTTGATTCTCGACATCGAGAACCATCACAACTTCGCGTGGAAAGAGACGCACGTCGTGAACGGTGAGGAGCGCGAGGTCATTGTGCATCGCAAGGGCGCGACGCCCGCAGGCGTCGGCGTTCTCGGGATCATTCCCGGCTCGATGGCCTCGCCCGGCTACGTCGTGCGCGGCAAGGGTTCGCCCGAATCGCTCCATAGCGCGTCGCACGGCGCCGGCCGCGTGATGAGCCGCACCAAGGCGTTGCAATCCTTCACCTGGAGCGCGACAAAGAAGCTGCTCGCCGAGCGTGGCGTCGAACTGCTCAGCGCCGGCCTCGATGAAGTGCCGGGTGTCTATAAGGACATCCATGCCGTCATGGCGGCGCAAACCGATCTGGTCGAAGTCCTCGGGCAGTTCGATCCGAAGCTCGTGAAAATGTGCCCAGCCGGCGACCGCGCCGAAGACTGACAACCGCGGAGGCGGGACGCGACCCGACTCGCCTCCGCCAACCTTTCACCAATCCAATCAATTCCATGAACGACATCCTCAATAAATCGACCGTGCTGGTGCTGAACCGGCACTGGCAGGCAATCCATGTGAAGACGCCCGCGGAGGCGTTCTGCATGCTCGCCACCGGCGCGGCCACCGCGCTCGACGTGCAGGCTGACGACCACATCACGCCGGTGCGCTGGGACGACTGGCTCAAGCTGCCCGTCCGCGAGCACGACAACGCGGTGAACACCCCGCGCGGTCCCGTGCGCGTGCCGACGGTCATCGTCGCCGCCAACTACGCCAAAGTTCCTATGCGCCGCCCACGCTTCGGCGCCCGCGGCATCTGGGAGCGCGACGGCGGTGTCTGCCAATACACCGGCCGCAAACTCTCGCCGAAGGAAGGGAACATCGACCACGTCATCCCGCGCTCCCGCGGCGGCAGAACGTCCTGGGATAACTGCGTCCTCGCTCATCGCGAAGTGAACTCGCGCAAGGTGGACCGCCTCCCGCACGAAGCCGGCCTCCGCTTGCGCAAGCAGCCGGTCGCACCACGCGTGGTGCCAGCCAGCGTGCTGATCCGCAACCACCACGGCGTCCAAGACTGCTTGAAACGCACGACTTCCTCCTTGACCCTTGACCCGCTCGGGCTTGCTACGCGGCCCGGTGGCAATTTCATACTTCGGCAGCCGCTCCAGCGCCTCCCAGGCATTGTCTGGCAACGCCTCGGCCAGCCCCACCACTTTCTGGTGCGCATCTAGTTGTCGCGAAGGAGAAAAGCAATGTGGTCATGCAAGCCATGCAGCGGCTGACGGGGCATCATTGAATTACGCACAGCGCCGTCGTGCTACTCCTCTTTTGCACAGTCGGCGCGGCGCTCCCCTATTTCCCGCGCAGCGGCATCTCCCTATCGACAAAGCGGCTCATCGCCACTCTCGTATCCGCAGTCGGCGCCAGTTGCCTGCTGATCGTCGGTTACTATTTGTTGGCCGATTAAATCGGTTAGATATCGAAACTCGCGTCGGAATCGATTCGCAGACGCGGGCGGAGAAACTCGGCGATGCGGGTGACCGATTCCGCGAGAGTCTCTCTGTCGGTATGGAGCGTGATCTCGGGATCGGACGGCGCTTCATACGGAGCGGAGACGCCGGTAAACTCGGCGATCTCTCCGGCGCGCGCGCGCTTGTAAAGGCCCTTCGTATCGCGCTGTTCGCAGAGTTCAAGCGGCGCATCGACAAAGACTTCCACAAAGTCGCCGCCTGCCAGCGCGATCTCCCGCGCGCGACGGCGATCGTCACGGTACGGCGATATGAAGGCTGTGATCACCACCGTTCCAGCGTCGGCCATGAGTTTGCCCACTTCCGCGACACGGCGAATGTTTTCCTCGCGGTCCTTGGGCGAGAAGCCGAGGTTGGCATTCAGTCCGTGCCGGATGTTGTCGCCGTCCAATATATACACGTGCATTCCCGCGTTGAACAATTCGCGCTCGAGCGCGCGGGCGATGGTCGATTTGCCTGAGCCGCTCAAGCCCGTAAGCCATACGACTGCGCCGCGGTGGCCATTGCGCAGCCCGCGCCGTTGAGCGGTTACATTCCCCTCGCTCCAATAGATATTCTTCGACTTAACTGTCCCGCGATCTGTATAGACGCCTCCAAAGATAATCCCGCCGCCCGCAACCTGCCGGTCGTCCACCAGCACAAATCGCCCAAGAATCGGATTGGTTTGATAGTTGTCCATCACGAGCGCTCCGCGCGTCTGGATGGTGACTTCGGCGACATCGTCGCGCGCAATATGCGCCCGCTTCCCGTCAAGCACTTCGAGCGTGGAGGCGTCGATGATTCGCTCGATCGAGACGATTTCCGCGTCGAGCTCCTGCGTCGCCAGCTTCAGCTTTGTCCGCGCTCCGATCGAAAGATTCTCTTTGCCCATCCAAAAGAGGCGCGCCTTGAATCGATTGGATTCGATCGGCGAATCTTTTTCGTGCGACGCGATGTTTCCGCGCTCGACAAAGATTTGCTCTGCGAGGGTGATGCCGATCGATTCGCCGGCGATTGCGTAATCGCGCGCAGCGGCGTTCCAGCGCTCGATGGTGGCGACCACGCTCGTTTTTGCATTCGGCGAAAAAAGCAGTGTATCACCGACTCGCAACGTACCGGAATCGATGCGGCCAGCGAGGATGCGGCGTTCATCGAAGCGATAGACATCCTGTATGGGAAAGCGAAGCGGCAGCTTAGTCAATGCTTTCGGCGGTTCAAACGAATCGAGTCTGTCGATGATGGTCGGGTCTGTGTACCACGGCATCGATGTGTCTCGATTCGCGATATTCGCGCCGCTCTTCGCGGAGATCGGAATGTAGGCGCGTGCCTCGACGCCGATCTGTGTTAGAAACGCCTTGTACTCCGCGACCACGGACTGAAACACCTGCTCCGAGTAACCGACAAGGTCCATCTTGTTCACCGCGACCACCACCTGGCCGATGCCTAGCAAACTGAGCATGTAACCGTGGCGCCGGGATTGTTCGCGCACCCCTTCGTTCGCCGCGATGAGCAATACCGCGGCATCGGCGCTCGCCGCGCCCGTTATCATATTCTTAAGGAACTCCTTGTGGCCGGGAGCATCGATAATCACATAAGGCCGTTTCGCGGTCTTAAACTGAATCTGCGTGGTATCGATCGTGATATTCTGCTCCTGCTCCTCCAGCAATGAGTCGAGAAGAAAGGCGTACTCAAACTCCATCCCTTCCTCACGGCAGGCCGCCTGGATCTGCTCGATCTTTCCATCGGGAAGCGACTTTGTGTCGTAGAAAATGCGTCCGATGAGCGTCGATTTGCCATGATCGACATGGCCGACGAAGACTACTTTCAACCGGTCTTGTGAGACGCCATGCGTCTCCGAAGAGACGGAGGACGGCGCAGTCGGGCGATTGATGGATGGGGCGGGCATCGGAAGCGTTTCTGTTTTCACATGAATCCTTTTGCGCGCAGCTTCTGCATCGCATTGCGTTCGTGATGATCCTGAGCGCGCCCGGCCCGCTCGCTTGTTTTGGTCACGGCGAGCTCATCGACGATCGACTCGATATCGTCCGCAGGGCTTTCGATCGGCCCGGAGATCGGCCAGCAACCGAGCGAGCGGAACCGATACCGCTTCCCGTCGCGCCCTGTGCGCGCAAAATACATCTTCGGAATCGGTATCCCTTCACGCTGGATGTAGAGCCAGATGTCGCGTTCGCTCCAATCGAGCAGCGCCTGCACCCGCACATGCTCGCCAGGCGCACAGGAAGTCGTGAACTGATTCCAAAACTCCGGCGGCTGATCTTTGTAATCCCACTCGAAATCCTTCGTGCGCGGGGAAAAGTACCGCTCCTTGGCGCGTGTCGGATCTTCGTCGCGCCGGATGCCCGTGATGAGCGCGTCCCATTTATGCTGCGCCATCACCTGCTGCAGCGCCACCGTCTTTAACTCGTGCGTAACCGTCACGGGATCGGTCGTTTCGTAACCGATTGGCCCGCGTCCAGCATATTCTCCCTCCCCCGCGCGCGCCTCCTCATTGGTCTTTACAATGAGGTTCAGGCCGTACTGCTTTACCGCCCAATCGCGATATTCCAGCATCTCGGGAAATTCGTACGTCGTGTCGATGTGCAGGAGCGGATAAGGGATATGGCCGCAAAAAGCCTTCTTCGAGAGCCAGATCAGCACGTTGGAATCTTTGCCCATCGACCACGGCATGCAGATGTTTTTGAAATGGTGGAACGCTTCCCGAATGATGAAGATGCTTTGCGCCTCCAATGCGTCCAAGTGGCCTGCATCCGTCCGCGCGAGCTTCTTCGGAAAAAACGCAGGCGGCTCCCCCGGCGCAGGCGCCGGGTAACTCCGCGCATAAGCCGGATGCTCCAGAAAGGAGCGGGCGGGTGACTCCTTTACAGGCAAAATCGGATGGGCGGCTGCGGAAAGCGTGGACGCGGACATGGGTTTCGAGAGCAGGCAGTGAAGCAGGCCTCCGGATATTGTCTATGGGGAAAATAGACTTTCCCATGCCGGTTGCGCGGTTTGCCTCAAATATTGTCCCCGAGGAACGTGTGGATGCCGCACTCCGATTTGTCGAAGCCGGTCCAGCGCCCCGCCCGTTCGTTCTCTCCGGCTCCTGTCGCGCGAGTGCATGGCCAGCAGCCGATCGAATGATACCCTTTATCGTGCAGGGCATTATACGGTATGTGGTGCTCGTGAATGTACGCCCAGATGCTCTCACGACTCCAATTGGCCATTGGATTTAGCTTCAGGATGTAGCGATCTCGCAGGACGTCGAAATGATAGAGTTCCAAAATGCCGGTCTGCTTTCGGATGTCGCTTTGCTGCCGGCGGACGCCGGTGATCCAGACGGCGAGTTGGGCCAGTTTGCGCTGAAGCGGAACCACTTTGCGCATCGTGCAGCACGTGTCGGGATTGCTCTTCCAAAGCTCGGGCCCAAGATCAGCCGCCTGCTCCTCCGGTGTTTGGTCCGGGAGCAGCGATTCGATCCGCAATTCGAAGAACGCTTCGAGCCTCTTTTTGAGGTCGTAAGTTTCCGGGAAAAAAAGCTGCGTATCGAGGGTAAAAACCGGGAGCGGAATGCCCGCCTTAACCGCATGATGGATCATCACGAGCCCCGCGCCCTGAAAACTGGTGCCAATCGCGGCCCGATCGCCAAAGCGGTTCCACGCCCACGCAAGGATATCGGTGACCGAAGCCGTTTCGAACGACTCCGAGAGCGCATGAACCTCGTCGTGGGTGATCTCGCCCGATTCGAGGGTTATTGTTGAATTCCCGACCATCTCTATAGGGAATTACGCGCCGCCGCGCCGAAATGCAAGCCCCCTCCCTGTCACGGCATCTACGGCTCCGCCCGACCGAGGATTTGGAGGATGCCGAGCGCCGGGATGTTCACCCATCCGGGCCGGTTATTCAGCTCGTACTTCACTTCGTAGATCGCTTTCTCAAGCAAATAGACCGACAGCAATTCCTGGGTTTCGCTGCTGCTTCCCGGCAAGAATCTGGCATCGGCTGCCGCTTCTCTGCATCCTTGAACAAACTGGTGGCAGATGGACTGCGTCCAAAGTTCCGCCCACGGCTCGAGCATCGGGCGTTGAGCCAGCCGATCGTTCAGGACGCTATGCGCCGCGTAATGGAACGATCGGAGCATTCCAGCCACGTCGCGCAGCGGAGATCGCTTCTGCTGCCGTTCCGTCAAAGATCGCTGCGGCTCACCCTCGAAATCGATCAGAACGAAATCCACGCCGGTATCGAGCACTTGCCCCAGATGATAATCTCCATGGGTCCGAGTCTTCATCGCGGAAGTCGAACGGAGCATCTGCCCGGATCCGAGGTCGGCGAGGGCGTCGTGGACGCGGCGAACAAGCGGGTTCGATGCGCCCGCGCCCGTTCGCTCGATGGACTCGATCACGTCCGCCGCGAGTCGTGCGATTCCGTCGGCGATCTCTTGCAGATCGGCCTCACAGATCGCTTCCGGCGCAAAGGCCGGATCGCCGACATCCTCGGCGAGCGCGGCATGCATCTGCCCGGTGCGTGTTCCAAGAAGCCGTGCTCGAGCCGGGAAGGCTCCCAGAAGCGCGGCCAGCGGCTCGGGCAGATTCCCGTCACTGAAAACTTCCGGGACGGAGACCCCACCCGGATTTGCTCCTGAGCTCAGCACGCGATCATAAAAAGCCGCGACCTCGCCAAGAGCCGTCGCCCACGCGTCGCCTTTATTCGCCACCATGCCGAGTGCGAGCGCCAGCACACGCGCTTCCTTGCCGGGCTGATGAAGCTCGATGGATCCGACAAACGGCGGGACGTGCGGGAAATGACGGCGCTCCCGAAGATAGCGCGTGATTTCCACATCGGGATTCATGCCCGCCTCGATCTTCCGATACAACTTCATGAAAATGGCCTCACCAAAGATGAGTGACGAGTTGCTTTGCTCGACCGCCAGGACGCGTGAAGCGTCGGCGCATGCCGCATCTACGGCCGCGCTGCCGCGCATGCCGGCAACCGTTAAACCGTCTGGCAACGAAACCGCCCCGCCATCCAGGATGAGACGCAGCAAATTCGCACGGAAGGCCGCGTCGTGGAGCGCGTCGGCCAAATGCAAACCGTCCGAAAGCCGCGCGATGACACCTTCGCCATTTCCGGAGATCTCGACCTTCAACGGCAGAAGATACGTCTCCGCCTGGCCCTGCGCGTACTCGACTTTCAGGAGGATCAACCGGCTGGCGTCGCCTTCCGCAAGCGCGATGCTTTCCTCAATCACAAAGCGCCGAGGCTGGCGCGCCTTTCCTCCAAACCATCGGGAAGCCTGCACGTAACCGGGCAGGCTTTCGCTTTCCAGAGACGCCCTTCCCGCGGGGGTATCGAAGGATTGCGCCGCTGACTCTGCGGGTGAACGTGACAGCATGAAATCTGAAACGCGCGCGGCGCCTGCGGCGGGCGTTCCCAAGCTCGGACCGTTTTGATCGTTTTCCATCATCGCCACTGATGCTTTGGATATTTACGCTGAAGCTCCTGCTTGAGCTTCGGATACGATTCTTTCCAGAAGTTTGCGAGGTTTTGCGTCACTTGGATGGGGCGATGATTGGGCGCCAGCACTTGGATCACGACGGGAATCCGCCCGCGCGCGATGCGCACTTCGGTTTCCACGCCGTAGAGATCCTGGATGCGGACAGCGATCGTAGGCGCGGCGTTCATGGCGTACACGATCTTTGCCTTTCGTCCGTTTGGCAGCGAAATCCGCTCCGGCGCATATTCGTCGATCAGCTCCTGCTGGGCGTGTGACAGCCAGCTTTTCACGACCGGCCAGACGTCGCGCTCCTTGATCTCGCGGTAGCTCGCGGCGCCATAGCAGATTTGCTCCAGGAGGGTGCGCCGGTCGCCCGGCTCCAGCTTTGTAAGTTGAAATTCCGGCCACCAGCCCGCGAGCAAATTCAGCCGGACGATCCATTGCTCGACCGAATCGTCCCACTTTTTCAATGGGCAGGCGCCTGTCTCGACTTCGATCGCGAGCAGCGCAGCCGCCTGGCTCGGCGGAACGTCATCGCTGTCTTTCGAGCGGAGGATGAGATCGCGGAAGCGCACGATCTTGCGAGCCATCACCCGCCGCTGCGCCGAATCGAAGCGCACCTCCGTCTCCTCCGCGAGCGCGCCGGGGAACATCTCTCGCAGCCACTCTTCCTTGATAGCCGTCGCGAGGGTAAGAAGCACTTCCCGCTCGCCTTTTATTTCCACTTCCCGCACCTCGCTTGCCGTGAGCAGGGGCGAGTGATGCACCACGCTTTCGCGAGCGAGCACGCCCCTGCGGCCATGCACGACGGCGCACCGCAGTGTCCCGGCATCCATGCGCATCGCGACTTGGTCGGGGAACCCGGCAAGCACGCAGCGCTGGAGAGCTTCGGGCGGCGCTTCGCCTTCACGCGCATCCAATCCTTCGTCCTTCGCGATCTTGAGGAATTGCGCCCTCAACGCCGTGGCGTCGCGCGCGGCGATCGCATTGATCCCCAGCGCCCGGCAGGCATCGAGATTGTAGTTGCTGCGCTCGGCATAGCGATGCGCGCGGATCAGCACGAAGAAATCCGATTCGTCCTTCTCGCCCAACTGTTCGTCGCGGCTGTCTTGCATCTGCTTCCCCTCCGCGCGCCGCATCAGATTCCGGCCCTGCGTCAGAGCCGCTACCAGCGCGACCGAAGGGACGCAGCCGAGGTCGTTTGCGGTGAGAAGCATCCGCGCATAGCGCGGGTGGGCCGGAAATGCGAGCATCCGGCTTCCGAGCAGGGTGATCGCGCCCCTGGAATCCAAGGCGCCCAAGTCGGTGAGAAGGCTCAGAGCGCGCTCGAGCGACCGGGCATCGGGCGGCTCGAGCCATCGGAAATTCGCCACATCCGCAACGCCGCTCGCCTTGAGTGTCAGCGCCGCTTCCGCGAGGTCGAGCCGCCGAATTTCCGGGAGCTCCTGGGCCGCGCGCTCGGTGTGCTCGCGCCCGGTCCAGAGCCGGATGCAGACGCCGGGGGCCGTCCGTCCGGCGCGACCCGCCCGCTGGTCTGCCGAGGCGCGCGAGATCTTCTCGATATGGAGCGTGTTAATGCCGCGGTAGGGATCGAATCGCGCGATCCGGGCCAAACCGCTGTCGATCACCGTCCGCACCCCATCGATCGTCAGCGATGTTTCCGCGACATTCGTCGATACGATGATCTTCCGCCGGTCATGACGCGCAACCGCGGCGTCCTGCTCCGCTGCCGGGAGCTCGCCGTGCAGCGGCAGCACGGCATGCCGCGAGCCGAGGGTCGAATGTCGGATCGCCTGGATCGTCCGACTGATCTCGTATGCTCCAGGCATGAACACCAGCGCATCGCCTTCAGTCCCATCCATCCGCCGCTCGAGCTCCTCCGCAGCGGCTTCCCAAATCGGTCGGTCGCCGATCGGACGATCCACATGCTCGATCTGGACTGGGAAAGTGCGGCCGCGAGACGCCAGGGTCGCGCACGGCGCCATGTAGCGCTCCAAAACCCCGGCATCGAGCGTTGCGGACATTACAATGAGCCGCAGGTCCGGTCGATGCTCCTCTTGAATATCCAGGGCGCGCGCGAGCGTGATGTCACCGTAGAGATGCCGCTCGTGAAATTCATCGAAGAGGATTGCCGCAATCCCTCGCAATGTGGAGTCGCCCAGCATCTGGCGCAGCAGCACGCCCTCCGTAACGAAGCGGATGCGCGTCTTGTCAGTCACGACGCGGTCCAGCCGGATCTGGTAGCCGACCTCGTCGCCAAGCCGCACCCCGCGCTCCGACGCAACCCGCGCGGCAAGCATCCGCGTTGCCAGCCTGCGCGGCTGCAGCACCACGATCTCGCCCGCCTCCGCGAAGCCGTGGTCCAGCAGCATCTGCGGAACCTGCGTCGATTTCCCGGAGCCGGTCGGCGCCTGAAGCACGAGGCGCGGCGTGGCGCGCAGCGATTCGACGATCGCGTTTTCGAGTTCAAATATGGGGAGTGTGCGCGACACGGGAGCGAGGAGAATCGGTCTGGCGTGCGGCTCGAACAACAGGCAATTGCGTTACTTGAAACGACGCGCGACTTTCCGAAAACCGCCGTCCCAGCGTCATGCCCCACACCCGCTCGCAAAACAAGGTCGTCCGTTTCTTTCGCAAGCTCGGACCCGGACTGGTGACGGGCGCCGCGGACGACGATCCCGCGGGGATTGCCACCTATTCCATCGCGGGCGCGCAGCATGGCGTCACTCTCCTCTGGACGGCCCTGCTCACGTGGCCGCTGATGGCGGCGGTGCAAATGATGTGTGCGCGCGTCGGGATGGTGACCGGGAGCGGTCTCGCCGGCGCTTTGCGCAAGAAATTTCCCAAATGGATCATCGTCGTCGCGTCGCTCGCGCTTTTTGTTGCGAATACCATCAACATTGGCGCGGACCTCGCGGGGATGGCGGACGCCGCGGAAATGCTCACCGGCCTGAGCGCGCGACTGTTGGCGCCCCTTTTCGGAATCGCTATCACGATTGCAGCCGTTCGCTGCCGGTACGAACAGATAGCCAATGTGCTGAAGTGGCTCGCACTCGTCCTCTTCGCCTATGTAATCACCGGCTTCCTGATCAAGCCGGATTGGTCTCAAGTGGCTCGCGCGACATTCGTCCCCACCTGGCCGAAGAATCATGAAGTCTGGGCAACGCTCGTCGCCATCCTCGGCACGACCATTTCGCCGTATCTCTTTTATTGGCAAAGCTCCCAGGAGGTCGAGGAGGAGAAATCGATGGGCCGGAAAACGCTCGCTGCTCGCAGGGGCGCGCGCGCGCAAGAAATCGCTGACCGCAAACTCGATGTCGGCGCCGGCACGTTCATCTCCAATCTCGTGATGTACTTCATCATCCTCACCACGGCGCTCACCCTCAATCGCGCCGGCATCGTGCATATCGAGACCTCGCGCCAGGCCGCGGAAGCGCTCCGTCCCTTGGCGGGCCAATTCGCCGCCGCGCTCTTCACCATCGGGATCGTCGGCGTCGGCTTCCTTGCGATCCCCACGCTCTCCGGCTCCGCGGCATACGCTTTCGCGGAGACCTTCGGCTGGCGCCAGGGGCTGGACGAGAAGTTTCCACGCGCCAAGGCATTCTACATCGTCCTCATAGCCGCGATCGTCATCGGGATCGTGCTGAATTTCCTGAAGGTAAGCGCCATGCAGGCTCTGTACTGGAGCGCCGTCATCAATGGCCTTCTCGCGCCGTTTCTGCTCGTCGGCCTCGTGCTCGTCGCCCGCGACAAAGCGCTCATGCGCGAGCAACCGAGCTCCGCCATGAGCCTGATCACGGTGGGCATCACCACCGTGCTGATGTTCGGCGCCGGCGTCGCAATGTTTGTGTTTTGATGCTGGAGAAACTCCGCGGCCAGCCTTCAATAAATCCTCTCCACTCCCGGATGAGTAAAATAAGAGCAGGCGACTCTCCAGCCTTGCAATCCGACCGCCCCGCGTCGATTGGCGTTTCTATCGTATGACCGCTGCGAAACCGCTCGAGCCAGGGGACGCCGCTCCCGAATTCACCACGCTCGCGGTGGGTGGAAAGTACGGAGCCGGGGAATCCGTTTCCCTCAGCGACTTCCGAGGCCGCGTGCTCGTCCTCTACTTTTACCCGAAGGATGATACGCCGGGATGCACGGCGCAGGCCTGCGCGCTGCGCGATGGATGGGACGCCTTGGCTGCCAAAGCGGATCTCTTCGGCGTGAGCGTCGATCCGGCGCCTGCCCATCGCAAATTCATCGATAAATACAAACTCCCCTTCCCGCTCCTCAGCGACGAGAAAAAGGAGATCGTGCACGCATACGGCGCATGGGGGGAGAAAAGCATGTACGGCAAAAAATACATGGGAACCGAGCGCTCGACTTTTGTGATCGGCCCGGATGGAAAGATCCACGCCATCTTGCGCAAGGTGAAACCAGCGGAGCATCTTAAGCGCTTGACCGCCGCGCTCGATCAACTGCTTTAGGCAGGCTCTCCTCAAACTACTTCATTCAGGCGCAAGGGGCGGTCACCCAATGAGCACCTTGTTGAAAAGCTGCGGCAGCAATTCAATCGCCTCGATGAGACACAAACAGTTGATCGGAGAAGTGTCCGAGATGCCCGCGTCATCGGGCAATCAGGCAGTCCAGCGCGGCGGACCTTCGGTCAAATTCCTCCAAGCTCAGTTTGATTTCGGCGCCGTTCTTTTTGAGAAACTCTTCGGTTTCGTGGAAGCCGAGCGGCGCACATCCTGCCTCCTCACTGGTTCGCGAGAGCGCCGGCGGTTGAGCGGGGTGCACGCGCCACATTCTTGCAAGCCGCCGCTGGACACCGCGCGAAATTGCGCTTTACTGAGTCGTCTTGGACCCCCGGTCCAGCGTTTGCAGCGCACTTTCGCCGGTATAGCTCAGTTGGTAGAGCAGCTGATTTGTAATCAGCAGGTCGTCGGTTCGAACCCGTCTGCCGGCTCCAGCTTAAAGTGCTTCTCGCGAAGCGCTTGCATGAAAAGCGCCAGTACGGTCGAGAGGGAACCGAACCGGTCACTGCAGAGGCGCGTTGAGGGGCAGACTTTTTGCGGATGGCAGACAATGGCGCCCGCCGCGCCTCGGACGGGCGGGGCTGGAGGCGAATTTAGTTAGGATTTCAAAGATCAAACAGGGAGGACTCAGAGAGCCGCCTGGGGCAATTCACGGGTCTGAATTGCCGGCCTCGTCGCAATCGCGGAGTCTCACTTCCGAGCGAGCGGGGGCCTCCGGGCAGCCTGAGGCTGCCGCGGAATTCAGTGAAGAATTGGGACGGGAAAGACGGGATCGGGGAGGTGCGGACGAAGGGAGAGCGGCGCGGCATCGCGGTCGAAACGACCGGCAAGCGTCGTGGAAAAGGAGGGAGCCGGGTGAGAGCCGTCGTTCAGGAACGACGCTTTGGCAGCGCCGACGAGTATCGCGAACAGGAAGGAGGCGCCGATGACCAGAGCGGTGGCGAACTTGGCGAAGTGAAGAACCGGTCCTGCGGCGGGCCTGGCAGATGAAGATGCTGGCGGATTTGGGCGGACGAACGGTGGTGCGACCTCTTGTGTTGGGGATGGCTCCACTTCCCGAGGGGCGGTCGGCGCCTGGGCGATGACCGGAGCCGCAGGAGTGCTTGAGCCGTGGTCCGCAACTGCGCTTGCCTGCCGCGCAGCGAGGCGTGCGGTGTGAGAGTCATCGAGGAATTGCCTGTACCCTTCGCGGAGTTTCGGCAGTTCACCGTCAAAGACCATTGTGCCACCCTCCAGCAGATGCTTTGAGCGCTGGGTGTTGATTGTTTTGGTTCCGCAGGGGCCGAATTGGCCCGCGGATGAGAGCCGGAGCCAGGCGGTCCAAGCAGCCGAATCGCCAGCGCGCGCCCGGGCGATCAAGGAGTCGAGCGCCGGGACTCGGGCGGCCTCGACAGCGACATCGATGACGCGCCGAACTTCGGGAGCGAAGTGGCACCATCGGTCAAAGCTCGATTCGTCGAGTCCGCAGAGGGCGCAGGCGGTGCGCAGCGGATATAATGCGCCGATGTAGCGCAGGAGAAGTTCCAGGCGCTCCTTGGAGAAGGGAATCTCATAGTGGTCGTTCGCGAGCGACTCGGCGACGAGACCGTTAAGGGGGGCGATGTCTTCGGGTGATGGGAGCGGGTGAGGTGTCACGCGGGGATCGCGGAGGTCGCGGAGGGGAGGAGAGATGAGATGAAGATCGGGTTGATATGAGCGATTATGCGGACTGGAGCGGGCTGTTAAAGGACAAACAAGTAACACGGAGCCGATAAACTCAGATTTATTTTTGATGGGTCGGTCCATGGATGTCCGATAGTCCTCATCTCAAGGAAGATATTCGGCCACGCTCATAGCGCCTCCGTCGCACTCCCGCTCCCGTTCTTCTTGGCAATATGCAAGGACCGACCCTTTTGTCACGCGGGGGCGCGGAGGGCGCGGAGGCTGAAGAGGGTTGGTTGCCGTGGGGCGAGCGGACAGGA
>JBBSFI010000011.1:0-97477 GCA_038238905.1 Chthoniobacterales bacterium | reverse complement strand
TTACCTGATGACGACCACGGACTTGCATTTGGGCGAACTGCAGACGAAGATCGATGCGTCGTCGATTCCTGCAGAAACGAAACAAACCGTCATGACTATCGCGGAGCAACTTAGAAACGAAGGGTTGGAGAGGGGAATGGAGCAAGGGCTTCGCAAAGGTTTGCTCGACCAATTGCAGCTCTTAAATCAGGTGCTGGGACACGTGGGGGAGTCGGCGGGAGACTCAGATTCCGAGCAAATCGAGTTGAAGATTGCCGATTTGCGCAAAGAGCTGGAGTCCCGGTTGCGATAGCCTGTTTTTTTTCGTAGGAGCGGGGACGTGGGGATGCGTTAGACTGGCTTTGTCTGGGACGCGGGCAGCGCCCACCCGCGTGAAACCCGCGCTTCGTGAAGCTCCTGCGCGGCCCGGAGGTGTTCAGCGGGGTGCGAATTGCCACGGTTTGCGTCATGTTCAATCACTTTCATGTCCTCGTGGAAGTGCCGCAGCGCCCGGAGCAGATGCCAGACGACAGGAAGCTTCTGGATGGGATCGGAGTAACCGCTGGACACGAAGCGGTCGTGATAGCAGGCCAGTTGCTGGACTCGCTAGCTGAAACCTCACCGCCGTGCGAAGCGAAGCCGCGGCGCCACCCAAATACGCAAACGTAAAATCCGAAGGCTGCAGGGCCGCCCGGCACTCCGCGCTTGCGCAAGCGCGCGCCTGACTCTAATCCTCTCCTCCTCCTTCCTGCATGAAATACCGCACCTACCTGATCTTCGGCGCTCCCGGCGCGGGGAAAGGGACGCAAGGCAAGATACTCGGAGCGATTCCACGCTTTTTCCACCTGGCGTGCGGTGACGTCTTTCGATCTTTGGACACTCGTACGGCGATCGGGCAAGCCTTTCTCGAGTATTCGAGCCGGGGCGCGCTTGTGCCGGACGAAATCACCGTCAAACTCTGGATGGCGCGGATTGCGGATATGGTCGGCGCGCACACATTCAAGCCCGACATCGACTCGCTCGTGCTCGACGGCATCCCGCGAAATATCGAGCAGGCGAAGATCATGGAGGAGATGATCGACGTGCATCGCGTCTTCCATCTTTATTGCCCGGACCGCGATGCGCTCATCACGCGGCTCAAGAAGCGCGCGCTCAAGGAGAACCGCTTCGACGACGCCAATGAGCAGACCATCCGGAGCCGGCTGGCGATCTACGAGGCGGAGTCGAAGCCGCTTCTCGAGCATTACGGCCCGGAGATGACGAAACACATCGATGCCACCCAGCCTCCCGTGCGCGTGCTGTACGACATTCTCAAAACCATCAATGGGGAAGCGCTGTGAGCCAGCGTTCGCTTCGCCTCACCGCTTCGGCGCTCTTTTGCAAGGCGTGTGATGCAGCCATGCCGATACGGGAGAGGCTGCTGCTGGTGCTTCCTGAAAAGGAATTGTACGAGTGCCTCTGCTCGCACTGCGGCGCCGTTGTTGGCTCCCGGACCGTGAGCGCTGCGGAAGTGGTGATGCGGCGCGAACCGGCAACGAATCGGGACGGCATGGATGGTTTCCGTTCCGGCCCGCAGGTGCGCATTCTCTAGGGCGCCGGCAGGCCTCACGTTTGCTTCGATGCGCATCGTCTTTCTCGGCTCCGGCGATATTGCACTCCCATCTCTGCAGTTCCTTGCCGATGCGCCGGACCACGATGTCGCGGCGCTTGTGACGCAGCCGGATAAGCCATCGGGCAGGCGGATGGAGTGCAAACCGTCCGAGATCAAGAAGCTGGCGGGCGCGCTCGGCATTCCGGTCTTGCAGCCGCGCCGGATCCGGGATGACTCCGCTGTGCAAGAGGTGGCCGCGCTCGCGCCGGAAGCGATTGTCGTCATGGCGTATGGACAGATCCTGCCCAAATCGCTTCTCCATCTTCCTCGGGTGGCGTGCTTGAACCTCCACGCCTCTCTCCTGCCGCGCCATCGTGGGGCGTCGCCCATTCAAGCAGCCATTTTGGCGGGCGAAGAGCGCTCGGGGATTACGGTGATGTACATGGCCGAAGGCCTCGACACCGGGGACATATTGCTCGAACGGGAGCTCGCGATCGGAGCGGAAGAGACGGGCGGATCGCTGCACGACCGCCTGGCGCAGCTTGCCCCGGAATCGCTCCGCGAAGCGCTCACGCTACTGGTAGAGGGCCGTGCGCCGCGCACTCCGCAGATCGAATCGCAAGCAACGTATGCTCCCAAGCTCGCCCGCGAAGATGGCGAGATCGCGTGGGGCATCTCGGCCGTGGAGATCGCGCGGAGGATCCGTGCGTTCGATCCGTGGCCCACCGCTTACGCATGGCTCCCCACGCGGGGTGGCAGAATCAAGCTGAAGCTTTTCCCTCCCATACAGGCGGGCTGCGCATCGGGATCTGCCGGGGAAGTCCTCCTCGTATCAGGCGCCGGCCTTTGCATCGCCGCAGGGACTGGATCGATCTCCGTGGGGGAAGTGCAATTGGAGGGCAAACGGCGGATGTCGGCGTCCGCTTTTGCAAATGGTCACGCGATCGCCCCAGGGACAATCTTTGGCGGACGATAAGGATCCCGCGAGAAATGGCCTCACGCACTACGCCGCAGCTCCGGATCGAAGAGCATATCTCCCGGCTGCGCGCCTGCACGCTCTGCCCGAAAATGGGCCGGCCCGCGGTCGTCGGCAATTCCGTTGCGAGCAAGGTGCTGCTCGTTGGCCAGGCGCCCGGCAACAAAGAACCGGTACTCGGCAGGCCCTTCGCGTGGACGGCTGGCAAAACGCTGTTTAAGTGGTTCGATTCCGCCGCAGGCGTCTCCGAGTCGGATTTTCGCGCGTCGGTCTATATGGCCGCCGTCTGCCGGTGCTTTCCTGGAAGCAATCCCGCCGGCGGAGACCGCGTTCCCGACGATGGAGAAATCGCAAACTGCTCCCGCTGGCTCGAAGCGGAGATTGAGATCTTAAGGCCCGCGCTGGTCCTTCCTGTAGGACGGCTTGCCATCGGCCAATTCCTTGCCTTCGCGAAGCTCACCGACGTTATCGGGAGGCAATTCCCAATCCGCCGTTTTGGATGCTCATTCGACCTCATTCCCCTGCCCCATCCTTCCGGGGCCTCCACATGGCATCGCATGGAACCGGGGAAACAGCTTTTGGAGCAAGCGCTTCATCTCGTGGCAGCCCACCCTGCCTGGGCCGGTATTCAGCCGGTCCAGACTTCCAGCCGCAGCACGAGCACCGTGGCGGCAGCTCGATTAAAATCATGACATCCGTTCACTTCGCAGAATCGGAATCGGATTTGCTCAGGTGCCATCCCGTCGTTTTCGCGCTTCGACCTCATCTCGAGCCTAGCGAATTCATTGGCAGGGTAAAGCTCCAGTGGCAGGAAGGCTACCGGCTTGTGTTTTTGGAATCGGACGGCGCGGTTGCTTCGGTGGCGGGCTTTCGCATCTTGCACAGCCTGTGGAGGCGCCGTTTCCTATACGTGGACGATCTCGTTACTTCCGAAGCCGCGCGATCCCGCGGCCATGGCCATGCTTTGTTTGAATGGCTCGTACAGCATGCCCGCGAGCAATCGTGCGACGCGTTGCATCTGGATTCGGGCGTTCAACGTTTCGAGGCGCATCGATTCTACTTCCGTGAACGCATGGCGATTCAAGCGCACCACTTCGTGCTGCCGCTCGAATAGGCCGCCGCGCGTGCGCGCCGTGAAATCAAGCATCGCCCGTTTTCCCGCGCGAGTCTGCACGGCACACGACGGTCACCACCCGCCGCCGATCGCCTTGATGAGCTGGACGGTCGCCTGCGCGCGCAAGCCGAGTATCCGCGCCGCGCCGCGCTCAGCGGTTAGCAGCGTGCGCTGGGAATCGAGGACATCGAGGAAATTCACGGCGCCATCGCTATATTGCTTTTGAGCTAGATTGACTGTCTGTCGCGCGGCATCAACCGCCTCGGCTTGCGCCGAAGCCTGGCCCGCGAGCGTGCGGATATCGACGAGAGCGGTTTCCACCTCCTGAAAGGCGATCAACACTTGTTTGCGGTAAGTCGCGGTCGCTTCATCATACTGAGCGCGCGCCACGTTTAAGTTCGCGGCATTGCGCCCACCTTCGAATAGGGGCTGCACAGCGTTCGCGCCAATCTGCCAAAGCCGGCTTTGCCAATCGAACAAGCGCCCGATGTCGCCGCTCTCAAAACCGCCGTCGCCCGTGAGGCTTATCCGTGGATAGAATGCGGCTGTCGCGACGCCGATCCGCGCATTGGCGGCTGCAAGCTGCCGCTCGGCTTGCGCCACATCGGGCCGCCGCTCCAAAAGCTGGCTCGGAAGGCCGGGTGGAACCGCAGGGGGCGCATTACTGAGCGACTTCCGGGGAAGTGAAAATCCGCTGGCAGGGCGTCCCATGAGAGTCGCCATGGCATTCTCAAGCTCGGCCCGATTGCGAGTGACGGCAAAGATTTCCGCTTCATCCAGCGCCAAATCGCTCCGTGCACGAGCCAAGTCGAGATCGCTGGTAAGACCGGCCTGCAAGCGCTCCGCAGCGATGCGCACGGCCTCGCGCCGGGCGGCGACGGTGCGATCGAGCACATCGAGCTCGGCGTCCAGTCCGCGGATATTGAAATAGTTCGCCGCCAAATTCGACGTCGCGCTCAGCAGCACATTTTGCGCGTCAGCCTCCATGGCCTGACCGGCAGCGCGGGCCGCCTCCTTATTGCGTCGCACACGACCCCAAAGATCCAACTCCCAAGTGAGATCGAGCGGAAAATGGAATACGTTATACGTGCGTGACAACGGTTGATTGTTAAGCACGAAACCGTTCCCATTACCGGCGCCTGATCCCGCTCCACCTGGAGCTGCGAACGGATTGGCGCCGATCAGCTTTCCGCGCTGGTATGGGTCGGTGTTGCTCGATCGCTGACGAAGCGCGCCCGGCTCAAGATCGATATTAGGATAAAGATCCGCGGCAGCAACCCGCACTGGAGAATGCGCCTCCTGGATTCGTGCAATGGCGATCTGCAGGTCTTGGTTTGCCGAAACTGCCTGCGCCTCGAGTCTATCGAGGCTGGCATCGTGAAAGAGCCGCCACCACGCTCCGGGCGATGCATGGTCACGCGGTTCGGCCAGCTTCCATTTGCCATCCGCTTTAGCGTATTTAAACCGGGCGGGCGCGCCGCTAGGGGGCGGTCCCTTGTAATCCGGCCCAACGGGCGCCAGCCCAGCGGCGGAAACGCTCAGAGCAAGCGCGAGCAACAGGGCTCCTGCCAATCGAGGAAAATCGACCGTAAGATGCGCCCTCATTTTTCCACCTGGGTTTGGTTGCCGCCATTGCGTGGTTGGATATTGATCCGGACGCGCGGCGTGACTGACATTCCAGGAGCAAGACGGCGCAAGATGTCCTCAGGCTCGTCAAAGACTATTTTAACAGGCACACGCTGGACCACTTTAACGTAATTTCCGGATGCATTCTCAGGCGGAAGGAGGCTGAAACGGGCGCCCGTCCCGGCCTGTATCCCTGCGACATGACCTTTTAGTTTCTCGTTTGGATAACTATCGAGTTTCAGTTCGACAGGCTGCCCGGCGCGCATCTTCGTCAACTGTGTCTCCTTAAAATTCGCAATCACCCATACATGATGCTCCACGAGAGAGAGCAGCGTTTGCGAAGGCTGCGCATAGTCTCCAGGCTCGACTAGTTTTCGGGCGATCTTGCCATCTGCAACGGCAAGTATTTTCGTGTAGGAAAGCTGAAGCTCCGCATCATGCACGGCGGCCTCCGATGCGCCGACGGCAGCGCGGGCGGCGCGCAATTGAGCCTGGGCCGCTCCCCCCGCGGCCTGAACCGCCTCGACATTTGCCCTCGCAGCGTCGAAAGCCGCTCTGCCCGCATCGGAGGTGGCTTTGGTCGTGTCCACATCCTGGCGTGAGACCGCGCGCAGATCTTTTTGAAACAAACCGGCGTTCCGATTGTAATTGAGCTGCGCGACGTCGAATTGCGCGCGCTGTTGGGTGAGCAAACCTTGCGCCTGCGCAAGCTGTGCGACCGCCTGCTCGACCTGCGCCTCACCCTGCAGGACCTTGGCGTTTGCCTGGCTGAGTTCAGCCCGCGCCTTTTCAAGCGCCACATCGAAATCGCGGGAATCCAGTTCGATGAGCAAATCGCCCTTCTTTACTTCCTGATTGTCCTCCACCTTCACGGCTTTGACAATGCCGGCGACTCTGGTGCTTACCTGAACGATGTGCGCCTCGATAAAGGCATCGTCTGTAACTTGAAAGTCCCGCGCACGGAGATAATAGAAGAGGCCCGCGAGAGCGAGGACAACGAAGATCGCCATGAGGATAATGAGCGGCCTCCTGCTGCCGGGCTGCTTCCCGCCATGGGCGCGCGCGGGGACCTCCGCTTGCTCGCGGGAGCGTGGATCCCGAGGCCGATTTGGAGCATCGGCAGCTAGATGAGTTTCGTTCTCCGCGACTGGATCTGTAGTCATAATTTCAGTGGGCGAGCGCAGGCGCGCCTGTCTTATTTTTCTTCGCGATAAAGATAACGGGCGACGCCAGGATGCAGGCGGCGCCCAGTATGAATAGCGCGTCGTGATACGCGAGGACGGCAGCCTGCTGCTGCAAGGCATGGGCCGCCTGACCGTATGCTTGTCGCAAGCCGGTGACGGCTCCTCCGCCGGCATGCGCCAGACGTCCGCTGGCGGTCGAGAGAAAGCCGCGCAGCGCCGGAGCGCCGGAACTGATGTTCGCGGAAAGTTCGCTCTGATGGACCTGCGTGCGCCGGGCTATGACCGTCGTTACGACCGCGATGCCGATGCTGCCTCCTACATTGCGGGAGAGATTCACCATGGCGGAAACCTGGCCGTTGAGTTCTGGACGCACCCCGATAAAAGAGAGGGTATTGATCGGAACGAAGAGAAGAGCAATACCGAGACCCCAATAGACGCGATACCAGACGGGCGTCCAAAAATCCATGCCGAGGTACATGTGGGTCATATTGAGAACAGCGAAACCCGTTATGAGAAACCCGAAGGCGACCATATACCGGGCGTCCACCTTTGAGACAAACCGGCCGACAAACGGCATGCAAAGCATCACTGCAAAGCCACCGGGAGTTAGAGTCTCGCCCGCCGCCTGCGCAGTGTAGCCCATCAAGGTTTGCAGGAATTGCGGCTGCAACACCGTGGCTCCGAAGAGCGAGCCGCCGAGCACCAGCATGAGTCCGTTCGCGACCGCAAAATTTGGAATGCGGAACATCCGCAGATTCAGGATCGGATGATCGTGATTCCACTCCCACACGACAAAAAACGTGAGCGCCACGAGCGCGAGCGAAGCAAATCCGATGATGAAGGGGCTGCCGAACCAATCGTCTTCCTGCCCTTTATCAAGCACGACTTCGAGAGAGCCGAGGCCGATCGCGATCAGCGCGGCGCCGACGTAGTCGATGGGCAAACCTCCGGATCGCTTGACCGCCGCGACGATATGCGGCGGATCCTCGACATAGTGTGAAGTGAGGAAGATCGACAGAACTCCCACCGGGACATTTATGAAAAATATCCAGTGCCATGAAAGCGTGTCGGTGATCCACCCTCCGAGAGTGGGGCCGATCGCAGGCGCCAGCACGACGGCCATGCCATACAGCGCAAAGGCGCTTCCGCGCCGGGACGGCTCGAAGGTATCCGCGAGGATCGATTGCTCGCTGGTGGCGAGGCCGCCGCCGCCGAGCCCCTGTAAAATGCGAAAAAAGATGAGGAGCGGAAGGGACGGCGCGAGACCGCACAGGAAGGATGAAATCGTGAACAGAACGACGCAAGTCATGTAGAATCGCTTGCGGCCAACGCGATCGGCTAGCCACGCGCTGAGGGGCAATATCACCGCATTGGCAACGAGGTAACTTGTGAGCACCCACGTAGCCTCATCCTGGCTCGCGGAAAGACTGCCGGCGATGTGCGGCAGGGCGACATTCGCGATGGAGGTGTCGAGCACCTCCATGAATGTGGCGATCGTAACCGTGAGCGCGATTGCCCACGGGTTGTGGCGCGGCCGCCATGGCTGAGGCAGGTCGTTCATGCCAGGGCTTTTCGTCTGCGCGCGGCGTGCGGTTTCAGGAGTGCGTGCTTTTTCTTGGGAATGCGAGCAGATCGGGGCCTCGCGGCAGCGGCGACGACACCCGCGAGTGAAAAGTCGGCGAGATGCTCGGCGATCCGCCGAACCTGAGCTGGATCCTTAAGCGAAAGCGAGGGCCAGAGATGCGGAAGGATGGACTGGGCAAGCGCCCAGTGGACGCACTGAGCGATTACACTGTGGGCGCACAGGCGAACCGCCTCCGAATCGGGAGGACGCGCGAGGATGAGGCCTAGAATCGAGCGCAAGCGGGAATAGTTCGGACGCATGACCTCTTCGACCACATGCGTGAGTGCCTGGGTGGGCTGGGCCATTTCCCGAGCCATAAGCCGGTTTGCCCATGTGGGCCGCCCAGCGCCGAGGATTGTCTCAGTGAACGTGATGACGAAATGGCGGAGTCGATCCGTTGGTGGGAGCGCCGTGGAATCTCCGCTTGAGCGATCGCTAGAGGGGACAGCGCACCGGAGCACGTGGCAGTAAAGGCCGAATTTGTCGCCGAAATGATAATTGACGCTTGCCCCATTCATTTGGGCCGCTTCGGTGATTTCCTTTACGGTGGCCGCCTCGAAACCGCGCGACGCAAAGATTTCGCCGGCTGCCTCGATGAGTCGAAGCTCCGGGTGCGAAAGAAGAGGCGCAGGAAGCATTTCGCGAATGCTAACGGATAAAACGGGACTTTAAAACGCATATTTGAAATGGGCATTTGAGGCCCACCCCTAAATGCGCTCATCCGCGGGCGGAGAATTCCCGGCTCGCATGGGTAGAGCGGAAAGTATTGAGGCGCGCTTGCCTTCCGCCGCGCTTGCCGCACCGTCGAACCCGTTGTGACTTCAAATCCCGCGCCTCAACCCAGATCGATCTCGCTCTTCACGGCAACGAGCATCGTCGTGTCGAATATGATCGGCATCGGCGTCTTCACGAGCCTGGGATTTCAAGTGGCCGAAATCCCGTCCGGGTTTGCCATTATGGCTCTCTGGATTGCGGGCGGTTTGTGCGCGTTTTGCGGAGCGATCTCGTATGGGGAGATCGCGTCGGCGCTGCCGCGATCGGGAGGCGAATACCATTTCCTTTCGCGAATCTACCATCCGGCCGCCGGCTTTCTTGCTGGGTGGATTTCGGCGACAGTGGGCTTCGCCGCTCCGATCGCGCTGGCAGCGATCGCCTTTCGAGATTACGGCGGCCACGCACTTTTCGGAAGCGCGCCGATGCCGCGGGCGCTCTACTACGGCTTGCCGCTTGGCGTAGTCTGGATCTGCACAGCGGTGCATTTAGCGGGCGGCAAGCGTCGCGGGGTATTTCAAAATCTGTTCGCGGTATTAAAGGTGGGGCTGATCGTGGCATTTGTGGTGGCGTGCTTTTCATCGGGCACGGCGCAAGCGATCTCCTTCGCGCCAAAGGCGGGGGACGGGCGCCTGATTTTTGGAAGAGCGTTCGCGACGAGCCTTATCTATGTAATGTATGCGTACTCAGGGTGGAACGCCTCGACGTACATTGTCGGAGAAATTCGGGATCCGCGCAGGAACGTGGCCCGATCCGTGGCGCTCGGGACCGCGATCGTGGCGGCATTGTACGTCGCGGTGAACGCGGCCTTCCTCATCGCGGCGCCAATGAGCGAGATGGCGAGCAAGGCAAACGTCGCATCGGTCGCGGCCGCCCACGCGTTTGGGGAGCGCGGCGGACGGGCGATGGACGCACTCATCTGCATCGGGCTGATATCGACGGTGTCGTCGATGGTTTGGATCGGGCCGCGCGTGACGGCAGCGATGGGAGA
The DNA here is from genome assembly GCA_038238905.1 of Chthoniobacterales bacterium. Classification (GTDB taxonomy): domain Bacteria; phylum Verrucomicrobiota; class Verrucomicrobiia; order Chthoniobacterales; family Chthoniobacteraceae; genus JBBSFI01. Next base: position 87,621 of record JBBSFI010000011.1, on the reverse strand, counting down.
GGATTTTCGGGTATTACGCGTGTTTGGGAGATTGAGCGCAGCAGGCGTTCCGCAGACGGCGCTTCTCGCGCAGCTTGGGATCGCCACGGTTCTGATCCTCACCTCGACCTTCGAAGCAATCATGAACGGGATCCAGCTCGTGCTCACGCTCTGCTCGATGGCGACAGTGGCGGGCGTTTTTGTGCTGCGCGCCCGCCAGCCCGACCTGCCGCGCGCCTATCGGACTTGGGGATACCCCGTGACGCCGTTTCTCTTTCTAGCGGTGAGCGGGTGGATGCTCTACTACGTGGCGCTCACGAAGCCGTGGGAGTCGATCTGCGGGGTGGCTCTCTTGGTAATCGGTCTCGCAGCGTACGCGGTGTCGAGCCGGTTGGAAAAGAAGACATAAGATGCAGCCGCGGGTTGACAAACTTACGCCCCCGAGGCTTGACCTATCTCGATTCAGCCGATAGCATCTTCTCCCTATGCACCGACTCTTCCCGCTGTTCCACGCTAGCGCCTTTTCACTTTTCGCAGCCGTTTTCGCGCTGGAGAGCGGCCATGCCCAAGGCCTTCTCACACCACCCGGGGCGCCGGCTCCGTCGATGAAAACGCTTCAACAGGTGCATGCCGCGGATTCCGATCGACGCGACTAACACCCCAAGCCAGAACGCGAACGACGACTACACGATCAGCGCCCCGGGAAGCTATTATCTTACGGGCAACATCACGATTTCAAAGTTTAAGGGCATTCATGTAACATCGAGCAACGTGAGCATCAATCTCAACGGCTTCACGGTATCGGGAGCACCTGCAAACAATGGCTTTACTGTGTCGTCCGGCCCAGGCTGCTCGATCATCAACGGGAGGCTAGGCGGCTTGAATTCAGCCATTGTCGGACTGTCAGGACTGACAATTCGCGATGTGGAATGCGACCATTGCACGAATGGGATATTTGCCTCCGCAAATGCGGTCTTAGATTGCGTGACCGACACCAACAACGGATCGGGGATAAACGCCGGTAACGGATGCAAGGTAGCGGGTTGCGTGGCAAGCGGCAATGGCCGCAACGGGATGGGGTCGGGAATTGTTGCCGGTATTCGCGCGACAGTTGACAATTGCAACACGGTCGGTAACAGCGTGAATGGCATCTTCGCGGGTGGCGATTCATCCATTTTAAACAACCACTCCAGCCAGAATGGCGGCGGCACACCGGGGGCGGGAATCGTGACAACGTCGGGAACCGGAAGCCGGATCGAAGGAAACAGCGTCCGGGACAACGCCGGGGTGGGAATCAACGCGTCCTCACTGGATACGATCATTCACAACACGTCTGGAAACAAGACGACCAATTACAGCCCGGTGAGCGGCCCAAACTTTGGACCGATTCAAGGGGTCTCGATAGCGACGTCGCCATTCGCGAATTTCTAGCGATTTCCGCAAGCCATTTTACGTTCCGGTCCGCCGGTAGTGTTTCACGGTAAACTCAGGCGTCTCGAAGACAGATTCGACAAACTGGAACCCCTCCTCAAAAGGGGGAAAGAATGTGTCGCCTTCCACCTCACGGGCGATCACGGATAGGTAGAGGTCGGTGCAGCGCCCGAGCAATTGAGCATAGATCTCCGCGCCGCCGATGACCCAGACCTGGCGCGGAGTGTAAGCTGCCGGACGGAATGCCTGGAGGTCGGGCACTGCCGCGACATTTGAGATATGGTCCAGGGCGCCCAGGGCCTGATGGGTTGCCACGAGATTGAGGCGGTTGGGCAGCGGCTTTCCCAACGACTCGAATGTCTTCCGGCCCATCAGCACGGCATGGCCCGTGGTGCAGCGCTTGAACCATCGGAAGTCTTCCGGCAGATGCCATGGTATCCTGCCGCCGCTTCCGATCACGCGGTTGAGTGCCATCGCGGCGATCGCCTTCATGCGCGCGCCGGGCTAGACCGAGATGGCCGCCCGTATCGGCGGATGCGGGGTGTAACCGGCAAGGTGGAAGTCTTCGTATTTGAAAGAAAAGATGTCATGCACGTCGCGGTTGAGCCTCATCGTGGGGAGGTCGCGCGGCTCGCGGGAAATCTGTTCCCGGGCGGCCGTGAGATGATTGGCATAGAGGTGCAGATCGCCAAACGAATGGATGAAATCCCCGAGGCCCAGCCCGCAGACCTGCGCCACCATCATCGTGAGCAGCGAGTAGCTCGCAATATTGAATGGGACACCGAGAAAGAGATCGGCGCTGCGCTGGTATAGGTGGCAACTCAACCGGCTGTCCGAAACGTAGAATTGGAATAGCGCGTGGCATGGCGGAAGAGCCATCTGGTCGATCTCACTCGGATTCCACGCGCAGACGATCAGGCGTCGGCTCTCCGGGTTGCTCTTGATCTGCTCAATGACGTTGCTGATTTGGTCGATCGAGCGTCCGTCGGGCGCACGCCAGTCGCGCCATTGCGCGCCGTACACGCGTCCCAGACTGCCATCTTCGCGCGCCCACTCGTTCCAGATCGTGACGTCGTTCTCCTGCAGGTATCGGACGTTCGTATCACCTTTGAGAAACCAGAGCAGTTCATGGACGATGGATTTAACATGCATCCGCTTCGTGGTGAGCAGCGGGAAGCCGGCCGAAAGATCGAATCGCGCCTGGGCGCCGAAGATCGAATACGTTCCGGTTCCGGTGCGGTCGCCCTTATGCCGCCCTTCATCAAGGACGAGCCGCAGCAGATCGAGATAGGAAACCATGGGACGCAGAGGATGGCGCATTGGGCGGCTCGTTGACAAGCGTTTGCGGCTGCGCGGAAGGAGGCCACAACGGAACAAGAGCCGTAACGGCCGATCACGCGGAGCGGAACTGCCGCAGTAGTTTCCGTCAAAAGCGCGAGGCGCCACCCACTCTGGGGGCATCCCGTGACGTGAGTCGGGAATTCTTTTCGATGAAAGAATGAGAGTCGAGAACGGTTTGGCACGGATGGCGCTTATGCTGATTATGGAAATTATCATAAACACAGCAAATGAAAAAAGCCCTCTTTTCTGCGCTCCTTCTCCTCTCGGTTAAGCTTACCGCTTCTGCCATCGTCGATCTCGGCACGCCAGCCGGTTACACGCCCTACGATTCCTACATGCACCCGGTCAAAGCGGTTCTTGGAAATCTCTCGGGGCAGGACGCCGATATGGAGCGCGTCCGCGCTCTCATGCGGGTGGGCCGCAATTTTCGCTACAGCTACACCGATCCGTACAATCCGGCGCTTCCCGCTGTGACAGCGTCCAAGCGGGCCGGGGATTGCAAAGCGAAGGCGCTCTGGTTGTGCGATCAGATGAACGATTCCAACGTCCGCTTCGTTGTCGGGAAGACGAGCCTGCGGGCGCAGTTGAGCCACGCATGGGTGATGTGGTCGCACGAAGGCCGCTGGTGGATCCTCGACTGCACGAACACCAGCATGCCGATCGCGGCGGACCGCGTGCCGAGCAGCCAATACGTGCCGCTGTACTCCTGGAGCAAGAGCGGCGAATACCGGCACTCCGCCACGCAGTTGCTTGCGTCGGGTGTGGCGACCAAGCACGGTGTCGCCGCGAGGACTGAGCGCCACTAGACAAACCAAGTTTTCATGGGCTGTGAAGCGCTCGGGCTGCAAGGCCCGGGCGCTTCGCATTTTTGCGAGCGGGAAGGAGTTGATCCGAAGATTTGCTCAGTCCGGAAGCGGTATTCACGGGAGGAGTGGATCGCGGACGCAGCATCTTTGAGCAACTGGGGATCGGACCGCCTCAATTCACAAGGCACGAACAACGCGATGCGAAAGCTGCGACGGAAAATGAAGCGCGGACGGTAGGGCTTCCGTCGGGCCGGATGCAGCGCTAAACGATCCCGGATGGAATCGGCACGCCATGCGGACCGCCTTGCAAATCGGACAACAGGTTCGCAAACGCTTCGTCAGCGAGGGGCAAGCATCGCGTCTATCCATCGATCAACGCACGGGTTCCTGCTTTGCCAGATCGCCACCGATCGGCGCGGTCGTCGGAGCTGCCTATCTGCCGAGCGCCTTAGTACGCCGGCCCAGAAATCGATTTAGTCGGCGTCTCTGCTTCCGTAAGATTTCCAACCGGGAACGCTCCGGTCTTTCCGAGTCCATTTCCGTCGCGACCGAGCGGATAATTGCCACCGCCGGCAACTATGCCATTCAAACCGCCGCCGTTGGCTTTATACAGATTATCCACCTGCGTGAAGCTGTTGATAACCAATTGACCGAAATACGTTCCAACGGCGGCTTTGATAGCTTGGGCGAGCGGATAAGTCGGGCCGAGCAGGAACGCCTGCAGATCCTTCAAATACTGCACCTGACCCGTTTGCTGATGCTCGGGACCAAAGGAAATGGCCTGCGCGATAGCTCCGGCTATGACACCCGCCGAGTTTGCAAGCGATCCTGGGACATTGCCGACTCCATTGGCTCCAGCGGGAGATGGATATTTCTGCAAGACAGCGACGATGGATGCGCCGATCTGCGCAATGAGCTTCTCCTCGGCCACTTCCGCATACAATTTCGACTGTGTTGTGCTGCTATCGGTAATCCCAAATTGAGCGGACGTTTGTCCCAACACCTGGCTCACAAGGGTCGCGGCGATTTCACCCAACTCACGCGTGCGCGCATAGGCATTGGGCCCTTGCTTCACGTCGGCAGCGTACGCCAGGTAAAACGCAAGCGTCGGTGCGGATGAAAGGGCGAGCTTCCCTTGCGTTCCCGACGGTGTGTTATACAACGAACCGAGCCCGTTCGCGATATTCGCGATTTGCTCCTCATCCACATTGAGCGCCGCATAGAGCGCAAGAGTGGGCGCCTGGCTGTGCGCCAACCCGCTGTTGCTTACGACGTATTGAACCAAATCCGCTGCCTGGCTCGTATTTGAGCTGCCCACGGTTGCGCCGCCGAGCGCAGCGGCCACGCCGCCGATCGCAGGCCCCAGCTTGTAGATGCTCGTTCCAAAGAATGCACTGTTCCCCGCCTGCCCAGGAGAAAGGCCCGCGATCAGTTTGCCGAAATTCTCGATTTGTGAAGCACTGACTTCGCTAGCCAGACCCTGTGTTATATTGGCCGTCCCACCGGCATTGCCGTACGACGCAAAGGCGGCCACGCCCGTGAGGGTGTTCATGTCGCTTGTGTACAGGCTGCCGATCCCTTTCGCAGCATTTCCAGCCGCAGCGCCCGTCTGCGAACTGCTAGCCAGATAGTATGCGAGAAGTTCCGCATCGGCTAGCTGGAAGTTCGATCCGGCCCGTTCATTCGTCGCAATATTGGCCGCGATTTGCTGCGCCGCCGCAGGCGTTGCGGTGGATGTCGCATAAACCGCATAGACGCCGATTTGATTTTGTATCGTCTTATTCCCGGGGAAGAGACTGGCGAGATAATCCGCAGCCTCAGCCGCTCGGCTATTGCCGGTTTGGTCCGTCGCGCCATTGCCATAGGCGAGATAAAGCGCCGTGACGCCGGGATTCGCTGGCAGGGTTGCTGGACCGTACACTGCCTGAATGATATCCGACGTCGCGTGACCCGATGCGGACGACGGCAATCCGGCGCCTTGCAGCACGCCTTCCGCGACGAGAGTCTGCAAGTCCGGACGCGACGCGACGAGATGTGTCGCAAAATTGACCGGCGCCTCGCTGGATGCGCCGAGGTCCGATGTCGCCCCAGCGATCACCGCAGCGGCTTGGACGCCTCCGAGCGTCGTGAGAATGGGATGGCGGCCGCCGAGGAGTCCAACGGGAGTGCTTAAGGCCGATTGCACATACGATTCGAGCGCCGCATCCGCGAGGTTTGCGCCACCACCGGCTATCGCCGCCGTCACTGCCGCGGAATTATTGCCGGTATAGCTCACAACATACTTCGCAATATTGATCGCGTTAACAGCCTTTGCGGTCGGCTGTGAAAGAGTCGTCAATGCTTGACCAACAAAGCTGGCTCCCTGGCTGGTGTTGCTCGCTGCTGAAAGGGTCTGCGCTACGAAATACTCCGTATAGATGTCGGTTGTCGGGGTCGGGGCGCCGCCGGGCAGGCCGCTGCTAGGGACGATTCGTGGGAGGAGCGCAGTCGCCACGTCAGCGCCCGCGTTGGCGTAAGTGGCGTCGCTTAGGGCCATGGCCGCTACGCTTTCCTGCGCCGCCACATTACCGGAGACGGCATTGAGTACCCTCTGCAAAGTGGCGTAAAATACGGAGCCGTCCCCCAGAGCGTTCGCTCCCGTGACGGCTGCATGCAGGACGCTCGCTGCAATGACCGGTGCGTCAGCGCGGGATCCCGCGTTCGTTGCAAGGGCGGCGGCAGCCAAATCACCAAGAGCACCCGTGTAGGGCTGCGCACCGGCGGCGATATTGTTCGGATCCGACACTCCATCTGTCAGGACGCTGTAAACCGCCCACCGAAGATCGTTCGCGGACGCCGTCAGATAGGTCCAGGGCGATTGCAGCCCTTCCTCTTGCGAAAATTGCGCCAGTTTATCCGCCAAGGCCACAACAGGGTCCGTGATCTGAGCGGACGCCTTCGCCCCACCCAGACCGAGAGCGACTGCCACGAGGGCGGGCGCGAGGAGTTTCAGACGCGAAACGGAGAGAATTCGGGATTCGGCTTTCATACGGGGACCTGCAATGTTGGGAAAAACCACGCGGAAGAAAATGACTGATAATAAATATTTCGCAAATTGAACTTGGCAAACGGCGAATTGTTACATTCCGATGCAGGTTCCGTGCCTTCCGTTTCGATGGGACGCGTTTTAATCAACGAGTCCTTTCAGCGGGCGGTTCGCGAATCCCCTTCACCCTTCCTATGAATCTTCCCCTCTTCCTGCTGGTCGCCGCGCTCCTCTCGAACCTCACCCTTCCCGCCATCGCCTTCGATGGGAAGAGCATCGAGTACAAGGATGGCGAGACGGTCTGTGAGGGATATCTCGCGGGCGGCTCACCGAAAACCGCGCCGGGCGTGCTCGTTTTCCACGACTGGATGGGTCTCACCGACCACACGCGCGAAGTCTGCGACCGGCTCGCGCAAATAGGATATACGGCGTTTGCTGCAGATGTGTATGGGAAAGGGGTGCGCCCCGCGAATCGCGAGGAGGCTGGGGCGCAGGCGGGAAAATACAAGAGCGATCGCCCCGCGCTCCGGCGCCGATGCGAAGCGGCCTTATCGCAATTGCGCGGCGCCAGGGGAGTGAATGGCGCGCAGATCGCGGCGATCGGCTACTGTTTTGGCGGGACGTGCGCCATTGAACTCGCCCGTGACGGCGCACCCATCGCCGGGGTCGTCTCATTTCACGGCGGACTGGATTCGCCCACACCCGCCGACGGCAGGAACATCAAAGCCAAAATGCTGATTCTCCATGGCGCGGACGATCCTTTCGTGAAGAAAGATGAGATCGATGCGTTCCAAAATGAATTGCGCGCCGCGAAGGTCGATTGGCAGATGATTTACTATGGCAATGCCGTCCATGCCTTCACGGAGCCTTGGGTTGGGACCGACAACTCAAAAGGCGCGGCGTATAATCCCGAAGCGGCTGCGCGTTCCTGGCGCGCGATGACCGATTTTTTTGCGGAGTTGTTTGGACCCAGATAGCCGATTCGAAGCGATTTGAGAAGGACGGGCAGCGTTAGGCGTTGCAAGCTTTTGCGCGGGCTACTATTCAAACCGGCATGAAGCCACCGCCGGATTATCTTTCGATCGGTTTCGACCGGCTTGAGCGCGATCTGCGATTCCTCATGGAGTGCTTCGCCGAGGTGCTGAGCGACCTGGGCCATGGCGATTTAGCCGCTCATCTCCCGTGGCTCGGGCAGGCTCTCGACCGGCCCGCCGCGGCTCGCCTGGGTCTCGCATATTCCGTGGCGTTCCAGCTTTTGAACATGGTCGAAGAGCATGCGGCGGCGCGCATGCGCGTGTTGCGGGAGCAAAGCGAAGGGATGCGCGCCGAACGAGGCACTTGGGGAAGCCAGCTCTCCCGGCTTGGCGAACTCGGCGTATCCACTGCGGATATCCTCGCCGCCATGCGCCATGTCCGCGTCGAACCGGTTCTCACGGCGCATCCCACCGAAGCAAAGCGGCTTTCGGTGCTAGCGCATCATCGCGCGCTGTATCTCCTGCTCGATCAGAACGGCGAACGCGATCTCGCCCCAAGTGAGAGGCGCTCGCTTCGCTCCGCCGTGAAGGCCGCGCTCGAAAGGCTCTGGCGCACCGGCGAAATTCTTTTGGAGAAGCCAACTCTCGCGGATGAGCGGCGCAATGTGCTGCATTATCTCGTCGAGATCTTCCCCGCTGTCCTTCCGGCGCTCGATGAACGGCTGAGGCAGGCGTGGATCGAGACCGGCTGGAAACCCGCTGACTTGGATCCACCCGGCGCGCTCCCGCGAATCCGCTTCGGCACATGGGTCGGGGGTGATCGCGACGGCCACCCGGGAGTCACGGCAGACGTGACGCGTGAGACGCTCCGCGAACTGCGCGTCCACGCTCTTGGGGTGGCGCGCTCCCAGTTGCTCGCGCTCACTGAAAAATTGTCGCTTTCAACGTGGATGCAGGAGCCGCCCGCCGGTTTCGTTGCCAGGATCCATGCCCACGAAGACGCCTTGGGCGCTGCCGCCCCGCGGCCGCTCCACCGCGATGAACCGTGGCGTCGATTCGTCGATCTGGTGCTCGCGCGGCTGCCGGAGACGGATTCCCCCACCGCGCCCGCTTCCGTCCCACCCGGTGCACCCCCTTTCGAGTACCGCGCCTCCGCAGAATTGCTGGCCGATCTCGACGTGCTGGGGGAGGCTCTGTGCGAAGCGGGGGCTGGACGCCTTGCCCGGTCCGACGTAGCGCCGCTCCGCCGCACGGTGGAGGTATTCGGGTTTCATCTGGCGCAATTGGACATCCGGCAGAACTCGGTCTTCCACGGCAAAGCCCTTTCACAGCTTCTCGGCGCCTCGGGGCTTTCCGCGGAAGCGTGGGACGAATGGAGCGAGCCGGAGCGCCTCCGATTCCTCGGCCGGGAATTGCGCTCGCCCCGCCCGTTTCTGCACCCGAGCGCGAGCGCCGGTCCTGAGGCGGATGCGGTGCTTGGCTGCTACCGGGTGCTGGCGTCGCACATGGAATCATGCGGCTCGAATGGCATCGGTTCGCTCATCGTAAGCATGACCCGAAGGCTTTCCGATCTCCTCGCGGTGTACCTGCTGGCGCGCGAAGCCGGCTTGATGCAATCGCATCGGGACGGCCTGATGTGCCTCCTCCCTGTCGTGCCGCTCTTCGAAACCATAGAAGACCTGGAAGCGGGGCCGGATATCTTGCGCAGTTTTATCGAGCAACCTGTCACGCGCGCCAGCCTGGCGATGCATGCGGACCGCGCTGGACGGCCGGGCCAGCTTCTTCAGCAAGTGATGGTCGGCTACAGCGACAGCAACAAAGACGGCGGGATCGTTGCCAGCCAGTGGACTCTGCACAAAGCGCAATCGCGGCTGGCCCAAGTCGGCCACGATTGTGGCGGAATCGAAATCCGCTTTTTCCATGGCAGGGGCGGAACCGTAAGCAGGGGAGCCGGGCCAACCCATCGCTTTCTCGAAGCTCTCCCGCACGGCTCGCTGGGTGGCCATCTCCGGCTCACGGAGCAAGGCGAAACGATCGCTCAGAAATATGGGAACCCCGCCACGGCCGCATACAATTTGGAGCTTCTGCTCGCGGGCGTCACCGCCACCGCTGTAATGCATGCGCTTCCAGGCGATCCGGTCCCGGTCGCCGCTCCCCTTTTGGAAAAGCTTTCCGCAGCAAGCCGGGGCGCGTATCGGGCGCTCCTCGACACGGAAGGATTCCTCGCATTCCATAGGGAGGCTACGCCCATCGACGCGCTGGAGCATAGCCGGATTGGATCGCGGCCCTCGCGACGCACTGGGGAGCCGAGTCTCGCGGATCTCCGCGCCATTCCGTGGGTGTTCAGTTGGAATCAAGCGCGGTATTACATTCCCGGATGGTACGGCACGGGCAGCGGAATTGCCGCTCTCGACGAAACTGAGATCGCCACCCTGGCCGACAGTCTGCGTGACTGGCCGTTTCTCCGCTATCTGCTCACAAACATCGAGAGTTCGCTTGCCAGTTCCGATCGCGACTTGATGACCGAGTACGCTTCGCTGGTTTCCGATCCGGCGATGCGGGAGCGCATGCTATCGATCATTTTTGCCGAATGGGATCTTACAGAGCGCATGCTGGAACGGCTGCGCGGCGCTCCGATGACGGCCCGCCGCCCCCGGATGCTTCGCACACTCCAACTCAGGGCTGAACCGCTTCGAGTACTTCATCACCAGCAGATTGCGCTTTTGCGCGAGTGGAGAGAACTTAAAACGACCGGGGGCGAGGCGGAAGCCGATCGAATGCTCCCCGATCTGCTGCTCTCCATCAACGCGATCGCCAGCGGTCTTCGGACGACCGGTTAGTCAGCGCAATCACCGCGCCCGTTTAATCGCCTGTCCACTCCGGCAGTTCCGCGAGGAACGCGGGACATACTCCGCCGACCCTGGCGATTTTGTCATTAATGTTTGTCGCGTAGATCAACCGGGCGGCAAACGCGCCCGTAAAAATACCGGCCAGCAGCAGCACGGCGGCTGAAATCCACACCGCCGGATTTGCCGACCCCGTGATGCCGCCATACGTGAACAACCCAACGCTCACCAGAAACAAGCCCCACCCGATGAGGATGGCACGCAGGCGCCGTTTCCGGTGCATCTCGCAGAGCCCGATATAGAGTGTGGCTTTCTTGCGGAAAATCGCAGCAAAAATTACGTAGAAAAGCACCCCAACGAGAAAGATCGCGTAGAGCGCGGGATGATGCCAGAACAGTCTGCGCTTGAGCTTCGGCCCCGTGCTCGGAGCGTTGCATTTCACGCAGCGATCCGGAAGAGTGGCCTCGGTGTTGGAGACCAATTCTTTCTTGCGCCTCCAGAGGCCTTCGGGACTTCCCGTGGGCGCGCCAAGCGCCACTTTGTCCAGAAAGGCCGGCTTGCACGCTGCGCAAACGGACGATCCACCCACTTGCAGAATATCGGCTTCGGGAAAATAGAATCCGCATTCGGTGCATCGAATCTGAGCCGCGCTGGATTGAGAAAACGCAAGGCTAACGCTCGATAACGGCTGCCAATCCGCCATTCCCTCGTGCCATACCAGCGTCTCGGGTCGAACCGTTCCCGCTCGCACCAGATCCTGAAGCATCGCGTCTGCAACCGGCCCGTTTCGTTTCTGATCCTGAGCGTAATACCAATCCATAAAAGTAGGCTTGAAAGTGCGAGCAGACCGGTCCCAAAGCAAGGCCAATGCTATTCACCGCATGGGGAATTATTGAACGAAGAGCGCGCCGCCTGGACGGTATCCCTTCCACGCGTTCCGATTCCAATCGGTTTGCTCTTTCCGTTGCGCGCACTCTGCGCAAAGGTGCCGTCCCCACATGGCTGCTCCCTCCTCTTCGACGCTTCTCGATCCGCTGGCGATCCAGCGCGCGGAGCACCTGGGGCTGCAGGCGCGAACCATTGTCGAGGGGTTTATGGCCGGAGCGCACAAGTCGCCGTTCCGCGGTTTCGCCATCGAATTCGCACAGCATCGCGAGTACGTGCCCGGTGACGATACGCGCCACCTGGACTGGAAAGTCCTCGGCCGCTCCGACCGATATTACATTAAGCAATACGAGCAGGAGACGAACTACGTCGCTCACATCCTGCTCGATGGCAGCGAGTCGATGAAATACGGCTCGGGCAGCGTCACGAAGCTCGATTATGCCCGCACGATGGCAGCGTGTCTCGCCTATCTCATCCTGCTCCAGCGCGATGCCGTATCGGTGAGCGTCTTCGACGAAAAGGTGCGCGAGCATCACCCGCGCACCGATAGCATGGCAAAAATCCACGAAATATGCGCCACGCTTCTTGCCTTCGATTCGACGGAGCCGACCGCCATTTCTTCGGTGTTGAGCGACACGGCCATGAAGGTGAAGCGCCGTGGCATTGTGATCCTCATCAGCGACTTCTTCGACGACGAAGAAAAGGTGCTCGAAGGCATTCAGCATCTCCGCTTCGGCGGCCATGAAGTGATTGTCTTCCATGTACTCGACCCGTTCGAACTCGATTTCCCGTTCAAAGGAACATATGAATTCGATGGATTGGAAAAATCGGGGAAAATAACCACGCGTCCCGCGGAGTTGCGGAAGAGCTACCTGGAGGCCTTCAACGCTTTTCTCGATCGCGTCCGACTCGGGTGTGAAAGGAATGGCTGCCCGTACGTGCGCGTCTCCACGAGCCAGCCCTGGAATGAAGTGCTGAGCGCCTATCTCGCGACGCGCCAGCATCGCTACGGCTAATTCGGGCGCGATCCTCCCCCTCTCCTCGTGGTCTTTCTCAATCCATTCCTGCTTTTCGGCGGCCTCGCGGTCGCCTCGCCGATCGTCATCCATCTCATCGCGCGGAAGCAGATCAAGAAAGTGGCGTGGGCCGCCATGCGTTTCCTCCAGGTGAGCGTAGCGCGTCATCAGAAGATGATGGACCTCGAGGAGTTGATCCTACTCATCCTCAGATGCGCCCTGCTTGCACTCCTGGCTCTCGCCCTGGCCCGGCCATCGCTCAAGGGCAGCGGCTTCGGCGCGATTGGCGGCGGCGGCAGCGAAGCGGCCATCCTGCTTCTGGACAACTCAGGCAGCATGGCCCAGACGGATGGAGCCACATCTGCGTTTCAACGCGCGCAAAAAGCCGCCGAGGATGTGCTCGACGCCATGCCGTCCGGATCTTCAGCGGCGGTCTGGCTCGTCTCCGATGTTGTGAAAGGGGTGATTCCTGAGCCGACCCGCGATTTTTCCCTCGCCCGGAAGGTCGTGCGCCAGGCCGAACGCTCAGATCGGGGCACCGAGATCCAGCCGGCTATCCGCGAGGCGATCGACGTGCTCAAGCGCGCGGCGCCGCCTTCCAAGGAGATTTACCTGATTACCGACGGACAGGCCGCTGGTTGGAAACAGGTCGGAGAGACGCGCAACGCAATCGACGCCGTCAAAAGCGAAATAAAAACACATCTGCTTCTGGTCGGCCAGGGCGACTCTCGGAATCTCGGCGTCACGAATCTCCGGCTCGGAAGCGCGCTCGCGCCGGTCGATGAGCCGCTTCGGTTTGATGTCGAGGTATCCAATTTCGGGTTGGAGGATGCGAAGAACATTCCAGTGAGCCTTGCCGTGGACTCCGAGCCGCCCGGTGACGAGCAGACGCTCGAATCGATCCCTGCCGGCCAGTCCAAGCGCATTTCACTTTTCATTCGCTTCCGGGCTGCCGGGTTCCATGCCATTACGGCTCGCATCCAGGCGGATCGCGATCCCGCGGACGACCAGCGCGTGATAGCCATTCGAGCGACCGGCGAGGTAAATGTCCTGCTCGTCGATAGCGATCCCGGCGCAGAGCCGCGCGACAGCGAGGTCTTCTACCTGCGCAACGCACTCACGCCCGTGCCGCCGGAGGCGCGCGCCAAATACTTTATAAAGACGAAGGCGGCATCTCCCGCGGAATTCGAGTCGGCGAAATTAAGCGACTATGACGCGGTGGTTCTGGCAGACGTCTCGAGTTTCTCAAATGCCGCGCTCGAAGCCCTCGCCAAATACGTGAAAGGTGGGGGCGGCCTTATCGTCTTTCCGGGCGCGAAGATAGACCCCAAGTTCTACAACGAAAAACTCGAGATCGAGCGGGGTTTGCTGCCAGCAGCATACGGTCCCGTCCGCGGCAACGCCGAGCAGCAGGAGCAATCGTTCCGGCTGCAAGGAAAGGACTACAAGCACCCGATCGTCGAGGTCTGGAAGGATCCCGCCTCGGGAACGCTCGGAACCGCGCATTTCTTCAAAGCCTTTTCGCTCATCCCGGCAAAGATTTCCGACATACCCGGAGATGCCGGACCGCCAGCGCTCGTTCTTTCGTATGAAGATGGGCAGCCCGCTGTCATGGAGCGCAGCTTCGGCTTCGGCAGAGTGGTTCAATTCTCCAGCACGGCAAATGCCGCGTGGAACGACCTCGCTGTTCATCCGATCTACGTTCCGCTCATGCATCGCGTTCTCGGTTCGCTTCTTGCCCGGCAGGACGAGCGCTTGAATCTCCGCGCCGGATCGAAGCTCATTTACGCCACCGACCCAGAGCTTGCGGGCAAGGACGTCCGCATAACCCGTCCGGGTGGCGGCAAGGATATCTCGGGTGTGCGGCGAATAAGCCTGGTCAATGGAATTCCCGTTCTCGAGTACGACGAGACCGACCTCGCGGGCGCCTACGATGTCCGCATCGGTGGAGCCGATGGAGCGCCCCTGCTCCGCTTTGCGGCGCAACCCGATCTGGAGGAATCCAAACTTCAGGAGCTTTCTCCCACTGATTTGAAAAGCTTCGATGGCATCGCCGATGTCCTTCGCTGGGGATCGGGAGTCAGCCTCCACGCGACGATTCAGCGCGAGCGGACGGGCTCTGAATTCTGGATCGTCTTCGCGGTTCTCGCCCTCGCATGCGCGGTGGCGGAGACCCTATTGGGCAATCGATGGAGCAAATCGCGTTAGCGCCAGGTGAGATTCGGATGAACGATTCCCTTCCGGACGCGTCCAAAGGTGCTTGAATCCCGTATTCATTAAGCCCGCGGCCGCCCGACGATCTATCTTGGAAATACCATCATGAACCCACGCCTTTTGTGGCTCGCGCCATTCGCGGGCATCGCGCTTTACTGCCAGAGCGCCCGCTCCACACCGCCCGACACCGCCCCCAAAACTCCTGCCGTGAACGAAACCACAGAAACCAAACGCACCGTACCGAGCGACGAAGAACTTCGCAAGCGCCTCACACCGATGCAGTATGCGGTGACCCGCGAAAACGCCACCGAACGCCCCTTTACAAACGAGTACTGGAAGACGCATCAGGAGGGAATCTACGTGGATATCGTAAGCGGTGAGCCGCTCTTCTCTTCCAAAGATAAATTCGATTCCGAGTGTGGCTGGCCTGCGTTTGCCAAGCCGATTTCAGAAGGTGAGATCAAGCAGCTCACCGATTCCACACACGGGATGGCGCGCACCGAAGTCCGCTCCAAGCTCGGCAACTCCCATCTCGGACACGTCTTCAACGACGGGCCTCCCGAGAAGGGAGGATTGCGGTACTGCATCAATTCGGCCTCCCTCCGCTTCATTCCGAAGGAGAAAATGGCCGAGGCTGGCTACGGCGAATGGATGAAGCTCTTCGCTGACAAAGCGGCTCCGAAGCCTGGCGCGTCCGTGGAGGAAAAGAAGAAGTAGAATCGTCGGCAAAGAGGATAGGCATGGAGCCTGGCGGCGATAATCTGTCGGCTCCGCCTCCGGCAGCCGCCGCCTCTCCGCTTGCGCCCAATCGAGAAAGGGCGTTCTTGGGAACTTTGGTTTCAGCCACCCTATGCCAGCGGTTTCATTGGTAGTCTGCCTGCGCGAACAGCGCAAATTATTGGAGCGGCTCCTCGTGCAAACGGAGGGCTGCTACGACGATCTTGTGGTCGTTCATGATGGCCCCGATTCTCAAAACATCCGCGAAGTGGTGGAGAAAGTGCGCGGTCGTTTTTTCGAGCGCCCAGCCACCCGCCAGCAGGAGCCGCATTGGGCCTTCGCCTGGGGCGAGGCGACAAGCGACTGGATCTTGCGGCTCGACGCTGACGAATTTCCGAGCGATGCAATGAAGGAATGGCTCTTTGCGTTCCGCAAATCGGGTGACGCTTCGTCCGACCTGTCGGCGTACACTTGCGAATGGCCCGTCTGGGATGGCCACTTTTCTCGACGCTGGCCGAGCGGCAGACTGTTTCTCTTCCGAAAAAGCCAGGTGCAATTTTTTGGAATGCCTGAGCAGAACTCGATACCGGTCGGCAGGACGCAATGCCTCAATTTTCCCCTTCGCCACGAGCCGCCTGAGCGGCGATCACACGGGGTGCGCAACCTGGTCTTTCGCGAAATCCTACCGCTGGCGCCGTCACATCGCCCAGTCGCTGCTCGGCAAGCCGACCGATCTCGCCTGCTGGCGCGATGCATGGCCCGTCCGTTGGGAAGTGATTCGCCAGCGACCGCTGCGAACCGCCTTGTCCAATCTGACGCGGGGCGTCTTCCGATCCCTCCGCGAACAATGGCGTGCGGAGCGGCGATTCTACCCGTTGGCAGCTTTTGGGGGGCCGTTGAACCACGCAATGCTGTGCGTGGCCTATTGGAAGGCCAAAGGATCAGCGGGCAAGCGAGCAAGATAACCGCTGTCCTCGGAGGCCATCACAAGGCGGAGGGGCGACCGCCGACCGTGAGAGGCGCTTCTCCAAATTCACAAACCTGCCAGCGATTTACGCTGATTTACGCTCGAGTTGGCGGGATTTACGCTTGAATAATTCTTTTTTTGGTTTATCGCACGATTTTCCTGCATTTGAGGCGGCGGTGATCGCGGCTTTGGCAACAGGATTTGTTTGAAACTCCCGATCCCCCCTTTGGTTACCGTATGCGGTTGAAAACTGTTGTCCTCGCACTTTCTGCAGCCTTTATCTTTGCTAACACAGGCAGCGCGCAGGCGCCGCTGCTTCTCAATTATCAGGGCCGCGTCGCCGTTGGCGGCGTAAACTTCAATGGTTTGGGCAGTTTTGAGTTTGCGCTTGTGAACCCCGCCGGCACGACAACCTATTGGAGCAACGATGGAACCAGCAGCGGAGGCGCAGCCCCAGCGGGAGCGGTTACGCTCGCGGTTTCCAACGGCTTGTATTCGGTGCTTTTGGGCGACGCGAGCGTGCCCAATATGAGCGCGATTCCTCCATCGGTGTTCGCGAATCCCGATGTGCGGCTGCGCATCTGGTTCAGCGATGGAACCCCGCATGGGTTTCAACTCCTCACTCCCGACCAGCGTGTGGGCGGGGGCTTCGCGGCGAACGCGGGGTCCGCAAACGTCGCGCAGACCGTGGCCGACGGCGCGATCGGAATCGCGCAGCTTGCACCGAATCTGATTATTCCCAACACGAACGCTTCGCAAATCAATGGGCAAACGCTTTCGTCGCTGCCGAGCGGGATTCTGAAAAATAACACGGGCGCCGGCGTTCCCACGATCGCCGGAGTGGCGGACTACGTGGCTCCGCAAGGGTCGAGCGACTGGACCAAGTCCGAGTTTTACGACGACGCAAATCACTATGCACTCGGGGTTTGGACGACGGCGGCCAATAAATACCAGGCGCGCTCGGGGCAATATTGGTACGTCGAACCGAACCTCAATGTGCCTGTCGTCGTTGCAAACAACTCCCTGGGATCGAACGGCTGGACGATGAATCATAATATCCCGGCGGCCTTCTACATGGATCAGACGCATGCCAATCCCGTTCGCAACGTGGGATTCCGCGGCGTTTTCGTCCCTGATTTCGGGACCGGATTTACGCCGGCTTTCAACGTGCTCGTGAGCGACGGAGTCGATCGTAATGCGCCGAACTGGCTATGTCATTTTTCATTCTACCAAGGCCAGTTAACTGTTTCATCGACGATAAAAGGCGGCGGCGGGATCGCCTATCTCGGAGGCGCCGGCTTTTACCAAAGCACGAATGGCAATGGCGGCTACGCACTGCCATCTCCAATCCCACCCAATGCGCTTATAACCTGCGACATCGAGATAATCGATCCCGGCGCCGCGACGATGTGCTCGCAAGTCGCGGTCTCAGGCGGAGTGGCAACGTTTACCGTCACTTCCACGGCAGGGATGGCCTCCGGGCAGACTGTGTACGAGTGCTTTTCGGGGGCTTCTCCCAATTTCGACATCTCCGCCGCGCCATCCGGAGGCGGAGCAAGCACTACGCTGACACTCGGCGAGCCCATTTCGGTTCAGAAGAACAAGCGTGTATTTGTAACTGGAACAGCCAATGGACTTTACGATGGCTTCTGGAATGTGACTGCCGACGCCAACAACGCGACGAACATAACGATCACCGCGCCTTGGAAAGGATCCCTGGCAGCAGGCGGCACTTTGAATATCCAAGCGTCGAACGACGGATCGTACACAGTTGCCTCCCTAATTGACACGACCCATTTTACAGCGCCCGCACTGCTCAGCAGCCAATCCGTTACTGAGAATGCGGGAGTCGCTGCGCGAAAGGGCCGAATCAAGGTCCTTTATGCCGGCTCAGTGTTCGACCTGCAGGAGGAAGGCTTTGCGATCGTGATCGCGTCAGCAGGCGGGTATTCGAACATCAAGCATACGTGGTGGGAAGTGTACCCGCAGACCGGCGTTCTACGCGGGGTAAACGACGCGGAATTCCTTGATATGTGGGCGAACTCACCCACGCAGACGCTTGTGGGGCAGACCGTTCTTCAATGGTCGGGCGGCCTGGAAGTGCTCGGGCAAAAGCTGAGCTACTCTGCTTCCAGCGGCTTCACGGTTTCCGGAACCGATAAGTGGAACATCGGCGGAGTGCCGTTTCCACCTGCTATTTCTCAAGCCACGATGTCGGGCAATCAACTGGTATCGCCCGGATATTTCAACGCGGCGATTGTTCAACTCAACCGGGTCGCGGCCTTGCCGGACAGCGACTCAGCGGGACTGTTCTCCCCGGCGAGAAATGGCTGGGTGCCGGCGGCTTCGGGATGGTACCAATTGACATTCAATCCGCAGTTGGATTCGACATCGTGGGCATTTCAGCCCCAGCAAGACTACGCCACAATACCCAACGCGGAGGCCGGCGAGGCGCAGGCTCGGGGCGCCCTCTGCTGGACGTTTTACGCCGTCGCTGGTTTACCTATCACAATCAAGGCATTTAACAACGGAACGTTTCCCGCCAATGTGTACGGCGGCAATTTCGGCACCTCGGGAACGCTCATCAGATTGCGTTAGCGTCGCGTGTGGACAACCTACCCCAAGATTCCTGTCGCTCCCTCGCAGACGTTGCGCACGCATCCCCCAATGCCAAATCGTGCTGCAAATTCTTTTCGATTGTTCTTGCACCTTCGCTCATGTTACCTTCCGCAGTTTGCCAAACCTTATAACCTAAGTCTAGCCTCGTCCACGTCATGCTTACAAGCGCCGCCACGCACCTCATCGTTAAGAGAATAAACGCTAGTTTCACACAGCGGCGCATCAGGATCGCGTGTATCGGCCGCGTTTCGACAACCAGAATGAACCAGGCGCCGTTTCCGGGCAAGCATGGGTTGCCCTTCCTCGCGCTTCGGTTCACAAACCGGCCGTATTTCGGTCCGGCGTTGTCACACACACTCGCCTGATGGTTCATCCAGGGCGGGAGGCTTCTCGATTTCGCGAAGTGTGCTGAATCTAACGGGAAATTTAAAAGCGAATGCTGCACGGTTATCAGGAGATCTAAATCGCAGGAGGTGATACCGCCCAACCCCTAACGCTTGGAAAGCGCTTGCGGTTTATCTCACGTTATTTTGCGCGCGAAGGTAGATTCATGGATTGCGGCTGCGGCTCTGGCGAATATGTGTTTCAGATTATCGAGCAGTTTGGCCTCGACGCACGCGGGATTGAGTACAACCAGGAACAAGTCGCAAGTGCAAGGCGCCATCCTATCTACGGCGATCGAGTATCCCAGGGCGACATACAAGATCTTGCGCGCATAGAAACCGGCTGGGATTACGCTATGTTGAACGAAGTTCTGGAGCATGTTCCAGACGATGCGCTCGCGTTACGCCAGATTCACCGGCTTTTAAAGCCCGGTGGACTGCTATTTATCTTCTCCCCAAATCGCCTGTATCCTTTTGAAACGCACGGGGCGTATTTAAGAAGATCTGGAGGCCACATTTCGCACTGTGTGCCTTTTGTTCCATACATTCCATTAGCCATCGGCAATCAGTTCATCAATTACTGCGCCCGCAACTATTGGCCCGGCGAATTAAAAAAGCTGCTGGTCGCTTCTGGATTTTCGGTTATCGACACCGCATTTATTTGGCAAACGTTTGAGGGAATATCTCAAGGCCAGCCTAAGTTGATTACTGCCTTCAAGCCAATCTTGAGAAAGCTTTCTAACGCTCTGGAAACAATACCTTTGGTTAATCGCTTCGGAATCTCTCAAGCGCTAGTCTGCAGGGCAGACCCACACAAGGGCGATCCCCTCGCCAAATCACGGAGTGTTTCGTAGCCCGTTCCACAAGAATGCAGATTGGCCCTTCGAAAACTTAGATGGATAAAGCCGCTTCGGACGTCAGATTCCACCCGCATCAAATCGCCCGGTACAAACGCATCCATTCCCGTTTCCGCCTCCCCTCGTACGTCCGGGCTGGAGCCCATTCGCTCCGTAGCGTGAATTGCGCCGAGAAAAGCCGGTCCAGCTCCCCGAGAGTCGTCTCAAATGGAGGGCCGTCGCTCTTTAGCGCCTGGCCAGGGTCCAGGTAGAACACACCCAGAAAGCTGCCGCCCCCGCGCAACGCCCGCCTCGCTGATTCAACGTACCGCGGCCGCATCGCAGGGTCGATTGCGCAGAAACAGGTGTGCTCCCACACCCAGTCGAATACTCCGCACAGGGAGGGAGGCAGCGAGAAGAAATCAGCCAGCTCAAAATGGCAGCCTGATGAACTGCCGGCGGCGGCGCGCGCGGCCGTGACCGCGGATGGCGCAATATCGGCGCCGACGACATCGGCTCCGCTGCGCGCCAGCGCGCGCACATCATGGCCAAGGCCGCAGCCGGGCACAAGCACGCGGCCTGCGATTTTCTCTTCTTCAAGGAATTCAGTCAGCCCCGGACTTGGACCACCCTTGTCCCACGGCAGGTTACCCGCTCGATAATGATCTTCCCAGTCGGTCGGCATCTATTTCGGTCTTTCCAGTGTCAACGCCTCCGCCAGATGCTCGCTTGCGCGATACCCCACTGGTACTTGCGAGCGTGCTCGCGGATGAGAAACGGAAGATCTTTCGTCGCCATTAGCTCAAAAGCGGGATCCAGCCGGCTGCGAAGCCCATCCAGAGTGTGAACACGGCGGCCTTCGATTTCGTAACCTCCAAGCCACGCGGAGCCGGTAGTAAACTCTTCAAGCCAAGTGTACGGAGAGGTAATTACAAGCTGCC
Source organism: Chthoniobacterales bacterium (assembly GCA_038238905.1). Lineage (GTDB taxonomy): Bacteria > Verrucomicrobiota > Verrucomicrobiia > Chthoniobacterales > Chthoniobacteraceae > JBBSFI01. The sequence goes on along the minus strand of JBBSFI010000011.1, from coordinate 66,641 downwards.
CGCCTTTGCGCACCAAATCGGGCAATTGGGCAAGGCATCGGTCGGGATCGGACAGCCGATCAATAAGATTCGCCATCAGCACGACGTCGAACACTCCGAGATCCGCGCGCAGCGCCATGGCGTCGCCGCGCTCGAAACTGACCCGCGTGAGATCGACTCCGCCCGGCGCTCGCGCCGTCAGTGACGTCGTGAGCCGGCCCTCGTCCGCGCGCTCGTATAGAATCTCCTCGCCTCTCTGCATCGCCGCCGCCGCATCGACGAAGCGCGCGGAGTAGTCGATTCCCACCACCTCGGCAAACGACCGGGCTAGCTCGAAAGTCGAGCGCCCCACTGCACAGCCGAGATCGAGCGCCCGCGACCGGGAGCGGATTCGAAGGTCGATGCACTCCGTAACGCAGCGCTCTGGATATCCGAGCGAATCTTGCATCCTCGCTCCAAGTGCCAGCACGTCCTCCGCCTCGCCGTAATGAAAAAGCAGATACTCCGCGAGGAGCCGGTCTGTCTCGTAAATGTTCATTGGAGTCGCTTCGATGTCGCATTGGAACATCTGCGGGGCCGCTGTCAACGCGCCGGTTGGCGCTTGTCGAATCGGCAGGCCGCTATTGGCCGACGGCTTCACTCCCAGCCGCCAGATCGGGAAAACGCCCAGGATCCGGCTCACCGTTCAACGACAGGAGTGCGAGCGCCTGCTTTATTTCGCGGAAGACAACAATACTTGGCTCCCCCTCCAGCTCGCGGTATGTGCCAAAAACGCGCCCCATTCCAAAGTGGAGATCGCTTTGCACCACAAAAGCCCGTCGTGAAGAAGCGCTGAAAATGGCGCGCGTCGCGAGATCCCGCAACTCCTCCAGCGTGACGGCAAGGTCGGGCACCTCCCGAAAGTCGAAGAGTTGATCGTATTCGGGCCGGAAATCCGGATGGCTCTGAAGCCGCTGCATGTGACTGAGCGCGACTGCGACATCAAGCCTCTCTATCGCCTTCGAGAAGACGCCTTTGCGCTCTGCATCGATGAAGAAATCCGCTGGCATGTCGATCGCGCCGGTTTGCTTACAGCGTTTCGGCAGGGTTCGATGGGGCGTTCATGGGTGTCCCCGATCAAATGGCCAACCGCACCGAATGCCGAGCGCAATATCGCTTTCGGCTTGGAATTGCCAACCGGCAATGGTCTCTTTGGCGAATGGACTTTCCGCCATCGCTTCCGCCGCCGATCCCGGCTTCCAAGCCAGCCCGCTCTTCCGCATGGATCTGGTTCGCGGCAGGCGGCGCCGGGCTCGTGGTCGTGATCGTCGCATTGGCGGCCATGGGCTACTTCTTCATGCAAGCTACGCAGAGGCGCGTCCGCGCCACCGAGGCGCAGGCGGAATTGGAGAAGGTGGCATCAAAGGAGCGAGCCAACCTGCGCCAGACGATTGAGAATGGAAATGGAGCGGAATCGATCGAACGGGTCCGTTCACAGCTTGAAAAGTCCGCGCAAAAGGCAGGCGCCGGCCCCGATGCGCCCACGTACCGATCGCTCTCGGCGGCACTGCAAAAACTCGGGGGGCGCACGCACGAATACGAGACGGCGGCGCAGGCATTCAAAGAGGCCGAGCTGTTTCAATTCAAGCTGGCGAGCCGCAAAGATATCGAGACGAAACGGAAGATCGTTCGCGATTTTCTCGCCGCAAACGAGCGGCTAACCGACATGATCGTCCATCTGGACGATACGCTGCGCGCGGAACTCGACGCGAACCATGTGCCCGAGCCGGTCAAATCCGCCACCGTCAAAGGATTTTCGAGCACCAGGAGAAAAACCTACGACATCCAGCTCCACATACGCGACACCGATGCCCGATTTGGGGCCACGGCGCTGGAGGCGCTGGATCTGCTCGACAAGAATTGGGGGGCATGGGAACGGGACGACAGCAGCGGCCAGCTTCGTTTTAAAAACGAAGCGCTCATCGCGCCGTTCAATGCTCTCGTGCATAAAGTGCAGGATATTTCCGCCGAGCAGACGAAAGCGCAGGAGGAACTCCTCGCACATTCAAAGGAAGAGACGAATGCCGCTCCGCCGCCAGCGGCAGGTTCGTAAGCGCTCCCCGATGGCGCTGGATGCCGGCCGCCGGGTGTGACAGCCCGCTTGCATGGCCGCCCGCTACCGCATCCGCGGGTGAACCCTCCTTCGACGCGCCATTCAATTCCGCTTCCCAGCAGCCCTTCCCGCTCCTAACCTCCCCCGCCCCAATGCCAGCCGACTACAAAGTACGCCTAGAAGTCTTCGAAGGACCGCTCGACCTCCTCCTTTACCTCATCAAGCGCGATGAGGTGGACATCTACGACATCTCGCTTGAGCGGATCACCCAGCAATATCTGGAGTTCATGGACGCCTTCAAGGTGCTGGACCTGGATGTCGCCGGGGAATTCGTCGTGATGGCGGCAAATCTCATTTACATCAAGAGCCGCAGTCTTCTGCCGGCCTCGATCCAGCCGCCGGAGGAGGAATCCGAGCCGGAGGATCCCCGATGGGAACTGGTGCGGCAGCTTCTTGAATACAAAAAATTCAAGGAAGCCGCCCAGCACCTTCACACCAGGGAGGTCGAGCGCGAGAGCCTTTTCGGCCGACTGCCGGAGCGACCCGAGGCGGTGGCAGAGCGTCCGCTGGGTGACGTGAGCGTTTTCGACCTCATCAATGCCTTCAATGGAATCCTCAAACGGATCGATCAACGCGAGGATCTGCGCGAGATCTTCGAAGAGCGATTCACGGTCTCCGATAAAATCGAACTCGTGATGAAGCTCCTTTCCTCGGGAGTCCCTCTGCAATTCTCGGAACTCTTCTCCGGCGTCGCCTCACGCACCGAGATCGTCGTCACCTTCCTCGCGCTTCTCGAATTGATCCGTCTCAAACAGGTGTGCGCGGTGCAAAACGAAGTGTTCGGAGAGATCGAACTTCGCCGGACGGCAGGCTAATTTCGCATGCGCAAGGACATGACACTGAATCAAGTCATCGAAGCGCTGATCTTCGCCTCGCCCAAACCGCTGCTTACGAAGGAAATCGTGGCAGCGCTCAGGTCCGCCGGGGCCGATGGAGAAAATCTGGATGCGGCTGCATACGGCAAAAGCAACGCCGAAGCCGTGGAATCCGCACTCGCAGAACTCCAGACCGCCTACGCGGAAGGAGGGCGCGCCTTCCAATTGGCCGAGCAGGTCAACGGGTGGGCGCTGGTGACCGATCCTGCCGCTGCGCCGTGGGTGCGCCAGCTCTATCCCGAGGCAAAGCCAGCCCGACTGAGCGGACCGGCCCTCGAAACGCTCGCCATCATTGCCTACCGGCAGCCGATCACCCGGGCCGATATTGAAGCAGTCCGCGGCGTGGCCGTCGATGGGGTGATGCAAGTGCTCCTGGAACGCGGACTCGTTAAAATTTCGGGGCGCGCCGAGATGCCCGGTCGTCCGCTGCTCTACGCCACCACTGAGTACTTCCTCCAGCATTTCGGCTTGAAGGGATTGGCCGATCTTCCGAACTCGGACGAATTGCGGCGGATCCAATTGCCGAGCGCCCCGGCTGAAGCCGCGGCTTCGAAAGAGACCGATCCCGCGGCATCCATCGAGGAGCCGGCACAAAACGGGCCGTCCACCGAGGCCGCAAGGGAGGAACCCCCGCACGCGGAGGCGACACCAGCCGCATCCGATGCAAATCCCGCTGGCTGAACGGCAGAAACTTGCTCCAATTCTCACGTAGGCCGCCCACACCGTGTCTCTCTCCGATATTCGCAGCAAAATAGACATCCTCGATGGCGAGTTGATCCGCCTCTTAAACGAGCGGGCCGATCTCGTCCACGAGGTCGGTCTGGTCAAACGGGCGGACGGGACCGAAGTGTACGCTCCGGAACGCGAGGAACAGGTCCTGCGCGCGCTCGCCGAAAAGAATCGCGCGCTCGAAGGCCGGCTGCCCGAGCACGCGATCCGCGCGATCTATCGAGAGATCATGTCTGCCTCGCTCGCATTGGAGAAGGATCTCACAATCGCCTATTTCGGACCGGAGGCGACAAACACCCACCAGGCGGCGCGGAGCAAATTCGGAGCGAGCGTCCGTTACATACCACAAGTAAGCATCGCGGATGTGTTCGATGTCGTGGCGCGCGGCAACGCCGACTACGGCGTTGTGCCGATCGAAAATTCCACCGAGGGAGCGGTGAATCACACCCTCGATATGTTTATGGAGAGCGAGCTTCGGATTTGCGCGCAGATCTTGCTGAAGATCGAGAATCACCTCGTCGCCAGGATCTCGATCGACAAGATCCGGAAAATCTATTCGCATCCGCAAGTGTTCGGTCAATGCCGGCAATGGCTTCGCCACAATCTTCCGCAAGTCGATCTCGTCGAGGCATCGAGCACCCCCCGCGCCGCTGAACTTGCCGCCGGAGACCCGGAAGGCGCGGCGATTGTGGGCAGAATGGCTGCCGAGGTTCATGGCCTGGATGTCATCGCGGCGTCCATTCAAGACATCCCGAATAACACGACCCGCTTTCTCGTTATCGGACATACACCGTCGCCTGCGACCGGGCAGGACAGGACATCGTTGATGTTCTGTGTCCGGGATGAAAGCGGCGCGCTCTTCCACGCTTTGGAGCCGTTTAACAGGCTGAAGCTTTCCATGAGCAAAATCGAGAGCCGCCCGTCCAAGCGCAAGGCTTGGGAGTATTTCTTCTTTGTGGATGTCGATGGGCACGCGACCGATCCCGCCTTGCAAGAAGCGCTTCAACAACTTGAGAAGCATTGCAATTTCGTAAAAGTGCTCGGCACATACCCAAAGACCCCGGCTCCGAGTTTGAGTTGATTGGGCGCACCGACAAATGCATTCAGGCTCTACTCCCGCCAAAGTTCTCCCGCTCACGATCGCCGCTCTCGGCGTAGTCTTCGGAGACATCGGCACCAGTCCGCTCTACGCGTTCAAGGAATGTCTGGAGCATTGTTCCACTTCAAACGATATCTTCGGCGTCATATCGCTCATTCTCTGGAGCCTTATCACGCTGGTTTCCATCAAGTATGTCGGTTTGATTTTACGGGCAGATAACCATGGAGAAGGCGGCATCCTGGCGCTCCTTGCCCTCGCCTTTCCAGAGAAGCATGTGGTCACGATGAAAAAGACGGCTCATGTGATGACGATCCTCGGTCTCTTCGGAGCCGCTTTGTTATATGGCGACGGCATGATAACCCCCGCGATTTCGGTCCTCTCCGCAGTGGAGGGCCTCACGCTCATTTCGCCCGTCTTCCAGCGACTGATCGTTCCGCTCACCGTCGCCATCCTTATCGGCCTTTTTGCGATACAGAGGAATGGGACGGGTTCTGTCGGCAAGGTGTTCGGCGCCGTGATGCTTGGCTGGTTTGCCATGCTGGCATTCACCGGCGCGTGGCATGTATTCCAGCACCCTGGCATCCTCGCGGCTTTGAATCCGCTGGTGGGCGGCGGCTACTTGGTGCGGCACGCTGGCACGGCGGTGCTCGTGCTCGGAAGCGTTTTCCTGGCCGTAACTGGCGGCGAGGCATTATACGCAGATATGGGTCATTTCGGGCGGCGACCGATCCAGCTTGCGTGGAATTTCCTCGTGCTGCCGGCGCTCGCCTTGAATTACCTCGGCCAGGGCGCCGAAGTCCTCGCAAATCCGGCGACGCGTGAAAACCCTTTCTTCCTGCTGGCTCCGCCATGGGCTCTTTTTCCGATGGTGCTGCTAGCCACGGCGGCGACGATCATCGCTTCGCAAGCGCTCATCTCTGGCGCCTTCTCGCTCACGATGCAGGCGGTGCAAATGGGCTACCTGCCCCGCATCCGAATCCTGCATACAAACGAGCAGGAATCGGGGCAGATCTATATTCCCCAAGTCTCTTTTGGCCTCGCTGTGGCGTGCGTGCTTCTCGTGCTGGCTTTCCAAAGCAGCTCCGCCCTTGCGGCTGCCTATGGAGTCGCCGTGACGCTGACGATGATGACCACGACCGTCCTCTTCTACTTCGCAGCCCACCGGCTCTGGAATTGGAGCAAACCTCTTGCGTTTACGGTTTGCGGCATATTTCTCCTTATTGAGACCGCTTTCTTTTCCTCCAATGCGCTCAAGATCGCGCACGGCGGATGGCTCCCGCTCTGCATCGGCGGCGTGATTTTCATCTTCATGACAACATGGAAGCGCGGTCGCGATATCATTCGGACACAGATGAATGACACCCTTCCATTTTCGTCATTCGTCGAGTCGATCGGTCTGTCGGGAACACTCGACCCGAAGCTGCGTCCGCACCGGGTAAAGGGGACCGCCGTTTTCTTTTCGTCGCATCCCGAGCTTACCCCGGCCCCGTTGCTCTCGAATCTAAAACACAATCACGTGCTGCACGACCGGAACGTCCTCCTAACGATCACAACCGAACGCATGCCAGTCGTCGCGCCTGCAAAGCGCATCGAACTCGAAACATTGATGGATGAATTCTATGTGATGAAATGCCGATTCGGATTCATGGAATTCCCGACCGTGCGGGAAATCGTCGATTGCGCCGCGTTGCAGGGATTTGTCCTCGACCCGGAGCGGACCACCTTCTTTCTCGGCCGGGAAATGCTCGTTCCCGGCGAGCGGAAAGGCCTGAACCGATGGCGCAAGGCGATCTTCATGTTTATGAGTCAAAATGCGCAAAACGCGGCGGAATTCTTCCGGTTGCCGACCAATCGAACCATCGAAATCGGGCGGCAGGTCGAAGTTTAGTCCAGTGAGTTTCCCCGCTCCTCGATCGGTTGAAGTATCGGTGAGAAGCTGAGCGGCGGCCATTCCCAAGGCGGGCGCTTTGCGGCTTCCGGCGGCAGCCAATAAGAGACGGCAGCCGAGAGCGGAGGATGCTTCGAGAAGATCATCGTTCCATCTGGGTTGAATTGAACCTTGGCGCCGCGTTCCGTGTAGCGCGTCCAGCCCGCGCTATTCCCGCGTGCGTCGTATGCATACACATCGCGCCACGCCTTCGGGGCCGTCAGCCGAAAATCGACCAGATAGCGCCTGTGCTCGAACTGGACTCCGGGCAACAGCGAAGCAAGAAGCTCACCGTGAAAACGAGAGATCTCGACGCGCTCATAGCGGCTTAGTCTTTCAGCCGACGATCCGCTGCCAGGAATAATCGGCCGCAGATGGAATCCGTCCCCATCGTTTGTAGCAATGCCAAGCCCCTCCACACGCTTCCGGGCCGCTTCCGCCGAAGCGGTCAGCGCGCCGAATTCCTCGCGATGCTTAACGTAAAACGCCGGATCCGCCGCCAACTGCGCGAGCAGCGCGGGAACGTGCCATTTCAAAGGCTCGGAGATTTCGCCCGGTTTTCGATCGAGGATGGAATCGCGTTCCGCGGCTGCCTTGGCGCTGTCGTCTCTTGCGGCCTTTGCCGCCGCTTCGGAAGCCGGCTTGGCGTCGGCATCCGCGGCCCGCGCCGCCTCCTCCAAATCCTTTTTCTTTCGATCGAGTTCATTCGCGCGGGTGACCGCGGCGTCATACTCCCCCGAAAGCGCCTCTATCGAATCAATCTGACCGGGCGCAAACTGCGCGCGCAGGATGGCAGATGCGGGGGTTTGCGCCGTGAGCGTCCCGAAGAATGCCACCCAATCGGCGATGCGAAACAGAGGCGTGCCCATGCCGTATCCCACTTCCAGCAAATGCCCGTCCGAACCATAGGTTCGGCCTTCATTGGCAAGCGAGAAAGACGTAACAAAAGCGGGCGCCGAGTAATATGCGCCATTATGAACGAACACACCGATATCGATGCGATTCGACTCAATCTCTTCCCCGGGGCCGCTTGGAGCGCGATCGTGGTATCGGATTGTAATCTCCCCAATCGACTTCGTGTCGTTCCTCGGCGTGATGGTAATAAAATGAGGATCGCCGTGCAAGAGCACCCAATGAAACTGAAGCGGCCGGCCGTTTACATCGAAACTATCCTCGGCGCTCACAACAAGGCGCCGCGACGGCGCCATCGAGCGATAAATCCGCGCTATCGCAGACTCAGTCTGCGCAAGGTCCTCGGATGTTTGAAGATCGAAGAAATCGACGCCAGGCCGCGCCTCGTCCGCCTCGATCAGCCGAATCTGAACCATTGGCGGAATATCTTCGAGGGTGATTGCATGCGCGAGCTCCGCCATCTTCAAAGCATCGACGTTTGCTCCTTGAAACACAACGGGATGGGCCCTTCCCGTTAGGTAATCGGCAGGGCTTTGAACGGCCTTCGACGTCATGCGCAGGATCATTTGCAGCGCGGGCATCACAAGGCCTTTTTCAACCAGCTTCGCTTTAACCTCCGGACGGAACGCGGCAAGTGTGGATGGCACGGCCCGCATGAACGGTTGATCCGAACCGGACGAACCTTGAGAGACGATGAGGTACGGCGAATTTGCAGGGAACAAATCCCCCTGCCCGCCTTCGCCATGCATTGGCGGATGATTGTCCTGATGCTCCGGATAAATATACAAGTTGTTAGCTCGATACTGGCGCGCCAGTTTCTCAAGGCCGCCGGACGTGCAGTACGCCTGGCGCGGGTTGCTCCCGCCGCTTCCCGCTGGAGCGGACGTGGAAGAATTTCCGAAGACGACGCCTGGCCGGGTTCCCAGTGTGAGCGCCCAATGGATATTCCTCTTCTTCTCATCGTCCGAGTAGTCGATTCGGCCTAGCTGCGGGTAAGGTGTCAAATCAAGGCCGGAATGGCCTCCATCCCGATTATCGTAGAAATCGCCCGCATTGCCGGCAGCCGTTCCCTCTTTCGCCCATTGGCGGAGCAAATCGCCGAGCGGTCCGGAATCGGCCGAAATCGCTTTTGCATCCTCCGCTAGAAGCGGAATCACTCCGACAAAGGAAACATAAGCAAGGAACCAGAGAAATTTACGCATATGCGGGCAATAGAGGGTCGCGGTCTATTTAGCGAGCCGCTTATCCATCCAGACCGCCACGATCAAGACCAGCCCTCGGGCGACGTACTTCTTCCACGGTTCGACGGCAAGAAGAGTCATGCCGCTAATGAGGCATGCCATGATGGATGCGCCTACCAGCACGCCGAGCACCGTTCCCCGCCCGCCCTTGAGGCTCACGCCGCCGATCACGCACGCTGCGACGGCATCCAGCTCCATCAATTCGCCTACGGTGGTGGTCGAATGTCCCCCGTAAGCCGTCTGCATGAAACCTGTGATCGCGACGATTGCGCCCATAAAAACGAACGCGCTGACCGTTACGCGTTGAACCGGCACACCCGAGATAATCGCCGCCTCCTCATTCCCGCCGATCGCGTATAGATAGCGTCCGAACGGCGTATGCTGTGTCACAACCCACCCCGCAAATGCCACTGCGGAAAGAATAAGCGCCGGCAGCGGAATGCCCCGGTATTGATTCGTAACGATGACGAAAAGGAAGATGCATTGGGCGGCAATGAAAAGCTTGAGAATCGCCAATTCTCGATCTCTTGCGGGCAATCCGCAGGCGCGCCTCGACGCTTCGGCGCGGAAACTTGCGAGGACCAGCGCAACGGTGATGGCTGCCGCAAGCCCGCAGCCGACCGCGGGCGGAAGATAGTACGTCGTGAGGAGCGAAAGCAGATTGCTTCCTCCGCCGGGCGCGATCGGAATCGTATGATTGTCGATAACACGCCAAAAGAGACCGCGGAACACGAGTAGCCCGCCGAGTGTGATGATAAACGAAGGAATCCGCTCCCTGACTATCAAACTTCCCATGCCGTACCAAAGGATAAGGGAGCACGCCATGGCCGCAAGGAGCGCCAGCGGCGCCGGCCAGTGGGCATTGGTGATCAGGACGGCAGCTATGCCGCCGATCAGAGCCAGGCCGCTTCCAACGCTTAAATCGATGTGGCCTGGCAGAATCACGATCAGCATGCCGATAGCCAGCGTCCCAGTAATCGAAAACTCGATGGCAAGCAGGGAGAGACTGCGCGCGGAAAGAAACTCCGGCGAGACTAGGGCGAAAAAACCGCCTATCAGGAGGAGCGCAAAGACCAGCGCGAAATCGCGGAGAGACAGCCGGTTGGACACTTGTTAATGAGGCAGAACCGAAGTCCGAAGCCGCCGGCGGACATCAGTATCCCGGACGAATGCGCACGTTCCGAAAACTCACTTCGGAGTTATGATCCTGAAGAAGGATTGACGACTTGGTTTTAATCCCCCACCCCGGCGCCTCCTTGAACTTGCTTTCCGCCATCGCTTTTTGAAACACGTCACTTCCGAAATCGTATGAAACTACCTTTACGCCATTCAGGTAATGTTCGACGTGATTTCCCTGCACGACGATCCGGCCCATATTCCATTCGCCAGCCGGGTTGAGTTTCGCATCCGGCGGCGGCGCGAACATGTCGTATAGACTTGCCGTGACATGCGTGCGATTATGCACTTTAGCATCGCTGTTCTTCGCGTCATCCAGCAGTTGATACTCACACCCGATCGCCCTGCTTGGATCTGGCAGATTGTACTTCACGCCGCTATTCCCATCCGGCGCGATCTTCCATTCCCAGATGAGCTCGAAATCCTCGAACATCTCATCCGTGACGATATCGCCGCCTCCGGTGACGCCGAGTGTTTTGACAAGCTTCAGCTCCCCGTCTTGCGCGATCCACGCATTTCCCGGCCGCTCGTTTTTTCCGATGCGATGCCAGCCGGAAGTAGTCGTCCCATCGAAAAGAAGCTTCCAACCGGCGGCTCTCTCATCCGCGGTGAGATCGGCGCACCGCGCGCCCGCCGCGGTGCAGGCTAGCACGGCAGCGAGGAGGATACATTTGGCGTGGGGGAGCGGCATAGGAACTCTTGGCTTTTACTCGGGTTCTGCGGGAATGGGAATCTTCGATTTAAAGGGAGTTGCCCCTGGCCGTTCCAAAGGAGCGCGTGTCGCAGAGGCAGTCGCCGCCTTGGCTGCCCCGGGCAGGAGGATCTTTAGACTGCGAAACCAAACCTCTTCCCCTTTGTCCAGCAGCACGATCGGCCCCACGGTTTTCGCTCCAAATCCAGGTCCAAGCCCACGAACCGTGCTGGCTCGCACTGCCTGCATGATCTGGGCGCTTCCAAAGTTGTACTCCAGCACTTTCTCGCCGTTCACCCAATGTTCGGCATGGTTCCCTTCGACAACGATCCTGCCCGCGTTCCAGCCAGTGTCGTTTATCCGCTTGTTATCGCCTGGGGGCAGGAGGCCATAGAGCGCGCCGGTGCGCCGGATCGGTCCGCCCTTCAATCCATCCGGATGGTGCATGTCGTCGATCAATTGATACTGGAATCCGCTCGGCTTCATCCCAAACCCAGCGCGCGCGCCGTAAAGGACTCCGCTCGATGCGGAAACCGCGAGTTTCCACTCGAATGCAAACTGGAAGTCCCGGAAGGTCGCCGCCGTGACGAGATCGCCCCCGGTCACTTTGCCGGCTTGATCGATGCTCTTGGGCAGCATGAGCGCGCCATCCTGCACCTTCCACCCCGCCTTGAGGAAATCCGGCTTCTGCACCCCGCGAAAACCGGTCACGTTCTTTCCGTCGAAGAGGAGCCGCCATCCTTCCGCCTGCTCCTGCGTGGTCAGCGCGTTCGGTGTCTCCGCATCGACGCGCGCCGATTGAGCGGCGCAGAGCGCCAGAAGCGGAAGCATGAAACGACAAAAATTCGGCATGGAAGCGTCGGCGAGGTTTCGCCGCCTTAAATCTTGGGTCAAATCATTTTACCTCTGGCGCCAGCTCGACGATGCGGCCTGGCATCCACCCGAGCTTTTCCCGGAAATTCGTAGGGCGCGTGTACTCAAGTATCAGCACCCGGCCTGGACCGTCCCTTACCATGTCGATCGGACGCCCCAGTGGGGCAAGCACCGTGGTCGTCCGCGCCTGCCACGAGTCGCTGTGCGGCAACTGCGTGAGCTTGCACGAGAGCACATCGAACCCGACATCCCTCGGCGCGGCGGGAGGCCCGAGCAAGTTGCCAAACCGGGTGATCAGGAAACCGCCGCCGAGCGGTTGGGTAAAATCGTCTCCGCACCAGAGCATCCCGGCCGGCGACGAATGTGGATCGAAAGTGTACATCGGCTTCTTCGGGGAGCCGCCCGCCGCAGGTCCGAGATTCGCCACGGGGAGAGTAAAATCGAGGCCCTTCGGCGCAGAAGGGGTGTATTTGTAAGGGAAATGCGGCTTCACCGGCCAATTCGAGAATTGATAGGGAAACCCGTAATGTTTCCCTTGCTTGACACAGTCCATCTCCTCAGGCGCGTTGTAATCCGGGCCGTTGCTGGCGGTGAAAAGATTCCCGGACGCATCCCATGCGAACCCGAACGCATTGCGAATCCCGCGCGCGAAAACTTCCACTTTGGGCTCCTCCGCCTTCGGATCGAGCCGCCAAATGCACGAAGTCAAATCGACTTCGCCGCCCGGATAGTAGTGCGGATCTTTTCCTGTCTCCCCGCCATCCGTTCGCGAACCGCTGTTGACGTAGAGCATGCCGTCTGGACCAAAGGCCATCGTGCTTACGCCGTGGTTATAACTCCCGACCCCATACGGGTAGTGCGTTCGAAACCAGAGTTTGGGCGCGGCTGGGTGTCCGTCAACCGTTTCCGATGTCCGATACACGGACACCTCATTCTGCACATACTTTTCACCCTCCACTGTTACTTTCTGATTGATAACAAACCAAAGCCGGCCATCCGCGCTCTCTGTCAGGCCGAGCGCCACGAGGTCGCCGCGTGATGGATCGAGATAATCCGCCGGCTTTACGATCGGGGCGACAGCCCCAGCCTTTTGGTCGAGCGAGTAGATGCCGCCATTTTGCGCAAGAACATAGACATCCCCTTTGCCATTTCCTGCCAGGCGGACACAGAACTCCGGCAGCGCGGCGACCTCACGGAGCGCCCATCCCTTCGGCGCCGGCGGCAGCGGCCGGTACGCCGTCGATTTCATGAGCGCGGCAAAAGTAGGAAAGCGCGACTTTTTCCGCGCCTTTGCCACCTCCGCCGGCGTGTATGCCGGCGCCTCGTTTCCCCACGCATTGGTCACAAAGGTCAGCACATCCGCCGCCTGCGCGTCGTCGAGGATTTGCGCGGGCATCACATTGACATAGGCCTGCCCATTGACAGTGATCGGGTCGGACAAGCCCTCGCAAATGATCCGAATCGATCGGTCGCGATCCTTGAGAAGGAAGTCGCTGCCTGCGAGCGGTGGGTAAACCGGCGGCGCTCCCTGCCCGGTCGCCTGATGACAGAGCGCGCACTTCTCGGCGAATATCTTTTCGCCGCGCGCGAGCCGTTCCGCATCGGGCGCGGATGCGCGCAAATCGCACGCAAAACCGGCGGCGGACACAATGAGGATGGACGCCTTAAATAGCGCGCGGGGGAACATTTCGCGCCAAAGTAGGCGGCCCCGCGTTTGAGTCAACATCCAGCCCTTACCCCGATCGCGCCGATCGGCGTCCGGCCGCGAACAACGACGCGCGCATCGGTCTCCACGCAAAAGCGCAATCCATAACTATGGCGGCCCTCTACAAAATGCGCAGATTGGCCTGTTTCCTGTGTTTGCTCTTTCCCTCGCGGAACTTTTCGAGCAGCAAGCCGCTTCTTGAAGCGATTCCTTCCGCTGGCGCCGCGTCCGCTGGCAGACTACGTTCGTTCTCCTGTTCTAAAACTTTGATGAAGCTGCGCCTCTCCCTTGTCACCCTATCCTGCATTTTGAGCGTCGCCATGGGCCTTGCGCTGGCCCGCGGCGGTTCGCACGGCGCGCCACCGAAGCGGACGCGCCCGCTCATCGGCCTCTCGATGGACACTTTGAAGGAGGAGCGATGGCAGGGGGACAAGGCGATGTTCACTGCGCGAGCGGCGGCAGACGGCGCAGACGTAATCGCCGAGGCCGCAAATGGCGACGATGTGCGCCAGGTCAAAGACATCGAGGCCCTCATCAGCCGCGGCGTCGATGCGCTTGTGATCATTCCGCACGACGGCGCGGCGATGGCTACGGCGGTCGAAAAGGCGCACGAGGCGGGGATTCCGGTGCTCGCATACGACCGCCTGATTACGGGATGCGACCTCGATGTTTACATGACCTTCGACAATGTGAAGGTGGGCGAGTTGCAGGCGCAATACCTGGTGGATCGATTCGCCCACGAGGGCGGCGGCAAAAAGCGGCTGGTTCGGATTTATGGATCGAAGACGGACAACAACGCGCTGCTCTTTAAGGAAGGGCAGGATCGGGTTCTCGAACCCTTTATTAAGAGCGGCTCGATCGAAGTCGTTCATGAGGATTGGGCGGAAGACTGGCGGCCTGAGAATGCAAAGCGGATCACGAATGCCGCGATCACGAAGGCGGGAACGTTTGACGCCATTCTGGCATCGAATGACGGGACGGCGGGCGGCGCAATCCAGGCGCTCACCGAGGAAGGGCTGGCCGGCAAAGTGCTCGTGACGGGCCAGGACGCGGAAGTGGCTGCGTGCCAGCGGATCGTCGCGGGAACGCAGGCGATGACGATCTACAAGCCGCTGTCGCGGCTGGCCTCGCAAGCGGCGGATCTGGCAGTGAAGCTCGCGCAACGCCGGCCGATCGTCGCCAAATCCGAGATCGACAATGGAAAGGTGAAGGCGCCTGCCGTACTCTTGGAAGTGATTCCGGTCACAAAGGAAAATATGCGCGAGACCGTGGTCAAAGACGGCTTCCACAAGGAGGACGAGATATACCGGTAGCTAGACGGCAATGGCTTGACTTCGCCAGCGGTATTCAAATAAACGATCCATACTCAGAGAGACCTCGGCTGCATGCCGCTTCCAGACTGCTTGACGGCGACCAACCGATTCAATTAGACCGCAGCGCCGCTTCCCTCATTTTAACCCCATGTCCGCCCTTCAGCGCTTATTTGGCCGCGATGAGAAATTTTTCCACCTCCTGGAGTCGAGCGCCGTGGAAGCGCAGCGCGGCGCGCAATCGCTCGGAGAATTGGTGGCGCAGCTCAACCAAGGTCCGATCGACGCGATACTCGGTGCGATCGATCAAAGTCGGCGCAAACACAAACGGATTGGACAAGAGATCACCGAGCAGCTTTTTCACACCTTTGTGACACCGATCGAACGTGAGGATATCGAGGCGCTCTCGACGGCCCTCTACAAGATATCGAAGACGGTCGAAAAAATCGGTGAGCGGCTCATCATTTGCCCGCCCGGCGTGAATATGGATCCGATCCGGCGGCAGGTCTCCCTGCTGGATCAGGGCGCGGGCGTCGTAGTCCGGATGGTGGCGGATCTGCCCTCCAAGGCGCGAGCCGAACTGATTCGGGAGAACTACGAGCGCATTCAGGCGATCGAAGGCGATGCGGACCGGATCATGAACGAGTTGCTCCGGGATCTATACCTCAACACGCAATCCGACGCGCGAACGATTGTCTTTTGGAAGGACATCTATGAGCTCGTAGAAAAGGGGATCGACCGCTGCCGCGACACGGGAGCGATCCTCTTCCATATCGTACTGAAGAACTCGTAGGCGCCGGCAAAGCGATCGATCCCCCAGCAGGCCGGGATGAAATGGCCCGCCTGCAACTACGCGGCTATTTCCAGTTACCGATGTCGTCCGGGGTGTGCGGCTTCCCATCTGGGCCACACGAGAAGAGATCGAATGAATCGGGATGGTGCGTGCCGGGGCATTCGTACAGGTAATCGTGGTTCCACGGATCCTTCGGGATGTCGTCGGTCTGCGGGGACCAGTTGCTCGGGACCGGCTCGGACGTTGGCTTGGCGGCAAGCGCCTGGAGGCCTTGCTCGGTCGTTGGGAACCCGCCAGCGCGCGCTGAGTACATTACGAGCCATGTCTTCATCTGCTCAATATCGGCGGCCGCTTTGGTCTTCTTCGTGGTGTCGAGAGCTGGCGCAAACGCGACGATCGCGCCACCCACGAGGATGGCGATGATCGTCACCACGAGCATGATTTCCAGCAGGGTGAATGCAGACGTGCGAAGGAGGGCGCGTTTCATGGACCGATGATTGAGGAGGCAGCGAAGCAGACCGGTTCTTAGACAGGTCGGACCGCAAAAGGTTTAAAATAAACGGCGGCGCCGGTGGCGTCAGGGAGTGACGGTGTAATCCAAGCTCTGCCAATTGTGCTTGAGCTGCAATTCGACCGATCGCACAGCGACCGAGCCGCCTTGAGGATTTGCGGTGAGCGCAAGCTCATTGGGCCCAGCCTTCAGCAGCGAGCCGGGAATGACGACCTCGCAGTGCAGCCAGCCGGTGTAGCGGAAGTGCATGTCCTTCTCCATCGGGCGCACTTCGCCGCGGTAGCCGGGATCGGCGAGATCGGGAAGATGAAGCTGCGTTGCGCCGGCCATGTGGTCATTCACGGTGACATCGGGCGGGAAGGCGATATCGGCATTCAGCACTTCGAATGTGACAACGGCCACGAGCGGTTGCTGCTGGAGATCGAATGAGAGAGTATCCACGGGCGACAGGCGCACCGGCTTCGCATCCAGCATGGCGCGGACGCGGCCATAGAGCGACAAGTCGTTCTCGTCGGGAACGGTCGCTGGGAGATTGCCGAACGGATCAAGCGGCTGACTTGTGGGCGGGAAATCTACAGCGGCGCGCGTCTCGGTCTTTACGACGGAACTGAGCAAGACGCCGCGGATGTTACTGCCATTGCCTGGGACAGTGACATCGATGTAGTCGGCCTTCTCCGCGGGGATCAGCAGCGAAACGGAACTCGGCAAATCGAGGCCGGCTCCCAGCGGATCGGACCCGTAAAGGCGGGCGCCGGTTTCAGTCCACGCACTGACACTCGGCGAAGCATCGGGTGCATCGTCGAAAAAGACGCGAAGCTGGATCTCGCGGTTAAGCGAACCGACCTTGCGCAGCCGCATGCGGTAGGAAGTCTGCTCGGTGGCGGCTGAATTGCCGGCTGCATGCAGAACTTGAAGCGACTCGAACCAGATCGGAAGCGAGACGCGCGGCGGATCGGGACGCGAGAGCGCCTCGAAATCAAGCCAGACGGAATACGGGATCGGCTGCTCGCGCAACTGCTGGGCCTTCACTGGAGCAAGCGTGCCAAGAAGGGCGAGGCTGGCGGCGGCGAAGCGAAACGATGGGATGAGCCGGTGAAGCATGGACAAGCCAGTGAGAGAGGTTGGCGCGGGAACGCGATGGCTTTACCCTAGTGGACCTGCGTGTGCAAGCCCTGCGTAAGGGAGAAGACGGCCGTCATGATCGCATAAACGATGACGCCGACGATTCCCGCGATGCCGACCATCACCACCGGCGGGATGAGCGTCGAGATGATCTGCACCTGCTTGTCGAGTTCGCGCTCGTAGATATCGGCGATATTGCCGAGCGATTGCCCGAAGCGCCCGGTCTGCTCCCCGACGGATAGCATGTCGGTAAACAGATCAGGAAAAATCTTCTGCTCCCCGAGGGCGGTCGAGAGCGTCGCGCCATCGACGACCGCCCGGCGCACATCGTGCATGCGGGTGCGAACATACTCGTTTCCCGAACTTTCTTCCATGAGCTCGAGTCCTTTCAGCATTGTGACGCCATTTTCAACGAGGGTGCCGAGTGTTCGCGCAAACTGCGCGTAGAAGCGGCGCCGGATGACGGAGCTATAGACGGGCAGACGCCATAGGAAAGCATCCCACACGAGGCGTCCATCCGGAGTTCGCGTGTAGATCTTGAAGAGCGTGAATAGTCCGAAGCAGCCTGCCACGGCCACCCACCAGTAATTCATGATGAGGTGATTGACATCGAGCAGGAGGCGCGTGGCGGGCGGCAGCGCCTGGCCTGTGTCTTTGAAAAAAGAGAGGAGCTTGGGAACCATCTTCGTCATGAAGACGATCACCAGTCCGATCCCTGCCAGGACGAGAAACGCGGGGTACAGAAGCGCTTGCTGCACGCGCTCGCTGAGCCCTTTCACATCCGAGAGGTGCTGGACAAGCCGCTTGAGAATGTCGCCGAGCGCGCCGCTCGCCTCACCTGCCGCGACCATATTCACGTACAGAGGCGAAAAGATCTTCGGGTAATCCTTGAGCGCCTGCGACAGACTGCGGCCATCGACCAGCGAACGGTGCAGCCCTTTCGATAAGGCTTGGAGGCGCGGATGACGCATCCGCTTCACAAGGATGCCGAGCGCCTCGTCGAGGGTGATGCCGGCGCAAAGAAGATTTGAGAGCTGCTCCGTGAAAAGGTAACGCTGGGAGTGCGTCATCACTTCCAGCTTCTCGATGGTGGCCGGTGGCTCCGGCTTCGCGCCATCGGTCTTCGACAGCGATTTGTGGCTGTTCGGCGTGGAAGCCGCCGCCTTTGCGCCATCTGGCTTCTGCGACTTTTGCGCGCCGTTGGTGCGTGCGGGGGAAGCCTCGGTCTTGGACTTTGCCGTTCCCCTATCGAGCGTTTCCCGATTTGAAGGAGCGCCGCTCTTCGGCGAATCCGCTATCGCCTCGATGCGAATCGGCACAAAGCGCTCGCGCTCGACTTGCAGAATCGCAGCCGCGCGATCATTGCAAGTCAGCGTGCCATCGACAAGCTTCCCCTCAGGATTGCGAGCAACGTACCGGAACTGGGGCATCCGTGGAATTTGCCCGCATCCACCGGATGTTCAACAGCGATTGCGGTTACGATTGGAAGGAGGGGCAACTGATCCCCCGATCTGGAACAAAAGCGCCTATGCCTTGCGGCGCCGACGGGCCAAATATGCAATTCCAGATACAAAGAGCACCGATGTCGATGTCGGCTCCGGAATCGCAGCCTGCACAAGCGCGAAATTATTCTGCTTGTGAAGGCTGGAATTATTCGCAAGCGGCGTCAGAAGCCCTTCCACCACAACGGCATTTGGATTGAGAACCGCAGGATGCCCGCCACCCGCCACCGCACCACCCGTTAGGTCATTTATATCGAACTGGGTCGATCCAGCGACCGGATTGTCACTTGGCACTGACCAGTTTGGATTACCGGCGATTGCGCCACGGGCAACGTTAGACACGTAGAGGATTGCATGCTCTGTAGTTGCGTTCGCTGCAGCAACATTCGGAACATTCATTGCCCAAATGTAGAGCTGTTGGCCCGCAATGTTCAAGTCACCTGGATTGGAATCAATTGGCAGTGGCGTTGTTGATGTTTGAACGAAGTAACCAGGATTATTCCCCTGGCCGTGTCCAATAGTGCTCGAACCAAGGGTCGTGAACGCGTTATTAACAGCAGTAAAGTCTCCAAGGACCAAATCAGCCTTAATCGTCGCGTCTGAAATCGAAAAAACGCCGACTCTCACCAAGTCTCCAACCGGAAGCATCGTTGTTGTATCTTGGAGTGTGAAGCCATTTGTACTCGATGCTGAGTAAATGATGGACGCCCCATGGGCGATGTTACCCAAACCTAGCGCGAGAAGCGCCGGGGCGAAGAGGGATCTAGTTATGGGCATAATACAGTGATAAGAAGATTTGTCCGTGGGAATGTCGATTCCTTCGAATTAAAGAGTCTGAGGGTGTTGGGGAATAATCCAGCTAAATGCAGTCGCGGCTTTTCGCTTAATTATAACACCACTGCCGACGGGAATCTTCGCAGTTAGCCCGACGTCTGTGAATGAATCGTCAGTGCTCCTCCACCCGGTTCCTCCATTACTGCCGTCGGGATCGATCTGGTAGTAGTAAAATGTGTAACCCGTGCCTCCCGCGTTCAAAAGTAGAATTTGATCGGCTGACGCAAGGAGGCCACCTTGAACGGAGTTTGCCGGTTTTGCGGCATCATACAATCCAGAGTCAGCCAACGTCATTGGAGTTGCACAGATGTTACCGAGTATATTATTACCAGGCATCACCGGAACTGACGTCTGCAAAGTCTTCACGGCGCCTGTGAGAACAATCTTTGCTCCCGCAGCCTGTTTGCATTTTATAAAAAGGCCTTCTTCAGGCAGAATCACCGTTGGACCGGCGTCTGTAAAAGAATCATTAGTGCTTCTCCATCCTGTGCCGCCGTTGCTGCCATCAGGATCCACTTGATAGTAATAAAAATCATATCCATTCCCGTTTTGGATAAGAATCTGATCCGCACTCGCCAAGAGTCCACCACCAAGCCCAGCGGAATTTGTGGCCCCGAAAATGGAATTGATCGTCCAATGTGGTCGCACTTTAAAGCTACCCGCACCGCTTGGAAGAGTCTGGACAGTTGTGATTGTCGTTGCCGTGTTTGACGCAATATCCAAAATTACACCCGCACCAGCACCAGAAGTCATCTCGATGCTATACACTGGTACGATCGGCACACCTGCGGTAGCATTGTATCGATTTGCTACGAAAGGAGCGGAATTGATCGTCAGAGTTTTAGTTCCGACCGAGTCTGCCGTCCCTTGGAAATCAACCGGTGGTGTCAGACCAAGGCCATCCAAGCTGAGCACCGGATGGGCGACACTTCCCGCAGTCACGTTCAACGTGATAAATCCGACCGGGTCGGTCGTCGCGGTCTGCGCGAGCGCAGTGCCGGAAAGTGCCAGGAGAGTCGCTGCCAGGGGGGAGAGGATGGAGCGTGAAGGCTTCATAGTGGTAATGTTCTAAAACGGGAAACGTGGAACTGCAATGGTTTTTATCAGGAGAAAGTGGAGAGACGCAACGAAAAACGGAATTATTTCAAATCAGGCCGAATTGCCCTCGAAGCACCCAGATGAGGGCCTTGAGTCCGAGCTCCGCGACGTTGAATGGTTTGCCGACAAAATCGTTGCCGCCGCTGAGATTCGATTGGACGCGGTTTTGAAAGGAATTCATCCCGGTGAGGAAGACGATCGGCGTGTGCTCGTGCAGCGGCATCGCCCGCAGCTTCGCGCAGACCTCAAATCCATTCATTTCGGGCAGATTGATGTCCATGAAGATGAGGCTTGCGCGCTCGGCGCTCATCACCGCCAGGCAGGCGCCAGGCGTATCGAGTCCATCGGCTGCCAGCCCCACGAGTTCCATGGCGGCGATGATGAGTTCGCGGGCATTCCCCTCGTCCTCGACGACCATTACGCGGGTCGAGCGCAGGTCCGCCTTGCGGAGGCAATCGCTGGAGCCGAGCAGAGCCGCAAGAAAATCGGCGGCCTGTCCGACGGTTCGCAGCGTGAGTTCATTCATCCGCTCGGGGATTTGGTAAAGGCCATAGACGAGCTGCTCGAAAGCGCAGGCTACTTGGGAGATCGCGCTCGGCCCGAGCAGGCTCATCTGCGCCGCAACCGTATGCACGGTCTGCAGCAGCGTGCGGAGCGGCTCGGGATTCCCCGGTGTGCGGAGCAGTTCGCGGAGTCCCTGCCGAATCTGCGCTATCACCGCCGGTCCGGCATTGAGAACCGTGCGGCGCCAGCGGTCGTCCGGCTCGCAGTTTCGCAAGGCGTCGGGCTCAAGTTCCAGATCGGCGGCCTTCGCGGCGGCTTGCACCAGACTGGCGGCCACATTGGCCTCAAATGGCAGCAGATGGGTGCGGGCGTTTTGCGTGATCGCCTCGGCGATGAAGCGCTGCTGAGTCGGAAGCACGAAGATCTGGGATGCTCCTGCGTCCTTTCCGGCGCGAATTGCCTCGATCGATTGGTGCGCCTCGCCATCGGGGAGGAGCGGATCGATGACTACGAAATCCGTCGGCGCCGCTTCCATGCGCCGGATTCCCTCCTCGACGCTCGCCACCCCATGCACGGCAAAGCCGGCCCGCTCGAGCTTCTCGCGGTAGAAGTTTTGAACGAGAGAATTGTCCTGGATGAGCAGCAATCGACGCGGATTCATGAGAGCAGGTGCTCCGCTGGTGCAGGGTTCGTGCCCAGCGCGGAAGGAAATGGAGGGCGCGCCGCGACGACAGCGTCGCAGGATCTCTGGAGTCGGAGCGCGGCCCGCCTTGCGCCTCGGCCCGGCACCTGCTTACATTGCCGAAACAAAGCGCATCCAACATGGGAAATTTTTATACAAATTACACCGTCCGCAGCACCGATCAGGCGGCGGTCGCCTCCGCGCTTTCGGGCCGAAGCGCCATGATCACGCCCGTCTTGAACGGCTCCCTGGTCGTATTTGATGAAGAATCGGACTCGCAAAGCCCCGGGGTGCTTACAGAACTTGGCGCGCGCCTGTCGAAGTCGCTGCGCTGTCCGGTCCTCGCCATCCTCAATCATGACGACGATATTCTCGTTTATGAGCTTCACGAGAGTGGAGTGAAGACGGATGCGTATTGCTCGGCGCCCGGATATTTCGGGGGAGAAGACGCGCCTCCGAGCGGAGGCGACGCCCGGAAATTGTGCGCTGCGTTCGGTTCCGCGAAAATCGACGAGGTCGCGGCAATCCTACATCCGCCCGATGGAGAACGTCCCACCTTCGCGGTCCAGCAGCATGCGGCGCTGGTCGATGCGCTCGCCACGTCGTCTTACGGCGTCGGCATGGGCTTTACATACGTAGCCAGCGGTGAGCTTCCAGAGGATCTGTCGGAAGAAGATCTCGTCACGGTGGAATGATCGGCGCAATCCTGATGAGCCAGAGAGGCGCAACCACGGGGGGCTGGCTGGGGATGGCGCTCGCCCTGTCGTGGTGGACACTTTTGAGCGGCGCCTCCCTTGCGGCTGATGCGAAATTCGCGGAAAAGTTCGCGGCATTAAAAACGAGCGCGCCAGCGGAGGAGATTCAAAAATTTTTGGAGGAGTCCTACAAGGACGAGCAGAATAACCCGGACTATTTTGCTCTGGCGTCGAATTACTGGTGGGGCTTGAGCGAGACGCTCAATATCTCCACCAAACCCGCTGAAGCAGGCGACTTCGTCGTAGCCAGCCAGAAAGATGGGAAGGCGGTCGGGAGCATTTCGGAGACTGGGAAAGTGAATCCGGAACTGCCGAAGCGCACTCTGGCGCTGCTTGAAGAAGGCGCGCAGCGCTTTCCGCAGAGGATGGATATTGTGATGGGCCTCGCCTCGGTCCAGATGGATCTGGGCAAAGGGCCGGAATGCTTCGCGACGCTGGACACCTTCCTGCGTTCGGCGGCGCACGATGCGGGCGCCTTCAAATGGACCAATGATCTGGCGCCGCCAGATTCGCCGCAGAAGTTTATCCCGGAGTCGGTGTACCACTACGTCTCGAAGTTTTACAAATCGGGAAAGCCGGAGGACGAGAAGCGTTGCCGGGCGTTGTCCGAAGATCTGATCGCGGCGTTTCCTGAGCACGTGTATGGATATAACATTCTCGCGGCGCTCGACTACCGGCATCAGGATTACGCCGCATGCCTGGGCCATCTCAAGATCGCGCACGAGAAGGCCGCGGACGACACGCTCGTACTCATGAATCTCGCTGAGGCCTACGCGCGGATGAAGGACAAGGCCGGCGCGATCACGTGCTATCGCGAGGTGGAAAAAGGGAGCGCGGAAGCCGGTGTGAAGGCGGACGCGAAGAAGGCGATTGCCGAGTTGGAGGGGAAAGCCGGGAAGAAGAAGCGGTGATCTCTCGCCACCCGATGAAACTGCCGAAGATCGTGGATGCAAGAACGCCCAGAGCGATTGTTCGGAACCACCCCATCGCTGCTGCCGCATGAGCGAGACGCCGGATGAGTTAACGGTCTTGCGAGACGTTTCGCAACGGCTCGAGGCGGCGGATATTCCATTCATGCTGACGGGGTCTCTGGCGATGAATTTTTACGCTCAACCACGGATGACGCGCGACATTGATTTGATTGTTCAGCTCCCGCTTGTTTCGCCAGGCAAAATCGCGCGCGTCTTCGAGCCAGATTATTATGTGTCGAGCGAAGGAATCGCGGACGCCGTCGCGAATGCGACCTTATTTAACCTGATTCACCACGCCTCCGTGATTAAAGTGGATTGCATTATCTGCAAACGCACGCCGTACCGCATTGAAGAATTTAGCCGGCGTCGGAAGATCATCGCTGGCGGTTTTGAAACCTGGATTGTGACCAAGGAAGACCTTATTCTCTCAAAGCTGTGCTGGTGCGCCGAATCGGGTTCGGAGCGCCAATTGGAGGACGTTCGGAACTTGGTCTCCACTGGCTTTGACGCGGCATACGTGACATGCTGGCTGAATGATCTCGGGCTCGCCCAACTTTGGCATCGCGCCACGTCCGGCTGACACGACGCCGGAAATGCATGCGCGCTTCGTTTCAATGCTCATGGCGCGGTCGAATGAAGAGCGGTTCATCATGGGCGCAAGGATGTTCACGGCGGCGCGCAAGATGGTTCTCGCGTCGGCGCCTGCGGGGCTTTCGGAGATTGAACTGAAGCGCTGGCTCTATCAGAGAATCTACGGCGAACCGCTTCCGTTCTGAGACTGCCGCTGGCGCCACGGATCATCGCTCCACCGCGATTTCCGGAAAATTCAGGCGGCTGCCCAGGGGGCGCCGATTATTTCACCTGAAATCGTGCGATTCCGGGCCGACTAGCTGGCGCAAGGGGAGCGCTTCGATGGCGCCGGCTTTTACGTGGATGACGCCTTCTTTGTTTTGCAGCGTCCCTTCAATGACAAGGAAAGGCTCTTGCGAAATGCGCAGGCGCATTTTTTCGAAGAGTTGCGGAGTGACGATCGCATTGGCGACGCCCGTCTCGTCTTCGAGACTCACGAAGACGAAGCCTTTGGCGGTTCCGGGGCGTTGCCGGCAGATCACGCTGCCAGCGATGCGGAGGGTGCATCCATCGGGAGCGCCCGCCAGATCGGAGGCGCGCCAGATATCGGGCAGGCGATCACGCACGAGCGCCATCGAGTGCGGACCGAGTGTGAGCGAAGTGCCAGTGAAATCGGCGGCGAGCCGTTCGAAGGGATCCATCGGCGCCAGCGGGGACGACTCCGCGGGGCCGCCGCCGACTGTCGGCGCGGCGGCAAAGAAGAGGCTCTCGGGATCGTGGCGCTCCTCCACACGCCAGAGGGCGTCGCGGCGATGGCGGGCCAGGCCGTTCAATGCTCCGATCTTTGCCAGGGTCCGCAACTCATCGGCGCTCAGTTGGACGCGCGCTTTGAAATCGGCGACGGACGCAAAGGGCGCCGCGCTTCGCGCCTGCAAGACGCGTTCGCCGCTTGCGCCATTCAAACCGCGCACCATGCATAAGCCGAGGCGAATGGCCGAATCGGAATCGATCGCGCAGCGCCACTCGGAGATTTGAATGTCCACGGGGCGAAGCTGGATTCCATGCCGTTCGGCATCCTTCACCAGCGTCGCGGGCGCATAAAAGCCCATCGGCTGATTATTTAACAAACCGGCGAAAAATTCCGCTCCGCGATGCACCTTCAGCCACGCGCTGGCATAGGCGAGGATGGCAAAGGAGATGGCGTGCGACTCGGGGAATCCATAGACGGCAAACGATTGCACGGCCTGGATGACTTGATCGACGATATCGGGCGCAACTCCCTTGCGCTCCATGCCGGCGCGCAGCTTTACACAGACTTTTTGCATCCGCTCTTTGGAGCGATGGAAGCTGAGTGCGCGGCGCAACTCCTCGGCTTCCGAGCCGGAGAAATCGCCCATGACCATCGCAATCTTGAGCAGTTGCTCCTGAAAAAGCGGTATGCCGAGCGTGCGTTCGAGCACCGGCTTCAATCGCTCGTCGAAGTACGTGATCTTCTCCTTGCCCGCCCGGCGCGCCAGATAGGGATGCACCATGTGTCCCTGGATGGGGCCGGGCCGAATGAGGGATACTTCCACCACCACATCGTAAAACTCCTTCGGCTTCATGCGCGGCAGCGTGGCGATCTGCGCCCGGCTCTCGATTTGAAAAAGGCCGATGGTATCGGCGCGCTGCATGAGATCGTATGTGGCTGGATCGTCCTTCGGTATCGTCGCGAGATCGACCGGCTGCCCGCGCTCGGCGCAGAGTTCGATCGTATCCTGGAGCACCGCCATCATGCCAAGCCCGAGCAGATCGACCTTTATGATGCCGAGATCTTCGCAATCGTCCTTGTCCCACTGGCAAACGACACGTCCGGGCATCGAGGCATTCTCCAGCGGGACAACCGACGAAAGCTGGCCCTGGGCGATAATCATGCCGCCGGAATGCTGCCCGAGATGGCGCGGCAGCCCGTACATCTGCCGATAAAGCTCGACCGCCGCGGCGGCCCGCGGATGATCGAGAGCGATGCCGGCCTGCGCGAGCTGGCCCTTTAATTCGAGCGTGTGCGGAAAATCGCCATTGGCGTAGAGCGCCGAGAAACGATTGATCACATCGGGCGCGAAGTTAAGCGCCTTACCGATCTCGCGCATGGCGCTGCGCCCGCGATAGCTAATCACATTGGCGGTCATCGCCGCCCCGTGGCGCCCGTAGCGGCGATAGACCTCCTGGATGACACGCTCGCGCCGGTCGCCGGAAGGGAGGTCGAGGTCGATGTCGGGCCAGCTCGTGCGGCCTTCTGAAAGAAAGCGCTCGAAGAGCAGATTGCACGCGATCGGATCGCAGGCGGTGATGCCTAGTGAATAACAAACCGCCGAGTTCGCAGCGCTCCCCCGCCCTTGCACGAGGATATTCTCCGCGGTGCAGAAATTCACTATATCCCAGACAATGAGGAAGTAACCGGAGAAGCCGAGCGCGGCGATGAGTTTGAGCTCACGATCGAGCTGTGCCAGCACCTTGCGCCCCAGGTGCGAGTAGCGGGCGCGAGCGCCGCCCATGGTGACTTTGCGCAGCATGCTGTCCATCGTCTCGCCATCGCTCACCGGATAGCGTGGGAATTCGTACCCGAGATTCTCCAGTGAAAATTCGAGGCGTCCGGCCAGGAGGACGGTGTTTTCGATTGCCTGCGGCAGATCGGCAAAGAGGCGCGCCATCTGGCGGGCGTCCTTAAGATAGCGCTCATCGTTGGCGCTGAGGAGGCGTCCGGCGGCGTCCAAGTGCGTATGCTCGCGAGCGCAGGTGAAGACATCGAGCACGGAGCGCTGCTCCCGGCGCGCGTACAGCACGCCATTGGTGGCCAGCAGAGGCGCGCCGCCGGATTGCGCCAACTCCGAGAGTTGGGAGTTGAGACGCTCCTCGCCGCGCTGCAAATGGCGCTGCACCTCCACATAAACATTTTCCCTGCCGAAGATCGCCTGCAGCCGGCTCAAAATGACGGTGGCCTTCGCCGGATCGGCTCCCGCAAGGCATCGCCGGACCGGCCCCTCTTCATCGCCCGTGAGCGCCACCAAGCCTTCAGCAAATTCCGCAAGCTCCGTCCAGAGCACCGGCGCATCGGTCTTTGTGCCGCGCAGCTTGGCGCGAGTGAGCATCCGGCAAAGATTTTGGTATCCCGTGCGCGTGGCCGCCAGCACCGGAAGCGCCGAGCCGTCGTCCAGCGGGAGTTCACAGCCGACGATCGCCCGGATGTGATGCTCGCGCCCTTTGGCGTGAAGGCGCGGAGAACCATACACGCCGCCGCGATCGCACAAGGCGATGGCGGGCATGCCGAGTTCCGCCGCGCGCTCGGCCAGTTGCTCCGGAAAGGAGGCGCCGCGCAGGAAGGAGAAGGCGCTGCGCGCATGCAATTCGATGTACTGCGGCGCGGATGGCTTATGCCCCGCCGGGGCCGCGCAGCAAACGTCGTCGATCTCTGTTTGCGAAACGAAAGCGTGAGCCGCCGTCGGCGCAGGGGCGGGCGGCTCGTCTCGGACATTCCCTGTCTGATCGCTAGTCATAGCATCCTTCGACGGTCCACTCCCCACCCCGGCGGGAGAGTCGGTACATACCGGCGCCCGCGAGTTCCACATCCCACTCTTCCGCTTCCCATGTGGCGGCATCCCACCATTCGCCGGAAAGCCGGTATGGGCCAAATGAGCCGCTCACGATTCCCGACGCGGGTTGTGAAAATACCGATGCCGGGCGGGATCGCTCCAGCGCCACTTTTGCGGGATGCGGAGGACGGTAACGGCGGAGCGGAAGCCCGATGCCCCTTTCGGGCGGCTCTTCCGCGAGCAGTGTCGATTCATCGCTCTCGAAGGAGGGCGCAAGGAGTCGATAGCTGCCCGGGCGATGCGTCTCGCCGGCCTGCGGTGTTCCGACATGATCGCTCCCTGCCAGCGCCGCGAGACGGGCAAGCGTCTCCCCAAAACGATTGGGATCGCGCAGGGCGTTCTCGAAGATCTGCAATTGCCGATTTTCAGGATTCGCAGCTTTCATCGCCAGCCGCAGAGCCACCGGGCGATGTTCGAGACGGCGTCCATCCAGATGCGTGTGCAGGATGCGGAAGAGCGTCTCCACATCCGCCGTAGGCGATGGGATGGTGAAAAGGCGCGCGTGCGATTCTCCATTTTCCAGCGGCAGGGCGAGGCTCATTTCCGACGCCACCCGGTACGCGCCTTGCAAGCGAAGCGAGAGCTGTTCGATAAAACGGCGCAGCAGGAAAAGCAGCGGCTCGAGCGTCTCGATCTCGTGCTCGAATTCAAACACCTCCTCAAAAAGCTCCGGCGGGCGGACATACTTTAGCAGGCGCTCCGATTTTCCCGCCGCTTGCTCCCATATTTTTACGGCCTCGGGGCCGAGCCGGCTGGCGACCTCGCTTTTGGGAAGCCGCGCGAAACCGCCCAGATCGCGAATGCCCCAATCGTGCAGGATGCGCAGCAATTCCGGCGAGGAAGAGATCTCGGCCACGCCGCGCCCGGCCAAAAAAGCGAGCGAATCGCGCACGATAAGAACGGGGGCGGCCGTGCGCGCCGCGAGCAGCGCGAGATCGGGCGCCCCGGCCATGCCGAGTCGCGCCTCAAGATGAAGCGCGCCGAGCCGATCCACCACATCGGCGCCCCATCGCTCGCGATCGGGAATTTGCGCCCCGCGCAGATCGACCGTGCAGACGCCGGGCGCCGTCCGCTCGACTCCCGGAGAAAGTGACATCGCGATTTCCAGCAGGATCTGTTCGACCACCCGCTCCTGCTCGATCGATCGCGGCAGCAGCGCCAGCCCGGCGCAGCGCGCCATCGCCTGCGTCGATGCCATCCCCTCGAAAACGCCCCATTTTCGCGCGGCCCCGCTGGCTTCCACCACACGCCCTTTGCTGGCGGCATCGTCCACCAGTGCGACCGGTTTCCCGCGCAGATCGTCACGAAAACGGAGCACGGCCTGGAGCGAAAAGCGCGGCAGAAAGAGCGCGGCGAAAAGCATGGCGATTTTCACCCCGCTTTGAGGTGGCGATCGAGCGCCGCCACAAACTCTGGCCCACCGATCCCTTTTCCCATGCCGCGATCGAATATTTTCAATTCCAGCGTCTCGATCAGCGCGCGGCGCGGCGCGATCATGGCATCGAGGCGCCACCGGCTCTCAGCGGCGATCCGCACGCGGGCGCCTTCGATCATGGGTCGCGGCGTGAGCACCACGAAAGCGGCATTCCCCTGCTCCGCCACACGATGGAAGCGGTGCCATGTGCTGGCCGGGATCCGCCGAAGCTGAATCGCCGGAAGCGGCTGCAGATCGAGCAGGATGAGCGGCAGATTTCCATCCCGCAGCAGCAGATCGGCTGCCTTTACCGCCTGCTCCGCGCCGTCGCATAGAACCCAAAGCAGCCGCTTCAATACAGGCTGCCCCAAATCGAACGCATCGAACGAGCGCCCGCCATCGATGAGCGCGCAAAAGGAGCGTGCGCGATGGGCCGCCCGCGCCAGCGCCGCAATGAGCAGCGACCCCGTCCCGAGCGAGCCGCATATTTCGGTTACAGCCGCGCGCGGCAGCCCCCGCTCCCGATCGATCGACTCCAGGCCCGTGCGGAAATACCCCTCCTTGGGAGCGGGACGCGCCGGAAATTTCTCCTGCAAAATCCGGCGCAGATCGGCCACCTTTACCGCCTGTGGCGAGAGGGGAACAGCCTCTGGAGACGAAGCGCCCGCCGCTATTTCGGCGAGAGAATAAAGAGGGGCGTCCGCGGTCATTTGAATTATGTTCACTTGAACACTTTTTGCGGCTCGCGCAACTCATCCTCCGCTCATTTTTATCTTTTGGTATCTTGCTCCCGCAGGTCTTCCTCCTTTGACTCGACACGCCATGATCCCCAAGACTTTTCTGTCCACTTTCCTCGCTGCCACAGCCTTTGGGCTGGTGAGCGGACTGGATGCCCTGGCAGCGCAGGCTGTGCCGCTGCTCGACCCGGTTGCTCCCACCGCCGGTTGGGAATTTGCCAAAGGCGCTGAATTTCCCGGCGCGACCGGCGGGTTGAGCGCGGATGCCGCTGCTCCTCGCGATGGACGGCCGAGCCTCAAGATTGCCGGAGATTTCTCGAAGGGCGGCAATTACGTACAGGCGGGCCGGAAGATCGATAAGGTGGAAGTGGACGACCTGTCGCTCTGGGTGCGCAATCCCGACTCGGATCGCTTTACACTGCGGATCAATGACGCGAGCGGGCAGACGCATCAGATCGATTTGAAGACGGACCCGGGCGCGGAATGGCAGCAGATCATCTTTCCATTGAAGAAGTTTTTTGCGCATCGCGGCGAAGCGGACGCTGTAACCAACGTGGCGCGCTATGAAGCGTGGGGCGGCGCAAAGGACAGCGCCTGGCATGGCCCGGCGACCGCCATCTACATCCTGGCAGGCCGGTTGCCGGGCAAGAACACGCGCACGCTTTGGCTCAGCGACATCGTGATTCACCCACCGGCCGAAACATCGAGCGCAACCGTGGCAACTCTGCTTCCACTGGATGAAATCGTTGACGGAAAATCCGAGTGGCGCTTCTCGCGCGGGGAAGAATTTCCGGGCGCCAGTGGATCGCTGACAGTGGTAAAAGAAGCGCCCGCGGGCGCGGATTCCTCCATCCGGCTCGCGGGCGATTTCACCGCGGGTGGCGTGTACGTGGCCGCCATAAGGAATCTCAGCGGCCTGGCCGTAAAGGAGATATCGGCCATTCACATGCAGGTAAGATCGGACAATGCGGCCTTTATCGGAGTGCAACTGGTGGATGGAAGCGGACAGACACACCAGCAATCGCGCACCAAAATCACCCCCGACGGACAGTGGCGCGAACTCGTGCTGCACCCCCAACAGATTGCCGGCGGCGAGCACTGGGGCGGCGCGAACGACGGCAAATGGCACGGCCTCATCTCGCAACTGGCCATTTCGCTTTCCGATAAAGCAGATGAAAAGAATAAAAAGCCCGTGCTCTACCTGGCGGAGATTCGCGCCGATGCCCTCGCCCCCGCTTCCGTCCAGTCAGCGGCGTTCAAGGCGGGGTTTGAAGGCGCGGCAAAGCTGGGCGCCGATTGGCAAGTCACGGGCGATGTCTCGATCGATACGAAAGCGGCTTCCGAGGGGAGCCACTCCCTGCTGCTCACGCGGTCATTGGAAAATATCGAGCAGCCGTGCTCGGCCGCCGGCCCGGCATTTGCCGCCGCGCCGGGTCAATGGGAGATCGGCGTGGCATGCAAAGGCGATCTGCATTCCGCCGACTCGTCGTACAATGGGGTGGTCGAAATCGAGTGGCTCTATGGAGCGGGCAAAGCGATCGGGCGATCGACCGTGGCGGACCTCTTCGGCGCCCGTGCCTGGGAGCGTTTCCACAAGCAAGTCGAAGCGCCCAAAGGCGCGCAGGCCGCCCGGTTCACGGTGCGGCTCAATAAGACCTGGGGCCGCTTTTGGTGCGATGATCTTTCCGCGGCATACCTCGCGCCAGCCTCACCCAAGGACGATCGGATCTCGCGCCTCCTTTTCTCCACGGCGCAGCTTGGGAACCTGCTTTTACCATCCGACCCCCGCCGGGTCGATCTCACGGTCGAGACGCGCCGCTTGTTGAAGGATTGCCAGCGGACGGTCTCTTATGTCGTCCGTGATTATTGGGGAGCGGAGCAGACGCAGCCCGCGACCATGGCGCTCGGCGCGCCTCAAAAGAAGGGAGACGGTTACCAATACCCCGCCTCGATCGACCTCGCGAATGCCGCGCTGGAAGTCGGCCGCTACTACGAGTTGCACGCATCGATCCCACAAGAAGGCGCCGAGCCATTTGCCAATTACACCTCGTTTGCCATCCTCCCCGAAGCGGAGACCAAGCGTCACAAGCCCGAGGAGATCCCATTTACCGGGCGCAACTGGGATAATCGCCTACCGGAATTTGTGCGCCTCACCGATCGCCTCGGGGTGCGCATCTGCGGAATATGGGGTGGCTGGCAGTCCAAACCGCCCTACAAAGCCGAGGCTCCCACGCTCGACTTGTGCGAAAAGCTCGGGATGGGCTGGCTTACCGGCACGCCGGCGAGCACGATCGAACAGGGAAAGAAGGAGTACGACGAAACGGCGCTGCACAGCGGCGTGCACAACCTCATCGAGCAATTTGGAAAAGTGCGGCCGATGTTTATCGATCTCGGAAACGAGCCGCATGGAACGGGCGACCGCGTCCTCGCCAATGTGGCCGCCTACCGCGCTGTGTACGAAGAGGTGAAGAAGGTCGATCCGACGATCCCCGTCATCGC
Source organism: Chthoniobacterales bacterium (assembly GCA_038238905.1). Taxonomy (GTDB): domain Bacteria; phylum Verrucomicrobiota; class Verrucomicrobiia; order Chthoniobacterales; family Chthoniobacteraceae; genus JBBSFI01. The sequence goes on along the minus strand of JBBSFI010000011.1, from coordinate 34,351 downwards.
AACCGCAGTCGAACCGAACGAGGAGTACTTTGGCGCCGGTTACGGCAAGTGGTGCGACGTGTTCGATTTCCACATCTACGAGAGCGCGGAGGACGTGAGGCGGACCATTGGCGAGTACCAAGCGCTGATGAAGAAGTACGAGTGCGTGAAACCGCTCTGGTCCACGGAGCTGGGACTGAACAGCCAGGGTCTCACCCGGCAGACGGTGGCGGCGGAACTCATTAAGAAATTCTCCGTCTTCTTTGCCGCAGGCGGCTCGAATGTATCGTGGTTTGGGCTGCTCTATCCCGACCCCGACGCGAAGGATCACGGCGGCTCCGGCGATTCGCACAATGTCTTCGATTGCCGCTACAATCGCTATGCGCCGCGCCTCGATGCGATCGCCTACTACAATGCGGTCAACGCGATTTCGATTAAGAAGTTCGTCGCCGAAAAGAAATACCCGGAAGGAATCAGCTCGTTCCTTTTTCGCGACCGCGAGAATCATTGCCTCCAAGTGCTCTGGAAGGAGAAAGGGCGGCAGGACGTGGCAATCCCGCTTTCCGGAGTGCATGGCGTACAGGTCATTCGAATCGACGGCAGCCGGCGCGCGCTCAATGCAGCCGGCACGGATGTCACGCTGAGCGTTACGGAAGATCCGCTGCTGCTCCTATATGATGGTGGGCCAGGGCTGCTTCCCGATTCTCTGCTGGCGCCTGCCGCGAGCATCATAAATGCTCCGGTGAGAATCCTCGCGAAAGGCGGCATGACCCTTTCCGTGAAGCAAAACTCCGAGCAGAAAACCGCGGTGACTTTTGTTCCACCCCCGTTTTGGACCGCGGTCGGCGAGTCCGGCGCATCGAGCAGGACATTTGCGCCGCCACATGTGAGTTCGGCCAGAGAAGCCGATTTCACCGTGAAGCTTATGGATTCCAAGGAAGATTGCCGCGGAGAGATCTACCTGCGCATTCCGATCGATCGGTGAAGGAGCGCCGCAATCCTCTCTTCCCCTTTGCGTCCGGCGGCCTGCTCCGCTAATCTCCGCGCCGTATGTTAAGCGCAGGCATCGTCGGTCTTCCAAACGTCGGCAAATCGACGCTCTTCAACGCCGTCACGCGCACTCGCAAAGCGCAGGCTGCCAATTATCCCTTTTGCACGATCGATCCCAACGTGGGCGTGGTCACGGTGCCCGACGCGCGGCTCGATGCGCTCTCGAAGCTTTCGCATTCCAAGAAAATCATCCCGGCGGCGATCGAATTCGTCGATATCGCTGGATTGGTGAAAGGCGCCAGTTCCGGCGAGGGATTGGGGAACCAATTCCTGAGCCATATCCGGGAAGTGAACGCAATCGTGCAAGTGGTGCGCTGCTTTGAAGATGCCGACATCCATCACGTGAGCGGCTCCGTCGATCCCGTGCGGGACATCGAGATCATCAATACCGAGCTCATCCTTGCGGACTTGGCGGCTGTGCAAAAGCGGGCCGATCGCGCGCAGAAAGCGGCGCGCTCAGGCGACAAGACCGCCAAGGCCGAGGTCGCAGTTGCCGAAAAGTTGATCCCTCATTTGGACAGCGGCAAGCCCGCATTGACGCTTGTCCTGAACGACGAGGAGCAGAAGGTCGTGCGCGAGTTCTTCCTCATGACGAACAAGCCGACGATTTTCGCGTGCAACGTGGCAGAGAGCGACCTGGCGAACGTCGTCGCCTTGGTGGAAGCGGCAAACGAAACCGAGGGAGGACTCCCGAAGGATGCCGTCGAGATGACACCGGCGGCCGTCTTCGTGAAGGCCGTGCAAGATTTCGCGCGCGCCCATTTCGCAACGGAAGCGGTCGTCATATCGGCGCAAATCGAGAGCGAACTCGTCGATCTTTCCGCCGAGGAGGCGTCCGAGTATCTCAAGGATCTCGGCGTGGCAAGCAGCGGCGTCGGCTCACTCATTCGCGCCGTGTACCACCTGCTCGGACTGCGCACCTATCTTACAACCGGCGAGCAAGAGACCCGCGCCTGGACGATTCGCGCGGGCGACAAAGCTCCGGCGGCGGCCGGCGTCATCCACACCGATTTCGAGCGCGGCTTCATCGCGGCGGAGACCGTCCACTTCGACGATCTCATTCGACTCGGCTCGAACGCCAAAGCCCGCGAAAGCGGCAAACTGCGGATCGAAGGCAAGGAATACGTCGTGCAGGACGGCGACGTCGTTGAATTCCGCTTCAACGTGTAAGTGCTCGACACACTGACGGCACCATAGGCCCAACGGGCCAACGGGCCGACAATCCCATAGCCCAACCCACCGGGTTGGGTTCAATCGCCCCTTGTCTGCGGCCTGAAAGGACGCGACTCGCTCGGCCCCGCTTCGGCTACTTCTTGCCAAACAGACTCCAGCCTGCCCCTTTCTCCTGCTTGTTTTGCTGGACCTTGAGCTGGCCGAGCAGGCTTTGCAGGCCAAGATAGATTTTGTGCCACTGGCTCTCGACGGTATGAATGGCGTCCGGCATGTCCGCCAGGTAGCGGAGCGAAGGCGCATTCGCGAAGAGTTGATGCACTTCCTCTTTCTTCGGACCGCCCTTGCTGTCGGTCGATGAAAGGATGGCCTCGAGTCCCTGCGCAATGATGCTCTTGATTTCGAGGAATTGGTTTTCGTCGTCGCGCGCGAATTTCTTGTCGCGGGCGAGATTCACGTAGTGGTTAAAATGCTTCCAGCACTCGATGTAGTTTTCGAGATGCAGGATGAATTCATCCAGGTTCTTGTAGTGCATTTTGGGCGAGCTTAAGCGGTTGGGAAGGAGGAGTGTGGCCGGGGAGAGAAAGATAAGCGCGCCGCCGCGCATCTCTCGCGCACTGATCAGCATGCCGCTATAGCGGATGTGGAGATCCGTAAAAAGAAGGTTCGCGTCCTGCGCCGTGCGAAAAGCGTCGATAACCACCTTGCCGATCTCGACCATTTTGTGCGCGGGAAAGTTGCCGGGCAGCGTCGATCCGGCGAGTTCGCCGCCGCGATGCAGCGAAAAACAGCCGCTCGGCAACCGCTCCAGCCGGGCGGGCTTTTGCTCGCGTGAGAATGGCTTCAGGACGCCCATTTCGTCTCGATCTGTTTCATGGTTTCGCGGATGTGCGGCAGCGTGGCGGAGCGGGTGAACCCGACGCCGAGATACTCGTCGTCTCCCACAAGCACGGCAACGTGCCGTTGCGGGCCGAGACCTTCGATATCGGTCAACTCTCCCGCCTCCAGTGTGTCGCCAAGCTTTCGTAGAAGCTGGCAACTTTCATGGATCCAATGCGCGATCTTTTCGGGATCCTCGCAGCCCCACTGCTCCACCCGCTTTTCATCTGCCGCATCGATGGCCAGCACGAATTGCACTCCTTTGAACCGGGAAAGCAGCGCCAGCCCGGCCGCCGGAGAAGTCGCATCCGCCAATCCGCTCTCATCGAGCGTCTGCGCCGTCTCCATCAGGAGACTTTCATAAGAGTTGAAGATCGTCCGGGGGCGCGGCATGTCGCTCGGCAGGATCTCGAAATTGCCCGCCTTCCAGCTTAGCATTTCCAAAAAGGCCTCCTTCCCCATCACGTCGCTGCTGGCCGCATCGATGATATCGCCTTTCTGAATCCAGATGCGCCCCTCGCCCGAGGCGCTGCTGATCTTTAAGATGACGGAACTCTGCGTAAGACACTCAAGCTGGATAATATCCACGAGCGTTTTGCTCTGCACACCTCGGAAGCCGCCTTGCGTCTCCCGCTCGAGCAGCGACTCGATGCAATCCACAAAGTTAATGATCTCTTTGCCGGTCTTCGGCTTCTCTAGATAGAGATCCACTCCCATGGCGTATGCCCGGGCGCGAAACTGCTCATCCTCGGCTGCCGTGATAACAATGACGCGGAGCGCCGGAAATTTGCGGCGGACGATCGCCAGCACCTGGAAGCCATCCATCTGCGGCATGCGGAGATCGGCGAGAAGCAGCGAAAACGTATCCGACTCAAGAAGGGCCAGCGCCCGTGCCCCATTATCGGCAGTATGGATCTCCGGCTGGCTCGGGAGGCGCGCCAGGATTTCCTGGTAGATCTCCAGGATGTCGTGTTCGTCGTCCAGAATGAGGATCTTTTGTCGCTCTACCATGTGGATAGGGTTCGGAAGCGCGCCGCAACGGCCAGGAGGAGCGCGGTGCGCGGAGAGAGATACTGGGGCTGAAACATGGGTGGTGGCAAGCTTTAGCACGAGATATGCCGTAAGAAAGAGCGCCTTCCGCAATTTACGCTTGGAATCTCGTGTGGCATTGCTTTTGCTTAGTCTCAACTTCGCTAATAATAACGGTCCGCCCCCTGAATCCATGTTCAGCTTCCTCAAAAAACTTTTCCGCAAACCCACTCCGAAGGCCGCGACGCCGCGGGTAGTCACGGCAAGGGCGCGTCCGACCGTCGGCGATCCGAATCAATCCCGCCCTCAAGTCGAGGTGGCGCATCTCTCCCTCGCTGCGATCCTCGGCAAGTTCCCCGATGACCTCAAGCGCAACGTAGTCGCGATGCCGGAAGCGTCGGTAACCGTGGCGCTCCCGCTGGCGACGATTCACAAGCAGTTGCCAAGCGGCTCCGTAAAGATGTCGCTCGCCAGTCTCTATCGGCAGGCGCCTCGCGGAGTCTTCGCTCCCAATGCGCGCTTGGAGGAGAAGCGGATGGTCGAGGTGCCGCTCCCGGAAATCTTTCGCCATGTGCGACCTCAAGGCCTGCGCCGCCGCGACCAAAAGCAGGTCGAGCTTCCGGGCGATGCGCCGGAGTTGTTCAGCGATCGCGAGAATCCCTATGCTCTGGCGCCCGGTGTGCCCGACGCCATCGACGAACCGCAAGCTTCCGCTTCGATGGCGGTTGGCCGCGCCACAACTCCGCAGCCGCAAAGAATGGTCAAACCTCCGGCAGGCTTTGGCGCGCGGAATGGCGACTCCAACGCGACGCCGATGGTAGCTGTGCCGCCCGCGGGAACGTCCGCCGCGCCGCGAACAGGCGGGAAGACCCCGTCCCATTCACAGAAAACAGCAGCCGCTGCGTCGAACGAGCCTCCACTTCTCCTGCCGCTCTCGCAACTTTGCGAACAATGGCCCGAACCGATCCGAGGCGAAGCGCTCGAACTCGGTGATACGATGGCCGCGCTCCCAGCCGCCCAGATCACGGCGGGCCTCGCAAAGGGGAAAATCGTCTTCACATGGGGGCAGATCCGCACCTGGCTGAATCCCCCGCCCCCTTCGCCAACCCAGGCCAAGGAGGCGACCGAGTTGATCCTGCCGCTCAAAGTCGTGGCGCCGGCATTCCTCGCCGCACGCCCGGTTGCGGCCCGTCAGACGGTTCAATTGGACGACAGCATCCCTGCCCTCTTCACGGGAGGAACGGTGGCCAAAGCGGCGGTTCCATTGCCAATTCCCGCGCTGGCCACACCTGCTCCTGCTGCGCCCCCCGCCGCTGCTGCACCCACCTCGCTGCCAGCGCCTCCCGGCATGGCGGGCGCGATGCCAGTCGATAACGCGCCAGCCCCCGCCGCGACCTCCCCGGGCCCAACCACCGCCCCCGGGGCGACGCCCGCAGTGGCGCGCTCTCTGGGCGAATTGCTCAAGCAGCCCGAAAAAGAGAACTGGAGCCCTCAGGAACTGATCAATGCGACCATCAGCCAGCCTGGCGTGAGCGGCGCCGCCATAGGGCTCGATGAGGGGTTGCTCGTAGCCGCCCACCTTCCGCCGGAATTCAAAGGCGACACGGTCGCCGCCTTCCTGCCGCAGATGTTCGCGCGGCTTAATAACTACAGCGGCGAAATGAAGCTGGGCGAAATCAATGAACTCCTCCTCACCACCAGCGACGCCCACTTTCAGGCGTATCGAATCAAAGATCTCTACTACGCCGTGCTGGGCAAGGCGAACGAATCGCTTCCGTGGGACAGCCTCCGGCTGGTTGTCGATCAATTGGCCCGGCAAAACTCGAAGTAATTTTCCAGCACCATGGCAATAATCAACCAGGCAACGCGCGAGCTGCAGGTCAAGATCGTATATTACGGTCCGGCCAAAAGCGGTAAGACAACCAATCTCGAGAAGGTCCACGAAAATGTTCAGGTTCCAGCCTCTACCGCAAAAGGGAAGATGACCTCCCTTGCGACGAGCTCCGACCGCACGCTCTTCTTCGATTTCTTCCCTCTCGAAGCCGTGGCGATCAAAGGATTCAAGACCAAATTCGCGCTCTTTACGGTCCCCGGCCAGGTCATCTACAACGCGACGAGGCAAATCGTCTTGCGTGGAGTGGACGGAATCGTCTTCGTAGCCGACTCGCAGTACGAAAAGATGGAGGAAAATATCGAGACCTTCCGCCATCTCGAAGATAACTTGAAGACGCTGAACCTGAATCTGGACGACATCCCCTACGTGATGCAGTATAACAAGCGAGACTTGCCGGACGCCGCTCCGGTGGAGTATCTTGAATACGTGTTAAACAATCGCGAAGTGCATGTGCCGAGCTTCGAGGCCTCCGCCTCGAAGTGCGAAGGCGTCTTCGAGACGTTGAACATGATCACCCGCATGCTGCTCCACAAATTCCTGAACGACGGCGTGCGCGCCGCGCGCTAATTTCCGCTTCCATCTCCTCGCAATGAGCCAGTTCCCGACACTTCATCAGGAGGACATCGATCTCATCGACGCCGTACTCTGCGAGCTGCTTCGCAAAAGCGAGGCCAACATCGCGCTGCTCGTGGAGAAAGCCGGCTACCTCATCCACCAGTGCGGCAATCCGGAGCAGATCGACACCACCACGTTCGCAACGCTCGGCTCCAACGCCTACAACGCCGTGCAATTCATGGCGAGCCTTGTTAACGAAAGCAATTTCTCGAGCATGTACCAGCAGGGGGAAAGTTATTCCACCCTCATGCTCAATATCGATGAAAACAGCCTGCTCGTCATCGTCTTCCCGACGCATCTCACCGTCGGCTCCATGAAATATTACGCAGGGCCCGCCGTTCGCTCGATCGCCGACAAAATCGCCCTCGCTTCCCAGCGCGCGCCCGGCGCCGGGCTCGACCTCAGCGACTTGAACGCCACCGACGTCCAGGCGCTCTTCCATCGCAAGGAGTAGCGCGCGGCGGTGGGCCAGCCGGTGATTCGGGCGCCGTACGAACCGGAACGGCGGCGCGTCATGACCTGGAATTTACGGTTGTCGTCCCCTGCCCCCGCTTGTGGATCACCCAGGACAAAACCCGTTGGCCTGGGTGTCGCGGAAAAAGGGAGACGGGTACCTTTGCGGAACCACTCCGACCTGTGAGAACTATCTCGGTCCTTTATGTCCATGAAAGGATAGACCTAAATCCTTCGGAGGCGATAATGCTACGCGATTACAATGGGCGCTTGTACGCGTGTACGCCGATAACAGGGTGAATGATTGTTATTACAAAAGCATCGGCGACGCAAGTCCGTGGCATCCGCAATTCAGTACGACGGTCGCGTATGCGGTTCACGCGCGCGATGGCCTGCATCAGCGTGTGCCCCTTCATCGGCTTGTCTGTGTAGCGCGTGTGCAGGCACGGGATTTCCGTTCCCGTCAGCCACATGTCCCGCACGATCACGATCTTCAGCGGATCATCGATGTCCTTCATGCGCGCCTTGATGGCATCGCGTTGCGGCTTCGTCATAATGTGGCCCGACGCACTCCACTCCGGCGGGTCTTCGGAAAGATTGCCCGTCATCACGTTCTTCACCTCCGGGCAGCCGGGCTATGCGGTGAGCGCATCGTATAGCCGCACGCAATTTCGCCGACTCATACATACGACCATCGCCTTCCCGTTGATCATCTTATTCCGCTTTTGGAAATGATCGAGCAGCTTTGCCGCGAGTTCGGCGAGGCGCTCCTTCGTGCCCGCCGCTTCCGCAACCGCCGCCCACCGTGCGCGTTCGGCCTGGGAAGCGTCCGCTCCTTTTCCTTCGAGAATCTCCTGAAGTTCCGCGTCAATTTGGTGGTTCGTTAGCTCCAACTTGATGAGCTGCGGGTCGTAGTAAATCGGCACCTGCGGAGGCTGCACAGCGCGCAAACCCGCCCGCTCTCTCCGGATCAAAACGGTCGGCCTTGAACCGCCCCGTTTGTTTGTAAGAGTCATTCAAGGCGCCAACGTTGAAACGCCGTCTTGAAAGGATGCTCCAGCGAAATCTCCGGTGAATCACCCCGCCTTACGCGGACGCCACGAATGCTCCTTCCAGAAGGCATGCAGCGCCTCACGGTTGCCGCCGAAGATCGTCCGTTCCATTTTGCGCAGGCCGCCGATCGCAGTCGGGTAATTCGATGATGGAAGGCCGCACACGCCGTCGCCGGTATATTGCCAGAGCATCCAGCGCGACCATGGCGCCGCGACGGAAGGCTGGTAATGATAGTTTGCAATCCACAGCCATGACTTGCCAAGCGCGCGCTTCGTTCCCGCGTCCACTTCCGTGCTCGCGAATGTCTTCTTGAGCCAGTTTTCCCCGGAGTAAAACCCCGGAACCACGCCGGTCCGATCGCGCACGCGCTCGATAAATTCCGCCGCCTCGCGCGCCTGCATCGACCCGCCTGGGTAGTGCGAATTTTTCTCCGCGTCCAGCACAAGTAGAACGCCCTCGGGGCGCTCGCCGCTTCGCTCCCAATTCGTGCGAACGACATCGAGAAAGTGATCCGCCTGCCGCTTTGGATCGCTCGCGTTTCCGTAATGGTACGCACCCCACAAAATTCCGGCGCGCGCCGCAGCGGCTTGCCTAGCAGAGTATTTCGGATCGGAGTCGAAGGCGGGGTAGGTCGCCTCGTGGATGATCGCTTCGACGCCCTGGCGGTGAAGCACCGGAAAATCGAGCGGTTGCTCGTCGTAATGAGAAAGGCTGAGAATGCTATTGGCGCCATCCGCAGCCAGGCACAGTCTCGCCGCAAGCAGCATGGAACAGAGGAGCAGGGAACGCATCGCCCGCAAAGAGAGCACGAAACAGGCCGTTTGAGTAGCCAGAAAGCGCATTCCCGTCTTGCTTCGCGCCGCGCGAGTCGTACGCTCTGCCCTATGAAAGCTCTCCCCGTCGTTGCGCTCGCCGCCGCCCTTCTCTCAGGATTTGCCCACGCCGCCGACCCGGCTTCCCATCAGCTAAGCGAATTTCATCTCGGCACACTGATCACCGGACCCGATGTAAAACTCGAAGACGCGAAAGGCAAAGCAGTGCTGATCGACGAGTGGGGCATCCACTGCGGCCCGTGCCTGGCGGCTCTGCCAGAAGTCGAAAAGATGGCGAAACGGTACAAGGACAGGATGGTCGTCTTTGGCGCCCACGCGCAAGACGGCACGGACGACGAAGTGAAAGCCGTCGTGCAGAAATTTCGGCTCAGCTACACGATCACAAAGGGCGCCAACGGACCGATTCCGGTCAGCGGAATCCCGCACGTCTTTGTATTTGATCCCACCGGCAAGCTGCTCTTTAGCGGACACCCTGCCGACAAGGAATTCGAGAAGGCGGTGCATCACGCGACGAGCGGAGCGTCCGCCTCGTCCAGCACGGCGGGCGGCGCTTTCCCAGCGCACCCCTCGCCGGACGCGTTTCCCGGCCATACGGCCCAATAGCCGTTGGCCGAAGAAGCAGCAGTCGGCGCGAGCCTGGACAAGCAACGGCTCCTCGAGGCCATCGTGGCGCAACTCGCTGGCGAGCTTGCGCGGTATGATCGCGCCGCGCGATCCGCGCAGGAGGAGGCAACAAATGAGCAGAGCAAAGCGGAGAACAAATACGACACACGCGGGCTTGAAGCGTCGTATCTGGCGCACGGCCAATCCCGGCAGGCTGCGGAGATCGAAGCGGCCATCGAATCGTATCGCGCCATCGCATTGCGAACCTTTGCCCCCGGCGAATCGGCGGCGCCCGGCGCCCTCGTCGAGGTGCACGGAAACACGGGCCGCTGCATTTATTTCATAGGACCGGGCGCAGGCGGACGCGAAGTCGAGGCCGGCGGATACTCGGTGACCACCGTGACACCTCACTCGCCGATGGGACGCCAATTGATCGGCAAGCGGCAGGGAGAATCGTTTCGGGCAGAGTCCGGAGAGCAGCTCCGGCTCGATCGTGTGACGTAAAAGCCAGGCGCGTCCCAACCTGTTCCCACTTTACTCGAGTCCCAGGTGCTTCAGCACCTCGGGAGGCGGCCCGGGAAATTCGGCCATCGGCTTGTTGCCAATATACCCGATGTCTTTAGACCCTTCCGGCGTCGTGTAATAGCCTCCGGCAGCCAGATCGCGCAACTTGGCAAAGAAAAGCGCCGCTGCTGCATGCTCCGGTTTCGCGCGGGCAATCGAACAGATTGCATCGCAGATCGCGATCCCTTCCTTCTCCGTCAGTTCGTTGAATCTCTTGCCAAACGTAGCCGCCGCCTCGCGCTCAATCCAGCGCAAGCCTTCGCGGACCAGCTTCAAATCATCCTCCTGCTGCGGATACGGAGCGCTGACCCATTCATTGATAAACTCGGGCACTCCGACTGCGCTCGCCGATGGCGAATGCGCGTCCGCGGGAAGGATGAGATCGCACAGCACGGCCAGGCTCTTCACTTCGGGACCGGACAGCACAAGATCCCATGGAATGACCTTTGCGCGCAAATTCGGATCCGTTCCAATCGCCGCGCGAAGACCGGTTCCCGCGAATACCCGGCCTTCCACGAGGCTGCCCGCCGCCGCGACGGCTATCATTCGCTGCATCGCAGCACGGCGGGAAAGGAGGGCGTCAGAATGATTCATGAAAGTGCTAACCTAAGTTGCCCTTGCGAAGTTCTTCGACAAGCCATGAGCTGGAGCGCATGGCGAGGGCGAGTATGGTAAGTGTCGGATTCTTATCCGCGTTGGAGACAAAGGGGCCTCCATCCATCACAAAGAGATTGGGGATCTCCCATGCCTGGCTCCATTGATTGAGCACCGAGCTTTTCGCATCTGCCCCCATGCAGGTCGTCCCCACCTCGTGGATGATCGTGCCGCCGATTGCAATGGCTTTCGCCCCATCGAGTTGCGGCGAACCGATCACTTTTCCGCCCAGCGCTCCGATAATATCGGAGAAGGTCTTCTGCATATGCGCAGCCTGCCGTGTCTCGCGTTCGCTAAAGTCCCAGTGAAAGCGAAGCACCGGTATCCCCCATTTATCCTTCCGGCCGGGATCGATCTCGCAAAACGCCTTCTCATTCGGAATCATCTCACCTCGCCCGGCGAAGCTCACAAACGAGCCGTAATAGCGGCGCGCCTCTTCCTTGAGCTTTTTGCCATACACGCCATCGCAGAGCGATGCCGGCAGCGGGTTGCCCATCTCCGGCATATTTCTGCCTCCGCTCAGCTCGATGTGATAACCGCGGGGGAAATCCATCTTCCCCGCACGCTGCTCTTTATATAGCCACCATGGCGAGTAAAGATGCAGCACCGATGCGCCGTCCTCGTTATGCGGGGGGCAATTCTCCAGCGCCGGGATCTGGCCGGTGAGATCGCTGCCGACCGTATCCATCAGGTAGCGGCCCACCTTGCCGCTGCCATTGGCCAAGCCATCGGGAAACAGCGCGCTTTTGGAATTCAACAGGATGCGCGCCGATTCGCACCCGCTCGCGCAGAGCACCACCACGCGGGCCGACGCGCGCGACTCCCTGCCACTCGCTTTGTCTATATAAATAACTCCCGTGGCTCTGCCCGATTTGTCGGTGGTCACTTCGCGCACCATCGCGTCTGTGATTAAGTCCATGCATCCCGTCTCGATTGCCGGCGGTATCAATACCGTCGTCGATTGAAAATTCGCCCGGATCGAGCAGCCTCTCCCGCAGTCAGTCGCGTAAAAGCACGACGAGCGTCCGTTGAGCGGCTTTGTGAGAATCGCCTGATGCGATGGGATCATCGGGATGCCGAGCTTTGCGCAGGCGCGCCGCGCGAGCATCTCGTAGCCCCGCGGACGCGGAGGCGGCAGAAGCACACCCGGGGCGGAATCGGGAGTATTTTCCATCCCCTCATTTGTGCCCCACACGCCGATGAGCGCCTCCGTCTTGTCGTACCACGACGCCATATCTTCATACGTGATCGGCCAGTCGAATCCCATGCCATCGCGTGAGCGCGGCTTGAAATCGTATGGCCCCATGCGAAGCGCCACGCGCGCCCAATGGTTCGTGCGCCCCCCGAGCATTCGCGGACGCCACCACATGAAGTTTTGCGTCGCCGATTGGGTATCCCAATCGCTCGCCTCCTCCCATCCCTCCTTGCCCCGCCGCTTCACCATGTACGGCTCGTCTGGCACCGTCCATCCCCCGTTCACCGTGGCGTCGAAGAAGCCGAAAGGCTTGTCGGGCGTCGGCGCATCGCGCAAGGGCGCCTCATGTGTCGTCTCAAACATCGGCGTCTCCGTGAGCGGATCGTAATTTCGCCCCGCCTCCAGCATTATCACTTTCACGCCTGCCTTTGCCAGAATATAGCCCGCCAATCCCCCGCCGGCTCCCGACCCGACCACGATGACATCGTACACGGGGAGCGTCTTCCGGGGGGTGATAACTGGCACGAGCGCACCCTCGAACTTGCCAGCGCAAAGTTCAAGCAGGTACTGGACAGACCATCGCATTTACGGCAAAGGAATCGCATCCCTCATGAAGCGCCTCCTCCTCGCCGCTGCCCTCCTGCTCATTGGCCCTCTGCTCGGAGTCGCCGCCAGCCCGGATGCAGGGAGTTTCAAAGGAACAGCCGCCTTGGAATTGTGGAGCCTGCGCGAACAGTTTAAGAGCGACGGCGTGCCGGCTACGCTCGACAAGGCGAAGGCGTTTGGATTCACCGTGGTCGAGACCGCCGGGACCCAGGGGCTTTCTGCCGAGGCCTTCCTAAAGGAGCTTCGCGCCCACGGGCTGAACCCCGTAAGCGGTCATTTCCAGTACGAGGCGCTCACCAAGGATCTGGCGGGCGCCATCCGCGAAGCTAAGACTCTCGGCTTGAAATACATGTGCGTGCCATGGATCCCGCACGATGAAAAGGCCGGCTTCACCGAAGCCGATGCGCGCCACGCCGCCGCCGATTTTAACAAATGGGGCGAGGCTCTCCAAAAGGAGGGAATCACCTTCGCTTACCATCCGCATGGGTACGAGTTTCGCCCGCGTCCCGATGGATCGACCCTTTTCGATCTGCTCGTCGCCGAGACAAAGCCGGAGTTTGTTGCCTACCAAATGGATGTCTTCTGGATCACACATCCTGGCGTCGATCCTGTCGCCTTATTACAAAAGTATCCCTCCCGCTGGAAACTCATGCACTTGAAAGATCTTAAAAAGGGCGTGCCGACTGGAGTATATACCGGCGACACACCGGATGAGAATGACGTGCCGATCGGAACAGGCCAGGTCAATTGGCCCGCCGTCTTAAGCGCCGCCGCAAAGGTTGGGATCGCCTATTACTTCATCGAGGACGAATCCCCGACCGTCTTGCAGTCGATTCCCAAAAGCCTCGCCTATCTGGAATCGCTCAAGATTGCTCACTAAACCGGCAAGATCGCCGGAATGACGTTTGCGCAAACCTAACCAAGCACCGAGACGTCAAGCACCTCGAAGGTCACTTTGTCGTACCGCGCATACAGAGCGCACCGCCGCCAGCATTCCGCAAGATGGGCTTCAATTCGCCGCTTCTCAATCTCAGGAACTCGCTTGAATTTCACCTCCGAAACCACCGCTCCCCCGTCCTCCGCGCGGACGAAATTGAACTCCACGTTCCCTTCCCAGTACCGCGCCGCCGCCGGATGCCGCGCACGGCAGTAATCTTCAAACACTGTGGATGCGTGATCATGCACCAATTTATTTTTCGCCGCCACACTGTAGCTTTGCCAGCGGGTCCGGTGCGGTGAATAGACTTGAAACCAAAATCGCAGCGCGGGGTCTTGAATCCGATAGCGCGTTTTTTTCGTCGAACGCATGCTTTCTCCAAATGGGATCTCCCGTCCAAGCACGGAAGCATCCATCAATTGCTGGATGGCCCGCCCAAGGTTCGTTTGCACCGTTCCAAGCCGGCCGGCAATTTCGGAGGATTTCTCAGCGCCCCGTCCGACAGCTTCCAGCACCGATAAGGCAGTCAGTCCCGAAATCCGTTCATCGCGAAGGACCCGCCCCGGTTCATCTTCGAGAAAGGCCGAGTTTCCAAAGTACAATTCCTCAGCCAGATCGAGCGCGCTTCCGCGCCTCTCCACAAATTCCCAATACTTCGGCATCCCGCCGACGAGCGAATACCGCGTGAAAGAATCCATGCCACCGGTTTTGATCTGGCACGCTTCGCAAAATGCCTCATAGCTCATCGGCTCGACATGCAAAAGCTTTCGCGCGCGCTGATACAGCGGCGCCGCTCGATTCAAAAAGATGTCGTTCATCGCACTTGTGCTCGAACCAGCCAGCACCAGCGTGAATTGCTTGGGACGCCGATGGTCCAGCCACCGCTGGATCACGCTCGGCAGCGAGGGATCGGAAGCCACGAGATACGGAAATTCATCGAGGCAAAGGATGGCGCGCCCTTTTATCAAACTCAGCAACTCGAAAAATTCAGCCCAGTTTTTCGGCGCGATGCCGGTGTCGATCGCGCTGCCGATGTCGCTCATGACTTGTCCAATTTGGATGCCGCTCGCCGCTTCGATCGCCTGGCTGTAAAGGCCCATGCCCGGCGTAAGCCAATGAGTCAGCAGCCGCGTCTTTCCCACGCGGCGTCGTCCAAACACGACCAGCAACCCGCCAGCCCGCGCGGCGGCGGTCAGATCCTTCAGCTCATCGACCCGATTTGTAAAAGCGATGTTCACTTCCCCGCGCTTTCACCCAAAGATGATGTTTGTCAAACATTATGCGACGCAAGCATCATTATGATTGGCCTAAGAGCCGCCTCCACAGAAGGCTTTTTGTGATGATGCTTGAAGAACATTATGCTTACAAAGCATCAAATTGATTCACGCCCCCTTTAAAGAATTGTCGTCCGCGGCGTCGGGCGTCCGTTTTCCTCGACGCAACATGGTCTGCCGAAACAACGTCAGAGAGGCCGGAAAGCAAATGGCGGTGAGGGAGGGATTCGAACCCTCGGTACCCTTTTGGAGTACGGCGCTTTAGCAAAGCGCTGCTTTCGACCACTCAGCCACCTCACCAAGGTCTTCGTCAGAATATGCGCGGAGCGGTCCGAGCGTCAAAGGTTTTTCCGAAAGCCGCATTTTTCCTCCGTTCGGCTGGTCAAAGGCCGCAGTCATCGCGTATGGTTCCATCGAATGGCTCGCCCCGCCGCCCTCACATTTCTCCTGGCTGCCGCCCTGTGCGGCGCGGGGTGCGCGAGCCATCATCCGAAGCATAGGGTCGCCAAGGCCACTGCCATTCCCCCGCCGATTAACGTCGGCACGGTCGCCCTCGTCAACGAAGCCGGCCATTTCGCGCTCATCGACAATGGCACTTCTGCGGCGCCGCCCACCGGGGCCACCTTGAAGACGTACACCGATGGCGTGGAATCCGGCGTCCTTCAATCCACCGAAGTGCGCCGCCACCCATTCGTCATCGCCGACATCCGCTCCGGATTGCCCCGCAAGGGCGACCGTGTCACCTACGA
The DNA here is from genome assembly GCA_038238905.1 of Chthoniobacterales bacterium. GTDB lineage: Bacteria > Verrucomicrobiota > Verrucomicrobiia > Chthoniobacterales > Chthoniobacteraceae > JBBSFI01. The sequence goes on along the minus strand of JBBSFI010000011.1, from coordinate 18,814 downwards.
CCCATACCACGGCGGGCAACCTCCGGAAGCCGAGCCAAAGCCATCCGGCGATTCGGAGGCCCAAACTCCCGGCGCTGCAAACCTTCCGACCCCGCCCCAAGTTCGATTTTAGCCTTGCTGCTCGGCAGTGACCGCAGGCGGCATGCCGCCCGCCGACCAGTACACCGAATGCACGAGCCGTGTGCTCGTCTGTCGCAAGCGGCGCGACATCTCCGTCATCATGCCGGAGACGATCTTGTAGCCTGTAAGCGGATTGGCTGCCATGTAGGCGCGGAAGGTTTCGTAATCGATTGATCCCAGTTGCGTCGGCTTCATCGCATAGATGCTCGCAGTCGCCACGCCCGGATCGAAAAGATTGATCTCGCCGAAGAATCCGCCGGCGCCGAGACGGCCGAGCAGAAGCTCTTTCTTCTGAGCCAGCCGCCGAACATGCACGATCCCGTCGAAGACAATGTGGAAATGTGTCACCACCGTTCCCTCTTCGATCAGCTTCTGCTTCGTCTGGAAATTCTTGATCTCCAGAAGCGCATGGAACGACTTCAACTCCTCATCGGTGAGTTGCGACAAAATGGAGACATTGCGTAGGACATCAAATTCCGTGCTCATGGAAAACTTCTACCGGCTTCGATCCCAACAGGGAAGCATTCCTTCCATCAAATCCGCGCTCTCTTCGGCTGCACCGTCGTTTTCAGAATTCCAGGTGCAACCGCGCGCCGAAGATCGAAGCCGGCCCCCGATCGCGGTTATACCCCGGATTATTGACGAACTGGTAGTCGAGGGTGAGATCCACATGCTCCACCAATTTGCACCGATAGTACGTCTCAAGAATATCTTCGGTCCCGTATCGAAGCCGGCCATCGCCGAGGATCAACTCCTGCGCCCCGGCATCGAGCGCACGCTGATGCTCGTGCGAGATGCCGTTCACGACTCCCGCCAGTCCCACCGTGTCCGATTTGCGATTCCACCATGACCCTTTGAGGCTGAACCCCAGCGATACGGTCTCGTCGATCTCGGTAAATGCGACTGATTCGGTCTGCCCGTTTCCCCATCCCAGCCGGGCGAACATGCCCAGATCGCCCGTGATCTCCTGTTCCATGTTCAAGCCGATCCCATAGCGATAGCGATATTCACCGGGCGTGAGAGGCCTTCCACGGAGCAGCGAGTCCGAGACCTCGCCGTAATTATACCCATGGGCATGCGTGAGAAACCCCAGGAGTCGCACCCTGCCAGGATGATCGAAAGCCGTGAATCGGCCCTCCAATTCCAGATCGCCCTGATACCCTTTGGTAACGCTTCCATCGAGCGCCAGACCGTTTTGCACCCTTGGAACCATGAAGACGCCGCCGCGGATCGCCCAGGCTTTTTGATTTAAGTCGAGCACGGCGCCCGGAATGTAGCCGAGGGAATCGGCGGAAAAATCCCACGACCCCATGTCCATGAGCGCCCAATTCAGGAATTGAGAGCGCGGATCGTGGCTGTATGTGTTGTTGTCGAAGATGTCGCCTGCAGCGATTTTCCCGATCGTGAAGGTGAGACGCGAGATATCCCGCTTGCCGCGCAGCGTCAGCAAGTCCGCATCCACCTCCTCCTGCTCCCCTCCGAAACCAAGCGTCTGCCGGAAGAAGGCGCGCGCGATTACCAGGTTTCCGTGTTTGTTGCCCACCTTGAAAGCATCCCCGTTGGGATAGCCTGCCACGCCAAGTGCGTTACTGAGTCCAAATCCCTGCCATGCTTCGCCATTGATCCCGATTTCGGCGCCCTCCCACGGGCTGGCGATAAAAAAAAGATCGGCAGTCTGCGTATTCTGGATTTCATCTTCGTTTACTAGGCTGTGCCCCCCGGAGTACGCCGCATGAAATGCCGGATGCGCCTGAAGGATATCGGTGTATTGGGCGTGGACCGCCCATCGTTGCTCCGGAGCCTCCGCGCCAGGCGCGATTTGCGGAGCGTCGCCGGCACGCGCCAGCGCGGCAGAGGCGCAAATCGCGGTTGCAAGAAAAGAGGGGCTTGGAATCGGCATAATTCGAGGAAGTTGGATGGATCGCGTTCCAGGGGGTCGCTCGGAGCCGAGTTTTATTGCCGAAGTCGCTTGTTTCGGAAAGCGGAATGAATCAGTAAAATAGGTTACCCCGCTCGCACAGGATTTGCACGATAGGCAGGGGAACCCTTAGCTTGGCACTACCATGCGCAACTCCGCCGCCTCCCATTTCGTCCTCGGGCCCTACTCCGAGGAGAAGGTGATTCTCGCCGCGCGGGAGACGCTCCAGGCTGTCGGCGGCAAGGTGTCGTGCGCCTTTGTTTTCGCTTCGCTGGATTACCGCCCGATGCTCAAGGATTTTCTTGAGCTGATACAACTGCACGGCCACGCGCCCACCATCGCCGGGTGCAGCGGCGCCGGCCTCATCTCAACGGCGATCGAGGGCGAAGGCGTCAGCGGCTTCTCGCTGCTTTTCCTTCATCTTCCCGAAACCGAAATCGTCCCCATCGCATTCGACCAGGAGCTCATCGGATCACAACCTAACGCGGCGGAATGGCAGCGGCGCGCCCGGCTCAGCGCGGGACCGATCCAGGCATGGATCGCGCTTGGAAATCCCACGACTCTTCGCGTCGAGGAGTGGCTCGATCAATGGAATGCGGCCTTTCCCGGCGTGCCAATCCTGGGAGGGCTTGCCAGCGGTCACGGAGCAGAGGAGGGTCTCTTCGTTGTGCACGATCGCGAGACGATCGAAGCATGCGCGGCCATTGGTTTTCGAGGCGGCGTCCGGATCGAGACGATCGTAAGCCAGGGCTGCCGCCCTGTCGGTGAACCGCTCACGATCACGGGAGCCGATGAGAATATCATCACCGCTCTTGGATCGCGCCCGGCCTTCGAGCGCCTCACGGAGACCTTCGAGACGCTTCCTCCACCTCAGAAGGAGCGCGCCGCCGGGAATCTTTTCGCCGGCCTCGCCATGTCTGAGTACGTCGATGAATACAAGACCGGCGACTTCCTGGTTCGCAACCTTATCGCTGCCGATCCCTCCAATGGCGCACTCGCCATCGGCGCTCACCCGCGTGTCGGCCAAACGCTTCAATTCCAATTGCGCGACCGCACTGCTGCAAACGAGGAGCTGCATCGCATGCTCCGCGAGAAAAAAGAATCCGGCATTCATCCCTTTGCGTCGCTCATTTTCGCATGCGCAGGCCGCGGACGGAATCTCTTCGGCGCCCCCAATCACGACGCCTCCGCTGTCCGCGAGCATTTCGGGCCGATTGCGACCGCCGGTTTCTTCTGCAACGGAGAGATCGGACCCGTCGGCGGACGGAACTTCGTTCATGGATACACTGCATCCATGGCGCTCTTCTGCGACGTGGATTGAACTCCGCGATTGCGCTCCTCTCCAAAGAAATCGGGAACAACCGGGCCATTGTTGTATCCTATTGAGATGACGAGAGAACGATTCCGCCACCGATCGGCACGAGTTTGCCGTTTCGTCGCCCTGCTCTGTTCCATCCTTGCGATTGCCGGATTCACCGCGGCGGAGACTCAGGGGAAGTTAAATCCGGACACGACCGTTGTTCCGAGCCTGCTCGCGGATACGACCGCGATTGCTTCGGACAAGCCGTTCACGGTCGGCATCCGGCTCAAACTTGAGAAAGGGTGGCACATTTACTGGCGCTTTTCAGGCGATTCGGGCTTGCCGCCGGACGTGAAGTGGGAGCTGCCGGCGGGATTTATAGCCGGTCCGATCCAGTGGCCGATTCCGAGCGTTCTCAAAGAGGATCCGGATCTCGTAGGGTACGTCTATTACGACGAGGTGATGCTGCTGGCGCAGGTGACTCCTCCCGCCGCTCTTCCGAACGGCGAAATCACTCTCGGCGCGGAAGTCTCCTGGCAGGTATGCAATTCCGAGACATGCGCGCCGCCTGCCAGCGGCAAAGTCGAATTGACGCTCCCCACCGGCGCGCAGGCGCCATCGGCAAACATGGACCTCTTCGCCGCGTGGCGGGCGAAACTACCGCAAGGCGATGCGCCATTTAAGACTGCCTGGGACCGATCGAAGAAGGATGCATTCAGTCTGCACCTGACGGGAGTTCAACCGGCCGAAAGGCTTTCCTTTTTTCCCATCCCGCCCACTGGAGCGAAGCCTGGCCATCCCAAAATCACGGGTCCCGATGCAACCGGCGGCGCAACCATCGAAGTGCCGATCGAAAACGGCGGCGCTCCCAATCTCGACTGGCAGGGCGTCATCGCATCCGGAGAAGGCGCCAACCAGCACGGATGGCTCGTTTCATCCGCAGGCGCGGCGCAATCCACTCCTCAAGCTGCCACCCAAGCCGGCTCACCCGTTGGGAATGCCTCTTCCGGCCCGGCTTCACCGTTCACGATCCCGCTTCCGCAAGCCGATGTTCAGCGCAGTCTTGGCGGCGTACTGCTCCTCGCGTTTCTGGGCGGGCTCATCTTGAATATTATGCCGTGCGTCCTGCCGGTCATCTCCCTCAAGATCTTCGGCTTTGTGCAGCAAGCGGGCGAATCCCCCGGGCGCGTTTTTCGCCTTGGCCTTAGCTTCGTAGCGGGCGTCTTCGCTTTCTTCCTCGGTGTTGCGATCGTCGTCGCCTCCTTGAAAGCCGGCGGACGCGACTTCAACTGGAGCTGGCAGTTTCAAAACGCCTACGTGTTCGCGGGCATGATCGCTCTCGTCTTCGTTTTCAGCCTTAGCCTGCTCGGAGTCTTCGAGGTGGCTCTTTCAAGCGCGGCGACCACCACGCTCAGCACCCTCTCCAGCAAGGAGGGGTACGCAGGCGCGTTTCTACACGGACTGTTCACCACGCTGCTCGGGACGTCATGCACGGCGCCATTCCTCAGCGCCAGCCTTGGGTACGCCACGACGCAGCCTCCCTCCGGCATCCTCGCCATTTTCATGGCAATCGCCGCGGGCATGAGCCTCCCCTATTTCCTTCTCACTGCGCACCCCGCATGGATGCGTTACCTGCCAAAGCCGGGGCTCTGGATGGAGCGCGCAAAGCAAATCATGGGTTTCGCGATCCTCGCCGTCGCCGTCTGGCTCCTTGGCATTTTTGCGCAAAGCCGCCCCGAAAGTTCCGCGGGCCTGCTTCACTTCCTCCTCGCCCTCGCGTTCGCCTGCTGGCTTTTCGGCGTCATCCGCAACCGCTGGGCCGGTCTCGCACTCGCGGTGCTCGTCGCGGGCGGCGCTTATCTTCTCCTGCTTAAGGACGCTTTAGCCGCCGCGGAGACCTCCCCGCAAGTCGCAGGGTCAGTCGAGGACAACGGCGTCGTCTGGCAGCCATTCTCCGCCGATCGCTTGGAAAGCAGTGTAAAGAAAGGCCAGCCGGTCTTCATCGATTTCACCGCCGAGTGGTGCATCAACTGCAAACACTACGAAGGGACCGTCCTCAAAACGGACGCCGTCCGCGAAGCGATGCGCAAGAAAAACGTGCTCGCGCTTCGCGCGGACTGGACGCGGCAATCGCCGGAGCTGACCGAGTGGATTCACCGCTTCGGACGCAAAGGTGTCCCCGTGTACGTGCTCTACCGCCCAGGCGATGCACATCCCATCGTTTTCGACAGCCTCGACAAACAGGATCTCCTCGATCAGTTGGCGAAGATCAAAAGCTAGCGGCTCGCGAGGACCTCCGCCAGATGGAGGCTCTTGACCACGCGCGGACTATTCTTATTCAGCCACCCCTGGATCTGCATCAGGCAGCTCGAATCGTTGCTCACCACATAGTCCGCCTTCGACTCCAGAATCGACTCGCATTTCACCTCCGCCATCGCGGTCGAAATCTGCGGAAACTTCACCGCAAAGGCGCCCCCGAATCCGCAGCACGCCTCCCCCTCCGTCATCTCGACGAGTTCCAGCCCACGCACAGCCCGCAGCAGTTCGCGCGGCGCCTCTCTTATGCCAAGTTCCCGAAGCCCGTGGCATCCATCGTGGAATGTCACGCGCCCCTCGAATCGCGCGCCCAGGTCGCGCACACCCAGCTTCTCAAATAGAAACTGCGAAAATTCCCATGTCTTCCCAGAGATCTCGCGCGCCAGCGCCTCCTCCGGCGTGCCCTTGAAGAGTTCAGGATAAAAGACTTTCATCATCGCCCCGCACGATCCAGATGCGGATACAATGACTTCAGCATTCCGAAAGACCTCCATCTGCGGCGCCGCGATCGATCGCGCCTCCGGCCAGTAGCCCGAGTTAAACGGCGGCTGGCCGCAGCAGGTCTGATTTTCCGGGTAGTCCACTTCGTGACCGAGACGCTCGAAAATTGAAGCCATCGCAAATCCCACCTGGGGATAGAGCGCGTCGATAAAGCACGGAATGAAGAGTGTGACCCGCATGGGATATTTCCACCGAAGAAAGCAAAGGCGGCCGCTTACACGGCCGCCTCGCTTCAACAGATTATCCGCAAGTCTGCGCCGGGCGCAAGCGGCTTACCAGAACTGCCACCATGGCTTCGATTTTGGTGGGGCAACCGGAGCCGGCGCTTCGTGCGTGGCCACTGCAGGCTTGGCCACCGGGGCCGGGGTCGCGGGCTTGATTTCGGCAACCGGAGCTGCGGGCTTTGCAGGAGTTGCAGGAGTTGCAGGAGTCGTAGCCGCCGGAGTCGTAACAGTTGCCGGCGGAGGTGTCGTATCGGCGGTCGTTGCCGGCTTGTCAGGAGCGTCTTTCGATTCGGGTTTCGGCAGGATCCGCATCACAAATCCATTAAAGGTCTGGTGCAGCCATTTCACGTCTTCGAGTTTCACGGGGTCGTGAAAACCGACGGCCACGCGCTTGCGGATCTCAGGCAATTGCTTGGCAATGTCCTGGATGAGGGGGTCTTTCAGGATCTCCGGCGGAAGGTCGTCCACGTTCTTCTTGAAAAGATCGACGAGGCGCGGCTCGCGCAAAATGTTGCTCACTTCGTCCGTGTACTCTTTCTCGATCACGCTCGTCACGCAGCGCCCGCCCTGCATCCAGCCGCCTAAAATGATCAGCACGGCCTGTGGCTTCTTCTCGGGGTTTTCCTTTAAGTAGTAGAGGACGTTCCTCTGGAGAAATCCGAGCGCCATGAATGCGTCGAGCCACCGCTTGCCATCCGCATACCGCTTCACCGTGTCGGCCATGCCGAGTTCCTTCTTCGATGCGCCCAATTTCAGCGCGATCTGCTCGATCTGCTCCGAGGCCATGTTCAAGCCCTCGACATCCCGGCCTTTGAGCGCCAGCACCGCGTCCGAAGCCTTAATCCCGAGCGCCAGTGCGTTCATCGTGTCGTTTTTGCCGCCTCCGTTCACCATGGAAAGCTGTCCATTGCGCTGGGAGCGCTGGTACAGATCCTCATAGTCTCGCGACCATTCCTCTTCGGAGCTGCGGTGTTTCTTCGCATTCAGCGAGGCTTCGACGGCAAGAAGCTTGTCGATGACGCTGATTTGTGGAAGTTCGGTGTCGTGCTGCCGCCCCTCGTGCGGCGCATCCTGAGCCACGCTCGATGCGGCCAGAAGCAGGGAGAGCCCGGCGGAAGTGAGAACGTTTTTCGTATTCATGCAGTTGGAACGGAGAGTAACAACGGATCGGCAGCGGAAGTTCAACTGAAAAACGCGTTCGCAGCGAAAAACCTTAAAAATATCTTTTCCTCTACGGATGCGATTTGTCCCATGCGAAGACCAATTTCCGTTCATCCAGGATCTGCTCGCCGTCCCACCGGTAAGCCGTGAGCGGTCCGTCCTTTGCCACACTGAAGTCCAGGCACGCCACATTGGGCGCTATCAGTTTCTCGCCAGTTTCAAACGGCAGCCAGTAGTGCCCGAAAAACAGCGGCGGCGCTTCCGGCGCGTAACCACCGCAGAGATTCTCGACGCTTGGAGGAATTGGGGTCTCGGGCACCGTGTCGGATTCCGGCATGCAGAGCTGCCGATAGGTCAGACCGCGCGCCGCAAGCCACCACTTGAGCCGAATCTTGCTTCGGACCGTGTTCTCCTTGTCGGTAAAGTACGATCCCGCGGGCAGCGCGATCTCCGCGCCTTTCAAAAGGACTTCGCAATGCTCGAACTCGGCGCTATCGCGCTTCGTGGAGCGCCGCAAGAGATCCGGGTCGAGATTCCGCCACTCTGGATGCGCCGCGACCAGCCGGTCGCTCCAGTTCGCGTGAACGGCTCGCACTCCACCCAAGTCGAGCCAAAGCGGAAGCGTCGTGAACCATGCGAGGCATTCCTCCCACTCATCGCGCGCATCCCAAAATTGCGCGAGCGTCACCGCGTGCTGCCGCACGTTTTTCGCGCTGTGCGGCCGCAGCCAAGCCCCATCGGCGCTCTTCGTGTGGTAGAGAAGCGCGTTGTATTCATGGTTCCCCATCACCGCGACCGCGGCGCCGCCGCGCGTCATCGCCCGCGCAATTTCCAGAGTGCGCCGAATCTCCGGGCCTCGATCGATGAAATCTCCGAGAAACAGAACTTTGCGGCCGCCAGGATGCCGCCAGCTTCCACTGCTCTCGTTATAGCCGAGCTTGCGCAGGAGCTTTTCAAGGATCGATGCGTAACCGTGGATGTCCCCGATGATGTCGTAGCTTTGAAGCGCAGGATGTTCTGGTTCTTTCATGCAGCCACCATAGCGCCCCGCCAGAAATTGCACAGTACGCTAAACGCGGATAATATGACTCTAGAGTCATGTATCCCGCCATCCTCTCCCAATCCGGATTTTCCATGGAGCGGCTCGCCAATTTCTGCTCCGTCGCAGACGCCGGCTCGATCGTCGGCGCCGCCAAAGGCGATCCCGGCCGCCAATCGCTCATCAGCCGGCAGATACGCGAACTCGAAACATTCTTCGGCATTGAACTCATCCGCCGCCGCGGACGCGGATTGGAGCTTACCGATCTGGGCCGCGAACTCGCCGCCGTAGGACGCGAGAATTTCAAAGGGCTTGCGGATTACGCGGCCCGCTGCAGCGGCGCAGCATGGAGCGCGCGGATCGTGGCGCCCAACAGCGTGGCATCGTGGCTCGTGCTGCCCCGGTTAAAAAAGCTCGATCGCGCTACCTGCAACATTCGCTTCGAGATTCACCATGAGCAGACACGCGGCATCGTCACCGGCATCCGCGAGGGAATCTACGACATCGCGTTCGTTCGCAAGGACGCGCTCGACGCCGGTCTTTGCCACATCCCCCTCGGGGAAATCGGCCACTCGCTGCTCGTCCCAAAGTCCCTTGTCCGCTCCAAACCTTCGACCGTTGCGTCTGCCCTTGCCTCCGCGCCTCTGGCCCTCCCAATCGGAGGAAAATTGAAGGAAGCAGTCGAGAAGCTTGCCGAGAAGGCGGGTGTGCATCTCACAATCGCCGCCGCCTGCTCCTCGTATCTGCAAGCCGCCCAGCTCCTCGAATCTGGAATGTGCGCCACCGTCCTTCCAGACAGCGCTCTTCCATCGCTTAAATCGGATCGCTGCCACCGCTTCCTTTTGGGCGAGCGCTACACACTTTGCCTCGCCTGGAGCGCCCGCAACGCCTCCGCCCGCCCCGCCCTCGCAGCGCTTATCGACAGCCTCGCCAATATCATGCGCCTGCCCACCTGCTGAAACGCACGGCAGCGTAATAAAAGGCGGCGCCCTCATCTCCCACCTCAGTTTGGTCGCCCGTCAGCAATCTGCGGATCGCCCCTTCCCTTCAATTCTCGGCGGCTCGCGCACACCGCCGACTACCGGATCAACCCCCAGTGCGGCCCGAATGGCCAGTACACAAACACTGCGTGGCCCATCACATTCTCCTCGGGAACAGTCCCCCAGTTGCGGCTGTCAGAACTATAATACGAGTTGTCTCCCAACGCGAAATACTGATCGGATTCGAGGGTCACTGTCGATTCCGGGCTATTGAGGTACGGCCAGTGCCAGCCCACCGGGCCGTTTGAGTACCCTCGATATCCATCCTTCGGATTCGCCAGCGTACCCGATGCCACTCGGAGGAATGGCGGACTCACTGCTTTTGAGCCGTTGATATAAAGATTGGGCGGATCGATCCTCAATGTGTCCAAGGGCGTGCCTGCCATGCGCTTGATATAAAATTGCGATGTCTCGCTATGCGACATGATCTCCGCGATCCCTTTCGTCGTAAAGACAAACACCTCGCCTCTCACCGGTTTGCAAAAGTTATAGGAGCATTTATCGACAAACACATGGTCGCCCGTATCGACATAACCGCGCGCGATCGGTTCACCCGCTTTATACGTCCGCTTACCCTGACGCTTCGCGTAAGCGGGGTCCATCAGGTCATCCACCACCGTCTTCATCTGGACGTGAATGAGGTACTCGTTCTCGCTCGAAGTTTTGATCCGCGTGTACGTGAAAAATCCGAACCGCTTCTCTTCCGAAATATCGGTGATTGTCTCATCCGCCTTCGCCACCACATCGACGTACGTCCGCCCGAAGAGAGCCATGTGCGCCGCTTGCACGAGAGGATTGGGACTCGGCTCGTTTGTTCGATGCCCGATGATGCCGTTTAGCGTCGGCTGCATGGAACCGGTCGGAATGGTGAACGGCTGCAGGAAATAGGTTCGCACGCCCAGCGCGACGACGATCGCCACCAAAAAGACCTCCACATTCTCGCGGATGCCAGCGTCTTTTTGCGGCCTCGCCAGCTTGCCACACTTCTCATCCAGAAGATGCACCTGATCCTCGATCTTTTTCTCGTCTGCCGTGCGGATCGCCGCATCCAGTTGCCCGATCTCGCGCTCCACCTCTTCAGCAATCTCCGGCGTCACCAGATCGCGTTTGTAGTCGAGCATCTTCCGAGCGTCCTTCAAAAACTGCCGCCCTTGCTTTACGTACGTCGGGGTAAGGAAAAACATGTGGGCGGTTCCTTTAGCCGAGGCTCACGCCGTTGGCAATGGCGGCGCGCCCCAATTTCTCTCCCGAGTCAGCAGGCACGGCCAACCACTCCTTTTCGCTCGAATTAACTCGGGCGGCGCCCATCCAATCCACTGCATACCTTCCCTAAATGAAAAAGTTCATCTTCATTCTTCCTGCCGCCTGCGCGGCTTTCCTCATCACCGGCTGCGTGGATGAGCCTTACTACGGTCGCGTGTACGACCGCCCTGTGTACGGTCCCGGGCCAGGATATTATGACGGGGGTGACTACGGTGGCGGGGGCGGAGTCGATTTTTATTACGAAGGCGGCGTGCCGTACTCGCGCGAATACGGTCCTCTCGTTTACCGCGACAATAGCTACTACTATGTCCGCGGCGGCAGCTACGTTGGCTACGATCGCGATCGTTTCGGGGGACATGGCGGCGGCGGAGGTCGCTACGATCGCGAGCGTTTCGCGGGACGCGGTGGTGGTGGCGGAGGACGCGACTACGCATACGCTCGCGGACGCAGCACGGGTCAGGATTATCGCAGCGCTGGTCGGGATTATCGCGACTCCGATCGCCATGGCTCCGATCGAACGTACCAAACCCAGCGTGCCGGATCATCTTACCCCGGCGCCGTTCAGCACGTCGGCGGCAACCAATTTGCAGGCCGATCACAGCCTCAGTTTCAGCGTCAGCCTCAAGCTCAGCATCAGCAAGGCCGTCCTCAGCCGCATGAAGGCAACCGCGGCCGCAGCGTCCACGACGATGGCCGGTAGAAGCGCCACGTCTCGCTTTCCATCTATATCTTAGCCAGCAGCTTTGGACCCAGGATAACCAATCCGATCGCCAGGGCGCCGATCGAAGCCAGCAGCACCGCGCCGGCCGCCAAATCTTTGGCCCACCCGGCCAGTTGCTGCTTCTCGGGCGAGACAATATCGACCACGCACTCGATTGCCGTGTTCACGGCTTCGGCGACCCACACGCCCGTAATCGCCAAAACGATCGCCACCCACTCCAAGCTTCCAAGACCGACCCACAAACTTACTCCCACCGCGCATAGCGTCGCGATTGCATAGACCCAGGTGTTTGGCTGCGTCTGGACCATCACTTTCAGCCCGCGGAACGCATCCGCAAACGTTTGCGGACGCCATCGCCTGAAGCGTGGCCCCTTGTCGGAAAGCTCGCCGCGCATCGGTCCGGGCCCTTTACTTCGAATCGAAAAACTTCGGAGATTCCGGCTTTGGACCTTCGTTTTCTCCCGCCGGGCGCTGCTCGGTCGGATTAGCTCCGCCGGTGTTTGCGGGGCTTTGCTCCGGCTTCGCTGCGCCGCCGTCACTTCCCGCCGCCGCGACCTCTCCCTCTTCTTTCACCGATTCGCGCGTCTCTTTGGCGGAGTGTTCTTCGCACGCGCCGAGGAAGAGCGCGATCACGGAAAAAAGAAGGATAGAAAGCCGTTTCATAAAGCGGCGGAAAGTAGGGCTGCGCCTCGCCTTTTGTCGAGCGATGTTTACAAGTTTCCCCGCTGCGGCGTACCTTTGCCATCCCATGCCAAACCGCATCGACGAGAAATTCGCCGAACTCCGAGCCAGCCAAAAGCGCGCTTTCATCGCTTACATCTCCGCTGGCGATCCGAGCCTCTCGGCAACCAAGGAGATAGCGCTCGCTCTCGAGAGGGCGGGAACGGATATCATCGAGCTCGGCGTCCCCTTCTCCGATCCGCTCGCCGATGGCCTTGTAAACCAGCTCGCGGCTGCGCGCGCCCTCGCGGCAGGAGCCACCGTTCGCGGAGTGCTCGAAGCAGTTCGCGCCATCCGCCGGGAATCGCAAATCCCGATCGTGCTCTACACGTACATCAACCCGATCTATCGTTACGGCTTCGGCCAATTTCATCTGGACGCGGAAGCTGCCGGTGTCGATGGCTTGCTCATCCTCGATCTTCCGCCCGATGAAGATGCGCTCAACGCAGAGCTCTCGGAGCAGACGGGCCTCCGCAGGATTCGACTCATTGCACCCACCACTCCTCCCGCTCGCATCGCGAAGCTCACCAAGGGCGCCAGCGGGTTCGTTTATTACGTCTCTCGGGAAGGTGTAACCGGCGAGAGGACCGACGTCGCCGACTCCCTCGCCACGCGCGTCGCCGAGATCCGCGCCACCACCCCCCTTCCCATCGCCGTTGGCTTCGGAATCTCCACTCCGGCGCAGGTCCGCGAAGTCGCCCAATCCGCCGACGCCATCGTCGTCGGCAGCGCCATCGTCAAGCGCGTCCAGCAATGGGGCGCAGAACTGGATATTGCGGCTCGTCTCGAAGAATTTGTCCGCCCCCTTGCGGCGGCAAAAGACGTCTGACGCGCCAACCAATGCCCGTTGATTGTTGCACCCGCAGCGCGGAACGTTCTCACCCAGCAAATGGATATAGAAATCGGTAAAATCACCGAGGCGATCCTCTCCTCCTACCGCCTCGGCGGCGGAATGAATAACATCGACGGCTCCAATCTGCCCTCGAAACGCGCGATCGCATCCATCTGCGAAGATCTCCTCCAGTTGCTCTTCCCAGGCTTCCACGATCAGGAGCCGATCCACTCCACCCATCTGGCGCGCGTCACCTCGCACCGCATCTTTTCCATTTCAGACCGCCTCAAGGAGGAGGTTTGCAAGAGCCTGCGGCTCCGCGAACCGGGCTGCCCGGAGATCACCGCGAGAAAGCTGCTCTTTCAGTTTCTCGAAGAAATACCCGGTGTCCGCGACATTTTGGGGACGGATGTTCAGGCTGCTTTCGCGGGGGATCCTGCCGCCTTCAATCTCGACGAGGTCATCGTCGCTTACCCATTTATCGAAGCCATCGCGATCCAGCGCGCGGCCCACGTCCTCTATCGTCTCGGACTTCCGCTCATCCCGCGCATGATGACAGAGTGGGCTCACAGCCGCACCGGAATCGACATACATCCCGGCGCGGAAATCGGCTCCCACTTCTTCATCGATCACGGCACCGGCGTGGTTATCGGAGAGACTGCCCGCATCGGTTCCCACGTGAAGCTTTATCAGGGGGTGTCGCTCATAGCGCGGTCGCTCGCAGGCGGGCAAACCTTGCGCGGCACAAAGCGGCATCCGACCGTCGAAGATCATGTCACGCTCTACGCCGGCGCCACCGTCATGGGCGGCGACACCGTCATTGGCGCGGGCAGCACGGTGGGGGCCAGCGTCTTCGTCACACACAGCGTCCCGGCCCGCTCCCTGGTCTTCTACGAAGAGAAAGCCCTCAAGATCGTGGATAAAGATCGGCGCGGCGAAGACTGGCTTCACGACTGGATCATTTGAGCCGCCAAAGCGCCTCCTTGCTTCGCCGCCGGATGATCTACCTCGACTACAACGCCACCACCCCTCTTTGCTCCGCCGCGCTCGAGGCAATGCGCCCTTATCTGGAGCGCCATTTCGGAAATCCTTCCAGCATCCACCAAGCAGGGCGCGAAGCCCGCGCCGCGATTGACGAAAGCCGTGACCGGCTCGCCTCGCTTCTTTGCGTGCGGCCCAATGAAATCGTCTTCACAAGCGGCGGCACCGAGTCCGATAATCTCGGCATCATCGGTCTGGCGCGCGCACACTCCGGCAAAGGACGCCATCTCATTACCTCGGCCACCGAGCATCATGCCGTGCTTCACGCATTCGATTACCTCGAAAAGCGCGATGGCTTCGACGTCACGCGCCTTCCGGTCGATCGCGATGGCTGCATCTCCCTCGATCGGCTCTCCGCAGCCATCCGCCCCGATACCACGCTCCTTTCGCTCATGTCCGCGAATAATGAGACCGGCGCGATCCAGCCCCTCACCGAAGCCGCCGACATCTGCCGCGCGCACGGTATCCTCGTCCATTCCGACATGATCCAATCCTTCGGGAAGCTGCCGATCGATCTGGCTGGCCTCGACGCTGTCTCGATCGCCGCTCACAAATTTTACGGGCCTAAAGGAGCGGGCCTCCTTTGGGTCCGGTCCGGCATTCCCATCGACCGGCTTCAGGTGGGCGGCTCTCACGAAAACGAGCGCCGGGCCGGCACCGAAAACGTTCCCGCCATCGCCGGCATGGCCGCCGCGGCCGAGGCCTCCACGCAAAACATTGAGGCGGAAATGGCGCGCCAAGCCGGGCTGCGCGAGAAGCTGTGGGCCGGCATAGAATCCGCCTTTCCCCAAGCGATTCAGAACAGTGCTGCCGCGCCCTGTCTCCCAAATACGCTCAGTGTAAGTTTTAACGGAACAGACACAGAAAGCCTGCTTATCAACCTCGACCTTAACGGGATATGCGCATCGAGCGGTTCCGCATGCATGGTCGGCTCCGTCCTCCCCTCCCATGTGCTCCTCGCCATGGGCGTTCCCCCGCTACTCGCTAATTCGACAGTCCGCTTTTCCATTGGCAAGCCGACAACTTCCTCCGATATCGAGACCGCCCTCGCGCGGTTGCCCGCCATCTTCGAGCGCCTTCTCGCCACCTGATCCTATTTCTCATCCGCGATGCAGTTGGATTTTTTTAAGGCATTCTTAAAACCGTTTGTTCCGCGGCCTGCCCCGGCGCCCGCGCCGGCTGCGATGCCCGCTCCGCCGGCTGCCACGCGGCAGCCCGCCGCGTCATCGATCCCTGAAATCGATGTCTGGCAGTCCCTCGCCCGCTCCCTCCTTTGCGACCTGGGCTGCGCGCCACTTTCAGCCCAAATCAAAGTACGCTGGAATCCCAGGATGCGCAGCACGGCGGGCACGGCCCACCCGTCGCGTTTCCTCATTTCCCTCAACCCCGCGCTGCGAGTCTTTGGCCACGTCGAGATCGATCGCACCCTGCGTCACGAGCTGGCCCACATCCTCGCCCACCACCGCGCCGGGCGCCGCCGCATCGCACCCCACGGCCCGGAATGGGCGCAGGCCTGCCGCGACCTGGGCCTCGACGACGAAACACGCTGCCACACCCTTCCCCTCGCCCGAAGCCGCAGGGCGCGCCGCCATCTCTACCGCTGCCCCTCCTGCAAAATCGAAGTCCGACGCGTCCGCCCCATTCGCCGCAAATTAGCCTGCCTCGCCTGTTGCCGAAAATACAACGGCGGCCGCTATGACGACCGCTTCCGCTTCGTAAAGCAATAGTTCATGGCGATGCGGTGTACGTCGAATCGCTGAACGTCCACTGGCCGCCCCTCAGCGACAGCAGCCGGACATAGAGTGCGCGATTGTCAGTCGGAAGCCCGTTCACGGTCAGCCCCACGACACCGCCGCCCAGTGTGGACGAGGCAAAGACGCCAGCCGTCCCTGGGGAATTTCCGATGAAAAGAGCGTAAGCGGTGGAATCCGTGCCGGGACTCCATGCAAAGAGCCCTCTGCCGGCCGAAAGCGCCGACAGGTTGCCGTCGAGCACGCCCAGCGTGGATCGAGGCTGCACCGGGTCCGTATATGACGTGTAACTCGTGTCGTTGAACGTCCACGCGCCAGCCACGAGAGAGTAAAGCCGAATGTGGACGACACTTCCATCGGTCGGCAAATTCGCGATGGTCGTCCCAATGACATCCCGCTGAAGCAGAGGACTGGCGAACAGGTCGTACGCGCCGGTCGTCGTGCCTGCGGTGACGATATAGTTCGCGGTCTGCGTCCCAGCGATCCAGTCGAACTCGACCGGTCCCGCTCCAAATATGCTCCCATTACCCGGACTCGATATCTGCCCGCCTGGCAGCGGGCCGCCAGCACCGGCCGTAAGCGCAGTGTAGGTCGCATCCGAGAAGACCCAGCCGGATGCCGTCTGCGAATAAAGCCGCGCGTAGATCGCACGCCCATCCACCGGCAGAAAACCCGCTGTAAACCCGTGTACATTAGCCGCTGCATAGGGGCTGCCGAAAAGATCGTAACCGCCCGGCTTGGAGCCGAGCGTTAAGATATAGTGACTCGTCGCCGTCCCAAGGCTCCACGCAAACGCAGCGATATTGGACGAGAGCGTTGAGCCGTTCCCAGGAAATGTAAGCGTACCCGACAAACCTCCGCCCCCGTCTCCTGCAGGGCCTGTATAAGCCGTGCAAAATCGATCGCTGTACACCCAGCGGCCGCCCACCAGCGAGTATAGCCGGAAGTGGATCGTCCGCCCATCCGTCGGCAGGCCGCTCACATTCATTCCAAGCACATTGCCCCCCGTGATCGGTCCCAGGAAAAAATCGTAGGCGCCAGGCGAGCTTCCAGCCAGCAGCAAGTATTTCGACGCAAGCGTACCTACGCTCCACGTAACGTTTACCGACGATCCGCCAAGCGTAATGCCCTGCACCGGATTTATAAATCCCCCGCCCCCATACGGTCCGGCGCCAGGCACGGTCGCGGCAGTGAATGCGGCATTCACGCTAATCCATTGTCCCGATTTGAGTTGCGACCAAAGCTGGCCGTAAACCGCGCGGCCATCCACCGGCAGCCCGCTTACGCTGAGGCTTCGGACCTCGCCACCGACAATGGGACCGGAAAAGAGATCGTACCCGTGAAGCGTCGATCCAAGAATCAGCCAGTAACGGCTGGCATCCGCGCCCGCCGTCCATTGAAAACGAACGGTGTCAGACGGGAAGATCCCGCCGTTTCCAGGCGACGCGAAACGGCCCACCACAGAGACACCCCCGGCTGGCCCCGCAAAAGCCGCGTACGGATAGTCCTTGAAGACCCATCTCCCTCCGATCAGCGAGTAGAGCCGGGCAAACATCAGATTTCCGTCGGTCGGAAGTCCCTGCGCCGTGACGCCCGTCACGCTCCCGCCGAGCAGGCCGCTTGCAAAGAATTCCGCCCCGCCGGGATTCAGGCCAATGGTCAGGATATACCCGGCAACCGACGCGCTCCGATTCCACTCGAAATCCATCGTATCCGAAGTCAGCGGCAGCGTCGTCGGCGGATTGATGATCTGTGTCGGATTGACGATGGGCGACGGAATCGGCGGAGCCTCGCCGTACGCATAAGTGATCTTCAGGAGCTTCCCACCGACAATATTTACGGTCGCCTGAGTGGGAGTTTCGTCTCCGGCGACATTGGAAAATTCCAGGGTGTACGCGCCGGGGCTCAATCCAGCCTCCTGTGTGCCGCTTTGTCTGAAGGTGGCTTCGCCGCTCAATCGCCAGCCGGCGCCGGAGTTCAGGGCGTGCGCGGGTCCGATTGTTACTTGTATGGCGCCGGGCTGCCCCGCCGTCCCGATCGTCGAAATGCTCGAACTTGTTATTCCGCCGCTGACGCCGACATTATCGGGATTCGCTTGCGGACGCGATGGCAGCGAGGTCACCAGTGTGGTCACCATTCCAATGGGAGTGATCTCGCGGATCGCATCGTTGGACGAATCCGCCACATACACGGTGCCGAAGATGTCCACGGCCACGCCGCGGGGATTGCTGAAGCTGGCCGCCGCGCCCGGACCGTCGATGTTCCCCTGGACGCCTGGACTTCCCGCAAGTGTGCTCACGGCCGCCGAGGGCGCGATCTTGCGGATGGTGTTGAGACTGGAATCCGCGACAAATAGATTACCCGGAAGGTCCACCGCGATTCCCGCTGGCCCTGCGAAACGCGCAGCCGCCCCGATTCCATCGGCGCTTCCAAAAGCCCCCGGCGATCCCGCCACCGTGCTTACCGCTCCCGCGGGCGTGATCTTGCGGATGAGATCGTTACCCGTGTCGGCGACAAACACGTTGCCGAAGAGATCCACGGCGAGACCTTCAGGAAAATTGAAACGGGCAGCGGATCCCGCTCCATTCGCGCTGCCTGCCGATCCCGCAAGTCCCGCGAGCGTCGTCGCCACACCCGCAGGGGTGATCTTCCGGATCGTGTGGTTGCTCGTGTCTGCCACATAGACATTCCCCGCCCGATCGACCGTGACACCTTGCGGAAATCTGAACCGCGCCGCGGAACCTGTTCCATCGGCGCTGCCGGGCGCGCCTGGAAATCCCGCAAATGTGCTCACCAGTCCCGCAGGCGTGATCTTGCGAATGGTGGAATTATTCGTGTCGGCGACATATACGTTCCCTGCAGCATCG
>JBBSFI010000010.1:0-99388 GCA_038238905.1 Chthoniobacterales bacterium | reverse complement strand
TTAGGGTTTGGGTTGTCGGGGGGCGAGCGCACAGGTAGCGGGGCTGAATTTTGGACAGGATTAACAGGATTTACAGGATGGGGCGGGGATTTTGGTTGGTGTGACGGACAGGTAGGTGGGCGTTTGAGAAGACGAAGTGATTTAGGGTTTGCGTTGTCCGGGCAGCCTCCGGGGCTACGGCTTGCCAAGGGGGGCGAGCGCACAGGTGGCCGGGCTCAATCTTGGACAGGATTAACAGGATTTACAGGATGGGGGCAGGGATTTTAGTTGGTGTGACGGACAGGTGGCCGGGCGTTTCTGTGTCACGCGATCCATAGGGCTGGGCTTGCGGCAACGCGGGGGTTATTTTACTTGACGAGAGCCGGTTCATCGCTCCAGCGCGTCATCCATTCGTGATGCGCCGCTGGCGATATCTCCGATGGCTTGATCTCGCTGCGTCCGCCCCAGAATACATTCGTGTATTGCACGGGTATGCCGCATGCGGCCAAGTGCGCGTCGATGGCGTGTTTATGCTCGAATACCCGATCCTTGTCCGACCCATGCGCCACGGCCATGATATTCACGTGATTAAACTCCGGACCGCCCTCACGCCAGTAGCAGTGGGTGAGAATAAGGTGCCGGCCCACTTCGCCGCCAGCCTCCACTTCCCGCCCGGCGGGGACAGCCCAGTGAAAAAGCGCGTTGAATCGCGTAACGCGCACTCCGCCTTGCGAGGGCTTTACATGCTCCAGAAAGGTTGAGAATCGTCCGATGACACCGCGCTTCTGAAGACTCTCGGCGACTTCGCAGAAGCGATCGAGATCGACCCCGGTTTCCGCCGCCCGGCGCGCCCACGGGTTTTCCGCGATCTCATCGACCTCAAATTCACGCTTCAGCGCAATCAATACTTCCCAGTCGAGATCGCTCAAATCGACCACGCCCACCGGCATCATGCGCGCTGGTTCATCCGCTTTATCGCCGGGTTCGATCGTTTTCCTCCGCACGTGGCCCACGCCTAAGGCGAAGATCCCCTTCGCAGGCATGAGCTTGTACTTCGTGCAGCCGGTCTGCCGCATCAAGACTTCGCAATGGAGCGCCATGGATTGGCCCTTGGGCGTCTTGAGCGTCGTCCAGAGCCGATATTCCGAACCGGCGGTCTGCTGATCGGTCGAGCGGATGACGATATGGCCGCTGAACGGGTCCTGCTGGTACATAAAGTCGAACGCCGCATTGAGCTTCTCCTCGGGCACTTTCCAGGCGACGAGCGCGCCCGCCGCCAATTGCGGGGCGATCAAAGTCTGGCGCACGCGCCGGATCGTTCCCGCCGCGAGCATGGCTCGAATGCGCTCGATGACGGTGGGCAGCGCGACCCCGGACTTGCGGGCGATTTCGGCGAACGGCTCGCGGACAAAGCCTTGAATCTGATCTTCCGATACGGCGAGGATCTGGGCATTGATGGGGTCGTTGTGTTCGATGTGCGACATGAGGAAGGGGAACTATAGAGGAGAAGATGAGGGGGTGACAAGACGGAGCCTCGAATTACGGGCGCACACTTTCTTGAGGCCGGAGAAGCCGCGGCCCGCTATCTGCTACAGGTTCCAGATCAAAGAGTGGGCAAGTGGCATTATGCCGGAGGTGCGCGGCCGCCTCCTGCCCTTCAGAGCCTCGACGTGCTCGCTCACTCCCGCGTCGATCGACGCTCGACTTTTCACTCGTTTGCGCTATCGTCGCCGCTCCACAGATCACCCATGTTTTCCCTTCTCGCTGACAAGCTTCAGGATATTTTCAAGGATTTGCGGGGGCAGGGGGCGATTTCGGAGACGAACGTCACGGATGCTCTGCGCGCGGTGCGGATGGCGCTGCTGGAGGCGGATGTCGAGTTCTCGGTCGCCAAGACATTTATCAGCCGAGTGAAGGAGAAGGCGCTGGGCGAGGATGTGCTGCGGTCGGTGACGCCCGGCCAGCAGATCGTAAAGATTTTTCATGACGAGCTGACGACGCTGCTGGGAGGGGATTCGGAGCCGCTGAATCTCGAAGCAAAGCCGACTCGGATTTTGATGGTCGGCTTGAATGGAGCGGGCAAGACGACCTCTTCGGCGAAGCTGGCGAGTTGGCTCAAGAAGCAGGGGCGGAATCCACTTTTGATCGCGAGCGATTTGCACCGTCCGGCTGCGATCGAGCAGCTGGCGACCTTGGGCCGGCAGATCGGCGTGCCGGTTTATACGCCGCCCGCGGGCGAGACGGACCTTCTGAAGTCGGCCAAGGCGGCGATGGAGTGGGCGGGCGGGCAGCCGGGGAATGTGTACATCTTCGACACGGCGGGCCGGCAAGAGATCGACGAAGCGCTTGTGGAGGAACTGAAGCGGCTTCGGGAGTTTGTGCGACCGCACGAAGTGCTTTTGGTGGCGGACGCCGCGACGGGCCAGCAGGCGGTAAGCGTGGCGACCCACTTTAACGACGCGCTTCAAATCACCGGCCTGGTGCTTACGAAACTCGATGGCGATGCGCGAGGCGGCGCGGCGCTCTCGATGCGGGAGGTGACGAAGCGCCCGATCAAATTCGCGGGGACGGGCGAGAAAATCGATCAATTCGAGCCATTTCATCCAGACCGGCTGGCGGGACGAATCCTCGGAATGGGCGACATCGTGTCGCTCGTCGAGAAAGCCGCCGCGGCGATCGACGAAGACGAAGCGATGCGGATGGAGGAGAAGATGCGGCGCGCAACTTTCGACCTGAACGATTTTTTGGCGCAGTTCGCAATGATGCGAAAGATGGGTCCGCTCGAAAATGTGCTTGCCATGCTGCCTGGGATGGGCAACATGAAGGACTTTTCGGTAGATGATAAGCAGTTGAAGCGAGTGGAGTCGATCGTTCTTTCGATGACTCTCGGCGAGCGCACGAAGCCGGACATTCTGAATGCCCGGCGGCGGCAGCGCATCGCCCGCGGCAGCGGCGTGTCAGTTGCCGAAGTAAATGATCTTCTGACGCGTTTTAACCAGATGCGCAAGATGATGAAAAATATGGGCCAGATGTCCAAACGCATGATGCGCGCACAGCGCTCGGGCGGGGGGGCGCTTGGCCCATTTGGCACCAGACAGGCGCCACTCGACCGTCCATTCTAAAACACCAGCCTAACTCGAAACCCACCGATTCATGTCCGTATCCATCCGTCTCCGCCGCGAAGGCGCAAAGAACCGTCCTTATTATCGCGTCGTCGTCGCCAACAAGCGCAGTCCCCGCGACGGCAAATTCATCGAAACGATCGGCAATTACGATCCCAAGAAGGTTTCCGACAATGCCCATCTCGATCTTCCTCGCGCCGAGTACTGGATCAGCAAAGGCGCGCAGCCGAGCGAGACGGTTCTAAGCATTATCCGCAAAGAGCGGAAGGCGCGCAAGATAGCGGCCGCGGCAGCGAGCTAGAACACGCTTTGAGCAGGCGGAGCTGGCAGCGGTGTGTGAGGTCACGCGCCGGGTGGCTATTGCTCCGCGATCGGAATGACATCGACGCCGACCTCGAGCTCGTGGTCACCTCCGCCGATCACAATCCCCCGCACGGGGCTGACATCGCAGAAGTCGCGTCCCCATGCGACGGTGACGTGCCGATCTCCCACGAGTTGGTTGTTGGTCGGATCGGCGTCGATCCAGCCATCGCCGCCGCACCAGAGAGAGAGCCAGGCGTGCGAGGCGTCCGCGCCGGCGAGCCGGGGCTTCCCGGGGGGCGGAATCGTCTCGATGTAACCGCTCACATAGCGGGCTGGCAGCCCGAGCGAGCGAAGGCATGCGATTCCGAAGTGCGCGAAGTCCTGGCAAACGCCGCGCCGTTTGCGAAAAACTTCCTTGAGTGGCGTCGCGATGTTGGTGGCCCGCTTGTCGAAGGTAAAGTCTCTGTAGATCCGCTGGGTGAGGTCGATCAGTGCGGAGAGGATGGGCCGGCCCGGCCGAAAGGCCTGTGCTGCGTAGTCTTGGAAATCGCCGTCCGATGCGGCATACGGCGAATCGAAGAGGAACTCGCCGCGACCGAAGTACCCGGTCGTTTTATCCTGCGTCAAACTTTCACGAATCTCCTCCCACGGGGTCGTGCCGCCGGCGTCGGGAAGTTCGGGCGCCCTCACCCGGACGCGGCAGCGGGAGACGATCGACAGCACCGTGTGCGGACTTTCAATGCCAAGGAAGGATAATTCGTTCCCGTAGTAGTCTTTCCGCGAGATTTCGGTGCGGGGCGCAGGAGTTACTTCCAGAGACGAGGAGAAGAGATCCTGGCCTAGGAAGATCCGGGGGCGCAGATGCAGGAGATGCTGGGAAATGGAGACGGGCGTCTCATACTCGTAGGTCGTCTTATGGGTGACATCGTAAACCATGGAATTCAGTTTGCCCGCGGAAGAATGTGGCTGAAGTAGTGAGTAGCAAGCCCATCGGAAAGCGAGTAAATCGCGGTGGTAAAATCCGATAGAAGCGCGCTGAGCCGATGGGTGCGTCCTTGTTGCGCGTCGGCGCCGAGCGCCTGGAAATCCGCCGATTCGAGATCCCGGGCGATTTGGGAATGACACGTCGCTTCCGGCATATCGGGGCCGGAATTTGGCAGGTGCTCGAGATGTTCGCCGATCGCCGTACACTGAAACGCAAGGGAGCGCGGGTTCGATGCGTCGGCTAGGAGCAGATCGAGGGTGGTGGGAAGGTTGGGCGCCGAGAAATAGCGGCGGCGGTAAGTCATCGTGCTGTCGCTATACTCGAGCAAGGGAACGAGCGCGAAGGATCCGCTCGGGGCGACATCGACTATGGCGGCGAGCATCGACACACCGTTTGCCGCGCGCTCGATGCGCCTGCCTAAATCGAGGAAGCGCCACGAAGAGCCACGCGTCATATTTTCCGACTCCACTCCAGTGAGCGCAGCCAGCAGGATCACGAGTCGATGCAGCGTGCTGAGCATTGCAGCGGGATCGTGCGTGGCAAACTGAGGAGGAAATTCGACCTGGATCTGCTGGAGGATGCGCCATGTGTCACCCGAGAAGCGAGGGCGCAAACGCGCGGTCAATTCGCCGATGCGCAGGATGAGATGCGACGCCGACCCAGGCTGATCGCCCGCCAGCATCAGGTTTCCTATGGCGACGATGAGATCTTTGCGCGAAACGGCTCCGGTGAAGGTGTCCGGCAACCTGCCGCGCACGGCGAGACAGCGCGTGATGACGGTCTGCTCGGATTTCTCGTCCGCTCCGCCCTCCCCAGTGAGACGGCTCAGCACCACGCGGGCCAGCCTTGCGGTTTCTTCCAAGCGCTCCGTATAGCGGCCGAGCCAGTATAGATTGTCGAGCGCGCGGCTGGGCGCCACACCGGAGCCGCGGTGAAGCTCGGGGGCGGATTCGCGCAACTCGCGTCGCGCGGAGTCGTCTTCCTGCCGCGTCGAAAGGATCCAGGTGTCCTTGCTGCAACCGCCGAATTTCGAGGAGACGACCGGCGACTCGGTCGATGCCGAGAGCCGGGTGAGCCCGCCGGGAAGCACGACGTAACCATCGGCAACACCTGCGACGAAGCAGCGGAAGATGAGCGGACGCGGTTCGAGGCGTTCGCCCGTCCAGACGGGGGCGGTCGAGAGCGGCACGCGCTGTTGAGCGACAAAGCTCCAGGGGCGTGCGCGGATGCGGGCAGCGAGCTGGGTGAGCGCATCCTTGCTGTGATCCTCGCCAAAGATCGGATCGCCCATCGGCCCCGCAAAGGCGTTCTTGATTACCATCGTCGGCAGATTGGCGATGGCATATTCGCGCTCTTTCGTCTGCCCGCACCACCAGGTCGCGACGTTGGGAATCAGCAACTCTTCGCCCAGCAGTTTGCGGCAGAGAGCGGGACAAAAGGCAAGCCATGCCGGGCCTTCCACGGCTCCGGAACCGAGGATGCTGGATATCGCGACCGTACCGGCGCGCGCCGCCTCTGCAAGTCCTGGGACGCCGAGAAAAGAGTCGGAGCGCAGTTCGAGCGGGTCGCAGAAAGTGTCGTCCACGCGCCGCACGACAATATCGACAGGCTGCAGGCCTTCGATGGTTTTTACAAAGACGCGATTATCGCGCACGGCGAGATCGTTTCCCTCGACGAGCGGGTAGCCGAGTGAGCGCGCCAGATAGGAGTGCTCGAAATAGGTCTCGGTGTACGGTCCAGGCGTGAGCAGAACGACGGTCGGCGACTCAGCCCAAGGGGCCATCGAGCAGATGCCGGCTTTGCGTTTGGTGAAGAACGCATTCATCTGCTGGACCCCGGTCTCGCGCAATTCGTCGGAGAACAAGCGGGAGAGAATGTTCCTATTTTCCAAAGCGTATCCGACTCCGCTGGGGCATTGCGTGCGATCAGCTAGGACCCACCATTCCCCGGTGGAAGAGCGCGCCAGATCGACTGCGTGCAGGCTCAGGAAGCGGCCTCCGGCAGGCCGGATTCCATGGCACGACCGAAGAAAGGCGGGGTTCGCATGGAGCAAGCCGGGCGGCGCGAGGCCATCCTGAAGCATGCGCTGTTCGCCGTAGATATCCGAGAGGACGTGATTGAGCAGGCGAGTCCGCTGAATGAGGCCTGCTTCGAGGCGGCTCCACTCTTCCGAATCGATCAGCATCGGCAGCAGATCGAGATTCCAGCCGCGCTCGTCGCTCTTTCCGTCGGCGAAGACATTGTAGGTGACGCCGTGTTCGCGGAGCAGCTTTTGAGCGCTCTCCCGGCGCTCCTTCATGAGATCGATTCCCGAGGAGGCGAGCCGCGAGACAAAGGGCGCCCAATGCGGGCGAATCGAGCCCGATGCATCCTTCATTTCGTCCCAGACGCCAGCAGGCGGTCGATACCGCTCCAGCAGTTCGGAGAAGCTGCCGCTATGCCTCATGGAGTCGATGCCGATCATTTTGCCGCGCCGCGATGCGCGACAGATGTCGGATGGTCGGAAAGAGAATGCACAGGGCAACATCTGCGCAGATTCCCGGTAAACGGCAATTAGCGATTCCGTGGCTTTTTCCCGCCGGGGACGCCGTTCGCGCGCATGTTGACGCTCGCATGCTTGCCGCGTACTTCACAGCATGGCACAAATTTCTTCGCCCAACCTGGATACCGTCGCGCTCGCGGGCGAAGTGGACCTTCACGAGGCCCCCCGCGTGAAGGAGTCGCTTCAGCCGTTGATCGAGGCGAAGACGAAGCGTGTTTTCGTTGATCTCGGCGAGGTCTCGTACATCGACAGTTCCGGGCTAGCGCTCTTTATCGAGGCGATGCAGCGGATCCAGGCGTACGGCGGATTCTTCGCGCTGTATGGCTTGCGGCCAGCCGTAAGAAGCATCTTCGAGATCGCGCGCCTGGACCAGGTGTTCCGGCTCTTTCCAGATAGAGACGCTGCCATTGCCGCAGCGGCTTAGCTGCACGTCGGAAGCTGTCTCACTCCGAGGATTTTTCGGCGTTTCCTTCGTCGAGATAGAGATGCTCGCCAAGGGCGGTCTCCTTGAGGTACTGACGCCATGTGCCGTTCCCGAGCTTCCGCGAAGCTTCGACTTTTTTTTCTTCCGGCGCCGGAGAAGAAGGGCCAGGTTCGTTTAGCGCCTCCGCCAGGATGCGGCCATCCATTGGCTGCGGTGGATGTAACCCTAGCAGATGAAGGATTGTCGGCGCGAGGTCCACATTTGCGCTCGGAAGCTCATCGGCAAAGCCGGCTCGGATGTCAGGCCCGGCAGCCACGAGCGTATTGTGAAAATCGAAGGGGCTTAAGGAGGCGTGTGTGCCAAATCCTGCCCGCCGCGCCAACACCGCCTCGCTGATCAGGGAACCCGCGACACCAAACTGGTTCCTGGCGTTGGTCCAGCGATAGGAGAACATCACGTCAGGCGCGTTGGGCGTGTCGATGCGAGCCTCGTTGAATGTAAAGGTCCCCGCGAGCGCGTCGCGCGTGAAGATCGGCCCTGCAAAATCCGTTCCCTGCAGGTAATCGACGAGGCGCTGCTCGATGCCGCGATCGTGATCGGGTATGTAGAGCATCAGGCTGCCTCCGAGATTTACAGCGAGGATTTCCCCGGGCTTCGGCGTCTGGCGAAACTCGCGGACGACCTCGGACCCCGCCTTCTTGAGCAATCCCATGGTATCGACGGTCCGCGCCACTGTAGAAAACCCGTGGTCGCTGACGATGAAGAGATCGGTGCTCTGGCGGACTCCCTTTCGATCGAGCGCCGCCAGCACATCCGCAAGCCGGGCGTCGTCGCCGGCGATGGCATCGAGCGCCTCGGGCGATCCCGGGCCGAATGGATGCTGAGTAAGGTCTGGATTGCCGAGCCAGAGCACGGAGTACTTGGGGAGACCGTCCTTCCAAAGCACCTCCGTTAGCGCGCTTGCCGTCCACTTATCCTGCGGCGTGAAGCTGAATGGCGCGAAGAGATCGGTGGATGGGAGGGGAAGGGGACCGAGAGCGGCCTCAATCTCTCCGAGGGCGGACATCGGCAGCGTCATCCCGGCGGAGAGCAGAATCGAGCCGGCGGGCGCCCCAGCGCGCGGAAGCGAGCGGTTCATCAACGAAACAACCGGCTTCGATCCGGCGACCATTGTGGGGAATCCAGCCGTTGCAAGGATCTCTGGGATGGTGGGAACGGACAGAAATTTGCCATCGGATAGCGCGTCGCCGAGGCGCATGTAAAGCAGGCTTTCGGTTCCGATGGGACGGATGAGATTGAGGTCGGGGCGATACTCCCGATTGCCGATCACGCCATTGTGATTGGGATAGCAGCCCGTCGAGATTGTGGCGCAATTGACTTCGGTCGAGGTGACGTACACCGAGTGGTGGCGTGTGAAAAAAGTGCCCTGGCGCGCGAGCGCTCCGAGCGTGGGGGCATGCTCAGCGGTTGCGAAATCGGGGCGCATCCCGTCCCATACGATCAGCACCACATGCGCTGCCTTGGGAGCGGACACGGGATCTTTTGCTGGCGCTGGATGCGCAGCGCCCAACAGGAAGGCGATGCAGAGAGACGCATGCACTTTGTTCCTTGCGCTTTGTGCTTCCCGCCGCGAAATCGGCGCGGTGAATCGCCGCCAAGCCTCGATCATTGTCATCCTTCTCTGGGCGGCGATCTTTTTGCCTGGGCTGGGATCCACGGAAATAAAGCTGGAGGAAGGAAGACGCATTTTGCCGGCGATTACGATGCTCGATACGGGAAAGTGGGCAGTGCCGTATGTTGGAGGAAAAGCGTATTTGCACAAGCCGCCACTCATGAATTGGGCGATTGCTGGGTCCTTCAGCGCGTTGGGCCGGCGCGACGAATGGGCTGCGCGCCTTCCCTCGGTGGTCGGCATGCTGGCGCTGGCGCTGACGGCGGTCGCGCTCTCGGGGCGCTCTCCAGGATTCCGCGTGGAAACCGGGCTGATCGCGGCGATCTTCATGCTTGCGCAACTCTCGTCGATCGACAAGGGGCGGCTCGCCGAGATCGACGCTCTCTACGCCGCCGTTTCCGGGATTGGCATACTGATCTGGATCACTTGGTGGAACGAAGATAAATCGCCATGGCTGCTTTGGCCCGTCCCATTGGCGCTCTTCGGGCTGGCGATGCTTGCAAAGGGGCCGGTTCATCTCGTGTACTTCTACGTGATCGTGGCGGTCGTCGCCTGGCACGGCAAAGACTCCCGATCGCAGACTTTGCGTCGATTGCTGCATCCTGCGCACATCGCCGGGCTGCTTCTCATGGCGCTTATTTTCTTGCTGTGGTTCCTCCCGTACCGACACGACGAGGCAACCATAGGCGCTGCACAGAAGTGGCAGGAACAATCGGTGGGACGCATTACCAGCCATTTCGATTTCGCGGGCTGGCTGGGCAGTATTCCACGGGCTTTGTGTGATCATTTGCCGTGGATCTTACTGGCTCCGATTTTATGGCGGCGTGATCTCGATGCGATGGGCCGGCGCAATGCCGATCTTTTTCGGGGAGTGCGATGTGCGGTCGTCGTGAGCTTCTTTGTCACGCTGGTCATACCTGGCGCCCTTCCACGCTACACTATGCCGCTGCTCGCGCCCTTCTCGCTTTTGCTTGCTATCGCGCTCTCGGACTCGCGACTTGCACCGGCTTCGGCGTTTCTGCGTCCGTGGTGGCGGGCGAACTGCGGCATCGCCCTGCTGTTGCTGGCATGCGCGATCGCGGCGCCCGCGGCATTGGTGGTGAATCAACGGGAAGCCATTCTGAATATACGCGGGGATTCGCTGCTCAGTTACGACAAGCTCCTGATCTGGCCGCTCGTCAGCTCATCCGCCGCGTGTGCGCTTTGCATCGCCGTCTTCTGCGCACGGGCGAAGCTCGCAAGACCGGAACTGCTTGCCATTGGGTCTGGAATGCTCGTTGCGGCGGCCATGTTCGTTTTCACTGGATCTGCCGTTCCATGGCTGAATCGAAGCGAGTCTCTGCGGCCCGCGGCGGAGGCGATGAACGCCTTGATTCCAGAAACTCAGAGGCTTCTCGTAGTCGATCCTGCTTATCAACCGCTTCTCTTTTATGTGCGGCGTCAATATGACTTTGTGCTGCCGTTGCAAAGGGAAAACGGAACTTACTTTTCGTCCGATCAATTTCCCGCCAGCATTCATTGGGTGCTCTCGCCCGAGAAAGACAGCGCGCGCGTCCAGCGCATTCTTCCCGAGATTTCCGTTGTGCGGGCATTTCAAACTAAAAACTTCCCCGGTCTCGTGCTGATGCGCCGCTGATCGCCGATTGCGCCTGGCGCGTTTTTCGCAAACTCTCCTTTTTCCATGCAGCAAATTACTCTCGGCGAAACATCGCTCAAATCCAGCCGGCTGGCGTACGGGTGCTGGCGGATCGCCGCATCGGACGATGAGGCCGCAAACCTGAAGACTTCGGCCGATGCAATCACTGCGGCGCTGGATGCAGGATATAGCTTGTTTGATCTGGCGGATATCTACTGCCAGGGACGCAGCGAAGCCGTGTTCGGCGCTTTTCTGCGCCGTTCGCCGAATGTCCGCGAGCAGATCGTGATCGCGACCAAATGCGGCATCCGCCTGCCGGACGACCCGGCGCAAGGAAGCCCGTACCGGTACGACCTTTCGGCGGCGCACATCGTCGCGTCGTGCGAGGAATCGCTGCGTCGGCTCGGCGTCGAGACGATCGACCTCTATCAACTGCACCGGCCCGATTTCCTATTGGAGCCGGACGAAGTGGCCGAAGCGTTTTCCCGCCTTCGTTCGCAAGGGAAAGTGCGCGAGTTCGGCGTGAGCAATTTCAATCCTTTTCAAGTGACATTGCTTCAACAGGCGTGCGCGCGTCCGCTCGCGGTGAATCAGATCGAGGCAAGCCTCTTGCGGCTCAGCCCATTTAGCGATGGGACGCTCGCGCAGTGCATGGCGCAAAAGATGACGCCGCTCGCCTGGAGTCCGCTGGGAGCAGGCTTGCTCGGCGAGGGCGCATCGAGCCTGCTGCCATCGCAGCGGGAGTATCGCGCAGGCGGCGCGATCGAGGAGCTGGACCGCCTCGCACTCGCGCATTCGAGCACGCGCACGGCTATTGCGCTTGCGTGGCTTCTGCGGCATCCGGCTGGAATTGTGCCGATCGTTGGCTCGACGAGGCAAGGCCGTATCCGAGACGCCGCGCGGGCGGTCGAAGTTCCATTGTCGCGGGAAGAGTGGTACGGCCTTCTTCAGGCCGCATCGCCGCGCCCTCTGCCGTAGCAGGGCGATAACCCAAATGATCTGCGCAGCACGGGTAATTCCACGCTATTCTCGGACGTGATCATCTACTTCGTCGAAGTCGAAGCCAGCGAGGAAGCCTACTTCCGGCAGGAGCTGGCCGGACACGAAGCGCGGTTCGTGGACGACCTGAGTGAGGTGGGGGAAGACGCCGAGATCGTATCGAGTTTCATCTATTCCGAAATCAATCGGGAGTTCGTCGAGGGGCATCCGCGCTTGCGCGGCATTGCGACACGTTCCGGGACAGTCGAGCATGTGGATATGCGCGTATGCGCCGAGCGCAACATCGCCGTCTCTCTGGTCCCAAATTACGGCGACACGACCGTGGCGGAGCATACGTTTGCGCTCATTTTAGCGCTCTCCCGGCGGCTGCGGGAAAACATGGCGGCGTCGCAGGATACCAAGCGCTTCTCGTACCGGGCGGCGCGGGGATTCGATCTGCAGGGTAAGACGCTCGGAGTCATTGGCATGGGACCAATCGCGCAGCGCGTGACGGTCCTCGCGCACGCCTTCCAGATGCGCCTGATCGCCTTCGATCCGCATGGCATGCCAGCCGAGCTGGCGCCCCGCCTGGGATTCGAGTGGGCGTCGCGGGACGAACTTCTTCGGAATGCCCATGTCGTAAGCCTGCATACGCGCCTGTCTCCCTTAAGCCTGCATATATTGAATCGGGAGACGCTCGCACTCTGCCGGCCCGGTGTCCTCATCGTCAATACAGCGCGCGGAAGGCTTATCGATACTGCGGCGCTCGCGGAGGCGCTGGAGAGTGGGCGGGTCGGCGGCGCCGGCCTCGATGTGCTCGAAGAGGAGCGTGTCATGCGCGAGCCGATAACGCGCATCATTGCTGACGAGATCGTACAGCATCTTCGCTCTGATACGGGACCCGGCGCAGAGGAGCAGGGGAGCCGTCTGCACTCGCTGCACAAGCTTGTCGAAAGCGACTCGCTGCTCGCACGAAAGAACGTGGTATTTACGCCTCATATAGCGTTCAACAGCGTGGAAGCCGTGCAGCGATTGAATGAGACTACCGTCGAAAACATTCGCGCGATCACCGCCGGGGAGCCGCGCAATCTGGCGGTGCTGCGGGAGCCGCTGGGCGCTGAAGTTTAATTCTCACTCACAAGATGACCCATGCTCCGGAACCCCGCATCGAAACAGCGGTGCAGGTGATGTTTTTCGACACAGACTGCGCCGGCGTCGTACATAACATTGCGTACCTTCGCTTCATCGAGATAGCACGCACGCACCTGGCTGAACGGCTTGGAATGAGCCTGGCCGAGATGGCTGGAAGCGGCATTTATCCCGTCGTGGCAAGGACGGAAATCGACTATAAACGTCCAGCGCGGCTGGGCGATCGCCTCGTAGTCGAGGGCTGGCTTGAAACCGCCGAGCGGATGCGCTTCTGGTGCGCCTTTTCGGTGAAGCGGCCTGCGGATGGGACGCTCATCGCTGAATCGAAGCAGATGCTTGCCGTGGTAAAGATGCCGTCGGGAAAACCCGTCCCGGTGCCGGAGGAATGGGAGCGGCTGTATCCCGGTGCGTGGAAAGGCCGGTCGCGAAAGCAGCCAGCGCCGGTGAGGGCAGGGGAATGAACCGTCATGCTTCGCCGGTTGACGGGATCGGAATGCTTATCCCGCCTTTTGCGTTCACCAACACGGCCTCGGTCTGAAATATTTGGCGCCCCGTCGCGGCGTTCGACGCCTTTACCGCAACACGAGCCGAAGAGCGGCCCCGTTCCAAAACGAGCGCCTCGACAACAACGATCTCCCCCTCGATCGGACCGCTGATGAAATCGAACTCCCGGAATAGCTTGGTAACAAATGTGCAGCCCGGAAAAGTGAGAGTGGCCGCGATGAATGCCATCTCGTCCGCGAGCGACATCATCACTCCGCCAAAGAGCGTGCCCGCATGATTCAAGTCCTGCGGTCGCACCAGCATATATTTGGAGTAAGTCTGGAACATCCGAGATCTGCTGCTTGTAATATTGCCGCCTTGTCGCGCGATGTCGAGACCGGCGGAAGTGAAGCCCCTCCGCGAAAAATAGATCCGGGTGCGGAACGCTCTTACGTCCGAACGCGGCGCATCCGCCGTACGCCCAGCAGGGACGCGCCAAGAAGCAGCGACACCGCAGTCGCCGGTTGCGGCACCCCGGCTATTACCAGTTCGCTCTGGAATGTCTGGTTGGAGGAGCTGGTGACCGAATAATCGATTGTTATATCCGTTCCAGTGGAACCGGTCGCGGTCGGTGCGCCTAGATCGAGCGCGTGATCCGTGAAATAAGCCGTCGCCGTCGCAGCGTCGGTGAATGTTTGCGTGATGATAGGAGATCCCTGCTCATCCACCTCGAACTTCATGCTCTGAAAGCCGCCGCCTACCAGCGATGGATTGAGGAGGCCGAGTTGCAGATGCTGTCCGGCGGCAAGGGAGCCGGGCAGGAAATGAATGTCCGTGGAAGCGGTGAAGGTTTGCATCCCCGAGATGCCAGTGGGAGCAGCGGCACCGGTCTCCACCAATCCGAAGACATTGAGCGCGGTGATTGCGGAGCGGACGTTGCTGCTTGAGCCGAGTGCGGTGTTTACATCGGCGGTAGAGGGAAGGCCGGTTGCAAATGCTGCAGCCTGGTATCCTGCTACCAAGTTATAAGCGGGCGCCACACCACCGACGCTTGACTGACTTTGTTCACTTGCCGTCGTCGCCACGGGAGCTGTTACGATTGTGTGCAGTTGCGAAATGATTCCCGCTTTGCTCGATGCGTCCGCTTGGGCTAATCCGCTGGAGCCGGTCGCTGTTGCCGTCGCGACCGTTTGGTTTCCGGAGACGTTGTTTATGGATGCCGTGGCGTTCGCGCTTCCGGCGACCGGAGCCTTTCCGGGTGCTCGGACAATGTTAATGCCGCCTGTGACAGCACCGACGCTTCCTCCCGTTGCTACTGCCGTCACCGTCGCGGGTGCACTCGCACTTAACGTCGCTTGCGCCGTTGCATTTCCACCGACGCCAGGGGCGCCTCCGAGGAAATTCGCGCCGCCATTTCCGCCGGTTGCGTTCACCGTGAGACTAAGGCTGGAGGCACTGCGATCCGCGAATGCCAATGTCGATGTCGCGCCGCCGCCCGTGCCGCCCGCGGTTGTGGAGGAGGAAGTCCCGCCGGAGCCGCCGACGGCAGTCTGCTTCAGTGTCAGGGCGCCTCCTTGAGCCGATCCGTCAACGGCGTTTCCCAGTGTAATCGCGCCGCCGTCTCCGGGAGTAGCTCCGCTCAGGCCATTTCCTCCATTTCCTCCTGTCGCCGCGAAAGATGACGTTGCCCCGCCGGCCAGTGCGTGCGTCGATGCCGTCCCAGTCGCTCCCGCTCCTGTCGCTCCTGGTCCTGTCCCTCCGGCGAACCCGGAGCTGGAGCCATCGCCGCCATTTCCGCCGAAGGCAGTCGCGGTCGCGCTCGCGGAAGCGCCCTGTGTCGTGACGATCGCCGAGGCGGCTGCTGTGGCCGCTCCACCTGGGGATCCTCCTCCCATAGCGTCTCCCGCTCCTCCCTTCGCCGTCGCGCTGGAAATTGCGTTTCCAAGGTTGTTTGTTGCGGTGGCCGAAGATTGGCCTGCCGCGCCGGAACCGGTTCCAGCGGCGCCATAGGTTCCGCCGTCTCCGCCGTCTGCCTCGGTTGTTACTTGAAGCAATGCGACAGATTTTGTTGCGGTGAGGACGCTCGTCGCCGTTTCCGGAGCCGCCAGGTCCGCCAGGTCCGACGGTGCTCGACGGACCGCCAGCGCCGCCTTGACCTGTCTGGCTTAGCGCAAGGCGGCACGGGCACAGGAACTAACGCCACCCCAGGCGACGCGGCGAATGCTGCGGCACAAATCATAGGAACGACCAACGGAAGCATCGGAGTTTTCGTAACATCAAATGGTGGCGCTGGCGGGCCCGGCAAACCAGGCGTCTACGGGGGCACCGGTGGCACGGCCGCCGGCTCGGCTAGCGGCGTATCGCTTGGCGGCGGAAACGTAATCTTTTCCCTTTCCGTAGCTTCTGGTAATCAGACGGGTTATTCCGGCGGTTTGCCAGGGACCGACGAAAACGTGGCGAACGGCGTCACCGGACAGACATTGGGAACATTGGAACTGGATCAAGCTGTGACTGTAGGCAGGGCGATCTCGAGCAGGTTTGTCGGACCTACCGGCGGTAGGGCTTCATCGACGCTTGTGTTCGCCGGTTTGCACGAAGCGCTGCTCCGGGTGAACGTCTCTGCGAACGGCGGGCACGGAGGGGGGGATCGGCGGAGCTGCGACAGCGGGAGCCAACGTAATGGATATCGGAAATATTCAATTGAAGGTGACCGCAGCCGGAGGCGCCGGAGGCGGAAGCACGAGTGGATATCTCTTCGGAACAGCGAGTTCTCCCGGAGGCGTCGCAAGCCTCGGGCAGGTATATGCTAAAAGCGCCTCGCTGACCGGAATCGTAAACGTAAGCGGAACGATTTCTTCCGGAAGGGGCGGCGACGGAGGCGCCAGAGCACCAGGAGACCTGATTTCAGCCGGCATGGGAACCTCTGCATCGGCCGTCAACGCCGTCGATGCGGATACAGGGACCGGAGGCTCGATTTCGCTAAGTGGCATTACCTCCATTTCCGCCCGCGCCGCCGGTCGCTGTGGCGAAATTGCTGAGATCGGTATTTGAAACCGCGGTGCCCGCATCGGCGCTGGCGGACCCTCCCGCGCTGCCATTGCCCCCTGGGGTTCCGCCGACTGTCGCATCCGCTCCATTCGTCCCGTTCACTCCGGTCTCGACATCGGTAAGCGCAGAGACTGTGGCGTTCATGCCGGCCACGACGGCGAGCAGTCCGGCGCTGGCGACTCCCACGACGAGCGCATGTTTCGCGATGGATTGCTCCAAGGCGCGACATTTAACTTTGAATTTCTGCATGCTCTGCGGCGATCTATTCATAAGTTTTTGGGGGAGCTTAACCGCAGCCTCGGGTCACTTTTTAGAGTCAGCCGCCTTGTTGATAAGGATTGTAACATTCCTGTGACATTCCACTCAAGTCAATTCGCGCCTGTTCTCGCGACCTTCAAGGGAGGGAGGGCGATCCGAGATAAATAAGTCTCTGGGAAAAATGCGCCTTTGGCGTCGTGAACGCGCCAGGCTTTGAGTTGCAAGTCGCAGACCGCGCCAGCGCCTGGCCAGCCATCGCGGGGTGCGGGAATCGCGTATTGAACGCGCGTCTCGGCGACCTCCGTTTGGGGCGCGCCGGTCGGTTCTCCAAAGCCGAAAATGCCATTTTGGCTCTGTAGCAAAATGTCGCCGAAACGTAGGTTCGCAGGATCAATTCCAGCGGAGGTGTTAAACTGCACCAAGGCGAGCAACGGATCGCGGGGTCTTTTGGGCAATTCAAGTGCGACGAGCCGCGCTGTCAGAGCGTCCGCTTTCACGGAAACGGGTATTTGCACGCTCCGTCCCGCGTACGTCGCGGTAATGACGGCGTGCCCAGGCTTTTGGCCGAGCACGCGTCCGGCGCTTGGAATAGAAACAACGCCGAGGTCGCTAGTTGTCCAGGCCGCATCGTAGGTTCTTTCCTCCCCGCCTTCGCTTACCGAAAGCCGACGGAGTTCTCCCGAGGACAGGGTCAATGTGGAGTCACTTGGCAAGAGCGGCTTTGGTGGAGATGTCGTTGCGTAGTCAGAGGCGATCTCCGCCGGAGTGCGGGCGCGCGTCGAGATGCGCAGTTCGTTTACTGCGCCGGGCGCCGGAGATTCGCCGGCGCGATCGGCGCCAATGCTGAAATCCTCCGACCCCCAAGCGGTCAGTCGAACTCCATCGCGATGTGACTCCAGCAGCCGGCCATTGATATATAATTCCAGCGTTCGCGAGGCGCCATCCCAGGTGAATGCAATGTAGGTCCACTTGCCTTGCGGAAATTGGTCGCCCGAAGCGCCCGCCCCCCTTTCGATGCTGCTCTCAATGGCGGGTGTCGCCGGATCGTCTCCCCACATGAGCGCCCGCAAATTTCCAGCGCCGTCGCGAATAAGTCGCAGTCCATCGTCGAAACTCTTGCCAGCTTCAAGAATGACATGGCTCCTATGATCGTCGATCGCGAAATCGGGCTTGAACCAAAGCTCGATTGTCCCGCGTTCCGGGGCCAAGTTCCCGGTGAGTGGAAAACGCAGCCGCGAATTTTCCGTGAAGACCGCAGCCTTCCCTCCAACTCCAGCGCAGCGCCCGAGATGATCAGCCTGGACTGCTGCTTTTCCCTTCGCGACAGTTGCGGCGTTGTCGCCGTGCCAGAGCAGGGAAGTGCTGGCATCGGTCTGAAGCGCGGTTGTGGGGGCGCCACGGGCGACGATACGAAAGCTGCCAATTTCTCCCGCTGGAAGAGCCGCTCCGGACAAATCTTTCATGGCGCGGCCGAGCAGGAAAAGATGCGCGAGGCCAATTTGCGTCGCCTTCCATGAATGACCGACCGGCCCCGCCTGGAAGCAGGCGATCGCCGTACGCGCGAAAGCGGGATCGGTCATGCCGATGAGTTGAGTCGGCACGCGCTCCCCATCGGGAGCGACAATCTCCAACGCTGAGCCTGCGAGGATCTTGCGATCGATCCCCTTACCGCTGGAAAAGCCGACTGTTAATTGCGTTCCGGATTCGCCCACGACTCCGACAGGCCGTCCGATCAGAGTGACGCGCGGCGGCAGAGGTTGTCCCTTGCGGTCGTAATCTTCAAAATCCCAGATATATTTAAACCAAT
Organism: Chthoniobacterales bacterium; assembly: GCA_038238905.1. Classification (GTDB taxonomy): domain Bacteria; phylum Verrucomicrobiota; class Verrucomicrobiia; order Chthoniobacterales; family Chthoniobacteraceae; genus JBBSFI01. Next base: position 81,002 of record JBBSFI010000010.1, on the reverse strand, counting down.
TGTTCTGACGCCCGTCGTCATTTACACCGTCTGTTCGCGGGATGTGAGAGAAATACCAACGCATGTAGTCGAGTTGATAGTCGGATCCATTTGACCATGTAACGCGAGACACAGGATTTGTTTTCCAGTCCAGCTTCGGATAACTCAGAAACGCATCTGCCCAACTCTGGACTTCGCGCGGATTCCCGTAATCATAGTCATGTTCCGCATTCGCTGGATAGTGACAGGTTCCAACCCCCGCAACGCCGCCTGATTGCGCCGCGTTTGCGCTAAATTTATCCCAATTGGAGACTGGATGCTCGAGTTTCCAGCCGCCGTACACCCGGTTGAGGGTCGCTTCGACCCGATGGGCTGCGTCGTGCATCATTTCAGCTACGCCGCGCTCATAATTAAACCCGTAAAACGCGAAGGGCCGGGTGGATGGCACCTCAGGATAGACACCTCCGTTGATATTGAAGGCGCCAGGTCCGGCCATCGACGCCTCCCAAAGCCCGAAGAAGTGATCGGAGAAGATCCAGACTTCGTCCACGATTCCGCGGGAGACCAGATCTGGAACTCCTTGTTCACGCAGAAGCCTCGGGTAGTCGGCGCCGTGCCCGTCATGCCAGCCGGCTCCCGCACGGCGGTTGCGCACATACTCGTCCACAGCGGGGCGGTAGCCGTCGCTCTGCGCATAGATCTCATTGAGATTGCGCCAATCGGCTATCTCATAGCGGATCGCTCCGCCGCAGGCCGCTTCCATGGCTGAAACGTAGCGGCCTGCGAGCGTCTCCGGTTCGTTCCAGTGGAAGACATCGCTTAGGCGCCGGCTCCCTTCGCTTATTACGATCGGATCGTAATTGAGGACGAGAACGCGGACAGCGATCGGTCGGTTGCTCGCTGTTTCGTGGAATAGATTGGTGACCGGATATGGTTCCGCTCCGCACGCTCCCATGCTTGTCATCCACAACGCTATTGCCGCGATGACCGAGGTTACGCTTCGCCTGCAGACCATCCCTGGGAGGCAGCGCCAAATACAGGGGGCTTTTGTCACGAGTAGTGGCGCCCGTCGGCAGAAGTTACTTGGCTTTCAACTCAGCCAGATAGGCGAGGCTCTTTGGGATGGCTTCAGCTGCTGTCGGCGACTCGTCCTCGATGAAGTAATGTTTCACGCCCACCTTCGCAGCAGCGCTTAATACGGCTGGCCAATTGACCTGGCCTGTCCCGATCGGCACGTCATCTTCCAGCGAAGTGTGCCCTGTGTAGACACCCGTGCGGGCGCCCTTCCGGATATCCTTCAAATGCATGAGTTTCCAGCGAGTCGGATACTTCTCAAGCAACTTGACGGGATCCTGTCCGGGATGCATCACCCAGAAGACATCCATCTCGAAAGCTACGAATTCGGGTTTTGTTTCAGCCACAAGAAGATCGAAAAGCGTTGAGCCGTCATCGCGCGGGCGAAACTCGTACCCATGCGGGTGATAGCCGAATGTGATTCCCTCCTTTTTCAATGCCTCGCCCCACCGATTGAAATCCGCCGCAGCCCGATGGGCATCGGCTTCGTTAAATTCGGCAATATTGTGAGGGATCCATGGGCAGCAGACATATTTCAAACCGAGGATCTTTGCTTCCCGGACGACCGCCGCGACATCCTTCGTCAGCGCATCGTATTGAAAATGGCCGCTGATGGGATTCAGCCCGCGCTCGGTGAGTTCCTTTTTGAACTCTTCCGGCGAAAGCCCATACGTGCCGGCCGTCTCGACTTCGGTAATTCCGTACGTCTTGACCCTATCGAGGGTGGCGGGCACACCGTCTTTTTTAAACTGATCGCGCAGGCTGTAAAGTTGGAGACCCGCGGCCCCGTGGAAGCTGCCTGCGCCCGGATCGGCGCCGGATGCGAGAAAAGTGGTGGCAAGCGCGCAGGATACAGCAAGAAGGAGGTTTTTCATGGAAGGAAGGTGCATGACCATTGCCCCGACTCGCCCATCCCGTCGAGCGCTGATTCTCACGGCCGCGGCCAATCACCTCCAGATGAACGCCTGTCTGCGCTCCTCACGCCTTATGCACGCGCCGCTTTCGGAGGCGAAGCCAATTGTTCCACGTTTTGCGGAAGGCGTCTTTGGGGGAGAGGTATTGCTGGTTGAGTTCCGTCCCTTTTTTTACCTGATCAAGGAGTGAGGCGACGGAGAAGGCCGGGGCGTCGAGGATGGTGTATGCGGTGCCGATGGCGGCTTCGTGGTGCGCGTCACTGCCGGCGGTCATTGGGAGCTTGTGCGTTTGCGCGAACTCGAATGCTTTCCGGTTGTAGCGCTTGAGGGTGGTGGCCGCATTGAAGACTTCGAGGGCGTCGATCTGGAGCGTTTCCAGGACCGATTCGCGGATTCCTGCGCGGAAAAGGTCGTACGGATGGGGTGGGATCGTGATGCCGCCCATATCATGCACGATGCGGCAGACTTCGGCGGCAGGCTTCCCTTTAAGGTACGGGAGGATGACGCCAAGGCAAAGAAGGTGTCCTTCATCGGTCGTTACTTCCACGCCCGGGATGATGACGAAATCATCGACCGGCTGGCCGTCCTCTCGCACGAGTCCTTTGTCCAGCAGGTAGCGGCAGCCATCCGAAGTATTGTGGTCGGTGAGGGCAAAACCGTTCAGCCCTTTTTTGCGCGCGCTCGCAATCATCTCTTCGGGGCTGCTGACGCCGTCACCTGAAAAGTAGGAATGGCAGTGCAGGTCGATTTTGTAAGCCATGCGGATAAGATGCCCGACGAGGCGGCTCTTGCGCAAGCAGGCGTTGCCGAGGTCTCGCACCTTGCGGGCCGTGAAAAATCCACGAACTTCGACGGCATGACCCACGGATTTAAAGAATGGGCGCTGATCTGCGAAGCGCTCGGCTCCGGCAAGCAGAGCATCATCCTCCGAAAAGGAGGCATCGCGGAAGGGCGAGCCGGGTTCCGATTCGAGCATGAAGATTTCCTGCTGTTCCCGACTCTTTTTCATGAGCAGGCGGCGAAGATGAAGATTGCCGCCCATACCGCGTTGCCAGCGGCGCGAGAGGATGGGCAGGTCGAGATTCGCTATCGGGCCCATGTCGAGTGGACGGAAGATTTAATCGATATCGGCGTGATCCGCAGTCTTGCGCCGCACCACTTGTGGCAGGATTCCGAAATCGAGAAGCGCTTTGTTTACGAGGAGAAGCGATCCGTGAGCCTGGCGCTCCTGCGGATTTTCCGGCTGTCAGAACCGTTTGTTTTCCCCGACTCGCCGAAATACGGCGGCTGCCGGTCGTGGGTGTCGCTTCCAGCCGTGCCGGAGGGCATTCAATCGACACCGGTGATCGAGGATGCATTGCACCGGGAGCGTGCGGAGGCCGTCCAAGCGCTCATCGGTCGGAATCACTTCGCGAGCAGCGCGGCTGGGAGCTCCGCGGATGTCTGACCGAAAGCGAGTTCGAGGAGGATCGGAATTCCGAGGATCTCTTCCAACACGGACGCATTGGTGGCGATAGCGACGGAGTCTTCCTCGCGGGCTGGATGCGGTTGATTGAGAATAAGGCCGGCACACATGAGGCCGTCGGACTTGATTGATTGCACGGTGAGAATCGCGTCGTTGAGTGCTCCGAGGCGATTTGCAACGACGACGGCGATGGGAAGCTGCATATCGCGAGCAAGGTGGGAGACGAAGTAGTCCCGGCGGATAGGAACCCGCCAGCCGCCAGCGCCTTCCACAATCACACTGGCATGAGCGGACTGAAGCGCGCGGAAATTCTCGAATACGAGATCGAGATCGATCGCTCGATTTTCCACCATCGACGCTGCGTAGGGGGCGGCGGGCGTGCGGAGCCAAACGGGATTGATACGGTTGAGCGGTTCGATGCCGCCAGATGCCTCAAAGAGATCCTCTGGATCGTCCCGGGCGCCGCAACAGATCGGCTTCATGCCGACGCAATCGACGCCGCGCTTGCGCCATTCGCGGATGAGAAGCGCGGTGACACGGGTCTTTCCAACGCCAGTGCCGGAGCCGGTGATGAAAAGGCTCACGGCTGGATCCGGAGGATCAATTCGCCCCAATCGCCATCTGGATCTCGCCTGCGATCAAATCAGCCTGGCTGTTGATGCGTGCGCCATCACGACCCTCGATAAGGAGGCGGATTTTCGGCTCGGTGCCGGAATAGCGGAGCAGGACGCGTCCGGCGCCCGCGAGTTCGCACTCGGCTTCCTGGACGAGTCGCATGACCTTTGCGAGTTGTTCGAGCGGCGGCTTTTCCTTCACCTTGAGGTTTCGCTGCGCCTGTGGATATTTTGCAAGGCACTTCTTGAGTTCGGATAGCGGCTTTCCGGTTTCCTGCATGATGCGGAGGATTTGCAGGGCGGAAACGATGCCATCGCCCGTGGTGGTGTAGTCGCGAAAAATCATGTGGCCGCTCTGTTCTCCGCCGACGTTGAGTTCGCCCTTCATCATCGCTTCGATCACGTAACGGTCCCCGACTTTTGTGCGAAGCACGTGGCCGGCGTGCTTTTCGAGCGCCTCGTTCAGGCCATAGTTGCTCATCACGGTGGCGACGAGCGTATTGTCCTTGAGCTTTCCCTGCCGGATGAAATCGATCGCCGCGATCGCCATGATTTCATCGCCATCGACTACTTCGCCTTTCTCATCGCAAAGCAGGACGCGGTCGGCATCGCCATCGTGCGAGATGCCGACGTCGGCCTTTGTCTGCTTGACGAGCCGCTGGATCTCTTCTGGATAGGTGCTGCCGCAGTTGGTATTGATATTCCTTCCGTTGGGCGTGTTGTGCGCCACGGTGAGTGTCGCGCCGAGTTCGCGAAGGACACAGGGGGTCGATTTGTACGCGGCGCCATTGGCCGCATCCACCGTCACGCGCATCCCCTCGAGGGTCATCTTTCGCGGGATGCTCGTCTTGACGAACTCGACATAGCGGCCGAGCGCATCGTCGATGCGCGTGGCGCGGCCGATCCTGCCAGCGGTGGGGCGGATCGACTCGATGTCGCCGCTAAAGACGAGGTGCTCGATTCTTTGCTCGATCTCGTCGTCGAGTTTGTACCCATCGTGCCGGAAGAATTTAATGCCATTGTCCTCGTACGGATTGTGGGAAGCGCTCAGCACGATGCCGGCATCCGCACGGAGCGAGCGGGTAATGTAGGCAACGCCCGGGGTAGGGAGCGGCCCGATGAGCAGGACGTCGGCGCCGAGCGACATGATGCCTGCGGCCAGCGCATTTTCGAGCATGTAGCCGGAGAGCCGCGTGTCCTTGCCGATTACGATCGTCGGCCTGCCGTCACCGCGCTTCTCGTGCCGGCTCATTTGGCTGAAGATGTGCGCCGCCGCCCGGCCCAGCTTGAGAGCGGTTTCGGCGGTTACCGGCTCGATGTTTGCGACTCCCCGCACGCCGTCGGTTCCAAACAACTTGCGCTGCTGCTGGAGATCGGAGGCGCCATTCGGCTTGGGGTGCTGTTCCATATAAAGTGGGAGGCGCAGAAGAAGTCAGATGCGGGGGAACAGTCAAGCCTGAGCCGGGCGCCGTCGCACCCAAAACTCAACCCTGTTGAAAAATGCGTAAACATGGACCATTTGTCCACATTGAGAATCCCGAAACGCGCAACGCTTCATGCTACGTAAGCGCACTTGGGCGCCACTATGGCCTGGAGCCGGCGGCGTTGCTGCCCCCGCCCAACCGATGACTACTGCTTTGCGCTTACCCGTTTGCTTGATTTTCTTCGCAGCGATCGTTGGCGCCGCTCGGGCGGAGCCTGCCGCCTCTCCTCCCCAAATATCGAGGGAGCAGAGCGCTTTCTTTGAGGAAAAGATCCGCCCGGTGCTCGCAGAGCATTGTTACGACTGCCATAGCGCCCGCGCGAAGAAAGTGAAGGGCGGGTTGCTGCTCGACACACGGGCGGGTTGGGCGGCTGGCGGAGATTCAGGCGATCCGGCGATCGTGCCAGGGGATCCTGAAAAGAGCCTGGTTGTACAAGCTGTCCGGCACGACTCCGACGATCTGGCGATGCCGCCGAAAAAGCCGAAGCTGCCCGATGCCGTGATCGCTGATCTCGTTCAGTGGATCCAAGCGGGCGCGGCAGATCCGCGAACGGAGGCGACGGAAGCGAAGCGCGCCGACAAATCGTGGTGGTCGCTCCGTCCGCTTGCTGCCGTCGAGCCACCGACGCCATCCGGGTTGCCGGAGGCATGGCGCGCCAGCGGGATCGACCGTTTTATCTTCGCAAAGCTTGCCGAGAAAGGGCTGGCTCCGAATCCTCCGGCCGACCCCCGCACGTTGATCCGGCGAGTATGTTACGACCTCACTGGTCTGCCGCCGGGTCCTAAGCAAGTGAAGGCGTTTGCCGCCGATACGGATCCTTCCGCATACGAAAAACTCGTCGAGCGGCTGCTCGCGTCGTCGCAGTACGGCGAGCAATGGGGCCGGCACTGGCTGGATGTGGTGCGCTTCGGGGAAAGCAACGGGTACGAACGAAATTTCCCGATCGATAACGTGTGGCCGTTTCGCGATTATGTGATCCGATCGTTTAACGACGACAAGCCCTTCAATCGCTTCGTCGTCGAGCAGCTCGCGGGGGATGTCGTCGGCAAAGGCCAGCCGGACGTTGAGGTAGCCGTGGCCTTTCTCACGTTGGGACCGTGGGACGACGTCGGGAATCAGGATGCGGCGGCGGCGGCAAACACACGTGCAGTGATCCTGGACGACATCGTGACGGCAGCGGGCACTGCATTCCTCGGGCTGACTGTGAATTGCGCGCGCTGCCACAATCACAAGTTCGATCCGATTCCCACCGAGGACTATTACAGGCTCAAATGCGCGTTTGAAGGAGTGACGCATGGCGAGCGGGTGCTCGCATCTGCGGAAGAGATACAGAAGCACGATGCAATCGCCGCCCCACTGGAGGCGCGGAAGACGGAACTGCTCGCGGAAAAGGCCGCCATTGAAAAGGCCAGTGCGGATGATGGAAAAGCGAAGCTCGCCGCAAACGCGGCACAGATCGCCGCGATCGAGGCGCAGATCCATTCGGTCGCGCCGCTTCCGAAGGTGGCGCTGCCGATCTTCAACCAACCGAAAAGCCCGAGCACGGTATTTCGCGGCGGCGACCCGGCGCGAGCCGGCGCGGAAGTGCATCCGGCGAGCCTGGACGTGCTGAGTGAAGTGACGAAATCGTACGAGCTTGCCAGCGATGCGCCAGAAGCCGACCGGCGGCTGGCCCTGGCGAAATGGATCGCAAGCGATGACAACCCCTTGACTGCGCGTGTGATTGCGAACCGCCTCTGGCATTACCACTTCGGCTGCGGAATCGTCGATACGCCAGGCGATTTCGGATTCCTTGGAGGGAAGCCCGCACACCCCGGATTGCTCGACTGGCTGGCGCAGCGCCTGCGCGCGGATGGGTGGAAAATCAAGGCCATCCAGCGTGAGATCGTGCTTTCGCAGGCTTACCGGCAAGCTGGAGACTATCGGGAGGACGCGGCGCATGTGGACAAGGATGCGCGGCTGCTATGGCGCTTTCCGCCGCGGCGGCTGAGCGCTGAGGAGCTGCGGGATTCGATGCTCGCAGTGAGCGGGAGGCTTGATTTACGAATGGGTGGCCCCGGATTCCGGCTATACCAGCACGTGCAGGATAATGTCTCGACCTATACGCCGCTCGACAAATACGGACCGGAAACTTTTCGGCGCGCTGTCTATCATCAAAACGTGCGCGCATCGACGGTCGATCTGCTGAGCGATTTCGATCTGCCCGACAACTCATTCGCCGCCCCGCGGCGGACTTGCACCACGACGCCGCTGCAAGCGCTCACTCTGTTAAACCACAGCTTCACGCTCGACATGGCGGAGGCGCTCGGCGAGCGCATCGCGCCGGGCGAAGGAGATCTGGCGGGGCAGGTGAGCCGCGGATTTGAGCTGGCATTTCAGCGCGAGCCATCGGCTGCGGAGCGGGATGCTGCTGCTGCGCTTGTAAAGAAGGACGGGCTGCGCGCATTTTGCAGGGCCTTGTACAACGCTAACGAGTTCATCTACCTTCATTGAATATGGCGGCTCCTTCTTTTCCAGGCTCGCGCCGAAGTTTCTTTGGACAGATGGCGACTGGCTTGACAGGGGTCGCGCTATCCCGGCTGCTCGGAAGCGATCTGCTAGCAGGCGAGATCGCGGGGGCGGATGCGTGGATTCCTGGGCATGTTCAATTTCCGCCGAAGGCAAAGCAGGTGCTTCAGATTTTCTGCCCCGGCGCCGCATCGCACATCGATCTCTGGGATTACAAGCCATCTCTCGAAAAGCACGATGGCGAACCGCTGCCGGGCGAGGAAAAGATGGTCAGCTTTCAGGGGAAAAACGGGCCGCTGATGAAGTCTCCGTGGGCCTTTGCGCCAGCGGGACAAACCGGCAAGATGATTTCGACGATGCTCCCGCGCATGGCGGAGCACATAGACGACATAGCATTCCTTCATGGAATGGCGTCGCGCACCAACACCCATGGGCCGGGCTGCGTCTTTATGAACAGCGGCTTTGTGAGGGAAGGTTTTCCGAGCGCGGGGTCGTGGATGAGTTATGCCCTTGGGAGCATCAACGAAAATCTGCCGACATATATAGCGATCCCGGATATCCGCGGCGAACCGCCGAATGGAAAGGCAAATTGGTCGTGCGGATTTCTGCCCGCGCAGCACCAGGGCGTCGTAATGGGCGCCCAACGGTCGCTGCGCAATCTGGCGCGGCCCGAATCGATTGGCGAAGAGGAGGAGAGCGACACGCGCGCATTTCTGCAATCGCTGAACAAGGAAAATGCGAAAGTCCATGCTGGCGACGAGGATTTGCGCGCACGCATCGCCTCCTACGAATTGGCGGCGCGCATGCAGCTAGCGGCTCCCGGAGCGTGCGATATAGCGCGGGAGCCCGATCATGTGCGCAAATTGTATGGCGCGGACAGTGCGAATCCCCTGACGGCAGCTTACGCCCGCAACTGCATGCTCGCCCGGCGACTCCTGGAGAATGGCGTTCGTTATGTGAGCCTTTATTGCGCGTCGCGCGCTTCGGGGGTCGATGGTTTGTTAAATTGGGATGCGCACAAGACGCTCAAGGCCGATTACGAGCGGCATTTCCCGATCTTCGATCAGCCGACGGCGGCCCTGTTAACCGATCTCAAGCAGCGTGGGATGCTCAACGATGTGCTCATATTATGGACCACGGAATTTGGACGGATGCCGACCCGGCAGGAAGGGACGACAGGGCGCGATCACAATGCCGATGGGTTCACGACATGGATGATGGGCGCGGGAATCAAACGGGGCGCAAGCTTTGGGGCGACCGATGAATTTGGCCGGCGAGCCGTCGAAGATGTCACAAGCGTGTACGATTTCCATGCCACGGTCATGCACCTACTGGGATTGAATCACGAAAAAGTGACCTATTATAACAACGGCGTAAACCGCCGGTTGACAGACGTTCACGGCCAGGTTCTGAAAGCGATCCTCGCTTAGCCTATGAGACTGGTGAATCAAGGCCCCCACTTCGTCGATTTGAGAAACGCGATCAAGTCTGCGAGTTCCTGGCGGGAGAGTATGCGATCGAAGCCCTGCGGCATGAGCGAGACAGTTCCGGGACTGATCAGCACCACGTCGGCGCGATCGAGATGAACCTCGGCGCCGAGACCGATGGCGATCACAATCGCATCCGCGTCTTCGGAGCGAACGATGCCGGTGTATTCGTCGCCGTTCTTTAACCGGACGACATAGGGCTCGTAACTTCGGACGAAGCTGGCGCTTGGGAACACAACCGATTCGAGCAAATCGCGCTCGGTCCGCACCGAACCGATGGCGGTGAGATCCGGGCCGAGCTTGCCGCCGAGATAGCCGATCGTGTGACAAAGCACGCAAGACGCCTTGGAGCTGTTGAATACAGCCTGGCCGCGGCGGACATCACCGGGTGGCAACTCGGAAGCGATCTTGTCGAGGCGTTCCTTTTCGTGAATGGCGTCGCTGTCGATTTGCGCCAGCAGGAGATCGCATTCCACTTGGAGACTCTGCGGAAACGTCGCGAAGAGCGCCTTCAATGCCTGTGGCTGGAAGGCGGATATTGCCACCGCTCCACGAAGCGAGACGATTACCACCTTGGCGAGCTGAAGTGAAGGATTCTCGAATACCGGCAGGAGTTTCATCGCCTCGGAAGCGCCAAGTTCGGACAGCGAGCGGGCCAGCGAAAAGCGGGCATCGTCGGCGAGCGGCATGCGAGCGAGTATGGCTGCGGCTTTTCCGCGCAGGATGGCATTCTTACCGTGCTCAAGCTGAACCTTGAGCAGCGCAATCAAGTCGGCATCGGCGGGAAGCAGGGAGGCTGGCAGCGCATCAAGCGCCTCGACGCGGAGCTCGGGACTTCGACCAAATTCGCGGGAGAAGTGCAGAAGCGCGTGGACGGCATCGGGTGAAGGCTCTTTGCCTGAAGCAAGAGTGTGTGCGGCTGCGAGCCCCGCGCGTGTGATATCCGGTTCGCCCGACTGAAGCGCAGTCGCGATGGCAACGCTCCAAGCGGGCGGCGGGCGCTTCACGTCTGCGCGCGCCATGACGCGCAGAGCGGCCAGCTTCGCGTTTCGCGATCCTGAAACGGCCGCGGTTGCAATCACCACGCGGCTTTCCGGATCGTCTGTGGAATTGGCCAGCAATGTTTGCAACCCCGCCGCTTCTTCCTCGCTTAAATCGGGGCGCGCCAACTGGCGGGTGAGATAGTCGCGGAGGGCGCCGCTCCATCCGGGATGGTGCGCCACGATCCATCGCGCCGTTTGCGCAAGGCGCGGTTCGTTCGATGAAAGGAGCGGCGTGACCTGCCCGGCTTGAAGGGGATGTCCGGCCATTTGGTCGAGGGCGATCAATGCGGCGCGCCGTTCGCTCGCGGGGAAGAGGGCCGGGGGCGGCGCTGCGATGCCGAACGCAGCGCTGTTGGCTTCAAACGTTTCTATGAGCGAAATAGCGAGCGAATCCGTCAGCGAAGCGGCGGGATAGCCAGGCAGCAGGCTTGAAACGGTCGGTTCCGCCTGGATGCGACTCGGATCGAGACCCGCCGCGGTCGCGTTGGCGTCGCCGAGTTCGATCAGAGCGTACACGAGGGCGTGCTCCAGGAAACGATCGTTTCGGTTGGCCCCGGCTGCTTTGAGAAGGAGGGGAACGGACTCCTTGCGTCCGATGCGTCCGAGTGCTTCGGCTGCCGTGCGCTCCGTTTGGAGATCGGACATGAGAATTCCGGAGCGCAGCGAACTCCCGACAGCCTCGCTTGCGGAGGGATCGCGCCAGAGGCCAGCGGCTTTGATCGCTGTGCGCTGGACCGTTGAATCCCGCGCGTGCAGCGCTTCGCGGACAGCTTCCCGGGCCTGTGGAGCATCGATTCGCGCCAGGGCCCATATGGCGCTTCTACATGCGTCCACGGAAGCGGATGTTGCGAGCACATTGCGGAGCGCGGGAACGGCCTCCTTCCCCATCTTGCCTAGAAGGCGTATCGAGTGCTCGACCACTGCCGGCCTGGGATCGCTCAAAAGCTCCGCAAGCTGCGCCGGACCGAGGCCGATCCACGCGATTTTAAACCCGCGCGCATCCTCCGGCGGCTGTGCTGATTTTCTTCGGATCCGATAGATCGCGCCGAGGACATCCGGCTTGGAGAGTTGCGATGTCGGGCAGCATAGCTTGTACCAGCCCCCCGTGTCGATAACGAGGAGGCTTCCATCGGCGTCCTCGACGACGCAAGTGGGGTGAAAATCGGGATTGTCGGAGCTAAGGAAGACGCTGTTCTCGGTGCGAAATGTCGCGCCATCCGGTACGAGGACGTGTCGCATCACGCGGTGCAGATTGAAGAGCGGAACCAGGAAATTTCCCTGCCAATCGGCGCCAAAGCCGGCTGATGTGCAGCGGCAAATTCCACTGGGAGCCGCGGGACCCAGTTGCGTCATCGGAGGAAGCAGTTCACCAGTCTGAGGCAGATCGTCGGTTACCCGATTAATCTTCGGAAAAACGCCTCCGTAAATCCCGTGCCCGAGGCCGTCCCGAGTACCATCCCCCGCAAGGTCCAGGAAGGTTGCGGCGAAAATCGGCTCGTCTTCAGGAGTGAATGCGACGGCGACCGGATTGTCCATTCCTCCCGCGATCACGGATTCGATTCCACTGCCATCGGGCCGGCAACGATATATGTGGGCTGCGCGATCTTTTGTCGGCGGCAAGCCGGGGCGATCGTGCACCTGCTCCGCGAATCCACCTTTGCACCAATAGATCCAGCCATCCAGGCCTGCGTACGGTCCATGAATATCGTTGCCGCAGCCGGTTAGCGTGCCGCCCTTGTACCACTCCTCGCGTCGATCCGCAGCGCCCGAATCCCGCGTGTCCGTCAGCTTCCAGATGCTCGGCGGAGCGCCCACATAAACAGAGCCGTCCATCCAGAGTATCCCCTCCGGAAACATCATGGAATCGGCGAATACGTCACTTTTGTTGAAGAAACCAGAGCCGGTCGTGTCTTCGAGTCGAAGGACACGATGCGGCTTATCCAAAAGCTGTGCCTCGAGCTTGGCGTTGCTTCCGGAGGAGTCGGTCACGTAGAGTCGGCCGTCCTCGTCGAAGGATGCCGCGATCGGGCGCTGCACGAGCGGCGGAGCGGCGACACATTCGATCTCGAAGCCATCCGGCAGAGTGAATGTATGCGCGCCGAGATGGACCTCACGGCAGAGCCCCTTCGGCATTCCGGCGCCCGTCAAGAGCGTCGCAACGGCCAGCGTTCGGAGGGAGACCATTGGTGAGGGGTATGTCGAACCGGCGGGCGGGCGGGCTCTAGAGGTGGATCGCAAGGCCGTGGGCCTGGCCGGCGGCCTCGTGGATCATTTCCGATAAGGTCGGGTGAGCGTGAATCGTGGCTTCGATCTCTTCGGATGTGGCTTCGAGTGTAATGGCGAGACCGAGTTCGGCGATCAATTCCGTCGCCTCAGCTCCGATGATGTGCGCGCCGATGATTTCCCCATGCGGCTCGCCGAGAATCAATTTTACGAAGCCCTCGCTCTCGCCAATGGCGCGCGCCTTTCCGCTGGCCATGTACGGAAACTTCCCGACTTTGTATTTCAGTCCTTTCTCCTTCGCGGCGCGCTCAGTGAGGCCGACGCTTGCGACCTGGGGCTGGCAGTAGGTGCAGCCAGGAAAGTTCGATACTTTCTTTGGCGAAAAGCCCTCGACGAACATGCCGTTTACGGCCTGGATCGCTTCCCAGCTTGCCACATGCGCCAGCCAGGGCGGCCCCATGATATCGCCAGCGGCAAAGACTCCTGGAATATTGGTTTCATAACGGTCGCTTGTTTTGAGATAGCCACGCTCGGTGAGGGCGAACTTTTGGGCGCCTCCGGGGAGCAATGGCGCGACTCCGATAGCCACAAGACAAACGTCCGCCTCGACGCTTTGCTCGGCGCCCTTGGAATCCTGGACGGTGATTTTTACGCCGTCACCCAGTATCTCCGTTTTGGTCGTCTTTGCGCCGAGCAGCAGCTTAATGCCCTGTTTTTGGAGCGATTTTTCGAGCGCTTGTGACACCTCGGTGTCTTCCACAGGCAGAACGTTCGGCAGCATCTCGATGACGGTGGTCTTCGTCCCAAAGACATTGTAAAAATAGGCGAATTCAATCCCGATCGCTCCGGCGCCGATGATCACCATGCTTTTCGGCTGCGGATCGAGAATCATTGCCTCGCGAGAGGAGATCACCGTTTTTCCGTTAAATGGGAAGGAGGGCAGGGAGCGTGAGACGCACCCCGTCGCAATCATGATTCGCGGAGATGAATGGGTCTCCTCCTTGCCATCGGTGGCTTTCACCCGGACCTGCCCCGGCTTGTCGAGAAATGCCTCGCCCCGCAAGTAATCGATTTTGTGCTTTTTGAACAAGAACTCGATGCCTGCCGCGTTTTTATCGGAAACGCCGCGCGAACGCTGGATAATCTTTGTCCAGTCGAAGCCGACGTTGTCTGCCGTGAAACCGAATTCGGCGGCTCGATGGGCCATGAAATGGTACATCTCCGCGTTGCGCAGGAGTGATTTGGTGGGGATGCAACCCCAATTGAGACAGGTGCCGCCCGCCCGCTCTTTTTCCACGCACGAGACGCGCTTGCCGAGCTGGGCCGCGCGGATTGCCGCAACGTACCCAGCCGGACCGCCGCCGATGACAATAAGATCGTAATTCATAAAGCGAGAGAAGATGTGCGCGGCGCGAGGCGCGAGTCAAAGCTTCCTTGCAGCGCCGACCGCCGCTCTTCTCGAAACGGGGCGCGATTGCGGCTCGACTTTTCAGAATGCGGTGTTTCGCTTGCATTCCTCTTCTGATGCTTCGAGCGATCGTCACATGCGGCCCGAGTTATGAACCGATCGACTCCGTTCGGCGAATCACCAATCATTCGACCGGGATGCTCGGGATCGTATTGAGCAATGAACTGGCTCGAAGCGGGTTCGACGTGCTGTGTCTGAAAGGGATCGGCGCGACCGCTCACGAGCCGCTGGCAGCTTCGATCGAGCACCTCCCCTTCGCCACGAACGAGCACTTGCTGGAGCGGCTGGATGCCGTGGCTGGGAAAGGCGAAGTGGCAGTCGTTTTGCATGCAGCAGCGCTCTGCGATTTCAAAGTTGCGTCGCTTCGGCAATCCGGAGCTGCGCTCACGGAAGCCGCGAAAATCTCCAGCCGCTCCGGGAATGTCACGCTCGTTCTGGAGCCTGCCGTGAAGTTGATCGGCAAATTGCGCACGCTCTTTCCGGCAGCAGGAATCGCGGGCTGGAAGTACGAGTTAACGGGTGGGCGGGACGACGTCGTGGCAAAAGGTCTGCGGCAGATCCATGAGAACGCGATCGATATCTGCGTGCTAAACGGCAGGGCTTACGGGCGTGGCTTTGGGGTGCTCCGGTCAGGCAAACCGCTCCTGGAATTGGCTGGGAGGGAGGATCTTTGCAAGTGGCTGCCGATCTGGGCGGCTCAGCGCACGAAATTCGCCTCGTGAACGCAAAACATCGTTTAGAATACGACCTCTAGTCATGGTCTTCATCCCAAACGCCCTCCGAGCTGCTGCGGCCCTGATGCTGGCCCAAGCACTTGCGCATGGGCAGGCAAATCCATTTGGACAAGGGCCGCTTTCGCCATCCGGTGATCCTCGGACGCCCCAAGGCCCGCCTGCGCGAGTTGCACCGGTTTTCCCGGAGCTTCCCGCGCCCCTTGCGGCCACCGCGCGCACAGCGACCGTCGGCGAACCTGCGGGAGCAGCCTTTGAAGACGTGCGCAGCAACGGATCGATGGTCGGTCTGCGAATTGCCTACGGCAACAGCGGGGGGCGGCGAATCATCGCGGGTGTGCAACCGATCTACCTCACGGCATCTGGCAGGGAACTCGGTGAGAAGTGCGGCGCCGCGGAGCATATCGACGCCACGATCGAGGCGCGCGAGGGGTATGCAGTCGGAGCGCTTGATGCGCGGGTGGTGGGCGATCGCATCGCGGGCCTCGACCTGGTTTTCAAGCAGACCGCGGATCAGCCTGCCCCTGCAGGGATCAGTTACAAGAGCGAGTGGTTTGGCGCAGGCACTCCGGCAGGCGCTGTACTTGTCGGCGGCGGGGGCCGTCCGATCGTCGGCGTTTTCGGCAAAGCCGATGTGGAGATGCATTGCATCGGGCTGATCTTCCGTGTCGAGCCTGGCCGCCAGAGATTTCCAGCAGGCGCATTTCGTGGGGCTCCGGCGGCCACCGAGCCGCCCGCCGCACTGGCGGCGGAGCCTGCTGCCGCTCCGCTGCCGGGATCCGAGCCAGCTTTGGCAATTGGCGCCAATCTGGTTCAAGATTACCGGAACGGGCTTGTCTTCGTGGAAGGGCCGCAGGGGCGTGGAAGTGGCTTCATCTGCAATCTCAAGGGACACAAACTGCTTCTGACAAATGCGCACGTCCTCGCTGGAATCCATCCACCTGAGTTTAAGCTGCTCGACCGCTCCAGCATCAAGGTGAGCGGCGGAGCGGTCGCTGTGGATCACGACATCGCGGCGGTTGCGGTGACCGAGGGAGGCAAGGAGTTCGATGCGATGGAATCGGTCGATACGAACGCCGCGATCGGCGACGAGGTGCTCGTGCTTGGAAACTCGGAGGGGGCGGGCGTAATCAAGCCGCTCCAAGGCAAGATCGTCGGCCTCGGCCCGAATTTGGTCGAAGTCTCCGCCGAGTTTGTCCCTGGAAACAGCGGGAGCCCGATTATTCATAAAGCCACCGGAAAAGTGATCGGAATTGCGACTTATCTTATGGAGCACCACTTCCATGAAGATGGCGGCAAACAGGTAAAGACAGAGATTCGGCGGTTCGGATACCGCCTGGATAGCGTGAAAAGCTGGCAGCCGATCGTATGGCCAACTTTTTACGCCCAAGCCGCAGAGGTGGAGAAAATTCAGACGCTCACGACCGATCTCATCGCCTTTCTCGACGATGTTTCGAGCGGGCGCGTCCACGCGGAACGCCACCAAAACCCCGCGATAAAGAGCCGGATCCAGGAATGGCTGGAGATTCGGAGACGGCGCGGAGTGAGCTCACGCGACCTCGATGCGGCGGATGAGAACCTCCTTTCGTTCCTGCGTCTGAGTTGCAAGAGCGACATCGCGCAAGCTAAACAGCGTTTAACTTACGACTACTTTCAGCGGAAGATCGAGCGTGAGAATGGGGATCGGCAGCAACTGGAAGCGATCTTCGGAAAGCTCGCGAGTTTTGCGAGGTAGCAATCGTTTAGCTCCCAAGAAACGAAGGGCACGCTGGGTTGTCCTTCCAGCACGTGACCTCCTTGATTTCACACCTCATTCGTTTAGCCGCGCCGGCTTCCTTATCGTTCCTGCTGGCTTCGGCGCTTCTCGCGCCGCTCTTCTTTGCGCCGCCGGCGCACGGGGCGGACAAGATCACTTATAACGATCAAGTGCTGCCGATTTTTCGGAACGCCTGCCTGAATTGCCACAATCCCGACAAAAAGAAGGCAGGCCTCGATCTCTCGACCTACCAGACCAGCCTTCAGGGGAGCGACAATGGGAAGGTCCTCGAATCCGGAAACCCGAGCGCGAGTCTCCTGATTAAATGCGTAAAGCAGCTCGAAGACCCGAAGATGCCGCCAAAAGGCGACAAGCTCACCGATGGGGACATCGCCCTCATCGAGAAATGGATCGCCGGGCAATTGCTCGAAACCGCGAATGGCAAAGCGGTGGCCGCGGGTAATAACGTGCAGCTTGCCGTTGTCTCGCTCGACCGTCCAGATGGCCCGCCGCCTATGCCGGGCGATCTCTCGCTCGATCCCGTAGTACACACCAAGACGAATAATGCGCTTGTCGCACTTGCCGCAAGCCCTTGGGCGCCGCTTGTGGCGGTAGGCGGGCAAAAGCAAGTCATCCTCTACGACACGGCTACGCTCGATTCGCTCGGTATTCTTCCGTTTCCGGAAGGATTTCCATCGGTGATCCGATTCTCGCGCAACGGCCAGCTTCTGCTCACCGGCGGCGGACTGGGGGGTAAATCGGGACAGGTTGTGCTTTGGAATGTGCAAACGGGCGACCGGGTTGGCGTGGTTGGAAATGAATTCGATCAGGTGCTCGCCGCCGACATATCGCCAGACCAGGCGCACGTGGCGCTCGGCGGTCCGACCCGGTTGCTGAAGATCTACGCGACGAAGGATGGGCGGCTGGAGTTTTCGCTCAAGAAGCATACCGACTGGGTCACGGCGGTCGCCTTTTCGCCGGATGGCAAGTTTGTTGCGAGCGCGGATCGGAGCGGCGGCATTGTGGTATGGGAAGTGGCGACGGGCTCCGAATTTAACAGCCTGCCGGGGCACAAGGCGGCTGTGACGGCTCTCGCCTTTATGCCCGGCATCCTTGCGAGCGCCAGCGAGGATGGCACGATCGTCCTGTGGGATGTGAAGGAAGCAAAGGAGATCCGCAAGTGGACCGCGCATAACGGCGGCGTGGAATGGGTGGATTTCACGCCTGACGGGCGTCTCGTTTCCTGTGGTCGCGACAAGCTGGCGAAAGCGTGGGATCAAACTGGGAAGGTGATCCTTACGAGCGGCCCTTTCGGTGACATTGCATTGCGCGCAGTCATGAGCAACGAGCGTGTAGTCGCAGGCGATTGGAGCGGGCGGATCGATGTTTTTTCAGTCGCCGACAGCAAGAAGGTCGGCGAGTTGACGGCCAATCCGCCCGCGCTTGCGGAGCAATTGGCAGCCGCGGAGAAACGGTTGGCGGACGCACAGGCGGCGCTGAGCCCCTTGGAAAAGGCGGCCACCGATGCAACGGCAGCAATCGCGCCCGCACCGGTTGCCCCCGCGGCTCCTCCCGTTGCAACTCCACCGGTCGCCAGCGCGGAGGCGCAAAAGAAATTCGATGAATTGACCGCGGAGATCGCGCGCCGCCGTGAAGCTCGCGCCAAGCTGAAGGAAGGCACTCCAGAATATGCGGCTGCGGACGCTCAAGTGCAGGAGTTGAAGCCGCGACTGGAGGAAGCGCGCGTTAAACTCGCGACGGGAAGCCCAGCTCCCGTCCCGGCGCCCGCCGTTGCGTCGGCGGCTGCGGCCGCGCCAGGCGCGCCACCGCCAAATGCCGCCCTCAACGCTGCCCGCGCCGCTGTGGAAGGTGCGCAGGCGAGCGCAGCCCGGTGGCGCCGCGCCGAGGCCTATATGGCGGTTCATAAATCCAAGCAGGGTGTTGCGGAATTGCAGGCGCGATTTGACCAGCTATCCGCGGATGCAAAATCGGCTTTGGCTCCCGTGGAACAAGCACTGGGGGAGATCGCTGCGCATGAAAAGTCTGTGGCGGCCGCGCCTGAAACGATAAAGCATCTGGAAGCGGATGCGGCCGCCGCGCAAACCGTGAGCGCTGCTGCGCAAAAGCTTGCTGCAGATGCACAGGAAGGACTTAAGGCCAAAGAGGCTTTAAGAAAGACGGCGCCGCAAGCACCGCCGAAACCAGACAGCCAAGGCGTGGAGCTTCCGAAAAAGCTCGAACAGCAAACTGCCGACATGGCCAAACTTCGAGACGAGCGCGCCAAGCAGAAGGAAGGCACTCCGGAATACGCGGCAGCCAATGAGAAGGTACAGGCCATGAAGGCTGAGATCGTAACGACACAGGCATCGATCGATGGGATGAAGCCGAATACGCCGGCTCCGGCGGACCCCGCTGTCCCAACAGAGGCGGATATCGCCAAACTTCGCGGGGAATCCGACAAGGCTGTCGCAACAGCTAAAGCGGCGGAGGCAAAGGTGATCGAGTCAGGCAAAGCGCTGGATCAAGCGCGCAAGGCGTCTGATGCAGCCGCTGCCAAACTTGCGGAGTTGAAGAAGAACACTCCGTCGATCTTGGCGAGCGCACAGGTGGCAAAAGCGAAGGCAGAGACGGATGCCGCGCAGGCCGCGAAGCAGTTGCAGGCTGCAAAAGCGCAAGCGGATGAGATCCGCGCAAGTTACGACTCTCGCTTTCCCACCGCGCCCAAGGTGAAATCCGCGGACGCTGCGGGCAAGTCCGCCGCCAAGTCATAGCCTTTCGACAGAACGCGGCGGGCGGGCGCTTCTGGAGGCTGCAGTCAGACAGTGGCGCAGTCTTCTTAACGGGTGAAAAAGCTGGCGTCGAGAGAGCGCTATTTACACCGTTCCCGTCGCCTTTTATACCGGCAAGGATGCCAGCCCATCCCCGGCTAAATCCGCGCCTCCCGGCGCCGACTGACGCAGGTCGCCAGGCACTGGACGCGTTCCACGCCCAGTTTTCCGCCGAAGCCACCTATCTGGCGTACGCGCCCGGAAGAGTGACTCTCATTGGGGATCACACCGATTACAATGAAGGCTTCGTTCTGCCGATGGCAATCGAACGCGGAATCCACGTCGCCGCTCGCAAGCGGACCGATCGCGTGGCGCGATTTTGGAGCGCTCAAATGGGTGGACCCGTTTTGGAGCTGGACCTGGAATCCCCGATAACGGTCGGGTTGCCTGCGTGGACGAATTATATCCGCGGTGTGATGGCCGGCTTGGGGGAGGCTGGGCTGGAGCTTCCGGGCTTCGATGCGGCAATTGTCGCCGATCTGCCAGCAGGCGGCGGGCTGAGCAGCAGCGCAGCACTGGAACTGGCGGTCGCAACCCTCCTCGAAGCGCTCGCCGGCGTCTCTCTGGATTTGGAAGCGAAGGCGCTCCTCTGCCAGAACGCCGAGCATCTCTTCGCCGGAATGCCGTGCGGCATCATGGATCAGTTTGCCGTAACTTTTGCGGAGGCAGGCAATCTACTGCAAATCGACTGTCGCTCGCGTGAGCGTAATCTTGTGCCCCTGGCGGCTGGCGAGGTGTCAATCCTCATAGTGAATACAATGGTGCGGCGCGAGCTGGCGGGCGGCGGGTACGCGGATCGGCGTTCGGATTGTGACGAAGTCGCACGGATTTTGGGTGTTCGGTCACTGCGCGACGCAACACAGGAACGGATTGAGACTCACCGCGAGCGGCTCGGGCAGCGGTTGGAGCGGCGCGCGCGCCATGTGGTCGGGGAAAACGAAAGGACGCTTGAAGCAGCCGCTGCATTCCGCCGAGGCGATTGGCGAGCGGCGGGTAAGTTAATGTACGAAAGTCATGACTCACTGCGGCACGACTTCGATGTGAGTTGCAGGGAGCTGGATCTGGTGGTGGAAGCTGCGCGCAGCTTGGGCGCACAAGGTGGAGTTTTCGGTTGCCGGATGACGGGTGGCGGTTTTGGCGGTTGCTGCGTGGCACTGGCGCGGACAGACATGGCAGCAGAAGTGACAGAGACTATTACAGGACAATATCGGGCGGGCACGGGCATCGACCCGGTTATATTCCACACAAGGCCCGCGGCTGGAGCGGCCTTGGTCTTCGGTCCATGAGCGCGATCTTCGATCGATGCAGGAAATCAGTCCATTTATAACTTCACCACTCCACTCCATTCCGATCATGCACGCCCAGAAGTTTGAGCCATCGATTCAAAGCACACCATTCGGGAGGATGCCCGACGGCTCTCCTGTGCAATTATTCACGATGACCGCTCGCGAAGGCTTGCGTGTTGCCGTCACAAACTATGGAGGTGCGCTCCAGTCGCTCTGGACGCCCGATCGCAGTGGCGAAGCAGCCGACATTGTTCTCGGCTATGATACGCTCCCGGAATATCTCGCTGGGCGGTCATTTCTCGGCGCCATGGCGGGGCGCTATGCAAATCGCATCGGGAATGCCAGCTTTGCGCTCGATGGAGTCGAGTATAGGCTTCCGAACAACGAAGGGCCGAATCACTTGCACGGAGGTGACTCGGGATTTAATCGAAAGCTATGGTCCGCGGAAATCGAAGATACGGAAGGCGCTCCGGCTTTGATTCTTTCGCGGGTCAGTCCGGATGGAGAAGAAGGATATCCGGGCAATCTCCAAGTGCGGGTCACATACGCTCTGGTCGATGCCCTTACGCTGCGGATTGCCTACCGCGCCGAGACAGATCGCGCCACCCCAATCAATCTTACAAATCATTCCTATTTCAATCTAACGGGCGATCCGCGAAGCGACATTCTTTCGCACGTGATTCAGATCTTTTCCGATGGCTTCACGCATGTGGACACGACGCAAATTCCGAGTGGCGGAGTCCGCCCGGTGGACGGCACGCCTTTTGACTTTCGCCGAGCTCGCCGCATCGGTGAGCGGATTTGCGCCCCAGACGAACAACTCCGGATTGCAGGCGGATACGACCAGAATTTTGTAATTCTCGGGCCGCTCACAGCCGGCCTCCGGCAAGCCGCGGCAGTTTATGAACCATATTCCGGAAGGATACTCGATGTATTCACCTCGGAACCGGCCGTTCAGTTTTATTCCGGCAATTTCCTCGATGGAACGCAAATCGGGAAGGGTGGCGTTTCCTATCGCCGCCGGAGCGGCTTTTGCCTTGAGACACAGCACTACCCCGATTCACCGAATAAGCCGCTATTTCCCAACACCATTCTGCGGCCTGGCGAAATTTACTCTTCCTCGACGATCTATCGCTTCGGAGTGCGACAGGATCGCGGGAATGCGAATGATTTTCCGCGCTTCGATTGAGGGGAACCGCGTTCCGAGCGGCGTACGATAAGATCTATGCCGCATGCGGCGACAACCCTATAAAATTACCTCAACATGGAACTCGAAACACTCAAAGACCTATACGTAACGGAACTCAAAGATCTCTACAGCGCGGAAAAGCAGATCATCAAGGCGCTGCCAAAAATGATCAAAGCCGCGAAGAATAAACAGCTTGCGGACGGTTTTCGTGAGCATCTCGAGCAGACGAAGGAGCAAGTCGTCCGGCTTGAAGAGATCCTGAAGCGGCACGATGAAACGACGCGCGGTCCGAAGTGCAAAGGAATGGAAGGGGTGCTCGCCGAAGGCGACGAGATGATCGAGGAAGAGGGAGATGACGAAGTGCGCGACGCGGGGCTGATTTCCGCAGCGCAACGGGTCGAGCATTATGAGATCGCTGGCTACGGCTGCGCGCGCACTTACGCCGAGTTGCTCGGGGACAAGGAGGGCGCGAAGCTCTTGCAAGTTACACTCAACGAAGAAGCCGACACCGATAAGAAGCTGACGAAACTCGCCAAGTCGGTCATCAACGTGGCTGCCGCCCTGAAGTAGGCCCTGTGCATTGCGACGCTGCCGCGATTTGTCGGCCGAAAGATTCGGCAGCAGTCAATGGCGTCACGTCGGCAAAGTCGCGACTCCGATACGGCGAGGGAGTAACGGCACGACGAATGGTTTCGTAGGCGCCTCATTTGGCGATGCAAGGCGGCTTGTTTAACCCGCCTTCATTGCCGGTTTTCCAAATACCACCGGTACGTCCGGTCGATCCCGTCCCGCAACGTGATAGCGGGCGTCCAGCCCAGTCCGCGCAGCTTGGAGACGTCGAGCAACTTTCTCGGAGTTCCATCCGGTTTCGTAGTGTCGAAGATGAGTTTGCCCGGAAAGCCGACAACGCCGCAAATCGTCTCGGCTAGCTCGCGGATGGACACATCTTCCCCGCAGCCGATGTTGGTGAGATCGGGCGGAGTCTCAGCCTCGATTAGAAGCCGGCATGCAGCCGCGAGATCGTCCACGTGCAGAAATTCGCGGCGCGGCGTTCCCGTGCCCCATACCGTCACTGCATCCGCGCCTGTCGCCTTAGCCTCATGCACCTTGCGCAGGAGCGCCGGCAGCACGTGCGAGCTTTCGAGGTCAAAATTATCGCCGGGTCCGTAGAGGTTCGTCGGCATGGCAGAGATGAACTGGGCGCCATGCTGCTTCGCGTACGCCTGGCAGAGCTTTATGCCGGCGATCTTTGCGATGGCGTACGCCTCGTTCGTCGGCTCCAGCGCTCCGGTTAATAGCGCGGATTCCGGGATCGGCTGCGGTGCGAATTTCGGATAAATGCACGAGCTGCCGAGGAATAGAAGTCGCTGGACGCCATGCGCGTGCGCTGCTTCGATCACGTTGTTCTGGATCTTCAGATTATCGAGAAGGAACTCGACAGGGAAATCGTTGTTTGCCTTAATGCCGCCGACTTTTGCCGCCGCCACCACGACGGCTCGCGGGCGTTCCGAGGCAAAGAACTGTCGCACTGCCGCGCGATCCGAGAGGTCGAGTTCGGACCTCGTGCGCGTGATGATTTTGGAATTTCCGCGCGTCTCAAGTTCCCGCAGAATCGCGCTCCCGGCGAGTCCGCGATGCCCGGCAATGAAAATAGAATCGGAATTGCTCACACCCGCACGGTAGCACGAAGAAGGCGGACTCCGAAAAGCGCAGAATCGCCCGGTTGCACTTTTCCGCAGTTCGCTCACGAACAAGCATACTTTTCATGAAAGCTCTTTTGCTCATGCTGGACGGCGTCGTTTGTGGCGGCGCGGCATGCCTGCCGGATGGCGAATCGCCGCGGATTCTTTCGCTCGCCAGCATCTTTCAGAGCCATCCGACCCTGGCCTTCCCGGATCTTTTTCAGTTAGGCCTCTGGAAGATCGTTACAGGCGATGTGTTCGATCCGCGCTCGCAGGGGACGCAGGCGCTCTGGGGCCGCATCCGCTCGCTCGGCTCCGGCGCTGACCCGCTTGCCATTCTTTGGGAAATCGCCGGCGCAATCGATGCGCGAGAGCCGCCTTCTTTGGATCCGATCCCCGAGCCGTTCGTAGCCGAGTTGGAGAAGGCTGCCGGTACCGAATTCATCAGGATTTCTGGGGGCAGCGTGGGCGCTATCCTCGATGAATGCGCCAGAGAGCATCTGCGCGCGGGCAAGCCGATTCTCTCGATCGCGCCCGGTTCGGTGATCGAGATCGCCGCACACTCCTCCACGCTTCTGCAGATGGAGCTTTACAGGATGTGCCGCGCCATTCGCCGCTGCGCCGATCGCTGGCGCATTCGCAAAGTCATCGCGCAGCCATTTATGGGAAGCGCCGGCGCCTTCGTGCTGCTTCCGGGCCGCCGTGAGTTCTGCCTCTGTCCGCCGCGCACTGTCCTCAATGCGATTGCCGATCGCGGGCTCGCGGTGCATGGCATCGGCTCCATCCGCGAAAGCTTCGCCGGGAGCGGGATTACACGCTCTACACCGTCGGAAACAAACCCCGAAGCTCTGGATGCGATCGATGCCGCCTGGAGCGATGCGGACGATGGCCTCGTTTTTGCCGAGCTGCCCGCGTTCGCGCAAATCGTGCAATCTTCGGATGCGGATGAATACGCGCGGGAGTTGCTTCGACTTGACGGATGGATTGGACGCCATTGGCGCAAAATGGAGACGGATGACTTGGTGATCGTAACGGGCCGTTGTCCCGCGCCCGTTGCCACACAGGCCGGGCCAGTTCGCCGCGAAGAAGCGCCGCTAATCGCGATCCGCGGAGAGGAGAAGGGACCGCTTGGAACCCGATCCAGCTACGTCGATGTGGCGGCCTCGCTGGCGCATTTTTTTCGGTTGGGCGCGTGGCCCGCGGGTCAATCGTTTCTCCGGTGAGCACTGACGCCGGGATCGCGCGCGAGTGAGTTGCTCAGTTGCCTATAAGCTGATGAAATGACAAGAAAGACTCTTCGGCTCGGCTAAAAGCATTTATTTCGGCGGCGTCACCACGTCGAAATCGGATCCTTTCACGCGGCGCAATTCCTCGTGCAGCACAGGGATCCTTTCATCCGGAGCGACCGAAAGCGCCCAATCGAGGCCATTGTCGGCAACAAGCATCCCGTACTGCTTCAGAGCCGTCAGGATGATGCGGACTTCCGGCGTGAAGCCGCTCGTATCGAAGTCCTTGCGCAGCCGTAGCCGCTCGCCCATGCGCGGTAAATGAGGCTCTTTCCGGCTGCTTGCAAAGTGCGTGGCGGGGGCGACATACGAGCGCGCGCTTTTCTCGACGGTTACGCGAAGGGCATGCTCGATCTTTCCGCGCTGCAATTCGTCATACCGCACGATCGATGGAAAGATCGGAAGCCCGGCGGCATCGGTCGAAGTCCAGCCGTCGGGACGCAGCTTGTTTGAGCTGAGATCAAATATGGAAGCCTGCGCCGCCTGCCACCCTGCATCGGTCTTCTGGAGCTTGTAAAACTCGTATAGCATTAGATGCGCCGGATCTACGACGCTGGCATGGCGGTCCCCATCGTCATTCGATTTGTTCCTTTGAATGTCATCGAGCGTCGCATCCTTGTACTTGGCGTCGCGATGATAAAAGGCTGGCCACCCCTCGATCGGCACGTTGGCGGGAACAGGGTAGGGGCCCTTGTCCGATTCCCCGGCATAGGCGCCAAGCTTCACCGGCACGCGCGGCTGATCCGCAGGCACGATGACAAACGTCATATCTGGATCGTATCGCAGAGGCTTCTTTGCGCCGATCGATTCCACAATCGCCTTGGAGTCGGGATGCAAGGGCCAATCGGAGACGATCTGGTTCCACGGATTGTCCGGGGGAAAGATCTCCAGTGCACTCACGATCTCATCGGCTTGAGGCGTATTGAAAGGAACCGGGGCCGTGATGGCGGGCATCTTTGCGGCGGGGATCCGGTCGAGGCGCGACGGCTCGCCTGCGCGTGTGGCGTTTGCGAATGCGGCGGCGCAGAGGAGCAGGGCAGTTCTGTGGAGCTGTCTCATATCGGGGCGTATAAAAGGGCGATTCGGCTGCTTGGAGGACGATGGATTTACCCGCGCACATCACGGAACTAAGGAATAATTCCGTCCGGTCTCCTTCCGAGCTACTTCGTGTTCGGGAGCGGAACTTGCGACGGATTCATGAGATACGCGATTAGGTTCGCAACCTGCGCCGGGGTCAAGGCCTGCAGAAGGCCATCCGGCATCAGCGACTGCGCCGACTCGTCAATCGAGGCAAGCTCGGAGCGATCCAGCGCAGTCCGGTCGGTCATCGTTTGCAAGGTGATGGAGCGCTCATTCTTCGCCGCTACGATTCCTGCAAGCGTCCTTCCGTCCTTCAGCGTAATGATCGTGAGCCGATACTCGGCAGGCACAATGGCACTCGGATCGCCGATATTTTCGATGAGATAATCGAGGCTCGCGCGTCCCGAGCCTGTGAGGTCGGGTCCGATGGCGGCCCCTTCGCCATAGAGCTTGTGACATGTGGCGCAGATCTGCATGAAGACCTGGCGTCCCGTCGATTTGTCCGCGGCTGCGAGCGTTTGCGGTATCAGCCGAGCTTTCCACTCCGCGATGAGCTTCCTCTTGTCGTCGGTGGAATCGTGCAACTCGCCCCATGCCGACGCGAGTTTCGAGTCAAGCGTCGGATCATTGAAATTGCGAATCTGTCTCGCTTGAAACGCCGTGACGTCCTTGGCGGGAATTTTTTTCGCGGCAACGGCGTCCAGCAGCTTCGAGGCAAAATTCGGACGGCCCACGAGGACGGCAAGCGCGGGAGCCTTTTCGTTACCGTAAAACGCGGGATACTTCGCGATGAGTAAATCGGCGATCACCGGATCGTCGAAGAGCGCTAGCCCGCCGCATGCGACCGCCGCGAGATCGTGAACATCCAGCAGCTTCTCGCACAGGGGGCGCAATCCCGGAGCGCGATTCTCGATGAGCACACGCAGAGCGTCACCACGCACAGCGCCGTCGCGGCTCGCATCTTCCGCGATGGCCCGCACTTCGTCCAGGGCGCGTCCGTCTCCGAATAGCGCGCTCAGGTCGCGAAGCCGCGGGCCAAGTGCGGCATCCCCGAGTTTCGATGCACACCGTTTTGATCGTGGCATTCCCCAGTGTCGGACCAATCGGCAATAAAGACTCCGCCATCCGGCCCCTGGAGAAGATCGATGCCCCGAAACCAGCGGTCAGGCACAAAACACCAGTCATCGCCCCGCCGGCCAATATACCCCGAGCCGTCCCGCTCGAGACGTTCCGTATTGAGCCGGCGCCCGTGAAAATGATCGTCAACAGCTTGCCTCGGTACGACTCCGGCCAGTTCTCGCCAAGTGCGCATGCCCGCCCCAGCCTTGGACGATGTCTCGGTGACTCCAAGCTTCCGCACATCGCTCCAGATCTCGTTTGTGTCCCAATGCACATGATCCGCGAATTGGCCGATCAACCCAAACGTGTGCGGCGCCGGATCTTCACCGAACATCCGCGCATAGTGCGCGCCGGGGATCATCTCCCAGAGATGGCCGATCACTGTGTTTATAAAAAATGCGTCTCCATACTCGTTCCAGTCCATTCCCCACGGATTTGTCGTTCCCTCCGTGAGTTGCTCGACCACGCGCCGTGTCGGATGATAACGCCAGATCCCGCAGCCAAGCTGCGCACGCTCCGCATCCGGGGCGCCGGGAGCGCCGACGTGCGATTGCTTGCCGGCGAGGATTCCCTGCCGGCCGTACAGCCAGCCGTCCGGCCCCCATTTTAGGCCGTTTGCCATCGTGTGCGCCGCTGTGCCAAAATCGAAGCCATCCAGCAGCACCTGCGGCGGGCCATCCGGGATGTCGCCGCTTTTGCCAACGGGGATGTATAGCAGATTTGGAAGACAGAGCGCATAGACGCCATTCATTCCGACCGCGATGCTGGTGAGCCGCTGCCCGCCGTCCCAAAAGACCGTCCTCTTATCGAAATGTCCCGCGCCTTTCGTGTCTTCTAATATAACAATCCGATCGCGCAGCCGCAAATCGTAACCGAGAGGGCGCTCGGCATAGGTGTAGCATTCCGCCACCCATAGTCGGCCGCGCGAATCGAAGCACATGGCGATCGGCTGCCGCACATCCGGCTCTGCCGCGGAGACGCTCGCGTGAAATCCATCCGGCAAACCAATGGCCCTCGCAACCTGCTCGGCGGCCATTGGCGCCGTGTCTGGCGTCTCCGAATCGAACGGAGCTGGGAAGTCCGATGCGAGTGCCGCGCACGGCAATACGATCGCCATCGCGGAAAAGCGGCGAAGAAAAGCAAACATAGGCCGAGGGTTGCACAACAGCCGTTGACCGAGCAATTCTTTCAGTGGGCCGGTCGTGGGCCGGTGGACTCGGTCCTTTTAAGCCGCTACGGAAGCGGCTTTACCTCGATATTCTTGAAATAGGTTTTGCTTCCGGGATCATGTCCTTGGAGCGCGAAGGTTCCATGGGAGATGACTCTCCCGGGGTGGCCGCTCGGCGCATGGAAATCATCGGGTTGCGTCCAATCCACGATCGTTTTTCCGTCCACTTTCGTCACCACATGTTTTCCCACGACCTCGATCTCCATATTGAACCACACTTCATCTTTCGCAGGCGCCTCGAAGTAATCTTTTACATCATAAAGGCCAGCCGTCCTTTTCGTATCCTGATGCGTGTTGTTCACCTGCACCTCGAATCCTTTGCTGGGCCAGTCCTGCGGCTGAAACTCGGTGTGGAAATAGATCCCCGAGTTGGCGTGCAGAAATGTCATGACATCGGCCCGCAGTTTAAAATTCGTAAAATCGTGATCGTGGATTGGCCCGACGTAGAACAGATGCGATCGCGGACCGTGAACCACAATCTTGCCGTCCTCAACCGAAAAGGTTCCCGGGGCGTCGCTTGCCTTCCAGCCGTCGAGCGTTTTCCCGTCAAACAGGCTAAACCAGCCATCCTTGTCGGGATTCTCCGCGCCAAATGCGGAGACGGCGACGAACAAGCTTACGAGTAGATATTTTCGTATCATGGAATATAGGGGGTAGAATTGGGGCATCGCCTTCTGCCGACGCCCACGGGCATGATCCGTATCTCAAACGTCGAAAATGGCAACGGAAAACGGGACCTCCGCGATCTGGTGATTTAAAAGCAGGGCGTCAAACCAGCCGGGCAAGCTCCTTTGGCAGCGGCGAAAGGAAACTCATCTCTGCGCCTGTCTCCGGGTGCGGGAATTTGAGGGAGCAGGCATGAAGACCGAGCCGTTTCGCAGGGTCGCTCCGCGCGTCGTATTTCTTGTCACCGACGATCGGGTGCCCAGCATCGGCGAGCTGAACCCGGATCTGGTGCCGCCGCCCGGTTTCCAAGGTGAGTTCGACCAGCGTCCGTTGTTTCCCGCGCGCCAGCACCCGGAAATGCGTCACCGCGTGCCGCGTCACGGCGCTCGCCGGGGCGCTGTGCACCTTGAAAGGATTTGTCTCGTTCAGATCGCTCTCCCATGTGCCGCTGTTGAGCTTTAATACTCCTTCCGCTACCGCCTCGTACTTCTTCTCGGCGGCATCCCATCCGCTCTGCAAACTCTCCTTCGCCTCGGGGGTCTTCGCAAATACCATGAGCCCCGAGGTCTCGCGATCCAGCCGGTGGACGATCCAGACGCGCTCGCGGGAGCGCTCGTTCCGCGACTTGAAGTATTCGTTCAGTTGGAAATACGCAGTCTTTTCCTGCTCCGCTTCGCTCGCAATGCTCAGCAGTCCTTCAGGCTTGTCGATCACAAGCAGCGCGGCGTCCTCGAAATAGACCTTCATGCCGCCCGGCAGCACCGTCTTCGGCACGGCAAAACGATCCGAACGCACCGCAACGACATCGCCCGGCATCACCGGGTGATCGAATTGGCTGATCGCGCGTCCGTTCACGGTAATGGCCTGGAATTTCAGCCAGGTGCGCACCTGTTTCTTTTTCACTTCAGGCCAGGCGGCAAATAAGCACGCCAGGAGTTCTCCAGGGCGATCGATGGTAAGTGGCGCGGGCATTTTGCGCAGTCTATTCCACGAGCGCCACCGCCGCCACAAGCCGTCAAATATTCCTTCACGCGATCTTTGCTTCGTCTCCTCCGCGAAATGCGTGTATCCACTAGCGCGTGCTCCGGACCGATCTCGAAGACTTCATCCTCTACCTCGCGACGGAGCGTGGCCTTTCCGATAATTACCAGATTTCGACACGCATCTCGTTGGAAGGATTTGCCGCCTGGTTTGAGCGGCAGGCGCTTGTAAAAAAGCTCGGCGAAGCCGCAGTCGAGCAGGCGGTGAAAGCCGGCGCCGGATTGCCGGAGGTGAAGTTCGAGTCGTCCGAAGTGACCCGCGACCATCTCACGAGCTACTTGTCTCATCGGAAACGCAGCGGCCTGGCTTCGGCCTCGATCAAGCTGATCGTCGTGGCCTTGAAGATTTTTTTCCGATGGCTCCATGCCCGTGAACGGCTTCCGGGCGATATCGGCGAATTGATGCCGCTGCCGCGCACCGAACGCTTCCTCCCGGAGACGCTCAACGAATTGCAGGCCGAGACGCTCATGGAAGGAGTGCCTGAGAACGCGCCGCACGCGCTCCGCAATCGGGCCATCCTGGAATTGCTCTACGCGAGCGGCTTGCGTGTCTCCGAACTGGTGAATGCCCGACTCGAAAATCTCGACATGGATGCCCGCGTGATACGGGTAACCGGCAAAGGAAATAAGATGCGACTGATTCCTGTCGGCAAAAAAGCGTGCGAAGCGATCCGCATCTATCTGGAGCAGGAGCGCCCCGCCATGGTGAAAAAGCGGACGGGCAGCGAGATCTTTCTCTCAGCGCGCGGCTCAAAGCTTACGACTGTGCGAATCTGGCAAATCGTGAAGGAGATCGCTCGCAACGCGGGGTTGAGCGCAAATGTTTACCCCCATCTGCTCAGGCATTCCTTTGCCACCCATCTGCTCAGCAATGGAGCCGATCTGCGCATCATTCAGGAGTTGCTCGGTCATGCCGATATCGCCACGACGCAAATCTATACGCATGTCGATCAGCATCGGCTCAAAGCCGTGCATTTCAAATTCCATCCACGGGCGAAAAGTGGATGATGCGCAATCGATTTTGACCATAGTTTAGACCGGATCCCTGATCGGCCTCGCGAACGTCCGGCGAGCGCGATCTGCTTCCCGAACAGGCGGTCATCCCAAAGAGCAGGACGACGAGATGGATGAGAAGCGCCGGTTTTTCCAGAATCGCAATCCTCGCTCTTAAGATTGGCCGAATCTCAAGGATTACCTTTTGCATGAACCCCCGCTCGATCTTCCAAGCCGTCTGCGCCGTCGCCGCTTTGCAACTGCTGCCATCGCCGCTATTTGCGGAGAATTGGCCCTCCTGGCGGGGACCGACTGGCGTCGGAATATCGACGGAATCGAGTTTGCCTCTTCATTGGGACGGCAAGACGGGTGAAGGAGTTCTCTGGAAGATCTCGCTAAAAGGGAGCACTGGCCACTCAAGGCCCATCGTCTGGAAGGATCGCGTGTTTGTCACCACGTCGGTAAAGCAAACCAAGGAGCAGGAAACCGCCAAGGAGATTCCAGAGCATCATCTCCTTTGCCTGCAGACCGCCGACGGCAAGCAGATCTGGAGCACGCCGATCCCGCCTGGAAAGATGACAGAAGGCTACGATATCTATGCGGCGCCCACTCCAGCCACCGACGGCAAGGCCGTGTGCTGCTGGTTCGGTTCAGCCGTGATGGCGGCCGTCGATTTCGATGGAAAGCTCCTGTGGCGCAAGGAATACGATGGCCCCTTTCTCAGTAATACAAACCTGCTGAATCCCGGCATTTGCAGCAGCCCGATCGTGTACGAGAAATCGGTGATTCTCCTTTTCGATCTCGGCGCCGGAAAAGGCTATTTGCAGGCGCTCGATAAAAAAACCGGCGAAGTGAAATGGACTTCCATGCGAACCAAGTCGTCGCATAATAATAGCACGCCGTTTGTGATTGAAACAACCGGCAGAAAGGAACTGATAGTCTCGGGGCCAAACGCTGTCGAAGGGATCGACCCCGCGACGGGCGATCCGATCTGGTCGTCCAAATGCTCCGATCCGCAAGGGTCCGCGGCATTTGGCGGCAATCTGATCTGCGCCGGAAAAGAGCCTATGATTGCGGTCGATCCATCTGGAGCAGGGGACGTAACCAAGACGAACGTAAAGTGGAGCATTCCCAAGGTGCCGGGCGAATATTCATCGCCTGTCATCTGCGGTGATTTCGTCTATCGCGTGCGAACGGAAGGGATCGTCGGATGCCGCAGGCTTGCGACCGGCGAAGAAGCGTATGTCGGAAGGCTCCCCGGCGTCTCGAAGCTCTCCAGCCCGGTCGCCACGCCCGATGGCTTCATCTACTTCGTGAGCACCGGCAAGAGTTATGTCATCAAGACTGGCGACACACTGGAGATCCTCGCATCCAATGACCTGGGCGGCGGCGGCAACGGCTCGTCACCTGCCATTTCGGGCGGACGCATCTTTGTCCGCGACTCGGACTGGCTCTATTGCATCGGCGGCAAGTAGGGCGGGCCTCTTTCTTTGATGGCATCCCGCAAAAAGTTTGCCTTCGTGCTGCGTTGAGGAGACTATTTTCCCTCGAAAACACGCTCTCTCTCATGTCACGGGATACCGTCCGCCGATTCCACTTACCCAGCGCCACCATATCCATCACGGCGTTTTTCGCCGCGTCATTCGCATCGCTCGCCGGGTCGCCATTTATCACCGACGATCCGGAACCGGTCGAATTGCACCATTGGGAGGTCTATGTCGCATCTCAGTGGGCGCATAATTCCGGCGGCTGGTCGGGAACGCTGCCGCATGTCGAGATCAATTATGGCGCCATCCCCAATCTGCAGCTCCACGTCATAGCGCCGCTCGGCTATTCGGCCCCAAGCGGCGCGGCCTCGCGCTACGGTTATGGCGACACGGGATTCGGCGCCAAATATCGGTTCGTGCAGGAGTCGGATCGCTTCCCGCAGATCGGCGTTTTTCCCCTGCTGGAAGCGCCGACTGGAGACGCAAGCCGCGGCCTTGGCTCTGGCCATGCGGCTATTTTCCTTCCGATCTGGCTTCAAAAGACCTTCGGTAAATGGGTCGCGTACGGTGGTGGCGGCTATTGGATAAATCCCGGCGCCGATGACCGAAATTGGGGTTACACAGGCGCACTCCTCCACGCCAGCTCGCAAAAAATCTCGCGCTTGGGATGGAAATTTTCCACGAAACGGCCCAGACTCGCGACGGCTCCTACTCGACCGGTCTCAACGTCGGTGGCATTTGGGATATCGACGACAATTGCCATTTCCTCGCCTCCGCAGGACAGACCGTCCAGGGCCGAAGCAGCTTCATCGCGTACGCCGCCCTGCAGTTCACCTTTGGCCCGCAGCACGAAGCCGCAGGCGTGACGCATTGATTTCTTTGGCGCGGTTTGGTGCAGGATACCGTCTCAAGCCTTTCTTCAGCAAACGCACTCAGCAGACTGCCATCGAGACTCAAGTTCCATTCGAGGCATAAACGGCGAAAAGATGCGCAGCTACATCAAGACCCGAAATAAGGGCGCCAAGATTTTCCCGATGGGCAGCAGTCGATGACAACAGTTCCACAAATCGCCAGTGTTCGGAACGTGCTGGGTCGAGAAAGTCGCGCGCATTCGGCGGTACGGCGTAGATCGGCCCAGAGAATGCGCCGCCCATTCTAAAAAACAAACGCGAGTTGGCACGGCTAATTCTTACGAATGGGAGGGATTAGCCATGACAGCAATGATATCGTAGCTTCGCTCCATCCCGCTCGTGAAAGCCCCGTCGTCGTTTTCGCCCGTGCCGGCCACAGTTGCACTTCGCCAGTGCCCGCACCTGCTGGCCGCACTGTTCGCTGTTTCGGTCGCCGGCCTCTGTGTCGGCGCCGGCCTCGTGCATTGCCGCCAACTGGAGCGGCAATATATCCACGCGCTCGCGCCCGAGTTTTACGACGTAAAACTCCAGGGAGTTGCATTGCAGGAGGAGGCGTTTTCACATCCCGATCTGCTCGTGCTCTACGGCAGCTCCGAGTTGGTGAAGGAGATGCCGAATAACGCAACCCAGTTTTTTAAGGATCAACCCTCCGGCTTCAGCGTCTTCCCCATCGGTAAACCGGGATCCACATCGCTGTCGGTGCTGCTAAAAGTCGCCGGAGTCGGGAGGGCGATCCAAGCTCGGAAAGCCGCATTTTCCATCTCGCCGGGCTGGTTCTTCACAAAGGATTTCGACCCGAAATATTACGAAGGGAATTTCTCGGCGCTTCAGGCCGGAATTTTCGCCTTTGGTTTCGATCTGGATCGCGATCTGAAGCGATCGGTTGCCCGAAGGATGCTTGTGTTTCCAAAGACGCTGGCTCGTCGTCCGCTGCTGCGCTTCGCCTTGGAGCGCCTGGCTGGCGATTCCCTTGCCGATGAAGCTCTCTTCTGGGCCGCTTGGCCGCTCGGAGCGCTCCACAATGCGATCGGACGCGCGCAGGATCATCTCGAAGTCGCGCTTCATATCGCGGATGAAGACGAAGCGCTTAACCTCGCATCGAGCCATCCCCACCTGGCGGGAACTGTCAACTGGAACATCGTCCTCAAACGCGCCGCCGGATTTGCCAATTACACCGCCCTCCAGGCCAAGCGGAATGAAGTGAAGAAGCGCCGTCTCAAGCACGTCGTCCGGGATCCGAATTTCGCGCAAACCGTCGCCGGTTCCACGGAGTGGAACGATATCGAACTGCTTATGCGAACTTTTAAGGAGTTGGGAGCGGATCCGCTGCTTCTCAGCATGCCGATCGAGGACATTCGCCTCGAAGCGTACGGCGTAACGGCCGAGGCCCGCACCGCGTACATCGAGCGCCTGGACAGCCTCGCGAGCCGCTACCGCATTCCGCTCCGCGACTTCCGTCAGTTCCAAAAAGATCCCGCGTTTATGATCGATTTTCTCGATCATCTCAGCGGGGAGGGGTGGCTCTACTACAACCAGGCGCTCGACGATTTCTACCACGCGGGCGGAGCGAGCCTTTGACTTTGCTTCGAGCGTGCCTTTTCTTCCCGCCCCTTTCCCGACGCTATGGCAGATGCACTGACAGAAAAAATTATTGGAGTCCTCGAACAAGTTGCTGAGACGGATGAAGTGCGGACGAATCCCGACCTCGCCCTCTACGACCTGCAGATCCTCGACTCAATGAAAACGGTCGAGTTGATGGTGGCGCTGTCGAGCGAAGTAGGGGTGGACGTGGCGCCCGCCGATTTCGAGCGGGAACGGTGGGCCACTCCGCGGCAGTTCGTGAAGGATATTCAATCCCGGCTCAAGGCTTAACGCGACATGCGGCGCTTGCATTAGCGCCGTTGGCGCGCAACAAAGAATCGATGCCGAAGAGACTTCACGCATGGATGGAAGCGCGCCCCCGCGTGCGTCTCATTTTATTGACGCTTTACTATTTTGGAATCGTCGCCGGGCTGCTCATTCTCTACGGGCGCGGCGATTTTTCGACCCCAGGATTTGTCTATCAGGAATTTTAAGTTGGTGCGCAAGTCATCCTGTGCCTGGCGGCTGAACGCCGTGCGAATATAAGAAACAATGCATTTGCTGGATAAAATCGACGAATGGGGACGCTCAACGCCTGGGCGAATCGCGCACCGGAGCGGGGACCGGATCATGACATACGGAGAACTGCTCGAGCGCTCCGATTCGCTCGCAGCCTGGCTCGTGGAAGAAAAGCCGGGGCGCTTGCCCGTCGCGGTGCACGGTCACAAGGAGCCGGAGATGCTCGTGGCCTTTCTCGCCGCCGTCAAAAGCGGAAGACCGTATGTGCCGATCGACGTTTCGATCCCGCCGCAGCGCGTCCAGCGAATCGTCGAGACAGCCGGCGCGGAGATTGTGCTCACCCCGGAGCGTATTGCGGAACTCTCCGGCGCCAGGCGAGAGGCGCCTCATCGACGTGTCGAGGGCGGCGATCCCTTCTACGTCCTGTTCACGTCCGGAAGCACAGGCGAGCCAAAAGGCGTGGTCGTCACGCTCTCCAATTTAACGCATTTCGTCGATTGGATGCTCGGGGAGCAGCAGTTATCCGGCGAGACCGGCGTCTTCCTCAATCAGGCGCCATTCTCGTTCGACCTGTCGGTGATGGATCTCTACCCGTGTCTCGCATCTGGCGGCACGCTCTACAGCATTGGCAAGGACCACGTCGCAAACCTCAAATCGCTTTATCGTGCGTTTTCCGAATCTGAAATCGCCGTCTGGGTCTCGACGCCATCCTTCGCGCAGATGTGTCTCATCGAAAAGACATTCGCCCAAGCGATGCTCCCAAAGCTGAGGAAGTTTCTCTTCTGTGGAGAAACGCTCGCGCCGGAAACCGCCTCGCAGTTGCTCGACCGTTTTCCAGAGGCCGAGGTCTGGAATACGTACGGGCCTACGGAGGCGACGGTCGCCACCACCTCCGTGCGCGTGGATCGCGATTTGATTGCGGCCTGGTCGCCTCTGCCTGTCGGCCGCGCCATGCCGGGGACGTGCGTGTTAGTCGTCAATGAGCGGCAGGAGGTTGTGCCGGAAGGCGAGCGCGGCGAAATCCTGATCGCAGGCCCGAATGTGAGCCCCGGATACCTCGGGCGCGACGACTTGACCGCAAAGGTCTTCAAAACATTTGATGGCAACGCCGCGTACAGGACCGGTGATTGGGGCCGTGCGCGGGGCGGACTCCTGTTCTTCGAGGGGCGCATGGATGGACAGGTGAAAGTGAACGGATACCGAATCGAATTGGGCGACATGGAAGCGAATCTCCGCGCCCTTCCGGAGATCGCGGATGCCGTCGTCCTGCCTGTTTCGAAAGGCGGTCACATCGAATCGCTCGCCGCCATCGTGGTGCTCTCGGCTAAAAAGACGGGCACAGATTTTCAGACGAGTGCGCATCTTAAGACTCGGCTCGCGGAGCGGCTCCCGGCCTACATGATTCCACGCAAGTTTCTTTACGTGGATGCCTTCCCCATGACGCCAAATGGCAAAGCTGACAGGCGAATTCTCGCTGCAATGCTTGAATAGCGTTGGCTCTTCCGGCGTGCGTCCAATGCGGGCGCCGTCCGGCATTTCGCCGACCGAGTCTGCCCCCACCCGTATCGCATCATGACGCCATTCGCCGACTTCATGTTCTTCGGGCTGATGCTTTATCCGCTCGTGCCAGCGGTGGTGCTCGGATACTTCGGACTCGCCAACCGTTTGTTAACCTTGGTTGTCACAGCGTTTGTTCTTGTCCTTCAGTTCTCAGGCGACACACCGATTACTCCAACATGGCCGCTCGCCACCCTCTGGCTAGTGGTCGGATACGCGGTGTATCAGGCCGGGATAACGGCGGCCTTCTTGAAGTGGCGATCGCGGCCAGTGTTCATTGTGTCGGTCGCGCTGAGCATTCTTCCGCTGGCAGTCACCAAGTTTCTGCCGCTCTTCGCTCCGGACGATGTCTTCGGTTTTCTCGGCATCTCGTATCTTACTTTCCGCGCGCTGGACGTGATCTTCTCCATCCACGATCGCGTCCTTACGTCGGTCTCCTATTCCCAATATTTCGCCTACCTCTTATTTTGGCCCACCGTCTCATCGGGTCCGATCGATCGATACAGGCGTTTTGGACAGGATTGGAATCGCACCCGGGATCGCGCGGAGTTTTCCAGCGATCTCGACGACGCCGTCCAGCGGATCGCGCAGGGTTTCCTTTATAAATTCATCGTTGCGGCTCTCCTGAAGGTTCATTGGGTCGATCACGTCGCTCTGCGTCACGATCCACTCGAGATCGCAAGCTACATGTATGGATATACGTTCTACCTCTTCTTCGATTTCGCCGGCTACAGCGCTTTTGCCATCGGCTTCTCCCGCATCTTCGGCATTCGTACGCCGGAAAACTTCGACCTTCCGTTCCTCTCCAAAAACATCCGCGACTTCTGGAATCGATGGCATATCTCCCTCTCTTTCTGGTTTCGCGATCATATCTACATGCGTTTCCTTCTCGCTGCGGGGAAGGGGAAGTGGTTTAAAAGCAAGCATACCGCGTCGTACCTTGGCCTGTTTCTCACATTTGGGATTATGGGCATCTGGCACGGCCCCGAGTGGTACTATATTCTCTATGGGATCTATCACGCCACCTTGCTCTCATGCTACGACGCCTTTGCGCGATGGAACAAGCGGAGCAAATTCTGGCCGGATGGCCGCGGTTGGCGCGCTCTGAATATTGTCCTCACATTCCATGCCGTCGCATTCGGCCTTCTCATTTTCTCAGGGCGCCTCTTTCCGCGCACCCCGCCGCGTCACGATGAAGTTGCCGAGAAGCTCGACTGCGATCACGTCGCGGGCTGGGCTTGGGATCGGGACAAAGGCGATGTGCCGCTTCACATTGATATTTATATCGATGATGCGTTGGTGGGCCATATTCTTGCGCAAGACTACGCCGAAGAGCTGCGTGATCGCGGGTACGGCAAAGGGTTTCACGCCTTCACCTTCAAGATGCCTCCTTACATTCACGATGGCCGATCGCACAATGTCGAGGCGCGCGTCGCGGAGACACAACGCGTGCTCCGCGGAAGTCCAGAGTCGCTGGCATGTCCGCAGCAGGCCAAGCCATAGCGCGCGGCGCGCCGCCGGTTCCTCACGCGCACTCTAATCTACGGACGCCGTCTGATACGGCGTGCGAACAGGACACCTCCGGTGAGCAACAGCGCGGCGCTCCCCGGTTCGGGCACGAGCGCGTAGCCGAGGTCGTTAAGGAAAGCGACATCGTAATCGGTCAAGGTCCGCCTCAAGCCGGGAAAGGCGAAGTCAATCATGGACGGTGACTGGATCGATCCGTCCGAGAGGCGGTGTGCCGCGATGCCTGCGTTTATGTGCCCGTCGGTGGAGACGAGATTGACTCCACTTCCCCCGTGGACGGCATTGCCGTGGGCTCCGAGCCACGTTGTACCGCTTGCAAGACTATTCCAAGTCTGTGAAGTGCCAAAGCCGATCGCATGCATCAATTCGTGCAGCGCAACCGAGTAGAAATCGAATTTATTCGCTTCCACCGGGGTGTTTGGGTCGTAATGCCAGTAGTTCGCAAGCGCCGCGGCGCTATCCTTCGATCCGGTCTTCAGCGGGTCGTCGTTAAATGCGATGTCGCCGATCATTGTGCCATACGGGAGAGAGTAATTCGACGTCACGCCGCCTACCACGAGCGGTTTCGACAGCGTCCCCTGGATTGCCCCTCCACCCCGGGCATTCACGGCGTTGGAAGCCGCCTGCGCAAGGGCTAACGCTCCAGGGATCTGTTTGGGATCGACGTAGCTATAGCCGATTTTAACCCCTGCGCCGCCGGCGCCTCCTTCTCCGAGGTTATTGTCCGTAGCCGAAGACAAAGGGCGTACCCCCGCGTAAATTCTCACCGTATTCGCAGGAAACGAAAAGCTACTGAGAGATGTTTGCACACCCGTGTCCGGGTTCGTGTAGTTCAGGTGCCACGCCATCGTCACGGTGGCGTCCCCATTGGTCCCGGTGAAAGAGTTCGTCGTCACAGGAGCAAGATTGGGAGCGATCGCTGCCCCAAGGTCTGCCGCAGCCTTCAAGACCGCCGCTTCCGCGAGGGGCGTTTGGGCGAAGAATCCCGTCGTATCGTCCGAGAAATCGACGTTGATCGTGAGCGCGCGTACGGCGAGGGGGCTGCAAAGTGCCGTGCAGGCAAAAAGTCGGAAAAGCGTGGTCTGCATGGGATGCTAAAGGTATTATCACGAGGCAGAAATGCAACTGCCGCTAAACCTTTTATCGCAAGTTCCGGGCCAACATTTGCGAAAATCGACCGTGCCCCTGCCCGTCGTTCCTGAAAAAAATCCACGATTCCTCGCCTTGACACCTATAACCATGTGCGCTCTGCTCTCGACCCCCGCCAATCAGAGTGCGGCTCCTTTTTACGCTATGCCTACGACTGAAATCATTTTAACCGAGAAAATCGAGTCTCTTGCCGCCGAGGGCGACGTTGTGAAGGTCAAAGCCGGGTACGCCCGCAATTACCTCATTCCGCAGGGCAAGGCCCTCGAAGTCACTCCTGCCACCCTTAAACGCCTTAGCTCGCTCAAAGCTAAACGGGCGGAGCGTGAAACCCGCGAGATGAACGAAGCGGAAGAATTGGCGCGCCGCATCAACAAGCTCAAGCTTACGATGGAGTTGGAAACCGGCGAGCAAGGGAAAGCCTTCGGTTCGATCACCGCCGCCGACATCGCGGAGCGGCTGGTATCGGAACTTGGCGGCAAATCTCCGATCGACCGCCACCGCATTCATCTGGAGAAGCCAATTAAGGAATCGGGAGTTCATGAGATTCCGATCAAGCTTCATCACGATGTGACCGCGAAACTGGCCCTCACCGTTAAAGCCAAGGGCGCCGATGCCCCGAAGGAAGACGCTGCCGCCGATGGAAAGCCCGAGGAGAAGCAGACTGGTTACAAGGCCAAGGTCAAGGCGCGGCACACGAAGTAGCAATTCGCGAAAGGAAGAGATTAATTTCAGCGAAAGCGGAGTTTTCGGATGCGTCCGAACTCCGCTTTTGCTTTGCTTGCATCTTGCACTCTGACCTTCGCTGCGGACGGCGAGGATCTGCTTGAAAGAAATGCCAAAAGGCGAATCCAAAGATAAAAACGGCGTTCCTGGCAAGGAGAGGAAAGTGGATTTGCGTGCCGGCTCGTCTCACACCCCCGACGTCCACCGATTGCTTCCCGCAAGCTCAGATGCAGAGCAGGGAGTGCTCTGCTCGATCCTGTTGGCGCCCAGCGAAGTGGCTGGGATGTGCACCGAGCGCCGAATTAGGCGGGAGAACTTCCACGTCCCCGCGCACGGCATCATCTACGAGGTCCTCAATGAAATGTGGGACGCTTCACGGCCGATCGACGTGATTACCCTCACCGAAACGTTGCGCGCACGAATGCAGCTCGATTCCGTGGGCGGAGCCGCCTTCGTTTCCGATCTTTTCACCTTTTTGCCCACTGCCGCCAATGCGGCGTTCTATCTGGACATCGTAAAGGAGAAGCACACCCTCCGGCAGATCATCCGCGTCTGCACCGAGTTTGCCTCACGCTCGTACGATGAGCAGGACAATGTGAGCGGGCTTCTCGATGAAGTTGAGGGGCGCGTCTTTGAAATCGCCCAGGAGCGCCTCCGGGAAAAGGCCCTCGGCATCAAGGATCATGTCATGTCGGCAGTCAGTGCCATCCAGGATCTCTACG
The DNA here is from genome assembly GCA_038238905.1 of Chthoniobacterales bacterium. GTDB lineage: Bacteria > Verrucomicrobiota > Verrucomicrobiia > Chthoniobacterales > Chthoniobacteraceae > JBBSFI01. Next base: position 39,683 of record JBBSFI010000010.1, on the reverse strand, counting down.
AGCGCCGTGGAGGCATTACGGGCTTGGCCACCGGATTTGCCGATTTGGATAAGATGACGGACGGTCTTCATAATTCCGAAATGATCGTCATTGCCGCGCGCCCATCGATGGGCAAGACGGCGCTCGCGATGAACATGGCGGAGCATCTCGCAGTGGAAGAAAAAAGGCCGGTCGCCGTATTTTCGCTGGAGATGAGCGCCCAGCAACTTGTACAGCGCCTTCTTTGTTCCCGCGCAAAGGTAAACCTCGGTCGTGTTCGCGATGGATTTCTTGTCGAGCGTGATTTTACCGCGATCGCCAGCGCCGCGGGCAAACTGGCGGAAAGCAAGATATTCATCGACGACAGCGCCGGTCTCTCGATCCTCGAGTTGCGCGCAAAGGCGCGGAGGCTCAAAAGCCAAAACGGCATCGAAGCAATTTTTATCGACTACCTTCAGCTTCTTCGATCCACGTCACGGCGGGCGCAGGATAATCGGCAACTTGAAATTGCCGAAATCTCCAGCGGCATCAAAGGCCTGGCGAAAGAGCTCGATATCCCGATCGTCGTCCTGGCCCAGCTTAACCGAAATCCCGAACAGCGCGCCGGAGATAGCAAGGGCCGCCCGCGACTGAGCGACCTGCGCGAATCCGGCTCCATCGAGCAGGATGCTGATCTCGTAGGGCTTTTGGTGCGGGAAGAGTACTACGCGGACAATGACGAGGACAAGAAGGAAGCAGAAGGAAAGGCCACACTCATAATCGCTAAACAGCGCAATGGCCCCGTCGGCGATGTGTCCCTCACGTTTCTAAAAGAGTTCACGCGCTTCGAGACCCGCGCTGCTGAAAGAGAGCCGCGCGACTAGGCAGGACACCCGGCTCGAGCATTGGGTGCTCTCGCCGATCGACGGTGCTTGGGGACCGAGATCGACTCGCTGCGCTAATTTGCCCAGAGCGCTAAAAAAGAGCCGCTTCCGTCCCGATTCCGGAGCGTTGCCGGGGGCGCGATGCATGGCATGGGGCGTGCTTGCGCGTACTCCGATTCTACCGCCCGGCCGCCCAACCGATTTCGCACCCACCTACGGTTTTCCCAATGAAAAAAATCGAGGTCGTGATAAAGCCCTTCAAAATCGACGAAGTGAAGGAAGCGCTTGCCGAATTGGGGATCGACGGAATGACAATTATCGAAGTGAAAGGGTTTGGGCGGCAGAAAGGGCATGTCGAGATATATCGCGGAAGCGAATACGCGGTGGATTTTCTGCCGAAACTCAAGTTGGAGGTAGTCGTGGCGGATGAATTTTCAGAGGACGTGGTGGCGGCCATCGTGCAGGCGGCTCGTTCGGGCAAGTTTGGCGATGGGAAGGTGTTTGTCTCTTCCGTGGACGAAGCCGTGCGAATTCGCACAAGCGAGAAGGGCGAACGCGCCCTGTAAAAGGTAACGCTTCCAGGCGGGGCGCGCGACGGCATCGCGTCGTGGCGGGACGTATTTCTTGCCTCCCCGGCGCGGGAATGGTAAATCCGCCGCCTTATGCGGATCGAGAGGACGCCGGGCGGGCTCTGCCCTTCCGAGGATTCTCGCCCCATTTCCCAAGAAACCCTATTCCATTATTACATGAAACATTCCTTCGCCGTCGGTTTGGCAGCGGCGCTTTTAATTACATTCGGTACGACAAGGGCAGATACGCCGCAGCCTGCGGCTGCACAGGTCGAGGCGGCGGCAGCAGCCGAGCCCGCGAAGCCGGTTCCCACGGTTGAACAACGCCTCTCCGCAGTGGAGGCGTACTTCGCAAACACCGATCCCTCAAGCGCCCTCAAAGACGGGAAGGGGAATGTTCCGAAAGATCTCACCACCATCGCGGGATCCAATCCAGGGCCAGGTCACAACGCGTGGATGATGACGAGCGCGGCGCTCGTCCTTTTTATGACCCTGCCAGGATTGGCGCTCTTCTATGGCGGCCTCGTTCGTCGCAAAAACGTCCTCAGTGTCTGCGCCCAGTGTCTTGGGTGCACGGGCTTGGTCGCCATCCTTTGGTGGGCCTTTGGCTATAGTCTTGTCTTTGGCAAGAGCTTCCATTCACCGTTTCTCGGCGGCAGCGAGTATTTCTTCCTCCCATGGCAGCAAGTTGCCGCGGATGGGTCCATTACTCCGCTGGTGAGTTCGATCCCCAACGGGGACTACTCGTATTGGGTCTCACACAACGTTTTCGCTATGTATCAGTTGATGTTCGCGATCATCACCCCGGCGCTCATCATCGGAGCCATTGCGGAGCGGATGAAATACCGGGCAATCATGATCTTCATCGGGGTCTGGATGTTTTTGGTCTATTTCCCGATGGCTCACATGGTCTGGGGGAAGACGGGGCTCATGAACGGCGTTTCCAATGACGCTTCCGCTATTCCCGCGCTCGATTTCGCAGGAGGCACCGTCGTCCACATGACCTCTGGCTGGAGCGCCTTGATCCTATGCCTGATCCTCGGCAAGCGCATCGGTTTTGGCAGGGAGAAGATGGCGCCGCACAATATGGTCCTCTGCATGGTTGGCACCGGGATGCTTTGGGTCGGATGGTATGGATTCAATGCAGGATCCGCCGTCGCCAGCGACGTGATTGCCGCCAATGCGTTCACAACAACGACGCTGGCCGCCGCTACCGCCGGATTCGTGTGGGCGATGATCGAAGCGTTGACAAAAGGCCATCCCTCGATCCTCGGGTTCTGCTCGGGCATCGTTGCCGGGCTGGTCGTTATCACTCCGGCTTGCGGTTTTGTAAGCCCGACGGGTGCGGTAATCATCGGCGTGCTCGCCGGGGTGATTCCTTATATCTTCGTGATCTACGTGAAGAACATGTTCGGTTATGACGACGCCCTGGATACGTTCGGTGTGCATGCGATTGGAGGCACGCTGGGCGCAATCATGACAGGCGTCCTTGCCACCGCGGATGTGAATGCGAATCTCACCAACGACGCCGCGAACTCTGGGGCTAGGAACGGCCTTGCAAAGGCAATCGCGGGCCATACGCAGGTGTTTCACCAGTTGGAAGCCATCGCAATCACCCTCGCACTCTCGATAGTGGCGACAGTCGTGATCGCTTACGCGTTGAAAATCGCGATGGGGCTACGTCCGACGCCGGAAGTTGAAACCACCGGCCTCGATCTGAACGAGCACAACGAGGAAGGTTACATACTCTAACGCTTCGGGGCGCCAGCCGGCTCCTGAAGCGGTCGCAGCAGTTCCTGCGCTTCTTTCGGAGCCGGCAATCCCCACGGCTTCCATTTGTCTTCGTACTCCCGCTTCGGCAGGAGGGCGAAGTGCGGGTTCTCGCTTGTCCGCAGCCAGCGGATCACTCTTTCGAGATCGGCTTCCGCCATCGTGGTGCAGCCAGCCGTCGGCCGGTCGACGCCTCGCCGTATGTGAAAGAAGATGGCGCTCCCGGCGCCCGGCACTGGCGGATCGGCATTATGCCGAATCTCGACGAGCCAGCGGTATGCCGCATCGTGCTGGCGCATTTTCTCTTTCTCGAACCATGCCGGACGCTTCGCAGGGTCGGGGAATTGCACAAAGCGATTGTACTCTGGCAGGGTCGAGTCGTCCACCCACGCGTCTGCCTCGGTGACGGTGTGAAAAGGAAAATCCGAGCCTGCGGGAAGCGCCGCATCGTACGTGTAGATCGTGCCGATCCGAAATACCCCAGCCGGCGATCGTTTATCTCTCTCTGTCTTATGAGGACCGGGTTCCGTCGTTCCGAGAACCCCCCGGCCCCAGATAAGTCCGTTCCGGCCATAGAGCACCGGCCAGGCGGTCCCGTCCGCCTCCCATCCACCGCCCGTCCTCCGGAAAAGTTGCATTCTTCCACCGGGCGCATCCCAAGAGGGCGCAATGCTCAGAATCAATTGAGTTACACTGCGATCGAGCGATTCAGCGCCATGCCCGGGAGCTGCGCTCAGCGTAACGAGCAGCAGAACGCCCGCGAGACGCACGATTTGCGTGAAATAGGCAGGGACATTTCTCAAACCGTTCGACATCGAGAGTGTCGCACGTTTAGTGACGTTATTATGATTTGCAAGCCACAGAGCGCCCTCTTGATCGTCGGACATGGATCGACGGTGAACGCCGATTCCAGCGCGCCCACGTGCCATCACATGGAAAAAATCCGCTCCTTGGGCGTTTTCGGCGAGGTCTGCTGCGCTTTTTGGAAGGAGGAGCCGAGTTTGCGGCAGGTGATGCATACAATTGATTCGGAAGAGGTGTACATCGTGCCAAATTTCATCAGCGAAGGGTATTTCACCAAGACCGTCATTCCACGCGAGCTTGAGCTGTCTGGAAGGGTTACGCGCCGTGGCGATCGCGTTCTGAAGTATTGCGACCCTGTCGGGAACAGCGAACGCGTCACTGAGCTGCTGCTCCGGCGCGCCGCCGAAGCCGCGCCCGGCGTTTCGCCCGCTGAAACAAGCTTGGTGATCGTGGGTCATGGCACCGATTTGAACGAGAACTCGGCTGCCGCCGCGAAGCGGGAGGTGGAAAAGATACGCGCGATGGGAATCTACGCCGAGGCCCTCAACGCTTATATGGAGGAGCCGCCCCTCATTGCGGAGTGGGATCGTCTCGCCTCGCAACCCAACGTGGTGGTGGTTCCGTTTTTCATCTCCGACGGGCTGCATAGCTACGAGGATATACCCGTGCTTTTGGGAATGGAGAATGCCCCCCGTCGCGAAGGAATCTTCAGTGCGAAGGCGGCTCATTTGCGCGGACGCAGCCTTTACTACGCCAGCGCAATCGGCACGGAGCCGCTATTCGCGGAGATCATCGTCGAGCAGGCGCTCGCGTTCGATCCACAATGGGACATCGAATCCAACGCGTGAGGCGCAATCTTTCCGAAACCCTTGCCATATGGCTCGGCAGCCGCTCCGAATGGTGTATTGGACAGATCCGAATCGCGCGCGCCGCGCAGGGGTTTGATCTCTGCCATCGCGACGACTCCAACCGTGACGATCTGAAGGTTTTTTCATCCCCGTTCGACGCCCGATTCCTTGCTCAATGGGATGACGCAGATGCCTATCGGCCGCTCAAGACAGCGCCAAATCTTCGGCATGGTTGGCGCCTGATTCTGCCCGATATCGATGAGTTGCGACACGCCATCGACTATTTCTACCCCGCGATGCTCGGTCTGCTCCGCGACTGGGATCGCTCCGCATTGAAACCCGTTCCCCTGAGGGAAACGCTCTCCAGGCAAAGCGGTATGTATGTGATGGCGCGCAAGATTTCCGATGCTCAAGCCCAGGACACCATCGCGGCCTGTTGCAATTCGCAAAGCCGCTGCTTAAAGATTATCCTCTGGAGAATTTCCGCGGAGACGCTCATCACCGCTTTGCCGGAGGCTAAGTTTATTCCGCCTGAAGCCGCATCCGCTTCAGGGCGCGAAAACTTTCCGATGCTTTGCGACGAAGCTTGCAACCTCCTCGTGTCCGAATCGCGTGCGGCCGTAAAACGGGCTGCCCAATCGGATTCACCCTCGCGATCACAGCCAAAGTGACTTCCCCACTGCTCCTGCGAGCGCGTCTGGTGCTCACGATGGACGGACTTCCGATCGAAGACGGTTGCGTCGCCATCCATGGAGACCGAATCTCGGCCGTTGGCTCGCCGGAGGAGTTGGGATGGCGGGCGCGACACGACATCGACCTTGGCGACATGGTGCTGATGCCGGGTCTTATCAACTCCCATTGCCATCTCGACTATACGATGATGAGGCATGCCATCTCCCCGCCGAAAAGCTTCTCGGCCTGGGTGCAGCGCATCAATTCTTTGAAGCGGTCGCTCGATCGCAGCGATTATATTGATGCGATCGCCCGCGGTTTTGAAGCGCTCGTTCGCTATGGAACGACCAGCGTCTGCAATATCGAATCCTTTCCCGAGTTGATGCCGGAGATCGCTTCCGCTCCCATCCGGACTTGGTGGTTCTATGAGATGATCGATATCCGCCATCGATCTACCACGGAGGAAGTCGTGCTCGGGGCGCTCTCGTTTTTCAAAAAGCAGCCGCCTTCGCTTGCCAGGTACGGGTTAAGCCCGCATGCGCCCTACACCGCTTCTTCGGAGCTCTACCGGCTGGCAAATTCTTGCGCGTCGAAGTTTGGGATGCCCCGCACGACACATCTCGCGGAATCCAGGGAAGAAGCGCAAATGTTTGAGCGCGCCTCAGGCGAGTTGTACGATTTTATGCGATCGCTGGATCGCCCGATGGGCGATTGCGGGCGCGGCTCACCGTTCCGGCAGCTCTGGGAAACAGGCGCGATTGACTCCGATTGGCTGCTCGTTCACATGAATGAACTGTCGGAATCCGATTTCGATCTCATCGGTTCACTGGCCGTCCGCACGCTCCATGTGATCCATTGTCCGGGAAGTCATGCCTATTTCAAGCATTCGCCGTTTCAATATGAAAGGCTGCACAAGCTGGGCGTGAATATCAGCGTTGGCACAGACAGTCTCGCCAGCACGCACTCGCTCAGTTTGTTCGATGAACTTCGGCTCTTGCGCGATTCGCAGCCATGGCTTTCCGCCGACCAACTTTTGAGGACCGTGACCGTCAATCCCGCCATGGCGCTCGGCTTTGGCGGGTCGCTTGGCCAGATATCCCCCCATGCGCTGGCGGATCTCATCGCTTTGCCCATTGTCGGAGATTCCCGCACCATCTGCGGCAAAATAGTCGATTTTCAAGAGCGCGTTCCATGGGTAATGGTCGATGGCAAAGTTCACACCAACTAGGCGACTCCTCGTATTTCTCGCGCTGCTCGCCCCGTTCCTCCCGGCCGTGCGAGCCGCGCAGCATAAGAGGGCCGCGGCGCCGGCGCACGCGAAGGGTGGCGCGCTTGCCCCCGTCGAACCAGCCGAGGAGTCGCTCCCTGCTGCTTTCAAGCAAACCGTTCCAGAGTTTCCACCCGATTTGACGGAACTCCCGCTCGCTGCCAGAGGCGCCATCGTGCTCGACGCGCTCACTGGCAACTTGCTGTATGAGAAAAATATCGGCGAGGCCCAATATCCCGCCAGTACAACCAAAATCTTCACCGCTCTGCTCGTGATCGAGGCAGGCAATCTGGATCACGAAGTCGAAGTCACGCTGGAAGCCAGCAAGGTGGGTGAGAGCAGCCTCGAACTCCGGCCCGGAGACAAATTCACCAGGCGCGAAGCCCTCTACGGTCTCATGCTTAAGAGTGCCAATGATGTGGCGCACACACTCGCGGTGGACAACGCCGGGTCCGTTGAAGCATTCGCGGAGAAGATGAATGAGCGCGCGCGTGAGCTGGGGGCCACGAACAGTCACTTTTCCAATCCGCACGGGTTGCACGATCCACGCCATTACACCACCCCGCACGATCTCGCTTTGATTGCGCGGGCCGCCATGGCGCAGCCATTGTTTCGACAGATTGTCGGGACCGAGTTCCATCAATGGCTTGCCGGGGCGAATGGGCCTCGCGAACTGCGCAATCACAATCGTCTTCTTTGGATGTTCCCAGGGTGTACGGGTGTGAAAACGGGGTACACCAACCCCGCGCAGCAGGTGCTCGTGAGCGCCGCGCAATGGGGCTGCCGCGAGGTGATCGCGGTTGTCATGCACTCGCGAAAACCTGGCATATGGGACGATAGCCGTCTGCTCCTCACTTGGGGATTGGAGCATCCGGCGGGAGGGAACCAGGACGGACCCTAGCAGTCGGCTTCGGCGTCCAAAGGGCGGATGAGTGCGCGGCTACGCACGCTTTTTGCTACTCTCACCCTTGCGTGACCCCGTCTGCTCTTAAATCCATCCCATCCCATTCTTTGGCGTCCAGGGCGTCGGCGCGTCCATACGGCAAAATTTTGGAGTCCCTCTCCACGCAACCCGCGTGGATGATTTGGACCGAAACGCTTGCACTCGTCGCCATTTGTGGGTTTGTCGATTTTGCAAGTGGTTGGGAGGTTGGTTTCTTCCTGTTCTACGCCGCGCCCATCCTCCTCATGGTCCGCTTCGGCACGCGGCAGGAGGCGGTCTTTATCGCAATCCTTTGTGCGATTGTCTGGTGGTGGGCTGATTGGCAGGCCGGGCATCCCTACATTACGAGCTGGCATCAGGGTTGGGCGACGCTCATACGTCTCGGCTTTTTTCTGATGGTTGTCGCCGGAGGGTTGAGTGTGAAGGCGCGCATTTCCCTCTTGCAACAGGCGCGCGATCTCGAATATCAGCTCGTCACGTTGACCGAGCGCGAGCAGCAGCGCATCGGGCAGGATCTCCACGATGGCATCTGCCAGTACTTCGCCGCCGTGGGTTGCGCGGCGGGCGCTTTGAAAAACGATCTCGATCGGCGGGAGGCTCCAGAGGCCGGGGCTGCTGCTGAAATCGAGGATCTCGTTATGAGCGGTGTGGCGAGCATTCGGGATATTGCTCGCGGCTTGGCGCCGATTGGGGAGGATGAGCACGGACTCAAAGACGCGCTGGAAGAGATCGCATCTTCTTCCTCCAGGTTTTTCAAGATGGTTTGCCGCTTCGAAGAATGCGGCAATGTGGGCCTTTTGGACAAGGAGTGCGCCGTCCACCTGTTCCGCATAGCGCAGGAAGCGCTTCACAATGCAACAAAGCACGGCCGCGCAACCCGCGCCTCGATACACCTTTCTGCCGAGGGGCCGAACGTCGTGCTGTCGATTTCCGATAACGGCAGCGGCTTGCGCGAAACGCTTAGAAACCGCGCCGGAATGGGTATGAAGTCCATGCATCACCGCGCTCGTGCTCTTGGCGGAAGGCTTCGCATCGGCGATGCGCCCGGCGGAGGCACGCTTGTGTCGTGCTCATTCCCCAGAAATGCACCCCGCTGAAATTATGTCCGCCACCCCCAAAAAAGCCCGCATTCTCCTCGTCGAGGATCACGCCATGTTTCGCGAGCGCCTCGCCCATCTCATAAATCAAGATCCAGAGATGTCCGTTTGCGCCGAAGCCGACAATATACGCGACGCCATGGAGAAGGCGCGCACGAGCGCGCCCGACGCAGCGCTCGTCGATATTACTCTCAAGGGATCGTCCGGACTGGAATTCGTTAAAGACCTAAAAACTGCTGGGATGAATTTGCCGATCCTGGTGCTTTCGATGCACGAGGAATCCCTGTACGCCGAGCGGGTGATCGGAGCTGGCGCCAGGGGATATATTACAAAGCACCAAAGTTCCAGCACGCTGTTGAAGGCCATTCGCCGCATCCTCAGTGGGGAGGTCTATTTGAGCGAAGAGATGACGTCAGCCATCTTGAAGAAATCCACCGGCGAGGAGCCCAAATCGGGCGGTATCAACAAGCTTGCAGATCGCGAACTGGAGGTGTTCCAGCTTATTGGATCCGGACGTTCGACGCGCGAAATAGCGGCGGCGCTGAACCTCGGAATCACAACAGTAGAAACCTATCGCACACGCATTAAAGAGAAGCTTGGAATCCGGCATGCAGCCGATTTGCAGCACAAGGCCGCTATATGGATGCGTGAAGGAAATATCGAGGCGCTGTAGTGGAAGCCGCTACATCCTAAGTAGGGATAACACGACGCATACCGGGTCCGCATCATGCTTAATAAGGGATTGTTCCAAGCGTCGCGCAGTTGCGACTATTCCAAAATACATACCCTATATATTACGCCATGTTAAACAAATCCGATACTCAAAGCCGCGGTTTTACCTTGGTCGAGATTATGATCGTGGTCGCGATCATCGCGCTCCTCGCCTCCATAGCCGTTCCGAGCGCACTCCGTGCTCGCAAGCGCTCCCAAGCTACCAGTTCCCTGCAGACTCTCCGGATGCTGGACGCTGCCTGCGACCTTTGGGCGATCGAAAATGGCGGTTCGCCCACTACCGCCCCCACCGGCACGCAACTCCTCGTGTACGTGAAGAAAAACAGCAAGCTGTACACCGATCTGGTCGGCAACTCCGCATCCGATGCTCTCGGAACCGCGCTTACGATGCCGAAGGTCGATACGGCGCCAGCGATTTCGACCGGATCGTTCTCCGCACTCAGCGACGTCGCCCCATCCACTTTCTGGGGTCCATACTACTCCGCGGCATCCTAGCGCCGCTCGTCGCGGAATTCGCAAGCCCTTTTGGCTTGCGAATTCTGTTCTTCACGGAGAAACTCCGCGCCAATGCTGGCGCGTCTTCTTCTGCTCGTACTCCTCTCGTCATTTCTCGCGGCGTGCGCCTCGCCCGGCCGGGCGTACGCGGAAAAGCGCCCGGAAATGTCGCCTGAGCATCGAGAAATACTTTCCACCGGCCATGTTCCAATTGGAACCGCCGTTGCTGGTCTGACGCGTCAGGAGGTGCGGTTGGCCATGGGCCGGGATCCCTCACAATTCAGCAAGGAGGACGGGCTGGATGCATGGATCTTCGCCCCGGATGCGAACGGGCCGCCGGCTCTGGGCGGCGAAAATCGGGACGTTCGCACACGCGACTCGGGAGGAATTGGCACATTCGCCGGCAGCGCCGCAGCCCCGGGGGGCGCGCAGGAGCCAACGTTCCAGAAATCGACAGCAAAGATTACGGTCTATTTTCGGGGCGACCGCGCCGTCCGCGCCGATAGCGAGTAGGATCGGTCCAGCAGCTTATAGACCGGCCCTCAGTTCAGGAGCCTTCATCGCCAGAATACTCACCACGGTCCACGCAAAGATGAGAAGCGACAGGATTGAAAATGCGAGAAGCGCCACATTGGCCTGGTCTTTCTTTTTCTTCCGAACAGGAAAAGGAGACGCGTTAGTGAAGTCTGCTGGAGGAACGCTCTGGGAGGAGGGCGCCGCAGATGACTCATGCGCAACCGGCATGGGACGGGTCTCCGCTGCCACTTCGGAGTTATAGACTGCGTCCACGCTCCCAAATCGCAGGCTGTCGCCCTCTTGCAGCGGATGCTCGGCCTCCGCTTCGACGCGCGCTCCGTTGAGGCGTGTCCCGTTCGTCGATCCGAGGTCCTGAAGAATATAGTCGCCGTCACGCAAGGTCAGCCTGGCGTGATGGCTCGACACCGAGCCGTCATCGAGCTGCACGACGTTGTCGGGAAGCCGTCCGATGGTTGCGACATCTTCTGTCAGTTCATGAGTCGAGTGCGAGCCGTCCTGGAGGGTAACGTGAAGCTTGGGCATATCCGCATCTAACAGGGTTTATCGCGACTCTTCAATCAGTTTGGCAAATTCGCCGAAAAAGTAGCTCGCGTCATTTGGCCCGGGCGCCGCTTCAGGATGGTATTGCACGCTAAAAACGGGCAGCGAGCGGTGGCGCAGTCCTTCCACTGTCTGGTCGTTCAGATTGATGTGCGTGACTTCCACGTCGGCAGGCAGCGACTCGGCATCGACCGCAAATCCGTGGTTTTGCGATGTAATCGCAACTCTTCCGGTCTTGAGATCCTTCACCGGCTGGTTCCCGCCTCGGTGACCGAATTTCAATTTGAACGTCTTCCCTCCAAATGCGTAGCCGAGCATCTGGTGCCCCAGGCAGATCCCAAAAATCGGCTTTTGCGCTCGAAGCAGGTCACGCAGGATCCGATGCACATATTCCAACGCCGCCGGATCCCCCGGTCCGTTCGAGAGAAAGATCCCGTCCGGCTTCATGGCGACCACTTCCGCCGCGGAAGTATCGGCGGGCACGACGCGCACTTGGAAGCCTTCCTGCCGCAACCGGCGCAGGATGTTCGTTTTCATTCCGAAATCGTACGCGACAATGCGATGCCGCACCGGCGGCAGCTTCTCAAACCGCTCTCCATTCACGGAAGCTTCCGATTGCCCGCCGTCGTCGCCTTTGAAGATCGTCCAGCGCCGCGACAGGGTATCCGATGGATCCCAATCGTATGCTGCCTTGGGGGTGACTTCCTTTACATAGTCCATCCCGATCACACCGTTCCCTTCCACGGCCCGGCGGACGGCTTCTTCGACCGAAATCGGCTCGCGGGTCAAGCACCCCTTCATCGCGCCTTTGTCACGCAGATGTTTCGTGAGCGCCCTTGTGTCGATCCCCTGAATTCCCGGAATGTTCCACCGCTTAAGATAGGCATCTAGCGTTCCCTCCGCACGCCAACTGCTCGCCACGGGGCTGAGCTCCTCGATCACGAAGCCCCGCACATGCGGCCCCGCGCTCTCTTCGTCGAGCGCATTCACGCCGTAGTTCCCGATTTCCGGGTAGGTCATCGCGACGATCTGTCCGCGATACGATGGATCGGTTAGCACTTCCTGATATCCCGTCATCGAGGTGTTGAAGCACACCTCTCCCACGGCGGTCGTCTCGGCGCCGAAAGGCGCGCCGACAAAGTGCCGTCCATCTTCGAGAGCGAGCAGAGCGCGCATGTAACGCAAGACGTTGGCTGCGGTGGCGCTGGGCGGGGCGGGGGGATCCGGGCCTGCGTCTCCGCGCAGTACTTAGGGCTGCTTGGTTTCGGGCAGGAACTTGATCTTCGCGTCCTTGAACTGAATATCCATGTTGAACCCCGCGTGCATTTGGAGCGCGATCACTCCGCCGCCAAGCACAGCTTTCGGACTGTTATCGGTCATCTCGGTCATCACGTGGCCATTGATGCTGTACACGACATGGCTTCCACTCACGACCAGGACGATGTCGTTCCATCCGCCCACGAGGTGAAGCAGCTTCTTGAGATCTTCGCTGCTCTCGGGGAGGGGGCTATTCTCCCTTTTATTTTCAGCATTCCAGACGGTCTTTTCGCCGCGATTGCTCATCGTGCCGCGCCCGCCCGCAATGCCGGATTCGTCGTAAATTGACCCAGAGTAGCCGCCGCCAGAGTCGATGTCGGCCTGGTATCCACCCGCGTGCAATGTGGTCGGGTTATCGATCTTCGAGCGGAATTGGACGCCGGAATTTCCATCCGTAGAGACCATTTTCCAGGAAATGTGCAGCTCGAAATTCGTGAACTTCTCGGGATGCTCCCGCGATGCCGATAGGATGAGGTCGGTCTGCTTCGATCCTTCCTTTGTCTCGTGGCCGTCGATCACCCCTTCCTTCACAGACCAGAAGCCTTCGAGACCTTCCCATCCCGTCAAATCCTTCCCGTTGAAGAGACTCACAAATCCATCGACGTCCGCGGCAGGCAGGACCGCATCGGCCGCAATGGCCGTGTGGCAGGCGGCCCCGAGCGCGATGGCCGCGCAAAATGCCGTGAACCGGGGCGGAAGAGAAGATAGGCGAAGGAACGAATTGGAAGACATAAGGGACCACGCTCGTATCGCTCATTCGCCCCATGTCAAGGAAGGAGAAGATTTCAAAGCGCCGCAGCTCAAAAAACCACCTTGCCAAATGCATACAAAGAAGGCATCACTGTATGCATGAGAACGACATTAAACATCGACGACGCATTGATCTCCAGAGTGTGTGAATACACCGGTGCATTGGAAAAAACCGCCATTGTGAGGATGGGGCTGGAAGCCTTGATCGAGAAAGAGGCGGCAGCCCGGTTGGCGGCTTTGGGTGGCTCCATGCCTGGCCTGGAGATCCCGGCGCGGAAGAGGCCTGCGGCGGGTCGGGCCAAGTGATTCTTGCCGACACCTCCGTTTGGGTCGAGCACTTTCGCAAGGGTCTCGCGCCTTTTGCCGAGGCTCTCCGCCGGGGCGCGATTGCCACGCATCCAGTCGTCATCGGAGAGCTGGCCGTGGGCAATCTCTCGCGCCGTCTCGATACGCTCACGGCATTGCAGAGCCTCCCCGTCGCACCCTGCGCCACTACGCAGGAATGCCTCACGTTCATCGAGCGCCACGACCTGTACGGCCGGGGGATCGGCTGGGGAGACGTGCAGCTCCTGGCAAGCGCCCGCATCTCAGGGTTTCCCCTCTGGTCACTCGACAGGCGCCTCGCAGAGGCGGCGGCGGAGCAGGGGATTGCACACCCGAAGTAGCGGAAGAGTTGACTTGCGTTAGGGGGCTGATAATGTGCCGACTAACGTTAGTCGCCTTATTTCTTATGCCGTTGCTCATGCTCAGGGATTTGCCTCAGTACGAATGTCTATTAAGCGCCGCCATTCGCTATCCCAGTCTTGACCCGGGCGCTGCGGACGTCTTCTTAAATCTCCTGCGCACGGGCGATCTTGTCGCCGAAGCGGAGTCCGCGTTCCTCATGCGCCGAGGCGTCAGCCATGGGCGATTCACCGTCCTCATGCTCCTCAATCGCTGCCCGGCCGAACCCTCTACTCCAGCCGAGCTGGCCGACGCCGCAGGCGTGACACGCGCGACGATGACCGGGCTCATGGACACGTTGGAGAAGGACAATCTGCTCGCCCGAGAGGCCGATAGCTCCGACCGGCGCGCCGTTCGGGTGCGCATGACGCCCAAGGGCCAGGATTTCATCGACGATCTGCTGCCCGACTACTTCCGATGCGTTTCCGCGATCATGCAGCCGCTTGCCGACGGCGAGCGTAAGCAACTCGTGGTGCTCTTGCAAAAAGTCCAGGGTGGCCTGCCTCCGAGCCGAACGGCCGAACCGCCAGTTTCTGCCACTCCAGTCCAGTAATCGTACCTCTACCTATGTTAAAACGGATGCTTATTATGGGCGGTTTCGTCCTCCTCTTTGTGGTTCTGCTCGGACTCGCAAAGTTTGCCTCGGTGCGCTCGGCCATGGCCGAGGGCGCGAAACATGCCCCGCCGCCGGCTTCCGTCAGCACCGTTGTCGTGCAGCAGCAGACCTGGGATCCGGTCCTCAGCGCGGTCGGCTCCTTGAAGGCTGTGAATGGAGTGACAGTAAGCACCGACATGGGGGGCATCGTCAGCGAGATTGCATTCAAATCGGGAGCCGACGTCAAGAAAGGGGACCTCCTTGTGAGGCTCGATACACAGCAGGAAGAGGCGCAGCTTCAGTCGGCCCTGGCCAAGCTCGACCTGGCGCGCGCCGACATCGTTCGGAAACGCGATTTGATTGCCAAGAAGGCGATCGCGCCGTCCGATTTGGATACCGCGGAGAGCATGCTCCATCAGACAGAGGCGGCTGTTACGGAGTCGAAGGCGATCATCGCCCGCAAGCGGATCACGGCGCCTTTCGACGGATCGCTGGGCATTCGCATGGTCGATATCGGGCAGTACATCAATATGGGAACGGCCTTTGTGGCTCTGCAGTCGCTCGACCCGATCCATGTCCAATTCTCCATTCCGCAGCAGCGGCTCGATGCGATTGCAGTCGGCGGGAAGCTTCGCATCCGCGCCACTGGCCTTTCAGACGATCTCTTCGAGGGGGAGATCACCGCCGTCGATTCGCATCTCGATGAAGCGACACGCAACCTCATGGTCGAAGGAACGCTTCCGAACCCCGATCACAAGCTTCGAGCGGGGATGTTTGCAAGCGTCGAAGTGTTGCTCCCCTCGCGGGAAAATGTGCTCGCCATCCCGTCATCTGCCGTGAACTTCCAACCATACGGCAACTCGGTCTTCGTGGTCGTGCCGGCGATCGACTCCGAGGGCAAGCCAATGCTCGGGCAGGATCACAAGCCCATCCTCGGAGCGGATGGAAAACCGGGCAAGGTAGTCAAGGAGCATTTTGTGAAGCTCGGTGTGACGCGTGGCGATCAGGTCGAAGTGATCTCTGGCATAAAGCCGGGCGAGGAGCTTGTCTCCGCAGGCGTATTTCGCCTGCACTCAGACGCTCCCGTGCGGGTGAATAACAGTGTGCAGCCCGGCAATGAACTGAATCCCAAGCCCGCCGATACCTAAGCGATGAATCTCACCGATCTATTCATCCGGCGCCCCGTGGTCGCCACGGTTGTTAATCTCCTGATCTTGCTCGCCGGTTATGAAGCGATTCACACGCTCAATATCCGCCAGTACCCGCGCAGCGACATCGCCGTTGTAAGCGTAAAGACCCGGTATGTCGGAGCCAATGCCGATCTTGTCCGCGGATTTCTCACCGCCCCGCTCGAGCGCGTGATCGCCAGCGCCGATGGGATCGATTACATCGATTCGCAAAGCGCGCAGGGGCTGAGCATCATTACGGTGCACCTTAAGCTGAACTACGACACAAACGCGGCCCTTACGCAGATCCAGGCGAAGATCGCCCAGGTGCGCAACGATCTGCCGCCCGAGGCCGAGGCGCCCATCATCGATCTCACTACGAGCGACAATCAGTTCGCGTCGATGTACATCTCGTTTTACTCCGACGACCTCGACCCGAATCAAATCACCGATTATCTCACGCGTGTCGTGCAGCCCAAGCTCACCGCTGTGAGCGGCGTGCAGAAGGCCGATATCCTCGGCGCGCGCATCTTCGCCATGCGCATCTGGCTCAAGCCCGATCGCATGGCCGCCCTGAACATCGCGCCCTCCGATGTGAATCGCGCGCTTGCCGCGAATAACTATCTCTCCGCGCTCGGCACGACAAAGGGGTCGATGATCACGGTGAATCTTGTGGCGAACACCGATATGAAAACCGCGGATGATTTCCGCGAACTCGTCGTCCGCCAGCAAAACGGGGCGATCATCCGGCTCAAGGATATCGCCAATGTCGAACTTGGAGCGGAGGACTACGATCAGGACGTTCGCTTTTCTGGACAGAAGGCGACATTTATGGGGATCTGGGCGCTGCCCACCGCCAATGCGCTCGATGTCATGCGCGCTGTGCGCGCGGAAAAGCCGGAGATCGAACGCCAGCTCCCGGCCGGCATGCACATCGGCATTCCGTACGATGCCACCAAGTATATCAACGATTCGTTGCACGAGGTCATGCATACGCTCATCGAGACGCTTATTATCGTCGTCTGCGTGATCTTCCTTTTCCTCGGCTCCATTCGCTCGATTATCATCCCGGTCGTCGCAATCCCCATTTCACTCATCGGCGCTGCGTTTATCATGCTGGTCTTCGGATTCACTATCAATCTATTGACCCTGCTCGCGATCGTGCTCTCAGTCGGCCTGGTGGTCGATGATGCGATTATCGTCGTCGAAAATGTGGACCGTCATATCAACGAAGGCCTCACGCCGTTCAATGCCGCAATCCGCGGAGCCCGCGAGTTGCTTGGGCCGATCATCGCGATGACGATCACGCTGGCCGCCGTTTACGCGCCGATCGGAATCCAGGGCGGTCTCACCGGAACCTTGTTTAGAGAATTTGCCTTTACCCTCGCCGGAGCCGTGATCGTGTCGGGGGTAGTCGCACTCACTTTGTCCCCGATGATGTCCGCCCACCTCCTGCGGAAGGGTGATTCCGATCACGGCTTCGCTGGCTGGATCAATGGCCGCTTCGACGCCCTGCGCCATCGCTATGTGCGCGTGCTCGGCAATACGCTGAAGTGGCGTCCGGTCACACTCACGCTGGCTGCCATTATGATTCTGCTTGGAGTCCCGTTTTACTTGTTATCTCCCAAGGAACTCGCGCCGGTGGAAGATCAGGGCGTGATTCTCGGCATCGTTCAGGCCGCGCCCAATTCGACCATCGAACAGACCACGCGCTACACCGCGAAACTTAACGAGGTGTACAAATCCACTCCCGAGACGGCTACCACCTTCCAGATCACACAGCCGTTTCAGGGATTCGGCGGCGACGTCTTCGTCCCTTGGAGCGAGCGCAAGCGCAGCACACAGCAAATCCTCGGAGAAGTCTTTGGGAAATCAGCCGCCATCCCCGGCGTTCGCATCATTTCGCTCCTGCCTGAGCCATTGCCAGGCGGCGGCAATTTTCCGGTCGAGTTTGTGATCTCATCCACTGCGGAGCCGCGTGAACTGCTCGATCTTGCAAATCAACTATCGAAAAAGGCTGTCGAGAGCGGCGTTTTTATGTTTGCCGACACCGATCTCAAATTCGATATGCCACAGACGGAGGTCGTGTTCGATCGCGACAAAGTGGCTTCACTCGGTCTGAATCTCAGCCAGGTCGGAGCCGATCTCGGCACGATGCTCGGTGGCAATTACGTGAATCGCTTCTCCATTCAGGGCCTTAGCTATAAGGTCATTCCAGAAGTGAAGCGGAGCGAGCGGCTCAACGCCGATCAGCTTCAAGACTTCTATGTAAGCGGCCCAGGCGGCAAACTCGTGCAGCTCTCAACCTTTGCCACTTTGAAGCAATCGAGCCAGCCGCGGACTCTGAACCGCTTCCAGCAACTGAACTCCGCGACCATTCAAGGCAATTTCATCCCGCGTCCCGATCTGACTCTCGACAAGGCGCTCAAGGTGCTTGAGGACGAAGCCAAGGATATCCTGCCGCGCGGTGTCTCGATCGATTACGCGGGGCAATCGCGGCAATTGCGCCTGGAAGGCAACCGGCTCGCCGGAACCATGGTCCTCTCCGGCATCCTGATCTTTCTGGTGCTGGCGGCGCAGTTCGAGAGCTTTCGCGATCCGCTCATCATCCTTGTCGGTTCCGTTCCGCTGGCTCTGTCGGGCGCCCTCATATTCTGCTTCCTTGGCGTGACGACACTCAATATCTACAGTCAGGTCGGATTGATAACTCTCGTCGGGCTTGTCTCTAAAAACGGAATCTTGATTGTCGAGTTCGCAAACAAATGCCAGGAGCGTGGCATGGATAAGCTGGCGTCTGTAATGGAAGCCGCCGGCACCCGCCTTCGCCCGATTCTCATGACCTCCGTCGCCACCGTCCTCGGCCACTTCCCGCTAGTCCTCGCCTCCGGCCCCGGAGCCGCCGCCCGAAATAGCATCGGCATCGTGCTCGTCACGGGAATGATCATTGGCACGGCCTTTACCCTCTTCATGGTCCCGGCATTTTATATGCTCATCGCGCGCGACCACCGCAAGGGCGTCCGCCGGGATGTCGCGGCACAGCCCGCGCTCCTCGACTCGATGGAGTTGCAACCCGTCGCAGTTTAGGAGGTCTGCGGAGTGCGACGCGATCCTAATAAAGTTCGCCCGTGAGCGCGTATCGCTACGGTATGAGAGACTCTACACCGATTCCAAAGCGGACCGGCCTTTCGATCGAGGCGATCCAAAGTCGTCGCACAAGCACTCGACGCATCGCCGGGATCGTTGCGGCCGCACTGGCCACTTTGGGTCCCGCTGTCGCGATCGCCGCCGCTCCCCAAGCGGTTGTCCAGGCGGCGCCAGCCGCTCCCGAAGCCGGTTTCGCCGACAAGCCAGGGAAATGGGAGCTGGGCGGAGGAGCCACGCTCGAAATCATCCGGAAATCGACCGGCAAAGATGAGGGTTCGCCCGTCGCGATCGTTCACTGGCCTGCGTCTAGGGAATGGCCCGCGTTGCGCTACGAGCTAACCATCGTAAATGACGCCGCCGATCCGTGGGCCATCGCATGGCAGAAGGGCGGAAATGCGTTTTGGATCGTGGACCAGACGAGCGTCCGCGGCATCCACTTCGAAAATCCCGCGCAGATCCGCTTGGACTTTGAAGGCCGCAATAACAACACAAACTTCGACGCTATCCCACAGCGAGCTTGTTGCCTACGACGAACAGGAGAAGACAATCACCGCTTTCGTGCTTAGCGCGGACACGGACGAACAACTCAAGGCAAACCGGTCAGCTTTTGATGAGCTGTTGTCCTCTTACGTCTTTCTTACTGACACACCCGAGATTCCAAAACAATCGCCTAACTCGAAGGGAAAACAGCCACCGGCTTCCAAACGAACGAAGCGCGTAACGAATAACGCATCGCATCGACCGGAGGCGGCCTGCTTTTGAAGCCTGGCGAAGCGCGCCCGGAGGGCGGATAGGTTCACGTATAGCCCCTGTTCGGTCGCTTCGCGGCTCCATGAGCGCCACTGGAGAGAGCGCGCGGCGGACGTTCTCACATACTACCGGCAGAAGGCCATAGCGGGGAATGCGAGAAGCTGATCACACGGCGCGAGCAACGCCAAGCAGCATCCCGAGAAAGCTGCGGGATGAAATAATTCCTTACAACCCTCCATCCATGAGCGCACCAGAGAAATCAGGGAGTGCGCCCGTCCGGGGTCGAACCGGAAACCTTTGGCTTCGGAGGCCAACGCTCTATCCAATTGAGCTACGGGCGCGTGACTCTGCCTTTCGGCAGTCCGACGAATCTTAATCGCACAAGCCGAAACGGCAAGCGCCTCATTTGAGGCGCCGCGCCGCCGTACTTCCCCTCTTCGTCCGCACCCCCAAACGGGGCGCAATTCCTCAGCCCTACCCATCGGGTTGGGTCCCCATTCACCGAAGCCCGCGGCCCGGAAGGCTGCGACGGCGGGGCCCTGTAAGGATAATCCCGCGGCGGCGTCATCTTAGAGAGCCTTGCTTGAGCCGCCGCCGAGCGACCGCCGGCATCACTTCCACGCGACGCATTTCAGGCCTTTCACCCTTTTGAACTCGCGGGCATTCCGGGTGATTAGCGTTGCTCCCAGATTCCGCGCATGGGCCGCTATGAGCAGATCGAGCGGTCCGATGGGAGTCCCTTTTATTTCCAAGTCCGCTCGGATTTCAGCGTAATGCCGGGCTTCATCGCCGCCAAAATCGAACACGTCGAATAGATTGAGGAATATCTCAAGCGACCTGGCTTTATCCGGTCGGTCGGATTTTTCCACACCCGTCCAAAGCTCGGCCGCCACAATACTTGAAACGCCTGTCTGGCTTCGGGCCGGCAGTGCGTCAATCGGCGCGCGCCCCCGGAGGACGTGGATGCACGCGCTGGAATCGAGCATGAACGACGGTCGCATGCGATTCGTAGCGAATTACCAGTCGAGAATGGGCCGCTCGTGTTGCTTCGGCCGGGCTGGGGGATCGGGGAAGCTCGCCGCATCCGGGTCCCGCTCAGCAAAGTAGCGGGACACATCGCCAACTGTGCGGAGTTCCGGCAGCGCGGCGCCGACGGGACGCAAGATCACGGTATCGTCGCGCTTTTCGATCAAGACCTCCGTTCCCTCGAAACGGAATGCCTTGGGAAGACGGACGGCCTGGCTGCCGCCGTGCTGAAATATTTTTGCCGTCATAATATATCTACAACTTGTATCTACATCACGGAATTTGTCAATTTTCTCCATGGGAAGTTAGGTGTCCCGCTCCGCAGCCCCGACGGGGCGCCAAGCCCTTAGCCCAACCCATCGGGTTGGGTCCTCATTCACAAAAGCCCGCGGCCTGAAAGGCTGCGACAGCAGGATCCCGTCAGGATAAACCCTCTCGCACCCGGAGAACTATCGCGGCGAACTCGTGAAAGGGAGAGCAGGGGAGGCGCCGAACCCGCTCGGCGTGTTCAGCTCCTGGAGTTCGAGTTGGAACTGCAAAAACGGGAGTGAGCACAAGTCCGCATGATAAGGCGTCCAAAGCGAGACGTACGAACGGACCGCGTTCTGCATGGACGGCCAAAGCTTTTCGAGATGGCCGAGCGGCGCGTAGAATGAAACCGCCGCTTTTGAAGCGGAGTAGCTCAATTCGCCCTCGTGCTCCAACCGCACCGCCGGACCGATCGAAAGAACGTACAAGATCGGGAAAATCACCGCCGCTCCAGCGCCCCAAGCGCGCCCGTGCGATTCAGACGGCGACGTTTTCATCGGCTCCACCTTCACTCGCACCGCCGCGCGGGGCAATCGGCAATCGTCAAAGCAGCACGCAGCCCGTTCTCGAATTCTGCCTTCAAGCCTCCTCGATCATCCGATACACCTGTCGGCTCGCAAGAGTGATCCCGTTTCCCAGCCCCAACGGGGCGTCAACCCCTTTAGCCCGACCGACCGGGTTGGGTTCCAATTCACGCAAGCCCGCGGCCTGAAAAGGCTGCGACAACGCAGCGCTGGCAGACGAAAAGACTCTCCACAAGCTCCCGGCCAAGCTTGGGAAAGTTGACGCACACAATGCTCAATGCCGCCCTCCTGGCTCACGAGTTGCTTTTGCCGATTGGCACTATTCCCGATTACATCCCTTTCGAGGACTGAAGAAGGCCGCTACGGTTGCCATTTGGATTCGGCGGCTGTGGAAGTGCGAAAGTGGCGGATGCCAGCCGAGCGCACTCCACGGAAATCGGTCAGACGTTGCGGAAGTATGGAGTCGCAGACTCCACATGGCGCCTCACCAACTCCCAGGCGCGATACCTCGCCACAACCGGAACGCTTGGCGCCATCCGAGATCGCCCGCTTCACAGCGACAAAAAAGCAGCGATCGAGTACGCCAGGAGAATCCGGGCGCAGAACGCGAAAGCCTGAACTGGGCGTCCGGCTGCAAGCAGCGGAAGACGCAGGGAAAAAGGCGCCAGCAGGAAATGTCTTGATGAAGCCGAGTGCGATTTTATATGACATACATTGTATTATATTTGCAGTAATGCACTGGCACTGAAGGATTTGCAGTCCTGTGAATAACTTGTGAACGATTTCGACCCTCCAGCCGCCCCGTGGCTCCCAGGCGCCTTTCCGCCCTCCGTCTAATTCAGCAGCGCTTCGATGTCGGCCATGCTCAAGCCATTCATCAGCGGTTGTTCGTTTTCGATCGTGGCGTCGATGACCTGCCGCTTCTTCGCTTGCAGTGCGAGGATCTTCTCTTCGACCGTCCCTCGGGCAATCAATTTGTACGCCGTGACGACCTTCTTTTGGCCAATCCGGTGCGCTCGATCGGTTGCCTGCGCTTCCACCGCGGGATTCCACCACGGGTCGAAATGGATCACGGTGTCTGCTGCGGTCAGGTTTAAGCCCACGCCGCCTGCCTTGAGGCTGACGAGAAATACCGGAACGTCACCCTTCTGAAACCGATCGACTTGAGCCGCCCGACCGCGCGTCGAGCCGTCCAGATGGCAGTGATCCACCTCTTGCTCGGTCAACAACTCCTTCAGCAGGCCTAGCATGCGCGCAAACTGGCTAAAAACCAGAACCCGGTGCCCTCCATCCGCTGCTTCCTGCAGGAGTTCGCCCAAAAGCGCGACCTTCCCAGCCGGCTCGGCGTTCTGGTCGCTTTCGATGTCGAGCAACCGGAGATCGCAGCAGACTTGCCGCAGCCGCAGAAGCGCCGTAAGCATCACCATTCGGCCCTGGCCTTGCTGCTTCGATCCCGCAAGATCGGCTGCAGTGCGCCGGGCTGCGGAGAGAAGCTCGGCGTACGCTTCCTTCTGCGCAGCATTCAGCTCACAATAAGAGACTTGCTCGATTTTTTCCGGTAATTCCGTAATCACATCTCGCTTCAGTCTCCGTAAAACAAACGGCTGGAGCCGCTTGACCAGCCGTTGATGCTCCGGTCCGCCAGGATTGCTGGTGATCGGGATCTCGAATCGTTCCCGAAAGTCGTTCTTGGTCCCCAGATACCCCGGCATCGCAAAATTCATCAGCGACCAAATGTCGCGCACCGAGTTCTCGACCGGAGTGCCTGTGAGGACGAATCGGTTCTTGGATCGGATCGCAAAGGCCGACCTCGCGTTCTGGCTGTCCGGATTCTTGATGTGCTGCGCTTCATCGAGAATCGCCGTCTCGAAGACGACCCCTTTGTAACGTTCGATATCCCTTCTGAGGAGCGAATAGCTCGTTACTACCAAGTCGGCCTCACGCAGCGGAGCGCCAAACAGAGCGTCACGAGCCGCCCCCTCGATCGGGAGCACTCGGCGTCCTGGAGTAAATCGTTCGGCTTCCCGAGCCCAATTGTACACAAGGGACGACGGACAGACGATGAGTGTTTTTCCCGGCAGCGCTTCTGCAAAACCGAGTGCTTGAATGGTCTTTCCTAAACCCATTTCATCCGCAAGAATGCCACCTAATCCGCTCATTGCGAGAAAGTTAAGCCAATATACTCCGTGCTTCTGGTAAGGGCGCAGAATCTCTTCCAACTTCCCGAGCGGAATGGGGCGAAGCCCGTCGAGCTTCCGCGACGCAGTCGCCCACGACCTCCATTCCGCGGGCGCGTTGAGTTTCGCTCCCTGTTCGGTGGTGGTCGATTCGAGATAGGCGGCGTGCCGATTATCGATGCGATACAGCCCCGGCTGCTTTTGGTTCGGATCGCAATCGCGCAATACCTGCTGGAAGTCATCCAGCATTCCCGGGTCGAATACCGCAAGCTTCCCGTTCTTCTGGCGGACATGGCTTTGCCCTCCTTGAATGAGACGCTGGATATCCGCCGCCGAGAAGCGGTCGCCTGCCGCCGTCGCGAGGTCCACCTGCAACTCGAACCAATTCTCCCCCGAGCTTCGGATTTCCAGCACCGGCTGCACTCTCTCCACATCCCGGGTCACATGCGCGAATCGAGCGCCGATCTTCACCTTTCCATGCCGCTCCCACCACGGAAGGTCGCGGGCAAAAAATGCCAGGATGTGGGCCTCGCCTTTTAGGATGAATTCGGTCTTGGATGCCACAAATCCCGCGCTTTGAAGCCGCGAGACGGCCGCCGTCTCTGCCTCCGGATTTTGAAAGCCGCGCGCATGAGCAGCAGGCAGCGAGAAAGGCGCGTGCTCGCCATATTGCGCCCGAAGCGTGGCAGCCAAATGGTTGAGCGAACCTTCGATTTGCAGCGTGAAATGCGGTTGCAGCCGCTCCACCGCAGGTTCTTCGGGCGCAGTCGGCTCATCGAAGACGAACGCGTTGCGAAGCCCGGGCAGTTCCCTTTGCAAAAAGAGGCCTGCTTGCGCAGCGGGGATGACAATCTCGCTCCGCAACAAGGCGTGGTATGCCGGGGACAATCCAGGCGCAATCCGCCGCAAGGTCACTCCCGAAAGCCACCAAAGCGGACCCGCCCCGCCGAGCAGTACGCCATCCGCGGGCAACTCCACCCGCAGCCGCAGGCAATCGCTCGCCTGATCGAGGATCAGTCTTGGCAGGAGCGGCTCCGAATCCATCGCAAGCAGTCCTCCCTTTCCGAGAGCCACTCTCGGATGGCTCTCGATCGACTCCAGAAATCGAGCGAACTGCGAACAGTTAAACATCGCCATGCCGGGCGCCTCTTCTCCGGCCAGCCCGTGCAGCATCGCAGTAACGCGCAGATCGGCTTCGGAAAGGGAAAACGCGCGGTCTTTGGGCAAGGCCTGCAACGGCATCCGTTTGCCGCCGACGCTCGCTTCGAAGCTTGCGGTGATGCTTCCGCGATCCCATGCCGCCGCTAAATTTGGCGGAAGCACGATGGAGATTTCCGCCGGTTCGCCGTCGCCTGATTGAAACCGCGACGGCGGCTTCTCGGAACTCGGCGGCTTTGCAGGCTCGACCGGGGGCGCCGGCGCCGGGGCATCGCGCTTCGGATTCAGCACTTGCAGTCCCACGGCGATCGAATGCGCGCAGATGGCCCCGCGCTGCCGCGACGCGCGGCAGCCGCAGATGTTCTCGATGTCCGTCCTGGTCTTTATCCGCAATCCCGACCGGTATTCCGTCTCGCCCTCACGAACCCGCCCTTGCAGCAGCGGATCCTGCCATGTCGCATCGGAGACTCTGCCCAGCCCATGCAGTCCCCTCGCCTCCTTCATCGTCTGCCACCCGCCGGCATCGTTCAGCAGCCGTTCTGTCAGTTCAGTATTCACTCACAAGCTGCGAGAGTATGGCGATCCGCCTGGTTAAAAAAGCAATTTGTGAAGACGCGCATCGAAGGCGCTGGGAGACTGTTTCGATTGCGGCCTTTCCATCGGCCATCCGATCACGAGATGCGCCTGCAAGGCGCGCGCTAAAACGACGCGGAGATCGGCCGTCGTTGCCGCGGAGGCGAATTGGTGTGCTCCCGCGGTGAGATGAGCGCTCTGGCTAACTGGCATGCCGTCGAGGGTTCCATTCACCTTCCGCCCACGGCTCACAAAGGCGTAGTCGGCCGGAATCGGAATGGAGAACGCAAGCGCTTCACCGGCTGGCAACTTCCCTCTGTGCAAAACTTTCCCCGCAACGCGGATCTCCCCGGCCGGGAGATAATTGGCATCGAGAAACGCACGGCTCCTGTCGGTAAAAGAACGCGAGTCATTTCGGGCGACGACAGCTCTCTGCGCGACAGCTCTCTCGACGGTGTCGTCGGGCAGTTCTCCCCTGCTCTCCATGCGCCGCGTGAGCGGCTCTTCCGCGTAAAAATTCGCCCGTCGCCGAAAGACCGTCTCGCCTTTCAAATCCACGACACTCTCATCCGGATCGGTCACTGCGAGTGTCTCGCGGATCAGCTCGCGGGCCGGCCCCGTCTGATCCGTGCCAAGCTGTGCGTCATCATATAGCGCCTTCCATTCAAATCCAACGAGGAGTGTGATCGCTGCCACCGCGGCCCACGGGGTGAAACGGGACCAAGTTGCAAGGCGCGCGGAGACCGGAGCCTTCTGCTCACGCCGCGCACCGCGCAGAAGAAAGGCCGCGACGAGAAGGGATGCCAGCGGAAAGAACGGGAGGAAATGTTCCCGTTCGAGCAGCGGCCATAGGGTAAACAGCGCATCGAGATAAATGGCTGCTGTAAAAAAGAGCACAGTCCGAACCGCGCGCCGGTCCTTGGCGCCGAACCGATAGCAAAACCAGGCAGCGACCCCAATGACGACGGCCCATTTAAGAAAGCGCCGTGTCGCAGGTGCAAAGTGGCTCGAGCCGAGCACATTGTGCCGGATCGTCCCGTAGTAGAGGCCGTCGAGATTGTGCCGCGCCGCGAAGTACGCGATCACAGCGCACGGAAGGATTGCAAAGCCCCCTGCCCCTGCGCCAAAAAGGCGGAGTCCGCGCTTCCACTCGATCGGCGTGCGCGTCGCGAGAGCGAAAGAGGCGCACAAAGCGCTCGCGCCAGCCAGACATGCCAGCAGCAGCGTCGTCTTCAAGGAGGTCGCAAGCGCCCCGCCGAAAAGCAGTCCGGCCCAGAAGGCGGCGCGCCGCGTCGATGGTCTATTGAACAGCGCAGCCAACCCGAAAAGCCAGAAGACATTCCATAGATCGTCCGTCCGAAATTCCGTCGAGCAGAGAAAATACGATGGAACAAAGGCGGCGATCAGAGCCGCGTAGAAGCCTGTGCGCCGCGTGAAGACGCTCCCTCCAATAAGATATACCGCCCAGAGACACGCGGCGTGCATCGGTATGACGGCAAGCCGCATCCAGAGGATCGTCTCCGGGCTTTCCGGCAATATCCAGAGCAGCGGCGCCATCAGCATCTGAAAAAGAGGGGCGTGATTATCGAAGACGTCGCGATACGGCATCAGTCCGCGCGTCCAACCCCAGACCACGTGCAGATGTTGCGTTTCGTCCGAGTCGATTCGGTATCGGAACGCGCCGATCACCCGCATCGCGAGCCAGACTGCGAAGACAATCCACGCTCCAGACCGCTCGAAGCCGGAGATGTGCGGGCGCGCTGCACGCGCCTCAGCATCGTCCATGCTCCGCGCGTCAGGGAGCTTTTCGTTTGATCTCGGTGTGTCCAGGGTGCGCGCCCAAGCAAGGGAGGGAATCTCCTGCTCGGTGCGCCTCCTATTTGGCGACCCGCCCGCATTTGTCAAAGCGTCGTAAGACAAATCTTCGCAGAACGCGCCCCGGCTGCGCTCGCGGACCGGCGCTTGCCGCGGTCTTCTCCCAAACGGTTCCAGCAAAGGTGAAAAATCCGCCGAGAATGTCCATTGACCGCGCCACTTCGGACGCTAGCTTCGGGCGCTCGCCAAATGAGCACGCTCAACAAGAAGTTCCCGCGCCTGCTGCCGGAACCGATCACAAAGGGGATCAAAGCCGCGGACCTGATCGATGGCGCCTTCAAGGCGTACAATGGCGGACGGCTTGCGGAGGGCTGCCGGCTTTTTTCCGAAAAAATGCTCGGCGGGGATGGACTCGTCGGCATGTCGCTCACCGGCGCTCTCACGCCGGCTGGCCTGGGAAAATCCGCGATCATTCCGCTGCTGAAGGCGGGTTTCGTCGATTGGATCATTTCAACGGGAGCAAATCTTTACCACGATCTCCACTACGGCCTCGGGATGGAACTCTACGCGGGATCGCCTTTTCTGGACGATGTCCGGCTTCGCGAGGATGGGGTGATCCGCATCTACGATGTGCTCTTTAGTTACGATGTGCTTCTCGACACCGACGCGTTTGTGAGAAAGGCCATCCAAGGGACTGAATTTCAGCGTCTCATGGGGACAGATGAGTTTCACTATCTGCTCGGCCGGTTTGTATTCGAGCGGGAGAAAAAGCTCGGGTTAAAGGAGACGAGTGTCCTGAGCGCGGCCTATCGGTATGGAGTTCCGATTTTCACAAGCTCTCCAGGCGATAGCTCCATCGGCATGAACGTCGCGGCAATGGCGCTTCGCGATTCCAAGCTGCAATTCGATGTCAATCGCGACGTGAACCAGACTGCCGCGATCGTCTATGACGCAAAGGCGGGCGGAGCTGCTTCCAGCGTATTTATTTTAGGCGGCGGCTCTCCAAAGAACTTCATGCTGCAAACCGAGCCGCAGATTCAGGAGGTGATGGGAATCGAAGAGCGCGGGCACGACTATTTTCTGCAATGCACCGATGCGCGCCCCGACACAGGCGGCCTTTCCGGCGCGACACCCGCCGAAGCGGTGAGCTGGGGAAAGATCGACCCGTCAAATTTGCCTGACTGCGTCGTTTGTTATGCAGATTCCACAATCACTCTGCCGCTCATCACCGCCTATGCTTTAACAAAAGCGGCGCCACGCAAATTGAAGCGACTGTACGACAAGCGGGATGCGCATCTCGATCGGCTCCGCGCCGAATACTTCAAACATGGCAAGATCGAGAAGATCGAACATCGCACGGATGTCTCCACCGTGAAGAGCGCGAAATCCAAGGTTACGAAACGCGCCGCTCCCGTTCAGCGCGCGAAGCAGCTAAAATAATGAGACAACTACGCAAGCGGCCCGATTCGAAGGCCTTGCTCTTCGAGCGGATTCGGACTTCCCCACCAAAGTTCGTCCATGTGACGGGCGTCCCCTATACAGTCGAAACCCCGCCATCATCCGACGCTGGCGCCGCGGATCAAATCTGGCTCAATCTGGAGGTTCCGTCGCTCGGCAGGATACGCACCGTAATAAACACAGTCTCGCGACTCTGCGGCGATGCTGGCCACGATTCGCGTGTTCGCGTGGGGGTCGATCGGACGACATGGACCGAAAAGCCGCCGACCGGCCTGCTGGAATCGGATGGACAAAACTACAACTTGCTGGAGGCGGCGAGCCCGGTCGAGTACGTCGAGCATGAACAGTCGGCATTGGCGGAGTTGATCGCCCAGAAAGCGAAGCTGGCCGTGCGCGCTGAAGTCTGGGGAGATCTCTATGCAACCGATGATCACCTCGGCGTTCGACAGATTCATAGCCGGCGCGCCAGCAAATCGGTCACAAAGGATCTCGTCGGGAGGGACGGCGCGCTGAAGTTATATTACTCCGAGCAAAACCTCTCCGAGCTGTTTCTCTTCAAATTTTACGGCCAGCCGTGAACATTATACGTCATACCGATGCGGCGTATCGCGCGTCACTCACCCGGCTCCATCGCCGCGCGATACCCGATCCGGCTGTCGAGGCAACCGTGCGTGAAATCCTCCGGGACGTGCGCGAGCGCGGCGACGCGGCGCTTCTGGAGTACGGCGTGAAATTCGGCGGTCCGGCGATGACCGCCAGGCAGCTTCGCGAAACGCGATCACCCCGCGTTCCGAAGGAGACAGAGCGCGCGATCGCCTCGGCTCACGCCAATGTGAGCGAGTTTGCCTCGCGAAGTCTGCGTACGAATTGGCAAATGAAAAACGGACAGGGCGCCACGGTCGGCGAACGGTTCGATCCCTTCCAACGCGTCGGCATCTATGTGCCGGGCGGCACCGCCCCACTGGTATCGACCGCCATCATGACTGTGACGCTGGCGTCCGCTGCGGGCGTGCCGGAAATCGTAGTCACAACGCCTCCCGATAAATCCGGAAAACTGAACGACGCGCTTCTCTACGCTCTCCGCTTCGCTGGCGCCACCGAAGTGTACCGGGCGGGCGGCGCGCAGGCAATCGCGGCTCTCGCATACGGAACCAGGACGATCGCACCCGTCGCCAAAATTTTCGGCCCCGGCAACGCGTATGTCGTCGAAGCAAAGCGCCAGGTCTTCGGCGCCGTCTCGATCGATCTTCTGCCCGGACCGAGCGAGGTTCTCGTGCTCGCGGATGCATCGGCAAACGCCGCCTGGATCGCCGCCGATCTCCTGGCGCAGGCTGAGCATGGCAAAGGAAGCCATATCCTGTTTGTCACGAACTCGGCAAAGTTGCTGGCGGCGGTTCAAGCAGAGATTTCGGCGCAGTACGCCGTGCTCGCGCGGCAGAACCACCTCGCTGGAGTGATCGAGACTTCGTGTACGCTGGTGCTCGTGAAATCGATGAATGAGGCCGTTGATCTTGCGAATGAATTTGCGCCGGAACACATTGCTATCGTGGCGAAGGACGAGGTCGAAATCGCGCAGCGAATCAAGACAAGCGGCGCCATCTTCATCGGAGGCTGTTCTGCTGTCGTTGCGGGCGATTTCGTTGCCGGGCCGAGCCATACTCTCCCGACTGGCGGCGCCGGCAAATCGTTCCCCGGCCTCACCGCCGATATGTTCCAACGCCGAACCAGCATTGTAAAGTTCGACGAAAAGTCGCTGCGCAAATCGCTCGCCACAATCGAGACTTTTAGCGCCATCGAAGGCCTCGACGCCCACGGGCGCTCCGCCGCGATCCGGTTGCGTTAGTTGCCGACGCTGGTGATGGATAGACCAGGCTCTCCAATCACTTCCCATCCACAAACATCACGCACACCGGCGCGCCGCATTTGAAGCTTTGTCCGGCGGGAGTCAGTTTGCCAGTGGTCTCGTCGATTCGAAACACAACCACGTCGTCGGTGTCCTGATTCGCCGCGAGCAGAAACTTGCCAGTTGGGTCGATGGCAAAATTCCGCGGGTTCTTGCCCTGCGTGCTTGTGAGTTCGACCAAACTCAGCTTGCCCGTCGCCAGGTCGATGGCGAAAACGGCGATGCTATTGTTACCCCGGTTCGACCCGAAAACGAACTTGCCATTGGGATGGATGAAAATCTCGGCCGTGCTGTTCTCGCCGCTGTATCCCTCGGGCAGGGTGCGGATGGTCTGAATCTCTTTCAACGTGCCGTGCTCGGCATCGTGCTTCATCGCCGTGATGGTATTCGCCATCTCATTGATCACGTACGCATACCCTTTTGGGTGGAACGCGAGATGCCGCGGGCCGGACCCCGGCGCGATCTTTGCAAATGGCGGATCATTGGGCGAGAGCAAAGCCTTGGCGGCATCGAACTTATAGACGAGCACCTCATCCAACCCGAGGTCGCACGCGTAGGCGTAGCGATCCGTGGCATCGGTATAGATCGAGTGAGCGTGCGGCTCCTTCTGGCGATTCGGATCCACGCTCGATCCCGTGTGCTGAATCGTGGATCCGGGTTCGCCAAGGGATCCATCTTCTCGAATGGGAAGAGCCGCAATGCTTCCGCTTCCGTAATTGGCAGCCAGCGCACTCCGCCCGCTCGAATCGACCCAGACGTGCGCCGGGCCCGAACCGCCGGACGATTGCTGATTCAACGCCTTGAGCTTCCCATCGGGCAGAATCGCGTAGGCGACGATAGTCCCTTTATTGACCTCGTTGACCGCGTACAAAAACTTCCCGCCGGGGCGGATCGCCAGGAACGTCGGATTCTCGGTCGCCGCCGCGAGATCGCCGCCCTTTACTTCGCCGGTCGCCGTATTCAGGGAATAATGGTAGATGCCCCGGCTGCCAGCGGGCTTTGTGTACGTGCCGACGTAGAAGCTTTCTTCAGAGGCAAAAGCAGGAAGGGATGCGGCCATAAGGACTAGAGGAACGAGCAATTTCATCTCGCACACTGTGGAGCAAGGAGTTGCAGGCGACAAGCACGACCTCCGCCGTCACGCGATTCAGGCTGGATCACGCGTTGAGCGAACTTTTCGTTGACACCCGCATCGACGCTCGCTTGCATGACGCGCTCACGCCCGCTGCGAGTCGCCAGATTCCCCCCAATCCACTGCTCTCTTCCATGCCAGAACAGAAGAAGATCAACATCGCCATCGTCGGCCTCGGCTTCGGGGCCGAGTTCATCCCGATTTACCAGCGGCATCCTTCGGCGAACATGTACGCCATCTGCCAGCGGACTCGGAAGAAGCTCGATGCGATCGGCGATGCTTTCGGCATTGAAAAGCGCTACACGGAACTCGACGAGTTGCTGAAGGATCCGAACGTCGATGCCGTTCATATCAACTCGCCGATCCCCGATCACGCGGCGCAGACACTCGCGGCGTTGAAGGCCGGGAAACATGTCGCCTGCACCGTGCCGATGGCGACATCCATCGACGATTGCAAGAAAATCGTCGATGTCGTGAAACGAACCGGTCTCAAGTACATGATGATGGAGACGGTGGTGTACAGCCGCGAATACCTCTTCGTGAAGGAACTCTACGACAAGGGCGAACTCGGCAAGCTCCAGTTTCTTCAGGCCAGCCATCAGCAGGATATGGATGGATGGCCGAACTATTGGCCGGGGCTCCCGCCGATGTGGTACGCGACCCATTGCGTGGGCCCGGTCGCCGCCCTCGCCGGCGCGGCTGCGGAGTATGTGAGTTGTTTCGGAAGCGGCCATGTGCGGCCGGAACTCGAGAGCAAATACGGCTCCCCGTTCGCCGTGGAAAGCGCCCACATCAAGTTCAAGGATTCGGACCTATCGGCGCGCATCCTCCGTTCGCTCTTCGACACCGCCAGGCAGTATCGGGAGAGCATCGATGTGTACGGCTCCAAAAAGTCCTTTGAATGGCCGCTCATCGAAGGGGAAGAGCCGGTCTTTCATACGGCCAAAAAGCCCGAACCGAAGATCCCCTCCCGCCGCAAGACACCCGACTTTGCGAAGCGGCTTCCAAAATCGATCCAACATTTTACCACAAAGGGGGTTTACGACGTGGCACAGAAGACGCATCTCTCCTTTACCCAAGGCGCCGGACATGGCGGCTCGCACCCTCACCTGGCGCACGAATTCATCACGGCGCTGCTGGAAGGGCGCGATCCGTTTCCCAATGCCCGGCAGTCCGCAAATTGGACCTGCGTCGGCTTGTGCGCCCACGAAAGCGCCCTGCAAGACGGCAAGATCGTAAAACTGCCAGGCTGGACACTGTGAACACTTCCAGCTTTAACTCCCCCCAACCGCCGCCCCACTCCCATAACAATCCCCCTCCTCCACTCCATTCCTCAATGACAACAGACACCCTATCGTATTCATCCGGCGCGCCCGTGGCCATCGCACCCAACGCCAAGCGACTGCTGCTCGCAGGTTTCATGGCTATTCTTGCCGCTGGCGTTGGCTTCAGCGTTCGAGGCGGCATCCTCAGCGACTGGGGAGCGCAATTTGGATTTACCCAGAGCGACTTGGGAAACATCACGGGCGGTGGCTTGACGGGCTTCGGCATTATTATCCTTCTGGGCGCCGTCTTTGCCGATCGAATCGGTTACGGAAAGCTTCTCATAACGGCGTTCGTAATGCATTTCCTCTCCGCCGTCGTGACGCTGGCCGCTACGCCGATCTATAACTCTATGAAGGTGAGCGACCCGGTCGGCGCGCACAACATGGCGTACAACCTGTTGAGCGTCGGCATGTTCATGTTCGCCATCGGCAATGGCTTATGTGAGGCCGTCGTCAATCCACTCGTCGCCACCCTCTTCCCGAAGAACAAGTCACACTACCTCAATATCCTTCACGCGGGCTGGCCAGCCGGATTGGTGCTCGGTGGCCTTGTAGCGGCGCTTCTGTCCGGTCACGTGCGTTGGGAGATCCAGATGTCGCTCTTCCTCCTGCCAGTCATCTTCTACGGCGCCATCTGCATCGGGCAGCACTTTCCAAAATCGGAAGCTGCATCCGCCGGCATCTCCTTTGGCACAATGCTCGCACAGTTCGCCGCTCCGCTGCTGCTTATATTGTTAGTCATTCACGCGATGCTCGGCTACGTCGAGCTCGGCACGGATTCCTGGATCAGCAACATCACGGGCAACATCGTGGCTAGCAAACAAGGCGGCCTCTACCTGTTCGTCTATACCTCGACCCTCATGTTCCTGCTCCGGTTTTGCGCCGGCCCCATCGTCGAGCGGATCTCGCCGCTTGGCCTTCTGTTTGCTGGCGCTTGCTGCAGCGCAATCGGCCTTACGTTCCTTAGCGGAACTCAAAGCGTGATGGCTGTTGTGATCGCCCTCACAATCTATGGTGTCGGCAAGACCTTCATGTGGCCCACCATGCTGGCAGTCGCCTCCGAGCGTTTCCCAAAAGGCGGCGCGCTGGTAATCGGAGCGATGGGCGGCATCGGCATGCTTTCCGCCGGTCTCTTGGGCACACCCGGCATTGGGTATAATCAGGATCGGGCGGCTTCCGAAAAGCTTCAGGAACTCTCTCCATCTGCTTACAACGAATATAAGGCGCCGAAGGGGAACCAGTTCCTGTTCTTCAAAGAGATTCAGGGACTCGACGGCTCGAAGGTGAACCCGCTTCGCGATATGCCAGCAAGCGACCGCACCGCTGAGCAACAGCTTGTTCACGATGCCGATCTTTACGGCGGGCGGGCAGCTCTCAAAACTACTGCGACGATCCCTGCCACAATGGCTGTGCTGTTGCTCTGCGTTATCATCTACTTCAAGGCCACAGGCGGCTACCGCGCGCTCCATGTGAGCGGTGAGGAAGAAACAGGCGGGATCGCCGGCCCCGTCCAAGCGTAGCCAGCTTAAGCGACAGCACCTTCCAGTTCGGCGTTCGAACCAAAACATCGGTGGCAGACCGGCTCCGAGAGCGTAAGCTCGCTTATGCCGGAACCCTTCTCCTCCTGGCGAGACGCGGCGGCTGCACGCTTTCTGGATAATCTCCAGGCAGCCGTTCCGCTTGCCATCGAGCAGATCGATATCGTCCTTCGGCTCATCGCCGCTGCTCGGGAGCGGGTCGATGTTTTCCTAAACGTCGGTTGCGGCGACGGTGTTTTGTCGGGCGCGATGTTCGATGAATTTCCGTCCGCCCGCGGTGTCCTGTTGGATCGCTCGCAGGCCTCGATCGATACGGTGCGCGGGCAGCTTCGCAGCCATTTCGAGCGGGCGGAATTCCATGTCGCCGACTACACGCTGCCCGGCTGGATTCAGAAGGCTAAGCTGCGCGCGCCGTACGACGCGGTGATTTCTGGCTTCGCCACTCGAAACCTAACCGGTGGACGGAAGCGCGAGTTTTACGCCGAAATCTATAGCCTTCTCAAGCCGGGAGGAGCCTTTCTAAACATCGATCACGTCGCATCGGCGACCAGGCTTTCCGAGTCGATGCTCGACGACTACATGATTGATGCCGTCTTCGGAGCGCAACGAGCGAGCGCCAGCGGGCAGACCAGCACCGACGTGGCGCGCGCTTATTATGAGCGGATCCCCGCAGATCAACCGGCACTCGTCCCCCTGGAGGTGCAATGCGATTGGCTGAGGGAAATCGGTTTCGAGAGCGTCGATTGCTATCTCAAAGTTCTCGAACTGGCAGTATTTGGTGGGCAACGTCCGGTGTAATCGCGTCGGCGCATCGCCGCTTTGCGCCGAAAAGAATTGCCCGCGCGCCGTTGCTTGCTACAGGGTCGTTGCCCTCTCTCATGCTTTCATTTGTCGCACGCCGCTTCGCTTCGATGATCGGCGTGCTTTTATGCGTGGTGGCGATAACGTTCGTCCTCGTACGGCTGGCGCCGGGCGGTCCGTTCACGAGCGAGCGAAACCTTCCGCCGCACATTCAAGAGGAGCTGATGAAGCGCTTCAATCTGAACGGTTCGCTCCTCGAGTCGCTGGCGACGTACGTCGGAGTGAAGCGGAACGCCACCGGCCATTACAGCGGGCTTTTGCAGGGCGACTTCCAGCCCTCCACGAAGTACCGGGGACAATCCGTGCGAGAGCTGATCGCGCAAACCCTGCCGGTCTCGGCAACGTTGGGAGGCATCGCGTTCCTCATCGCCACGACTCTCGGCGTTTGGCTGGGGGCCTTGGCTGCCATGCGTCATAATACGATCGTCGATACGGCATCGATGTTTGCGGCGCTCGCAATGATCAGCATCCCGACCTTTGTTACGGGGCCGCTTCTCGTGCTCGTGTTCGCGCTTTGGCTCCGGTGGCTTCCGGTTGGAGGCTGGGATTCCGTTCGCAGCCTGCTGCTCCCATCGATCACTTTGGCGGGGCCGTACATTGCGTACATCGCGCGCCTCATGCGATCGAGCATGCTTGAGGTGCTTTCCCAAGACTTCGTGCGGACTGCATATGCGAAAGGACTCACCGAACGGCGCACAATATACCGTCACGTGCTTAAGGTGGCCATCTTGCCCGTCGTGAGCTTCACAGGTCCACTCGCCGCCAATCTGCTCACGGGATCGATCGTCGTGGAGCGGATCTTTAACATACCGGGCATGGGTCCGTTTTTCATCAATTCCATGCTCAATCACGACGCGTTCCTGCTTTGCGGCGTCGTGATCGTGTATTGCACACTCCTCGTCGTAATCGTGCTTGCGACGGACATTTCTTACTCCTTGTTAGATCCGCGAATTCGACTCTACGATGAATAGCGAAGCACCTAAACTCGCAGCGCCCGGAGTATGGTCGCGCCTCCTGGCTAACAGGACTGCGGTGGTGGGGATGCTTGCGCTTGCCGCAGTCATTCTGTTTGCGCTGGCTGGGCCGGCCGTGTTTCACACCGATCCGTACACGACGACGGCCGATCAGTTCGCGTGGCCTTCGGCGCATCACTTCTTCGGGACGGATATCAACGGGCGCGATGTATTCGCCCGCGTCATGGAGGGCGCGCGCATTTCCCTTCTCGTCGGGTTTAGTGGCGCGGTGATCAGCCTCGTGGTAGGAACCGCATACGGAATGGTGGCCGGCTACGCGGGCGGGCGGACGGATTCCATCATGATGCGGATCGTGGAGATACTGTACGCGATCCCCCGGCTGATCATTATCATGCTCATGATTTTTGTGTTCGATCAGCTCGCAAAGCACGCCGTGCAAAACTTTGCGGGAGGCGCTCTGGTCGGGTACACGACCGTGTTTCTGTTAGTTATGTCACTTGGCCTTATCGAGTGGCTGACGATGGCGCGGATCGTGCGGGGACAGGTTCTGTCACTCAAGGCTCAACAGTTTGTGACCGCCGCGCGGTCGCTGGGGCAAAGCCATGCGCGCATTCTCGTCAAACATCTCCTCCCCAATCTTGTGGGAATCGTGATTGTCTATCTTACGCTAACGATCCCCGCTGTCATCCTGGATGAATCGTTCCTTTCGTTTCTAGGGCTTGGCATTCAACCGCCACAGGCAAGCTGGGGAACATTGCTTAGCGACGGATCGCAGGTCGTGAACCCCATAAAGAGCTATTGGTGGCTGCTGGTATTCCCCGCAGCGATCATGTCCATCACATTGCTGGCTCTGAACTTCGTCGGTGACGCGCTCAGGGACGCGCTCGATCCGCGGCGGAAGGGATGAAGGCCAGGCGCTGGCCCGCTACCTTTGATAGATCGGCAGGAAGTGATCCTTCACGGCGAGGCTTAATACGGCGAGACAGGTCGCGTAAAGCTTCCCACCCTGGCGCTCCTCCCCCCCCTGCCCTTCCCACGAGCCGTCGCGCGACTGGAGAGGGACGAGGGTCTCGGCGACGTTCTTCTTCGCATCTTCCGCGTACTTGCCTCCGCGCTGATGGAGGCCCGTGGCGTAGTAGTATGTGAGATAGTAGAACCACCGTTCATTTTGCTTGATACCGCCCGCTTTGAAAAGCCGTTCGGCTGCCCCTTTAACCTCCTCGGCCTCATACTCGCCGCATACTTGCAGGGCAAGCAACCCTTCCGCCGTCGTCGACAGCTCCCGCCCTTTGCCCATATATCCAAAGCCGCCATTTGGAGCACCCGGCTTTTGTTCGCCGTCGGGATCGTACGCGCGCTTGATATAACGAACGGCATCCCCGATCGCCTCCCGAGGAACATCCAGGCCGGCATTCTTCGCAGAGCGGAGCGCCATGGTCTGCCATACCGTCACGGACATATCGGAGTCGCCGGAATCCGGGGTATAACGCCAGCCGCCGCGATTCACATCGCTTTTCGTGACTTTTTGCGCCTTGAGGATGAGATCGATCGCCTTTCGGCAGCGCTGCTGGATGAGTTGATCCTGCTTGTCGTCGGAGCCCATTCCCAGCATCTCCGAGAGCATGAGCGTGGCGATGCCATGGCCGTACATCCGCGATCCATCGACGCCGCCTAAGTACCCTTCGGCATCCTGATTCTCCGGCTTTACGACAAATGCGATCGCCTTCCGCATAGCGAGGCCTTCCGGGGTCTCGTCATTGGGCTGGTTGCCGAGAGCCGCCAAGGCGAGGACTGCGAGCGAAGACATCGCGACCTGATTATGCAGGTGCTTCTCCTCGACTTCCCAAATGGCGCCGGTTGCGTCCTGCTCACCCAGGATAAACTTGGATGCATGCGCCAGGGCGTCGTCCACTTTGTCGGCTCGCGCCCATTGTGAACCGGCCACCAGCAAAGGCAGCAATGCGGAGAGTGCGTGTACAGTAACTTTTGGCATTGCGGAATCGTTCGGAGACTATTGCTTCTTGGCCCGCTCGGCGATCACCCGGTAGTAGGTCTCGACTTGGTTGCGATATTCGCCCGAGACGCCCTCGCGCTGGCCCTGGCTCAGTTGCTCCGCGACCTTTTTGGGCAGACGGCCCCAGTCGCCAGCCTGCGTGAGCTTCACGTCTGGCAAGACGCCGTGCTTGAGATTTCCGGCCTGCGCTTTCGCGCCACCCATCGATTTTGCCTGCTGTTCTCCCTTGGAAACTTCGGCGCCGGGCTGCTGTGCTGCCTCGCTGCGCGCTGCCCGCAAGGCGGCGGCGCTTGCCTGGGCAGCGGCGGCCATGGCCTGCTGGGCGGGCGATTGGCCGGGTTGTCCAGGCTGGCCTGGTTGACCACCCTGCTCGGGCTGTCCGGGCTGGCCTTGGCCGGGTTGGGCTTGCGCTTCCTGTCCCTGGCCGGGAGGCTCCTGTCCAGGCTGGCCGGCTTCGCCCGGCGGCTGACCTTGTGCATCTGCCGCGTTTGCGTGCAACGCCGCGTCGAGCGCGTCGAGGGTTCGGGCCATCCATGCCTGCTCCTGCGGAGTCGCTTGTGCATTTGCCATTTGGCCCGCAGGCGGCTGCTCACCGGGGTTGCCGGGCTGTCCACTTTCGGGCTGGCCCGCTTCTGGCGATCCTTGATGCGGGCTGCCAGCTTCGGCTCCGGGATGCGATCCTTGAGCCGTCTCCTGACCGTGCTCACCTGCATGTTCCCCACCTTGGTGCGGCGCTTCGGGCTGGCCTGAATGTGGCTCACCGGCTGGATGTTCACCGGCTGGATGTTCTCCGGCTGGATGTTCTCCCGCTGGGTGGCTTTCCTGGGCTTGATTTAGCTGAGCCAACTCATTATGAAGTTCGGTGCTCGCCTCAGCCAGAGGCGTCTGTGCCTGAGCGGCCATTTGAGCGCCTGCGAGGGCGTGCTGCGCCTCCGGCACTCGGTTCTCGGCGGTCTGTTCGATATGCTGGCCCAGTTGTTGAAGTTGCTGGCCCGCGGCTTCATTTCGTAGCCGTTCTTCGTGGCGGCCCGCGCGTTGAATCTCGGCCGCAGCTTCATCGGCATTATGCGCAATCTGAGGCTGTGCTCCAGCAGCCTGAGCCAGAAGCGCGTTCGGCGGCTGTTGAGCAGCGGGATTCTGC
Source organism: Chthoniobacterales bacterium (assembly GCA_038238905.1). GTDB lineage: Bacteria > Verrucomicrobiota > Verrucomicrobiia > Chthoniobacterales > Chthoniobacteraceae > JBBSFI01. Next base: position 194 of record JBBSFI010000010.1, on the reverse strand, counting down.
TGTGCGTTCGGCGGCTGTTGTCCGGCGGGATTCTGCTGCGCGTTCGGCGGCTGTTGTCCGGCGGGATTCTGCTGCGCGTTCGGCGGCTGTTGTCCGGCGGGATTCTGCTGTGCGTTCGGCGGCTGTTGTCCGGCGGGATTCTGCTGTGCGTTCGGCGGCTGTTGTCCGGCGGGATTCTGCTGTGCGTTCGGCGG